>NZ_AGFX01000016.1 GCF_000236805.1 Paenibacillus peoriae KCTC 3763 | reverse complement strand
CGAGGGTTCGAATCCCTCTCTCTCCGCCAGAATTATTTTGTTGCATGGCCCGTTGGTCAAGGGGTTAAGACACCTCCCTTTCACGGAGGTAACAGGGGTTCGAATCCCCTACGGGTCATAAAAAAATCCATAAGGAGCTTGAAATAAAAAGTTCGTTGTGGTATCATATTAGAAGTGTTCCAATTGTGGAGGCTTAGCTCAGCTGGGAGAGCATCTGCCTTACAAGCAGAGGGTCGGGGGTTCGATCCCCTCAGCCTCCACCATTTGAAAAATTAATATTTATTACTGTCGCGGGGTGGAGCAGTTCGGTAGCTCGTCGGGCTCATAACCCGAAGGTCGCAGGTTCAAATCCTGCCCCCGCAATCAATTAACTTTATTATGGAACTGTGGTGTAGAGGCCTAACATGCCTGCCTGTCACGCAGGAGATCGCGGGTTCGAATCCCGTCAGTTCCGCCATTAGTAATACTTTCTTTAAAGAAGAGCCTTATAATAAGGCTCGGTAGCTCAGTCGGTAGAGCAGAGGACTGAAAATCCTCGTGTCGGCGGTTCGATTCCGTCCCGAGCCACTTTTAAATGAATATTTTTTGCCGGTGTAGCTCAATTGGTAGAGCAACTGACTTGTAATCAGTAGGTTGGGGGTTCAAGTCCTCTCGCCGGCACCACTGTGGAGGATTAGCGAAGTGGCCAAACGCATCAGACTGTAAATCTGCTCCCTTACGGGTTCGGTGGTTCGAATCCATCATCCTCCACCAGTTTTATAGGGGCATAGTTTAAAGGTAGAACAACGGTCTCCAAAACCGTTGGTGTGGGTTCAATTCCTGCTGCCCCTGCCAAATATTCATTACTTGCGGCGGTCGTGGCGAAGTGGTTAACGCACCGGACTGTGACTCCGGCATTCGTGGGTTCAAGCCCCATCGGCCGCCCTTTAGTTTTGGGGATTAGCCAAGCGGTAAGGCAACGGACTTTGACTCCGTCATGCATAGGTTCAAATCCTATATCCCCAGCCATTTTCATGCGGACGTGGCTCAGCGGTAGAGCATCGCCTTGCCAAGGCGAGGGTCGCGGGTTCGATTCCCGTCGTCCGCTTTGATATACTCTGGCGCCATAGCCAAGTGGTAAGGCAAAGCTCTGCAAAAGCTTTATTCCCCAGTTCAAATCTGGGTGGCGCCTCCATAATTTGAATATGCCGGCGTGGCGGAATGGCAGACGCGCTCGACTCAAAATCGAGTGGGAAACCGTGGAGGTTCGAGTCCTCTCGCCGGTATTAGCTAAAAGAGTTCATTAGAGACATTCTCTGATGAGCTTTTTTTATTTGAGTTTTAGTACCCTACTCATTGCTTGAGCTGAAGGTACCTTCGAGTTGCATTCCAGATGTGAATAAATATTTGCCGTTGTTGCGTAACCACAATGCCCCAGTCATTTCTGAACTTCTTTCATGCCTACGCCGCTGGCAAGTAACAGACTGGCGCAGCTATGACGGAGATCGTGATACCGAATGTGCCTAAAACCGTGTCTCTCCAGCAGAATGGGAAAATGCTGCGTAATGTAGCCAGGCTTAATGCGTTGGCCTAATGCATCGACATAAATATACTCCAGGTAGTCTGTGCAGTAATTATTTCCATATGATAAGCGATCAGTTTCTTGTTGTTCCTTAATACGGATCAGTAGTTCATAGAACGTGTCCACTAGCGGTAGTGTGCGGCGACTCGCTTTGTTCTTGGTACGATCTTTTGCAATTTCAATGAATTTACCGTTTAATGTGCCGGAAGTAACGGTATGCTTGATTGTAATGGTTCGGTTAATTAAATCAATCGCAGACCATTTTAAACCAACCACTTCACTTCGTCTTAATCCGTAAAAAGAAGCAAGAATGATGGCAAGTTCAATTTTTTCGCCACGGATTACTGCCAAAAGCTGATTCAGTTCTTCGGCGTTGTAAAAGCTCGCTACATAGTTATTCTTTTTTGGACGTTCCACAAGAGCAGCGGGATTCGCTACAATCAGCTTTGTTTTCATTGCGTACTGAAGGGCTTTACGGATATTGGCATGGTAATGAAATAACGGTATTAGCACTTACACCTCGTACATTCATCTCGTGAGTGTAATATGTCTGTATGTCCTCTGTAGTCAAATCCTCAAGTATGATCCCTTTTTCACGGAAATAGGGCTCTACGCGGCCTTTTACAGCGTTTGAATAGGAGATGTAGGTAATAAGTTCGATACTGTTCTTCATCATCTCCAACCATTGCAGCATGAAGTCTGCGAACAGCCTTTTGTCTTCATCAGATGATGCGGCTGCTTTTGCTTCTACGGTATGTTTTTCAACTTCTTCTGTTAGCGCTTGTTCCTCCAGGTGATGATTTTTTCTAGCTTCTTGAAGTAAGATTTCGGCTTTTTTTTTGTTGCCCTTTATCTTTAGTCCGGTAGGAATCCACTTTGGTTTTCGTCTGACAGTTTAAGACGATATAGAAAAGGCCTTTTTTTTCTTGTAAGTGGCCTGCGATCATACCTGATCCTCCTTTGGTTAGCAGCCCACCTCTCAACCATTGACACCATAATTATATCATAGTAAAGACGTCGGTTCAATGCGTTAATGTGTTAAAGTTATTTTCGTGATGCAACTGTGGTGAATGCATCAATGATTGGAGGTAGGCGATAACCTGAATTTTGGGTATTTTGGCTCCTCGGAAGCGCCTGCAACCTTCCCGGCGTGTTCCACTGTATTTTTGGCAATACCGGTGAGTTGATCCACGGCAGCGTTAATTTGCTCCGTTCCTGCCATCAAAGTCTGTGAGGATACGTATATTTGATTATTTTGGGCGCTGATACCAGACAAGCCAAACGTGATCTTCGCGAAGATAGCCTCAGCTTCCGCAGCCAAAGCTGCTCCCTCGGCTACCTTTTTGCTGCTTGCAGCCATTGCGTGAGAAGCATTTTCACTCCCCGCCTGAACTTCTCCAATAAGGCTGCCGATTCTTTGAGCAGCCTCTTTTGCATGTTCGGCCAGTTTTTTCACTTCGTTCGCTACTACGGCAAACCCTTTGCCATGTTCCCCCGCACGTGCCGCTTCAATGGATGCATTCAACGATAACAGGTTGGTTTGGCTGCTGATCTCGCTAATAAAATGAACGATTTGGTCAATTTCGCCGGAACACTGCTCCAATTGGGCGATCACTTTTGAGGTAGCAGCATTGTCCCGCTCCAGTTCCTGCAGGAATAAGGCCGCTTCCTTCATTTGCGTTCCACCGTAATTGGCCCGTTCCGTCATTTTGGTCATTACTTGCGATGAGGTCAAGGCATTATCTACAATCTCTTCAACTTCGGCAGACATAGCTTCCATGGAAATAACAGTCTCTTCCATCGACTGCATCTGTGAATCAGAACCGAAAGCGACCTCATGGATAGCGTTAACGACGTTTTCCGTTACCTTGCTGCATTCGTCAGAACTAGCGCTGAGCTGCTCTGACGCAGAAGCGATATGAAGAGAGCTTCCCCCGATTTTAGACAATAATTCCCTCAACTTTGCAATCATAACGTTAAGATTACCCGCCATAGACGCAAATTCGTCTCTGCCCGGGATATCAATTCTAAGGTTAAATCGCCGTTTTCCAATCTTTTGGATAAGGCGTTCACCTTTTGCAGATTACGCGTAATTATGACACTGTGGAGCAGAATAGAGAATATCATAACTGCCAGCCCAGAAATCGAAATGACGGAAATCCAAAGGAGTAATGAATTTAGCGGATGAAACAGTTCGCTTTCGGGAACAGTCAGCGTTAATAGCCACCCGAGCCCATCCAGCTTCTGATAGAAAACGCGATAGCTTTCGCTTCCGTCCGTATAAGCCAACATACCACTGCTTCTGTCCAACATTTCATTGGCCAGGCTTGCAAGTTCGGAATTGGGCTCGTCCGGCAGCTTTATTGTCATCACTTTGTCGGCGTCCGGTCCTGCCAAATAGTTGCCTTGTCCATCATAAAGAGTCGCCCAGCCTTCAGCGCCCACCTCGGTATTTTTAACATATTGCTGAATTGTTTCCAAATTCATATTTCCGGTCACCAAACCCATCAAGGTATCGTTTTGATCAAAAAAGGGTACCGAAAAGGTGACCACCGTCATGTCCATAATGTCATCATAATAAGGAGATGTTATGCCTGCTTGCGTCTTGTAATCACTGTACCAGCTCTGTGTATGATAATCGTAGGCGGGATCGTTGAATTGATTAGAGGCTACCAGTTCTCCCGCATTGCGATAGACGTAGGCTGAAAAATATTTGCTCATAGGGTCGTACCGCTGGGATTCAAAAAATACGCCCATGCCCGTAATTTCGGGATTGCTGGAAATTGTACGGTTCAACATGGCTTCATATTGATTCTGGGTAAACGAAGTGGACTGCTCCGCAATCATGCTCGCCATAACTTTTGGAAGCTTACTACTATCATTTAAACGGGAAGCGATTTGTCCCGTAACATCGCTTAACTGGGAATTCATCCGCTGCTGGATCTGGTCCTGGATACTTTTATCGGAGTACAAATAGGAAAATTCTGTAATGGAAATCAGCGTCAAGATAACTGCCGGAAGCAAGGTGGCCAGCGTTTTGGCCCGTACTGTGCGAAATAAAAAAAATGTTGTTTTGACTGATTTGTTCAACGATGGCAGCGCCATATGAAACTCCCCTCATTAGCTCTGTACTATTCAATTTGAATGGCTGAGCCTCCTATTCATTAGAACACATTTATCAAGGTTATTAACCGTAATTATTCGTAAATCATCATATCTTGTTGATTAAGCGTTGCCTGTAAAAGCAAAAGAATAGGGACAAAGCAATCACTTTGTGGTAAAAAGTGGGCCGCCTGCGGCCAGGAACCGGCGACATACCAGCGCTGGACAGCTGAAGCCGTTCACGGCGCGAGCGGAAAATTACCCGTGTCGCAGCAAAGGAAATAGCGAGAGGCACAGCTACTACATCCGTTGTGCCTCCCGCTCTCAATCAATTCCAGGTCCGCAATTGGTACTTATAATGGATTAGTCTAATATTTTATGTTTACAGTATAATAGCATCTGCTCGATGCCTTGAGTCGTATCGATGTCAGTTCACAACTTCCTTAACTCATCCAGAATATCCTCTGGAGCCAAGCGCTTCATAAAATCCGGATTAACATATGCGGAACGGATTATGCCCGACTCATCAATCATGAAGGTGGAAGGAATGGGAAGAATCCATCGATCAGTCGCGTTGTATTCAGCCAAATTCATGTTGAACAAGTTCGTCATGAGTTCCTGAATGTATGGTGGTATATCGTACAAAATATTGTAAAAAGCAGCCACCAGACCGTTCGTATCGCTCAGCACCTGAAACTGCAGATTTTCCTTCTCTTGATGGGAGAGCGTATTGTCTGGGCTTTGAGGGCTGACGGCGATGAGCCTGGCACCCAACGCTTCAATCTCCGGTAGCACTTTCTGATAAGCCCGGAGCTGCGAGTTGCAATAAGGACACCAACCTCCGCGATAGAAGGTTAGAACGACTGGTCCTTTGACCAGTTCGTCGTACAAGTAGATGGGGAGCCCCATGGAATTTTTGAGCATAAAATCTTTTGCCTTCTGCCCTTCCTGCACGCCGTACTGGATTCCCGACTCCTGCTGCTCCCGGATCAAACGGAACATCTCAGCCTGGACTTCTAGGGGCGAATGGGCGATAAATCGTTGTTTCATTTCTTCTAGCGTTTGTGTCAATGACATGAATGATTCTCCTCCTACTATTTATTTTAGAAACCCAACAATCAGCAAAACGATGCCAAGTGCAATTGAGAGGTAGCCGGCTATTTTCTTTACAGGGCCGCTCCATTTTGACAATTTACGCAAAATGGAGATGGAAAAGATTGCAACAGCTGCAAGTAACAGACCTTTCCCCAACGAATAGGTAGTCATGAGCAACGCTCCGTGAAGCGGACTTCCCTGAAGTGCGATATAGCTAATCAACGCAAAAAAAATTGGAATTGCGCAGGGTGAAATGATTAGTCCATAAGGAATCCCTATCTTGAAAGCAGCCATGTTGCTTTGATGGAGATCCGGCTGATTGAGCGGCTTTTGGAAGGTAGGCATTGCGAATGAAGTAACACCAAGCAATTGCAGTCCGGCCAATATGTCAAAGAGGGGGGGAGCCCAGGTTAACAAACGATATTTCTCAACAAAGGGCAGGAATTGGTGTCCGAGCAGCGCGAAGATCAAACCAGT
Organism: Paenibacillus peoriae KCTC 3763; assembly: GCF_000236805.1. Taxonomy (GTDB): domain Bacteria; phylum Bacillota; class Bacilli; order Paenibacillales; family Paenibacillaceae; genus Paenibacillus; species Paenibacillus peoriae. The sequence goes on along the minus strand of NZ_AGFX01000016.1, from coordinate 130,352 downwards.
CAACAGCGAGGTAACAACCATACCCAAGATAAAGTAGATAGCTATCACACCAGCTTTTCTTTTATCACCAGCTGCTCCTTTCTGGGCATAACCAGCAAACATAGCAAGCACAGGCATATAGCATGGCAAAACCGCGCTAACGATTCCGACGATGAACACAAGGATATAGGTAGCGGCTGAAATTCCACCTGTAATTGTGAATTGATATAAGTTCTCCATTATTTTCTCCTTTCGTTTAGTGGATCAGATTCATGGTTGAGCAGTTCATGCACTCGTTCATAGAGCTTAGGCAGTGAGGGAACAGAGACAAATTCTGTTTTCCCGTTGATGAGAATCGCTCCAGCACTGAAAATGTTCAGTTCCAGGAGACGTTCAAAATGATCAATCACACTCAACTCCTGAGTCTCGATTTGCGGAAATTCTACCGCCACTTGCTTAACAAGCTTTAGCGCTTTTTGACAAATTGAACACCCTGGACCAGCGGATACAACTTCAATTAACAATTGAACTCCTCCTTTTTTCCATTTCGTTAAGTATCCTCCTTCGAGGAAAGGTTTGATTTTATTATAAAGTTTACGATGTTAAATCCTTGTTAAGTGGACTTCGAAAGACTGAATGATTTTCCTCGTATCGCGGAATAATGTGTGATATTCTATTTTCATTGTCATAGAAGAAGGGAGTGGTGATATGCGAATTCTCATTGTCGAAGATGAGGAGGACCTTTCACGTGCGTTAGCCAAGGGTTTAAGAAGAGAAGGTTATGCAGTGGACATCGCTATTGACGGGCTAACTGGGTGGGAACTCGCAGAAACCAATGATTATGATGTGATTCTTCTTGATATCAATCTTCCGGAACTAGATGGTATTTCACTTTGTCAACGAATTCGCCAGTCCTCGTACCATAACGATGTTTTTATTCTCATGCTGACAGCTCGCAACCATCCGGACGAGGTAGAAGAAGGACTCGATTCAGGTGCGGATGACTACCTTCGTAAACCGTTTATGTTCAATGAGCTGCTTGCCCGCATACGGGCGCTTCTTCGTCGGAATTCATCCGTGAAAAGCACCGTCCTGCAGTTCGATCAGCTTACCCTTGATTTGAAGACAAAGGAAGTCCGGTTCGAGGATGTTCTTATTTCATTAACGAAAAAAGAATTTGGTTTGCTCGAATATCTGATGCTGCATCCCCACGAGATCATTTCGTCGGAAAGGCTTCTTGAGCATGTTTGGGATATCCATGCAGACCCCCTTTCTTCAACGGTTCGGGTTCACATCAATTCTTTGCGCAAAAAACTCTCGCACCATGATCCAAAAGCAGGAGAAGAGTATATTCAGACCGTTCAAGGTTTTGGATATAAATGGGCTCTGAGCAAAGCTGTAAAGAAAGAGGCAATGACATGAGGCCATGGAATCGGCTTTCACTGCGTGCGAGATTGACGCTGTTTTCTGTTCTTTTTTTGGGAATCTTGATTACTCTATATGTGGGTATAGAGTCTTTAATCACTGTTTACAAGATCTTACCCGAAATGCAGGGGCGACTTATAAGCTTGCTGGTCGTATCAGGAGTTATGGTTCTGAGCGCACAATGGATCGCAGCGATTACTCTGAGGCCTGTGAAACGGATGAGTGAAACCGCTGCTGGAATAACGGCAGCCACTTTGAATCAACGTCTAGAGATTGAACAACTTCATGATGAATTGAAGAAGCTTGGAATCGTATTCAATACGATGCTTGATGGGCTGGAACACTCTTTTAAACATCAGGCTCGTTTCGTTTCCGCAGCCGCGCACGAATTAAGAACGCCACTTTCCATCCTGCGTACGAATCTTGAAGTGACAGGAGACAGCGATGGCGTTGAGCTAAGCGAATGGAGAGATTACAGGGCGGTAACAGAGCGTACGCTTGCCCGCCTAGAGTCATTAACGGAGGATTTGTTGCTGCTGGCTGACGGTACGTATGATCGAGAGCATAGCGAGGACAAGGTTGTGGAACTTGCCGACATTCTTGCAGAAGCAACATCTTTTATGGAACCGATGGCAGTCAAATACGGGGTGACACTTCATCTAATGGAACCCTGCGATGTTTTGGTTAAGGGGGAAGAAAATTTCTTATTTCTGGTCTTTCGAAATCTGTTGGACAACGCCATCCGGTATAATCGTCCTAATGGGAACGTTTCACTGCAGATATCGCAGGAAGATGGACAGGTTGTGGTCCGGGTTTCGGACACGGGGAAGGGAATACCCCCTTCGTCAAGGGATCTGATTTTTGAGCGGTTTTATCGAATCGACTCGTCAAGAGCACGTAGGAATGGCGGAGCTGGCTTAGGTCTATCGATTGTCAGGCATTTGCTTGCGTTTTCCCAAGGAACCGTTGAATTGGAGACAAGTTCCCATTTAGGAAGTGTGTTTAAGGTTACGTTAGTACAGGGTTAAGAAGCTCGACATCACTCTAATCTTGATGATGCAATTCTGGAAAAATCAAGGAGGTTGATGTTATGTGGTCTTCCGCTGGACAATGGTAGGTAAAGATGACAAAGTACTCCTGATAAAAATTAAGCGGGATATCGAATATACACTCTTTAAACCCGAGTTCTTACCCTATTATTGTTTCTGTTGAACCATAACGCTGCGAAGCTGGTGGGCTTGCCTGTTCGGAAGTTGCTGGATATAATGACCGTACTCTAGCAAAGGAAAAAGGATATCCCCATGGCGTTGTACACCTGCTAGAACAGGCCGTACCGGAGATACCCTTTCATCAATAGACATGATTACTGTAGCAGAGTATGAGCTCATTGGAAATATTTCCGGTGTTTTTCGTAAAGATCCCTTGGAGTTGGTAGGTTTTCCAATAGATGCTGAAGGTTTGACGCGCGCGGCTAAGTAACTCACCGATTTCGTCAAAGGTGTTTCCCGCGAGACGAAGGTGAACCGCTAAGCATCTTTCGTTCGGGCTGGGACAGACGAGGGAGTGCTTAAACCAGTGATTTGTGTTTCGAGTAACTTCCGGTAAAGCTCATCATTGATTTGTGTACCAAACAAGTCATGTGAACTTTCACCAAAAAGAATATTCGAGTCTATTGTTTTAAGCATATACGATTTCAAGTTGGCTGGAACGAATAACCCAAGCGGCTGTACAGTGATGCTTCTGCACCGTTCTACAGCCCGATAAAAACGCACTAGCTCATATGGCATGGCAGATCCACAAAGAAGGCGAATATCTGCCGCGGCAAAGTCTTCTTGAATACGCTGTTCACCAAGAACACCGCAATCCAGAACAATTACATTATAGTCTCGACTCAGTTCCTTCGTTAAATAAAGGTCGTTGTCTTCTAATACATAAGCATTTCCTATCTTCTCCGGTTCGAATAAATGAATAATTTGAGCCAGGTGATTATTTGTATTGGCCTCCACGTAGCAAGCACTTCCACCGTGCGCATTAATCCAGGAGACAAGATTCATAGCAGTTGTCGTTGTCCCCATGCGGCGATCACAACCGGCAACTGCAATCTTTAGATTAGTGCAGGTGAAGCGATACTTCACCGTTTTTTCACCTTCACGATGATGTTCAGCAGCTGAGTAAGACCAGTGGCGGACCAAAGCTGCGGGTTAACGGGAATTAATACACTGTCACTCGCCGCGAGAGCATTGATGGTCAGTAAACCCAATGACGGGTTGGTGTCGATGAGAATATAATCGTAATGACTCTTCATGGGCTCCAGTAATGTTGCCAATGTCTTCTCGCTACCCATTTCATCTCGAAGATTGATCTCAGTGACCGATAATTCGATATTGCTGGGAATAGGATCAATGTTACCTTGGTGATACAGATACTCTTCTTCCGCGGGAAGCAGGTGATCGCTCATAAAAGCATCCAGAATATTGCACATACTGACTGACAGTTGATCCGGCTGCTCAATTCCGAAGCACAGGCTCAGATTACCCTGCAGGTCAAAATCAACCAGCAAAACCTTTTTATTTTCATGGGATAAAGCATGAGCAAGGTTGTAGGCAGAAGTCGTTTTTCCGGTGCCGCCTTTTTGGTTGGCAATAGTGATAGTTCTGGCGTAGGTCATTTGAAATACCCTCCCTGGAGCTTTGCTCCGATAAGTTGTCAATGGTAGGGAGTGGGCTGGTTCTTGTCAGATTCTTTCTGAGTTCTTCCCAACGTGCAAAAAAGAAATCTTTTTGGTTTCGCGGCGGAACCCTTGCTGGGCTTAAGAAAGATCAAAAAAACCGCGAAAAACCTTGATGTATCAAGGCTTTTCGCGGGTCGAGGATTCCTCTACTTGGACCTAGCTTCCGCTACTGACTCAGTAGCAGTCACGACTCAAAATCGAGTGGGAAACCGTGGAGGTTCGAGTCCTCTCGCCGGTATCAAACTTTATAAGCAGAAGCTCATTAGATATCATCTCTAATGAGCTTCTGCTTATATTTTTATTATTTCATTCATTGTACTTGCTGAAAATACTTTGGAACTGTATTCTAATGAATCTCCTCTCGAATGGTATGTAATTAAACATCGGTGGAGCATGTGCATAATAAGCAAAGACGCCATACTTCTAAGGCAAAATGAAAGCCGCTGCTCTGGTGATGGGTAGCGAGACTTGCCGCCGATGTGTTGTTTAAAATGCGGGGATGTTCGTCTATGCGCTGCTGGACAGGCTATTTACCTAACATTTTTAACCCCCACTGAAATTCGGATAACATCGTTATCTGGATTTCTTTCTGCGAAATAGTGAGCAAGTCCACGGAGTAAGCATGCTCAACTATATCCAATCGATTGTCCCTTATATATTTTTTAAAACGATATAAGTTTTACACATCGTCTCATAAGGTCCTCTAAGGTTTATAACCGCATACAGACCCTTAGGTTTTATCATTAACCTCTCAGCCTGAATAGGTGCTTTTAATTTGTTGGCGATATAGTTTGGATAGAAAAAACCTTCTTCGAATATACCATCAGCATCCTTTTTGCTTCTCTCTTGGCTGGACCGTTGGCCGGCTTGGTTTTTACATCGATTGGATGTGATTCGTATCAAGAGTGCCGCTTTGCTGATTGCCACATTGGGATGGGCGTCTATCTCTTCCTGGCCGGAACGCTTTTGTTTGTGGTCATTGCGGCCGCTATCGTTGGATTCGTTGGTGCACAATCCAAGAAAAGGGAAACCGCGAATCATTCTTAATATCTTTTGTAAATCTGTAACATTTTTTATTATAGATGATATAGCCTTGGTCATAAGGGATTTCACGACCAGGGTTCTTTTGTTTGGGACACTTTCTATTTGAATTTGGGCAGAACCAATTGAATTAAAGAAAATTATAGCGTAGTATGTACATGATAATGATAATCAATATCATGTATACATATTATATTTTACCAGGGAGGTGAATTCTTGAACAGCAAAGACACTACAAAAGGGATGGGCAGTTTATACTATGTTATGATTCTTTTTTTAATATGCCTGATTCTAATATCTGCCGTCTATTCCGTATCGATCGGGCAAGTCCATATTCCGTTTGGACAAGCCATGGACATTATGGTTCATACATTGACAAATGGCCATTGGGGTTCACTGCATCAAGTCGACAGCGAATCTTATTTAAATATTATTTTGCAAGTTAGAATGCCGCGCGTCATTTTCGCCCTTCTCATCGGAATGGGACTTTCCTTGTGCGGAACCATAATGCAGGCGGTAGTTCAAAATCCGCTCGCTGATCCATACATACTTGGTATTTCGTCGGGAGCTTCGCTGGGAGCAACCTTTGCCATTCTGGTCGGGTTTGGAAGCGGCGCTTTATTATCACAGTTTGGTGTGGCCTTCGGTGCATTCGTTGGCGCTATGATCACTTCGGTCGCCGTGCTTGTGTTGTCCAGTATAGGAGGAAAGGCGACATCGGTGAAGCTGGTTTTATCAGGAGTAGTCATTGGTGCCTTGTGCAGCGCATTTTCGAGTTTGATCATCTATTTTGCCAACAATGCCGATGGGATCAAGACGGTGACGTTCTGGTCAATGGGCAGTCTCGCTTCGTCAAGCTGGGAGAAAGTTCCGATTTTGGCGGTCGTGGTTTTGCTTGGCTGTATCTTGTTCCTTTTTCAACATCGGGTATTGAATACGATGCTGCTAGGTGATGAGTCTGCGATTACGCTTGGCATTAATCTGAGTGCTTATCGCAAGTTTTACATGATTGCTACGGCCCTCATTACAGGAACCATGGTTGCTTATGCCGGAATGATAGGTTTTGTAGGCCTTATCGTCCCGCATATATCCAGAGGCATATTCAGCGCCGATCATAGGCGGTTGATGCTAGGAACGCTCCTGTCAGGAGGACTGTTTCTAATATGGTCGGATATTTTATCGAGAACACTCATTCATAATGTCGAATTGCCCATCGGAATCATTACTTCTGTTATTGGTTCTCCATTATTTATCTATATGATTGTAAAAAAAGGGTACAATTTCGGAGGGTAGCAGCATGGAATTAACCGCGGAACAAATGGAAATCAGGATCGGCAAAAAAGAAATCATTAAAAATGTCTCCATAAGAGTGAAAAATCAACAGTTCGTGGGCCTGATAGGGCCGAATGGCTGTGGGAAATCGACGCTGCTAAAAAGTATTTATAAAAGCTTAGTGCCCCAGAAAGGCACCGTTTTTTTAGATGATATGGATGTACTGAAAACCTCCGAAAAAAAAGTATCCCAGCAAATGGGGGTGGTCAGCCAATTTAATGAAATGCATTTCGATCTAACCGTTCAGCAAATGGTAATGTTGGGGCGGACGCCACATAAAAAAATGCTGGAATCCGATAAACAAGCGGATTATGACATTGTAGAGGAAGCATTAACTAGAACGAATTTGCTCGAATACAGGAATCGCAGTTTTTTATCGCTGTCCGGCGGTGAAAAGCAGAGGGTTATTTTAGCAAGAACAATTGCACAACAGCCCGGGTTTATGATTTTGGATGAACCCACGAACCACTTGGACATTCGCTATCAGCTTGAAATTTTATTCTGCGTGAAAGAGTTGAACATAGGTGTACTTGCAGCTCTTCATGATTTGGAAATGGCGGCCTATTATTGCGATTATCTCTATGCGATAAAAAATGGCGAGGTGTACACGCACGGTACGCCTGAAGAGGTTCTGACGCCGGAAACGATCGAGTTGCTGTATCAAGTAAAGTGCCAGACTTATATTAACCCTGTGACCAAGGGGTTAGGGTTTGCTTATGGAATATAAATGGGGGGAAGATTGTGAAAAAGAACGTGTTGTTGGGGATTCTATTAACCTTTATGTTGATATTGAGTGCTTGCGGTAGCACGGAGAAAAGCGGTTCAGACAAGCCACAAGGCACAGCCGAGAGCCAGTATCCTGTTACCATCCAGAACTATGCGAAGGTGGAAGGCGGCACAACGTGGGAGAAGAAAGACCAGGTTTTCGATAAAGCACCTGAACGGATTATGGCTAACACGAGACCTGCTGCAGAATTGTTGTTGCATTTGGGACTGGCTGACAAAATTGCCGGGGTGGGCGCAAACTTCGGCGCACCGGACAAATCGGTGGAAGCTCAATACGCTAAATTGAATATACTGAGCGATAGCTACGTGGGTAAAGAAGTGACCTTGGGAACCAGCCCTGACCTGGTATTTGGCCGGGGCGGTTTGTTTGATAATGCCGATTGGGGAGTCGGAACTGTCGATACGCTTAACGGTATGGGGGTCAAAACCTATGTCCTTGAATCCTCCGTTACTGGGGGGAAGTATGAATCCATCTATAAAGACATTGAGAATGTAGGCAAAATTTTCAATGTGAAGGAGCAGGCAGACAGCTTTATTAAGGAGTTAAAGGGAAGACAAGAAGCTATCACTTCTAAACTATCCGCCATCAAAGAGGATAAAACATTTGCTTATTTGCATATGAGTGACCCAAAAGAAGTTAATGTTTTTGCCGCGGGTGATGAGACATTCTTTAATGACTCGATGAAAATGGTCAAGCTGAATAATATTTTTGAGGGTGAAACAGGACAGGTCAGTGTAGAAACCTTGATTAATGCCGATCCAGATGTCTTAATTATTCCAGATTGGTCGAATAACGGTGGCACTACTCCTGATGCGATTAAACAGGCGCTTTATGCCAACTCCAAGCTATCGAGTATGAAGGCGATCAAAAACAAACAAATTTATGCTGTCGATTACAATTATATGTTCGGATATGGCTATAACACCATAGACGGGATGGAGATTCTAGCGAAAGAAATGTATCCGGATTTATTTAAATAGGGCAGTGAGATGTATGACTCACAATCGAGTGGGGAACCGTGAGCTTCGCGCCTCCTCGCTGGCATACCAAAAAAAAGGTTTGTACAATTGTTTAAATAATTGTACAAACCTTTTTTTATTTCAAGCAGCTATTCTGATTTTTGTGTGGCGTTCAATAATAGCTATCAATAATACGTTAGGGTTAGTATCCCGTTTTATCTTTTATTATGAGTATTAAGACACCTATTTGGATGCGATAATAACGAGCGCTGGTGATTCTATGCTATAGGGAGACTTGCCATAATCACCGTATACCGATATAGAATGAAATCCGCAATTCAGAAGCTCGTTCTGAAGTTGGGCTTTTGTAACAGGATAAAGAAGGATCGCATTTGAATGAGTATCTGAGTGATCTTCCAAAATTGTAGTAAACCTGATTTTATGATCTAAAGGCTCATACTTACGAGTAAATGTAAACGTGTCTTTTTGTATCAGCGGGAAGGAATATTTTTGGTGACGTAATACATTCTCGAAATTTACAGTTTGAATGACCAGCTTACCCTGTTCATTCAGCATGTCATATGCAGCTTGAAGAAATGTACATATTTCATTGAAATTGTCCAGATGGGCAAGAGTGTTGCCGATACAATAAATACCATCAAACGTTTCATTTAACTGGGGTATTTGCTGCATGCTGTTTGGCATCACTTTTATATGAAGCTGGTCACGGTTTGCTTTTTCCTTAATCTTAACGGTCATGCTTTGTTCGGGTTCAGCTGCAGTAAGGATATAGCCAGCCTTTGTCAAAGCAATCGCAGTGTTGCCCGTTCCTGCGCCCACGTCAAGCAGAGTGGAGGCGGCTGGGAAGCAGGAGGATAGAAAGCTGATTTGCTTGTCATTTGCAGGAAATATTTCATCATAATATGGGGTTAATACTTGATAGAATTTCGTCATATTGTTCGCTCCTCAATTACTGTATTGTTAGAGATATGGTGTCCAACATAAAGGTGTTTAACCGATTTAATAGAAATATACTCTTTTTTTTTACGAATCTAGTGATTCCAATCACAATCATGTTAATAGTAAGACCTTATACTTCGAATATGATAATGATAATTATTATCAATTAAATCAAAGAGGTGCCACTACATGAATAAAACTGCTAATGAAAAGTCCGCCCATCTATTTCTAGCCTCTCTGGGTAAAACTAGATTGCGTCCAGGAGGTAAAGCTGCAACGGAAAGAATTCTGGAGGCGTGTCAAATCACCCCTGATACAAAGCTGCTTGAGGTAGCTCCCAATATGGGGACGACAGCTATTCATATTGCCAAAACCTACGGTTGTAATGTAACCGGAATCGATCTTCATGAACCAAGTGTGCTGAAAGCCCGGGAAAACATCAAAACCCATGGTTTGGAAAACTCCATTCATATTGAGTTTGGAAATGCTCTTTCCCTTCCGTTTGCGGATGAATCGTTTGATGTTGTTGTTAATGAAGCCATGTTGTCGATGCTTCCTCTGGAGCAGAAACGCCAAGCCCTCAAAGAATTTATGAGAGTTCTGAAACCCGGGGGACGACTGGCAACCCATGATTTGCTGGTACGGCTTGACCCGGAGAAGGAGGAAAACCGTTCGCGACTGAACGATCTCCGGAAGGTACTTTATGTCAACGCTCAGCCCATGATGGAGTCAGCCTGGAGTGCACTGTTTAACGAGAATGGATTCAGCAAAATTGACGTTAATACGGGAAGCATGACGCTGCTATCTCTAAAGGGACTTATTGTAGATGAAGGGTGGGAGGGGACCATTAACCTTCTAAATAATGCCTGCCAGGATCAAGACAGCAAGCAATATTTATTCAGATTGATCAGCACATTCGACGACAATGCTGACTTATACGGTCATATTACTTTTGTTGCTACCAAGTAAACTTATGCAGCAAAAGGATATCAATGATAATCTACTGTTGGAATTTCATGCGATCAATAAGAAGTTTGGTGGAAAAACCATTCTGAATGATTTTTCCTGCAAGTTATACAGAGGTGAAGTTATCGGCTTGTTTGCTTATATTATTATTCCCGGCCTGGCTGTTCCGATCCTCACAGGAATCACCCTGGCTGTAGGTTCGGCTGTACGAATTACAATTATGGCCGAATTGCTAGGAAGCGACAAGGGGATTGGCTACTCCCTCGCTTTGGCAAGAGTCAATATGGATACGGCAAAAGTATTTGCCTGGACTGCGGTGAGTATTATCCTGATAATCGTTATCGAGCATATGATTTTACGCCCTTTGCGACAATATATCATGCGCTGGAATGCAGTAGAATAGGCTCTGAATGAAGATTAATTATATTATTAAAATTCGCGGGAAGCATTAAATAAAAAATCAGGGGATCCGGATGACCTTGAAACGGGAGGCTGATGCTACAAAAAATTGGCTGCTTGAAGAATAAGAGGGATGGTAATGAGACTAGCAAGGGTTGATAGGGTCATAACTTTACAGGGGAAGACAACATCCTTGCCTGTCAATTTGGAAAACAGTACAGAAAAGCCGGCAACGGGACATGCTGTCGGTATTAAACTGCAGAGCAGCAGTTCGCCCCTTACTCCTAATGCATATAGCAAAAACAATAAAGCAAAGGGAAAAACCAGGTTTCTCATGGCAACCCCAATCCAGGAAAACAAGTCGGTAAATAAATTGCTAAATGAAATTTGGGTCATTGTCGTACCGATTACAATCATGGAAAGGGCAGTATTAAGTTGTGAAATGTATTTGACGGACAGATAAATTGGGCTCGGCAATGAAATTGAAAAACAGTAAAGCAATAGACCTATAATTGACGCAATGATATTTGGATTTAACATTGCTTTCATAATAGATTTTTTATCAGTCTTACCTGAATAAAGCAAAAAGCCGTGTGTCCATATAAACAAACCGTAAATACTGTTATAGGCTGAGCCATAAAACAGTCCATTGCTCCCCCCCAAGAGACTCCAACAGAGGAAAACCCATAAACCCACAATTTGAATATGTACTGGAAAAGCGCAAAACGCATCTTTTCTGATCTTCAGGCACGAACTTCTTGTTGAAAATCATTGTGGAAACAAGAATACTGAAAACATGAATGCCAAAAGTGATAACACACATAATGAGGAAATTCCGCAACATGCTGCTCAAGAACTTCATCTGGAATGAATACAAAATAGCGCATGGCAACACAACATAACTTAATAATGTGGTCATCTGATCGGAACCTTTTTTGTCGATTACGCCTTTTTTGGCAAGGGCATATCCAACAGCCATGAGTAAAAATAGTACTAATACCTGGTTGAGCATCGTTAAAACTGCCATTCAGAGTCTACACGTCAAGAAGTACAAAAGATATATGCACTCTCTTGTGGTAGACACACCCCCTTTATAATTAAAATCATAGAGGCTGGAACCGCTTGAAACATCCCCAAAAAGAGCTTTCTCGCCATATACACTGATTAGTAAGTATTAGTAGCTACCGTAGTTACTTCTATTCGAGAATATTCTTCATCATAACTTCTGTCAAGCATTTCCATTACACTAGGCTCATAAATCTGGTTGTTTATTGACCTACTGTTGATTCAAAAAAAACGGCTATGATTCCCCAGTGGGTTTAAGAAACTTCTTTCGCAAAAAAAGCATCATGCTGAAATGTGTTTCAACATGGTGCGTTCATTTCACAAAAAAAAGTGCCTGCTCCATTTATTTTAAAGAGACAGGCACTTCATTTACCTTGAGAGTAAAGAGGAGATTACAAAAATCAAGGAACGGGCCTTTGATCAGCCCTTCATGCCCTCGGAAAGTTAAGGACATCATCCGGCGGTAACGGAAATGATGCTCGAACATAAGTTGTCGGAGCTATTTCTTGATGAACAGGCAACAACCGTTCATGTAGGTTCTTCTTGGATAACGATTTATAAAGTATAGAGATAGCTGCTGCGGCTATTTTCTCGGATGGAATATCGATGGCCGTGATGGGCGGCGTAGAATATTGGGTGGCATCCGGTCCAGTCATCCCGATTGATATGATGGCAACTTCTTCAGGAATACTAATATTCAAACAGTTAAACTGATGGACCATTCCCAGAACGATGGTATCAGATTCGCAGAATATAGCCTTAGGCCGGTCGGGCATTTGGAGATATCTCCCGGCTGCAGCAACACCGCCGGCAAGCGAATTTGGCGCCATAATGATGTGTCGTTGGTCGACCGAAATATGCTGCTTCCCGCACTCTTCAAGAAAAGCGGTTATACGCTGGCTGGAAGCAACATAAGGACTTTCCACCGCCACCACTCCGATTCGCTCAAACGACTGTTTCGTAAGCAAGGAAACCGCCTCTGTCGCAACTTCGTGGGAATCAACATAAACTGTGGAGAATTTTTTAGACTGGCGATTAATCAGAACGATCGGCATGCGGGGTGATAATGACTCCAAATAGGCAAGGTCCGCTTCTGAAGTAGCGCCTATAATAATTCCGTTATAAGTGTTATTCATGATCTCTTTAGCATCTTTGGCGAATTGATCATTCGTATAAATACGTATAACAAGCTCGCAATCAAAGTGTTTCTTTTCTAATTCAGACTGAATCCCCGCCAACAGTGCCGCTAGCATATTCGTCCGGGCGTCTAATGTCCAATATAAGGCAATGATCGGCTTGGCCTGATCCAAATTGCGTAGACGTCTTGCACTGACATTTGGCTGATAACCCAATTCATCCATGGCTTTCATGACTTTATTGTAGGTTTTCAAGGGAATATTCCGTTCCTTCGCTTTGCCGTTGACGACAATGGAAACTGTCGAAACGGATACCTCAGCCAATTTAGCAACATCCTTCATTGTAGCCATCTTAAAGTCCCCAATCCAACATAAATGATTGACCATACTTTCTTATCGATAAATGTGAACATTTGTGAAAGATAAAATATGGTCTTGATTTGCTCATTTTATTGATATAAAATGAATTTGTCAATCAAGTACAACGTTATACTAAAACGTTGTACTTGATTGCAATTCCAAAATTCGGCCGAATCTTTAGAAAGGAAGTTGGCGAATGTCTTAGATGTTAGCAATGGAATTAGTATTGTTTATTTTTTAGTAAAACGTTGTACTAAATCTGTGTATTCAAACTCTTATATGTTTCCAGCAAATCCAAGGAATATAACGGTGAACGTCTTGGATGATTAAAATCATTATTCCGTAATACCAAAAAGAGAAGATGGGGTAGATGGCATATAAAATCTCAGTTATTTATGGAGATGGTATCGGCAAAGAAATCGTTGATCAAACAATCAAAGTGATGAATGAAGTCGGCAACGTATTTCATCATACTTTTCAGTTCGAGAGATGCGATGCCGGAACCGAGGCTGTTCAAAAGTACGGCGATCCCCTTCCTGACAAGAGCTTGAGGCAATGTCAAGAAAGCGGCGCGATTTTATTGGGTAGCCTTTGGCTCGACCGTTATCCGGAGTTACCGCAAGAAAAGCGTCCCAGCTATGTCTTATCCCTGCTGCGGAAAAATCTACAGCTTACGACAAACCTGCGGCCGATTTCCGTTTATAAATCGCTGGCGGATTTGAGCCCTCTAAAGAATAACATCATTGGAGAGGGATTTAATATTCTTATGCTTCGTGACCTGTCCGGAGGTATGCTCATGTCCAAAAAGTACCGTGGCATCGGACAATACGGTAAAGAGGCAGTCGATGAAGAGTATTACAATGAGGAAATCATCAAAGCAAGCTCTCATGCTGCTTTTAAATTTGCCCGCCAGCGTAGCAAAAAGGTCACAAGCTTGGATAAGGCGGTCATCCTGGAGAGTTCGAAATTGTGGCGTGAGGTTGTACAGGAGGTTAGCGCAGATTATCGGGATGTAACTCTGGTGAATCAGTACATTGATGATGCCGCTGCGCAGGTCATTACCAATCCTCATAACTATGACGTCGTTCTAACGTCCGGTATGTTCGGAGATATCCTCTCGGATGAAATTTCCGCATTAGCAGGAACACCGAATTTACTTCCGTCAGCGGAGCTCAATCGTCAAGGCAAAGGATTGTTTACACCTAACCAAATACACAATAAGGATTATTCCATTGTAGGCAGAGATATCGCCAATCCGATCGGATCTATTTTATCAGGCGCTATGATGCTACGTTTTGCTTTTGGTTTGGAAGAAGAAAGTCAAGCCATTGAGAAAGCGGTTAAACGGGTGCTAAATGAAAAATACGCAACAAAGGACATCTACTTATCAGGCAGCACACTGATTGGAACAAGCGCAATGGGATCTATCATATCCGAGAAGATAAGGGAATTAGGAAAGGAGCTAGCTTGATATGACGATGATCGAATCCATTTTGAACGAAAAGTCCGGGGGAACTGCAGTGATTGAACCGAACTATATCGTTCTGAATGACAGCTTATCATTGGATATTGTAAATGAATTGGAAAATATAAAGCAGCTAGAGGCACCTGAGCGGGTAATCGTGATGCTCTATTTTGACACTCCCGCAGGGAATTTCATATCGGCCGAAATTCAGAAGAAACTCATTCATTTCGCTCGCAAGCACGAACTGAAATTTATCCAATCCCAAGGCATCAGTTATCACGTTCTGCTGGATCAATATGTAAAACCAGGCGATATCGTTGTTTCGCCAGGCAAGCACAACAGTATATTCGGTGCAAAGAAGGCTCTCGGGGTACACGTGGACCCTGCCGAATTGCTTAATGTGTGTATAACCGACCAGCTGAAATTAGCAGTCCCGGAGACCATACACATTGAAATTACTGGTCAACTGAAGCCAGGGGCGTCCATTAAAGATTTTATGCTCTCATTTTTAGCATCGAACGAGCTGAGGAACCTTAATAAAGCTATTGAATTTTATGGAGAGGGACTGAATGACTTATCTCCGAATGAAACCGCGGACCTCTGCCAATTGGCTACCAGAAGCGGTGCAGTGACGGCTTTTATTCATATGGATTATCAAGGACCTGGCCAAGAAAGCTATGACCTAGGAGACGTGCAACCTATGGCTGCTCTGCCTGGATCGATTCATCAATCGAAAACCATAGCTGAATTGGAAGGATCTCCATTGTCTGCCTGCTTCATCGGCGGCTGTACGGGAGGCAGTATTGAGGATTTGAGACAAGCGGCTGCGATTTTGAAAGGAAAACGGCTCCCAATCCAAATGAGGTTATCCATCGGACCACAAACCAATGAGATTTATAAGCAGGCAATTTCCGAAGGGTTAATTCAAACCTTTATTGATAGCGGTGCGCAGATTTTGAGCACGGGATGCGCCAGTTGCGTAACAACTTCAAAAGGTGTTATCGGTAAAGGCGAAACGATGCTATCGTCCAGTTGCTGGAATTATAACGGTTGTAATGGTTCAAAAGACTCCCAAGTTTACCTGGCTTCTGCAGAATCTGTTGCCAACTCCGCATTGAAGGGCTGTATTACATTAAATTCTAAGAGATGAGGAGATTTTTATGGAAAAGAAATTTGGTGGCAAGGTATGGAAACTGCCGGACGACGTTGACACGGATACCATCATTGCCGGCCGTCATGGTGTCATTCTCGACAAAAAGGAAATGGGCTCGCACTGCCTTGAAACGCTTCGTCCCGAATTTGCTTCCCAGGTACACCCTGGAGACATTATTGTAGCTGGCAAAAATTTCGGCTGCGGATCATCACGGGAAATGGCCGCTGAAGCGATTAATGTGCATGGCGTTTACTGCATCATCGCTAAATCATTTGCGCGAATTTTCTTTAGAAATGCGATCAACAACGGAATGCTACTGATTGAAAGTGCGGAAATACCCGACAATTGCGAAGAAGGAGACATCCTGACTGTCGAGATGAATCAAGCGGTTACAGTCAACGGCAAGAAATTCAACATTCCCAAGGTACCCGATAATTTATTTGAAATTATTCAAGACGGTGGCTTAATCCCTAATATTATTAAACGAATGGAACAAGCAGAGGCAGAAGGGAGATAACAAAATAATGGGACATACACTGGCTGAAAAGCTATTAATGAAAAATACAGGAGAGAAAAGCCTGGCTCCTGGGGACATTGTGATTGCTCGGCCTGATCGATATATGATCCATGATATTTATACTTCATTTTTAAAGCGGGCTTTAAAGGATATGCATGTGACCAAGGCGGTTTATCCAGAGCGGGGAGTGATCATCTTTGACCATCTGATGCCGACAAACCAGGTTGATACTGATCCCATCCATTTTGTGGACGGGCTCGAATTGGCTGAGAAATTCCAGATTAAAAACGTTCATAAAGGCGAGGGAATTTGCCACTCGCTGATGCATGAACTGAGATACGCAAGACCTGGCGAAATCGTCGTGGCGACGGATAGCCATACAACCACCTATGGCGGCGCGGGTTGTTTCTGTACAGGCATCGGACATACGGAAATGGCGGCGGTTATGGCAACGGGCGAGGTTTGGCTCAAAGTCCCTTCCGCCATCAAGATTGTGCTAGACGGCGACTTTCAAAAGGGCGTCGGGGCAAAAGATATCATTTTGAAAATACTTGGCGACATTAAGTCGGACGGGGGCCAGTATAAGTCGCTGGAATTCACGGGAAATGCGGTACGCAACATGAGTATACAGTCACGCTTCACCATAGCCAATATGGCTTTGGAAGCCGGCGCAAAGGTCGGATTGTTCGAAGCAGATGAAAAAACAGCCGAGTATTATGATATGGACTATAAGGACATTTCCTGGCTGAAAATAGATGAGGACGCCGAATATGAACAAGTTCTTCGTTACGATGTCAGCGAACTCGAACCTCAGCTTTCATGCCCGCAAGGGGTTGACAATGTCCACCCTATTTCTGAAATCGAAGGAACGAAGCTGAATCAGGTTTATATCGGATCTTGCACCAATGGCAGCATTGAAGATATGGAAATGGCCGCGAAAATTCTTGAAGGAAAAAAAATAGCCTCTTTCCTGAAAATGATTGTGATCCCTGCAACGATCAACGTCTATAAAGAAGCACTGGAACACGGTTATATTCAAACCTTTATCGATGCCGGTGCTAGTGTCTCACATCCTTGCTGCGGGTTATGCTGCGGACAGCCATACGGATTAATGAGTGATGATGAGGTAGTGCTTGGTACAAACAACCGGAACTTTATCGGCAGAATGGGAACCAAGAAGTCACTGATTTATCTGTCTTCACCAGCAGTGGCCGCAACTTCTGCGTTAACGGGGGTTATCACTCATCCAGCTAAACACCTTGCTCTACAATAAACGATTAGATGGGAGATTACTATGGATAAGCAAATTAGTGTTCCCGCCGTTCCGGTAAAGATAGATTTTAAAACCAAGTTTAGAAGCATAAAAATCTCGAGTTTGCCGTTAAAATACTATATTCCTTTTTCGATCATCATTTTGATTGCGGCCTACACCGGGAATTTGAATAAGGACATTATCGGTTCAATTGCGTTTCTCTTGATGGCAGGTGGTTTGTTCTCATATGTCGGAGGCGTCATTCCTATTTTGGGCAGTTGGATGGGAGGCGCGATCCTCCTACCGTTATTCGGCGGCTCCGCACTCGTGTATTTTGGACTGATCCCAGACTACGTACAGACGAATATTTCGGGCTTGATCGGATCGGGTTTTGTCAATCTATTTTTGTCGGCAATCATCATCGGTTCGATTCTAAGCATGGATCGAAGGGTGCTCGTGTCCATCTCATTACGGCTTTTACCATGTATTATTGGTTCTCTCGCTTTTGTATTTGTTTTCTTATTTCTGGGTTCGCTTCTGACGGGTTCATCGCTGCTGCAGGGTCTTTTTATGATCGGTTTACCGAATTATACAGGGGGATCTTCCGGTGCGATAGCCGTCGTTCCGTCTATTTACAGCCCGATTTTTCACAAGCCAGCTGGAAGTTTTTCCGGACAGTTTCTTGTATACATGAATATTTCGAATTTGGTTTGCGTCGTTTTCGCCGGTTTGCTGCATAAACTCGGTAAACGTTTTCCTTCCTTGACAGGTAATGGCGAATTACTAAAGGAAGCACGCAAGAGTATGGATCAACCCGCTGAAGAAAAAATAAAATCCACGGGCACGGGTGATTTGAAAAAAGATATAACAAAGTTAGGCATAGGCTTATTTGTTTCGGTTGCTTTTATGATTGCTGGTAACATTTTGCAGAGCCTCGTACCGCAGCTTAACTTTATTGCCTGGGCTGTAATTTTGGTTATTATCGTGAAAGCAACCGGCTTTTTGGATGATACTTTATGCCAATCCAGTGACTACTGGCAAGGGTTTATGGTTCGTAACTTTTTACCATTCCTGATCACGGGGATCGGCATTTCATCGCTTGATTTGAGCCAGGTGACCTCTTACTTCACAATTGCAAATTTTATCATTATCACTTTAGGGGTCATTGGCTCTGTGGTAGGGTCACTAATAATCGGTAAGCTCATGAAGTTCCATCCCATTGATGCTATGATCGCCGTTGGCCTTAATTTAGGAAACCTGGGAGGTACCGGCGCTATTGGGGTCTTGTCAACTTCGGAACGGATGGGGATGATGCCGTTTGCAACCATCGCTAACCGAATTGGGGGAGCCATAATGGTTATTATTATCAGTTTATTGCTTCCGTTCTTCTTATAATGTACTGCGCTTAGATGTATGCTTTGTTCGGTTGACATTTTATAATATATGGGCAGCAAAATGTGAAAAAATTCACATTTTGCTGCCCAGTAACGTGTATTTTTTCAAATCCATATTACTGAAAGGAGTTACTAACCTTGAAAAAAATCGTAGCCTACCGTGCGAGATCTGATGAAATGGCATTCTTTGAAAAGTTTGAAAAAGAACTTAAATTAGACATCAAATACGTGGCTCAAGAATTAAACCCGGAGACTGCAAGTCAGGCACAAGGTGCCCAGGCTGTAACGATACAAGGGAGCAACAAAGCCGACCGGGCAACTTTACAAGCTTTAAGCAGGGCTGGTGTCAAATATCTCGCGTTGAGAAGCGCCGGGTACAATTATGTAGATATTGCTGCAGCTCAAGAGTATGGCATACACTTTTCCAATGCGTCCTACTCGCCGAACAGTGTCGCTGATTTTACCACGATGTTAATCTTAATGTGTGCGCGAAAAGCCAAACAAATCCTGGCTCGGAACGCCGTACAGGATTACACTTTGGCAGGTATTCAAGGCAGGGAAATCAGAAACTTGACCATCGGGATTATCGGTACCGGTCAAATCGGGGCAACGGTTGCCAGAAATCTTTCTGGATTTGGCTGTAAAATTCTCGGTTACGATGTTTACGAAAACGATAATTTGAGGGATTTGATAGAGTACGTTTCGCTGGAAGAATTAATAACCAGCAGCGATGTGATTACCCTGCACGCACCGTTATTCGATAGCAACTATCACATGATCAATCAGGAAAGCATCAATAAAATGAAGAATGGTGTCTGCCTCGTGAATTGCGGGCGTGGTCCGTTAATCGATACCGAAGCGCTGATTCATGGCATTGAGACTGGGAAAATAGGCACAGCAGCACTGGATGTCATTGAAGATGAACTGGGTATCTTTCATGAGGATCACCGTCTGAATGTCCTAAGCAATCACCAGTTGGCCATCCTAAGGACATTTCCCAATGTAATCATAACGCCACACACGGCATTTTATACTGATCAAGCGGTGAGTGATATGGTAGAAATTGCGTTAAAATCACTCCTATCTTTTATGGATAATGGCACTAGCCAGTGGGAAATACAACCATAGATCACAAAATAAGCTTTTTTAGAAGTCATTTTGATTCATCAAAAAAATGCCGCAACATTATGTGAGCACATAACACCGAAGCATTACCATTGTTTAAAGAAGCAGTGGTAATGCTCTTGTGCATCAAATTCATGCCAACCAGATTGGCAATCACAGAAATCAATCCGTTTGCTGAATTTGCATAGTGCGATGCTGTACTACCAAAACCGGACTCGGTGAGAATCGTTGTTCCGTAATACATAAGGTGTAACGTGGATAGTTGGTGTATTGCTAAAGGTAAGAGGTATACTTAAATCTTTTTAAATGTAAATTTGACCGGGTTTGATGTGCATAGTAGAATATTGGTACTGAAAAAACTTTTTTAGTTTTATTGAACATGAAGAAATGAGGGATGAATATGAAGGAAAGGATTTTAGAAGCTTTTGTGGAGGAAGCGCATGAAAGTGGTTTGAAATTTACTATGGATGACCTTGCGAAAAGACTCGCTATTAGCAAGCGTACCTTATATGAGCATTTTTCATCCAAAACACTCATTTTAGAAACGCTTATCGAGCGTACGAGTGATGACATGATTCGAATCACCGAGCAAATTATCGGAAACGATCAATTAACTTTGTTAGAGAAGATTAAGCAGGCGATCAGGGTCATGCCGCAATATTATGAGTTTTATGATTTGCGAATACTGGAACAAATGAAAAAATATTATCCTGAGCATTGGAAAAGAGTGCATGCGGATTTGAATGATTGGCCCCAACTCAGAACATTAATCCAGCAGGGTATCCGGGAAGGAATTATTGTAAATAAAAACGAGGCGCTCATTATGAGACTTATTATTGATTCTATAAATTTGACGCTTGATCAGCGTTTCTTTCTGGATAATAGTGTTACGGTTGAGGAGGCTACTTATTCTATCGCAGATATTTTGTTATTTGGATTGGCCGAAAAATAGAAAATGTCCTTAACGATCTATCTTATTGGAAGAGGTCATTTCTTTGCAAGAAAACTGAAAAAACAATTTAGGTTTTCTTGTTCCTAAGAAAAGAGAGAGCGAATTAAACGAACGATAAATACAAGAGATACAGAAAAGGAATGGTGGAAATATGTCTATACTGACACGGAACCGGGGAGCTATGCTTTTATTGATGCTTAATATTTTTTTGGCATTCATGGGGATTGGCCTGGTTGTACCTGTTTTACCTAAGTTTATAAGTGAGCTAGGGATGAATGGCTCATCGATGGGGCTGATGGTTGCAGCTTTTGCACTGACACAGCTTTTGTTATCACCCTTATCGGGAAAGTGGTCTGATCGTTATGGACGCAAAAAATTGATTGTTGCTGGCATGATCGTTTTTATGTTATCTGAACTTGTCTTTGGACTTGCTAGTTCTGTTCCAATCTTGTTTGTTGCACGAATCATGGGCGGGGTAGGAGCAGCGCTTCTTACTCCTTCTATTATGGCCTATGTTGCTGATGTGACCTCATTCGAGGAAAGAGGCAAGGGAATGGGGATGATTAATGCAGCGATCAACACAGGCTTTATTATTGGACCAGGGATTGGCGGTTTGCTTGCCACATATGGAATACGTATTCCCTTTTTTGCAGCCGCAGGAGCCGCAGGGATAGCCGCTATCTTGTCCTGGCTGGTGCTGCCGGAATCCTTAAGCAAAGAAAAGCAGCAATATAATAGAGAACTTCCACGTCAACGAGAAAACCTTTTGCAGCAATTTGCCAAGTCATATCGTTCTCCTTATTTTATGGGCTTGCTGATTGTATTTGTCGTTGCGTTTGGGCTAGCTAACTTTGAAACGGTATTTGGACTGTTTGTTGATCATAAATATGGTTTTACACCGATGGATATTGCGATCATTATAACGACAGGCTCCATTTTGGGTGCAGTTGTTCAAGCAACTATATTTGGCTGGATCATTAATCGTTTTGGCGAGAAAAAAATAATTCACAGCTGTTTGGCAGTTGGGGGACTGTTCATTTTTCTAACCCTGTTTGCCGAAAAGTACGCGATGATTATGCTGACGACCTTCATTATTTTTCTGGCTATGGATATCCTTCGTCCGGCAGTAAGCACTTCTCTGTCGCGACAGGCGGGGGATGAGCAAGGGTTTGTGGCAGGTATGAACTCCTCCTATACAAGTTTGGGGAATGTGATTGGACCGCTGATTGCGGGGGTGCTGTTTGATGTTCATATAAATATGCCTTATATGGTTGCAGCGATA
The DNA here is from genome assembly GCF_000236805.1 of Paenibacillus peoriae KCTC 3763. Taxonomy (GTDB): domain Bacteria; phylum Bacillota; class Bacilli; order Paenibacillales; family Paenibacillaceae; genus Paenibacillus; species Paenibacillus peoriae. The sequence continues at coordinate 108,072 of NZ_AGFX01000016.1, read as the reverse complement.
GCATTATTGGTGTGTCTCGTCCTTTCACTCCGCTTTAAGCAAGCGGGAGAGCCGCGCTCAACAACCCATGTAGCAGAACAGCATAGAGGTGGATAGCCGCAGGTCTGTATATATCCCCGACTAAGGTCTAGGTTCAAAAACCGTCTGGGGTCCGTTTTGACGAACGCTTGATCAGCGTACAATAAGGACATAAGCAAGACACAGTGAAAGGCGGTGAGAGATCATGAGAGTTAACAAAGGGAATGGCCTGGCAATTGCATTGATCGTGTTAGGCTCGATTTTGCTGCTTGGTAAGTTTACTCCATTTTTCGGTTACTTTTTAGGACATCTGATTGGTTACTTAATTCCGATAGCCATGATTATGCTGGGGTACTACGGTGTGAAAAGAGGAAATGCACTCTTCGGCTGGATCGTGCTTGTGCTTGGGGTACTGATTTTACTGGGCAAATTATCCTGGCTCATTGGGCCGCTGCTGGCAATCGGGTTAATCATATTTGGTGTATCCATGCTGAGCGGCCGCAGAAGACACTACTGATTTTGACAGTTTGAGGAATGAAGAAGGTTATAGAAAACAAGCAGTATTGAAATTGTGAAAATACGAAATGTGAAAGGAGCAGGCGCTAATGAGTGTTTTTCGAAGAATGCGTGATATTACGGTAGCAACCTTCAATGAGCATTTGGAACAAAGTCAAGATCCGGTGCAACTGATTGACCAGTTTCTATATAATACCCGCCAGGAAATCGCCGAAGCGGAAAAACTCCATCAGCAATATGCAGTGCATACAAGACAGATGAAGCAGCAACTGGATCATGCATTGTCCATGCAGGCCAAACGGGAGGAACAGGCGCTACTGGCTTTGAAAGCAGATGAAGAACACGTTGCCAAGCTGGCCCTTCAGGAAAAAATGCTGTATGCAGAAAAAGAAGAGCAGTATAGAGAGCTGTGGGAGCAGAGCCGTGAATCACTACGTGAATTGGAGCAACAGCTGGATACATTAAAGACAGAATACCAAACGGTACACAGTAAGCGTCAGTATTATGCCGCACGTGTACAAACATTGAGACTCCAGCAACAGATGAACGAACGGGCAGGTACATACGGCGGACGAAATGTTCCCCGAATGTTCAACCGCTTGGAAGACCGGGTAGCCGATATGGAAGCAGAAACGCAGAGTCTGCGTGATTTACGTCGGGGTGAGGAGCATGCAAGGGATGCTCAAGGCGGTGGATCGCTGCTCGAACAAGAGTGGGCGAGACTGAAAAGCAAGCTGAACAACAGCGGGAAGGAGTAAATTGATTATGACCCGAATTTACCGATCAAGCCGGGATAAAGTATTAACTGGGGTATGTGGCGGTCTTTCTGACGCAACAGGAATGGACTCAACTTGGATACGTATTCTGGTTGTGATCAGTTTCTTTATTACTGCAGGTACCACCTTTATGATTTATGTGATTGCTGCGCTGGTGATCTCCAAGGAGCCAAGATCTCCTTTTGATGGAGGATTTGGTCCAGATAGCGGTCCCTACACCCAACAGGACCCACGCTATTATGGCGGTAATAGTACAAGATCGCAGTATGGACAGGGAACTGGTTACAATCAGGGCGGAGCATACGGCAATTCGAACCCGTTTGGTCAAGATGCCCGCCATTCATCCAAATTTAATACAGGCCACAATAGTGATCTGGATTCCATGATGGAAGATATCGAGAAAAAAGCAATGAAAAAGGAATTGGAAGAGTTACGTAAAAAAGTAGAGCAATTTGAGAAGGGAGAACGTAAATAATGGGAATCTTTAAAAGAATGAAGGATATGACAAGAGCATCGGTGAATGAAGTGCTGGATAAAGTGGAAGATCCGGTTATTATGCTAAATCAGTATTTGCGCGATATGGAGGCAGAAATTCACGAGGCTGAGGTAACGGTTGCCAAGCAAATGGCAAATGAACGTCGCATGAAACAGCGCTTGGAGGAAGCTGTACGTGTATCCAATGAGCGCGAAAAGCAAGCCGAATCCGCATTGCGGAATGGTCAGGAAGAAGTAGCACGCAAGCTGCTGGGCGAGAAGATTTATTTTGTGCAAAAGCAGGATGAGTACCGTGACTTGCACACACAAGCTGAGCTTCAAGCCAAAGAATTGGTACAGCAGCTCCACGACATGAAGGATGAATTCTACAAAATGCGCAATAAGCGTAATGAGCTGGTATCCCGTGCCCAAATGGCGAAAGCCAAAAAGCAAATGTCGCAAATCAACAGCTTGCATACGATTGAAAGCGGGTCTGCTTCGCTCGGTTTCCACCGCATGGAAGAAAAAATCATGCAAATGGAGGCAGAGGCTGACGTACTGCGTGCTCCTTATCGTCAAGCTCCGGGAGAAGCATATGTCAATCCGGCAGAGGCTGAAAAACAATTCAAAGTGGATGAGCAGTTTCAACAGTTGAAGTCCAAAATTCAGGCAGGTGCTAAACCTGTAGATATTAAGAAGGACTGACTACTCGGAAACAACACATTATGATATGCTGTATAGATGGACACTAGCCAATAACAGTGCTCAATCTGTACGGTTCGAGAAGCCATATGGCGGTAGTCGCGCCACTATGGCTTTTCCTTCCTGTATAAACAAAAAGGGGGTGCAACATGGAGAGAAGAAAATCAGCCTTGGCACTGGCAGGGATCGGCGTCGGAATTATAATTTTATTCGGTCAGTGGATTGGTTTCCTCTCCGTGGTTGCACTGATCCTGATGTTGATTGGAATATATAAGATTCGCAATTCCAAAATCAAAAAGGGATATACGATGCTCGCAATCGGAGCTGGGCTGCTGGTGCTGGATCATCTGTTTTTGTTTGTGGTGATCACTTTAGCCTCGTTGGCTGCGTTCTATTCACGTTCCAGAAAGCTGCATAAAGGCCAAAGCTCTATATTTAAGCACAACTTTATATCCAATCTTAAATGGGACGAAGTGCCGTGGAGCTTACGCAGCACAAGCATATGGCATGTGGTTGGGGATGTGGATGCTGATTTGACGTTGGCTATTCCGGAAGAACGTGAACCCGTCATATTTTTGCAGGGGATCTTCGGTGATATTGACATCACGCTACCGGATAATTACGGTGTAGAGGTGGAAATGTTCGTGCTGTTCGGGCAGATTCAGTTTGACCGTGATCATGAAGCGGGTCTGCTCAATCGGATGGTTTGGAAGTCACCGAACTATGCGCAGAGTGAATGTAAAGTGAAGTTTGTCGTTTCATATTTAGCGGGCGATGTACGTGTCCGATTTTATTGATCAGGAGGAGCCGGGATGAGTCATAAAAAAACGTCCAACATGGTAACCCGCAGTATGGGTGAAGGTATCCTCCTGTGTGTTGTTGTGGGCGTAGTTGTCTTTTATATGCTGTATACATATGGATATGTGAAGTCGTTCCCGACCTGGGGGATGATATTGAAATTTGTAGGAGCCGTAATACTGGTGTTGATTGGAACAGGGGCCATATACGGATTTTATGAGAGCTATCGCTTTAAAAGCAGGCTGGAAATGCTGAGAGAGACGCTGCTGATGTGGGAAAAGGGAACTCCTGCACGTGAGCTGCCGCCACTGGGCCATGATGAGCTGGGCAGGCTGGGCGAGCAACTGGAGCGAATCGGACACAAGTGGCAGGAGCAGGTTACGTCTTTGCAGCGGTTGTCTACAAATAATGCCCAACTGGCAGAGCAGGCCCGGATAACTGCGATTGTCGAGGAACGGCAACGGTTGGCCAGGGAGCTGCATGATGCAGTATCCCAGCAATTGTTCGCCATCTCCATGACGGCGACCGCTGTCGGCAGGACGCTGGATAAGGATTTTGATAAAGCGCAGCGTCAAGTGGCACTGATTGAAGAAATGTCTTCCGTGGCGCAATCCGAAATGCGGGCGCTACTGCTTCATCTGCGGCCTGTCTATCTGGAAGGGAAACGACTGGAGCAAGGCTTGCGTGATTTGATACAGGAGCTGCAGGCGAAGGTACCGATGGAGATTGATTTTGAGATAGAGAGCGGAGTACAGTTAGTTAAAGGTATTGAGAATCACCTGTTTCGTATTGTTCAGGAAGCTATGTCTAATACGTTGCGTCATGCCAAAGCAAACCGTATGGAGATTCGTATCGTGCAACGGCCGGATTCCGTCCGTTTGACAATTCGGGATAACGGTGTTGGATTTGAACTGGATGAGAAAAAGCAGACTTCATATGGATTATCCACGATGCAGGAACGGGTCAGCGAGATTGGAGGAGCTATTCAGTATATAACGGCTCCGGGAAAAGGGACACGGATTGAGGTGTCAGTGCCAGTTATTAATGATGAAAGCGGAAGGAACGATGATCATGGAAACGGGATTACCGATTAGCGTACTGCTGGTAGACGACCATGAAATGGTACGGATTGGCCTCGCGGCAGTGCTGGGTACGGAAGAAGGCATAGAAGTGGTTGGCGAGGCTGGGAGCGGAGAAGAAGGCATACGGTTGGCTACGGAATACAATCCGAATGTGATTTTGATGGATCTGGTCATGGATGGCATGGACGGCATTGAGACGACACGTCAAGTGCTGCGTCTGCTTCCAGAGACGAAGGTCATTGTGCTGACGAGTTATTTGGACGACGAGAAAATGTATCCCGTCATTGAAGCGGGGGCATTCAGCTATCTGCTCAAAACGTCCCGTGCATCCGAGATCGCGGATGCGATTCGTGCAGCTGCACGCGGGCAGTCTGTGCTAGAGTCGCAGGTAGCCTCCAAGATGATGAATCGATTCCGCCAGCCACAGGCTGAGGCACCCGCGCATGCGGAGCTGACGGATCGAGAAATGGAGGTACTCCGGTTATTGGCACAAGGAAAATCCAATCAGGATATCGCAGATGAGCTGATTATCGGGATCAAGACGGTAAAATTCCATGTCACCAACCTGCTGGCCAAACTAGGTGTGGAGGATCGCACACAGGCGGCCATCTACGCCTACAAAAACGGATTAGCAGAGTAAAATGTAGAGAGACGAAGACAAAGAACCGGAGGACCAAATGAGTCTTCCGGTTTTTTCGTTATATTCACAATCTTTAGATAATAAGTAGGAACAAAAAGGCGATTAAGGCCAAATCAAGCGCCAACCCTGCCCCGTATCCATATCTGCCATATCGACCATATCCGCTGCCATACCCTGGTCCACCATATCCATATCCACCATATCCATATCCACCGTAGCCCAATCCTCCTGTGTCATAAGGATAGAATGGGCTTAGAACCCGGTTGGCTGGTCTAACTAAGGAATTTAGCTTCGCAGAAGGATTTGCTTTGTTTTTGGAATTTCTTTTTTTCTTTTTAGAGGATACCTTCTTGTCTTGTTGTTTCTCCTTGTTGCTATAGCTTCCGGAATAAAGGCTGCCGGGCGAGGAGGAAGGGTATCCGTTCAACATCAACTTGCCTTTACTACACCCGCTTAAGATGCCGACGTACCTCGTACCATCACGCATAACTGCACATACCATCTGACCGCCATAAGGTGCTACGCCGGTTTCAGTTATAGGGTAAATGGGAAACATGTTTTCACCTCTTTTGGGATAAGATGCGTTGTGATCCTAGTTTATTCTCACGGTGCCTACGATGTATGGTCGAACACCCAGTAGGCAGATGAATATTTTAAAAGGCATTGCTTCATTTTTGCGACGTATAGAACCTCCGGTAATGGGAATGCTATTGATAGATTTATAGATTTCAAACCAGCCCAAGAAGAAGGCATTCAGATCGTATTTGGAAACGGATGGTTACGAAGCGGGAGGAATGACGATGCTAAAAGCAGGGATGATAAAAAAAGGGATGTTTGCTATTGTAGTTTTGGGAGCGGTGCTGGTACTGGCTGGCTGGCGTTATGGAGCACTTCAGACGACTCGATATGATTCCCGTGAGGCAGAAGAAGCATTGCGTTCGTTGTTAACCGTCTCGGATCAGGCCCCCGGCACGCTGGATAAGCTGGTTGTGAAATGGCAAGGGGATTGGACTGCTAACGGTGAAAATCCAGAGGTTATAGCGGCACAGATAGCCGATCAACTGAATATGCCTGCTGTAAACAAGCTCGTGGAAAATGGTCACACGGTATATCGTTCTGTTCGTGACAGTGAAAGTGAAAGCCTTAATATGCGCTTAAACATGATGGAACGGCAGGCTAAGCAATGGTATGTGGTTGTTCAACTGGACAGTAGCGATGCAGGACGTGAGCAACTGATCCAGGCTCATAAGCTCTGTGCTGCGCTATTAAAGTCCGTGGGAGTACAAGCGCAGTGGAACACGACCGTTCAGCGTTCACTACATTCCGGGAAATCCGTGAGCCAGTTGTTGAAGCTGACAGAGGAGAGCTTAGCCAGAGACCTTTCCATGCAGGCCAAGGAAAGATACACAGATGCAACTACGCTGGCTGTATCCTATGAAGCTCCTGAGCTGCCGTTAAGCATTCAAAGCGGTGAACATCAGGTACATATGCAGATGGCTGTGCATGAAGATGGGGAAGAGCAGGATACACGTATCACACTTGGATTTCCGCTCATTACGATAGAATACTGACTTATAAGGTAAATTTATGATTGATCGGATGGCTTATCCATGTAGAATATGATAAAATGTCATCAAATCTTTAGTTCCATGTTTTTCGAAAATCAAGTATGATCTTGTTTAAATATACACAATACTACATGCGGATTTCGAGGATTGTGGATTGCGGAATCTTGACATGGGAAGAATGAGGTACTTCATGGCTGACATACCTGTTAAAGAATCTGTTGTGACACAAGGTGCAGTTTTGTTTATTTTTGGTGCTACTGGCGATTTGGCTCGCCGTAAGCTATTTCCTGCGATTTACAGCTTGTACCGTGAAGGAAAGCTTGCTGAAGATTTCGCCGTTATTGGTGTAGCAAGACGCCCTCGCACAGAGGAAGAATTCCGTAATGACTTGTACGCTTCCATACAGGAGTTTAGTCGCTACAAGGCAGAAAATGATCAAGAATGGCAGGCGTTTGCCGAGCATTTTGAATATAAATCGCTGGATATCAACAATGTTGAAGGCTTCCATGAGCTGAGACGGCAGACAGAGTCTATCGAGAACAAGTTTAACATTCCGGGAAATCGGCTGTTTTATTTGGCTTTGGCTCCTGAACTATTCGGTAACGTGTCGAAGAGCCTGAAAGAAGGCGGTATGCTGGATGGGAAAGGCTGGAATCGTCTTGTCATTGAGAAGCCATTCGGTTATAACCTCGAATCCGCAAAAGAGTTGAACGTTGAAATACGTGAAGTATTTGCCGAAGAAGAGATTTATCGGATCGACCACTATCTGGGCAAGGAAATGGTACAAAATATCGAGGTGATCCGGTTCGCCAACGCTTTCTTTGAACCATTGTGGAATAATAAGCATATTGCCAATGTGCAAATTACACTTAGTGAAACGGTAGGCGTGGAAGAACGCGGAGGTTACTACGATCATTCCGGAGCCTTGCGCGATATGGGACAGAATCATATGCTGCAAATGCTGACGATGATTGCGATGGAACCGCCTAGTCGTTTGCTGCCTGAGGATATCCGTGATGAAAAGGTAAAGGTGTTGCGCTCGCTGCGTCCTTTTGAATCGACTGAGGATGTGCAAACCAATGTGGTACGTGGCCAATACACAGAAGGTAGCTATCGCGGTCAGCAGCTGCCTGGATATCGTGAAGAGGACAAGGTTGATCCACAGTCGAACACAGAGACTTATTTTGCTTCTCGCGTGTTTGTAGATAATTTCCGTTGGGCGGGCGTGCCGTTCTATATTCGCACGGGCAAACGTCTCCCTGTCAAAACAACGGAGATCGTTGTGGAGTTCAAGAGCATGCCGACAAATGTATATCTCGGTCAAAAGCATAAGCTGGAGCCGAACCTGCTCGTCATTCGAGTCAATCCAATGGAGGGCATTTACATTAAAATCAATGCCAAGAAGCCTGGCTCCGAATCAGATATCGAGCCGCTGGCTATGGATTTTTGCCAAAGCTGCATGGTGGGAATCAACTCGCCCGAGGCTTACGAACGGTTGCTGATGGACGCGATTGAGGGTGACTCGACGTACTTCACGCGTTGGGATGAGGTTGCCACAGCTTGGGGATTCGTCGATCGAATCGCCAAGGCATGGCAGCAAACCCCGGATACGCTGGAAACCTATGCTGCAGGCTCATGGGGACCGGAAGGTGCCCACAAGCTATTGGAGCAGGATGGCTTCAAGTGGTGGCCGGTTAGCGGTCAGGATGAAGATAATGTCATCTGGCGGGTAGGCGGCGCTCAGTAATCCCGATTTGTCCAGCATCCCCCTATGTCCTGTTCAGGATGTAAGGGGATGCTTTGCGTTCGGAGTATGCTATAATAGCTTAGTCTCAGGTTTTCAGTTTGCAACTGATTATAAGTTAAAAGGCAGGCTAAAACATGTAAATAAGATCGTATTTATAATGAATATGGTGATGAAATCAGGCGTGTATCATGGCCTTTTTATGAATAGCTTGAGCAACGAATGCAATGGATTTGATCATGAAGGGATATGTGAAATGAGTAAAACGACAGATATACTTCAACAGGAAGTTGACAAACGGCGCACGTTTGCGATTATTTCTCACCCAGATGCGGGGAAAACAACATTGACGGAAAAGCTGCTGCTGTTCGGGGGCGCAATCCGTCTTGCGGGTACAGTCAAAGCACGTAAAGCAAGCAAGCATGCGACGAGTGACTGGATGGAAATAGAAAAGCAGCGGGGGATTTCGGTTACATCCTCGGTTATGCAATTTGATTTTATGGGACATCGTATTAATATTCTGGATACCCCGGGTCACCAGGATTTCAGTGAAGACACGTATCGCACGTTGACAGCCGCAGATAGCGCGGTCATGCTGATTGACGTGGCGAAAGGTGTGGAAGCGCAAACGATCAAGCTGTTTCAAGTTTGTGCGAAGCGCGGAATTCCGATTTTCACATTTATTAACAAGCTGGACCGTGAGGGACGCAGCCCCTTTGATCTGATGGAAGAACTGGAGCAGGTGCTTGGTATCCGTTCGGTTCCTATGAACTGGCCGATTGGAACAGGGCGGGATCTGTGTGGTGTCTACGACCGTGTCAAGAATCAGGTCGAGTTGTTTCAGGGAGACGATCATTCCACGATTAAGGTACAAAAAGTGGAGGATTACAATGATTCGATCATTCGCGAGATGGCGGGGGAATATCTGCATGACCAATTGTGTCAGGATTTGGAGCTACTTGATGTAGCGGGCGATCCTTTTGACATGGAGAAAGTACAGCGCGGAGAATTAACACCTGTTTTCTTCGGTAGTGCGATCAACAATTTTGGTGTGCAGACGTTCCTGGAAAACTTTCTCCAGCTTGCTCCTAAACCGGAGCCGCGTCGCAGCACAGCGGGGGAAATCGAGCCAACGAACGAGAAATTTACCGGCTATGTATTTAAAATTCAAGCTAACATGAACCCGGCTCACCGCGACCGTATCGCATTTTTGCGCATTGTGTCTGGTAAGTTCCAACGCGGGATGAGTGTTAAGCATGTTCGGATGGGCAAAGAGATTAAGCTGTCCCAACCGCAGCAGTTTCTGGCACAGGATCGTGATATTGTCGAGGAAGCTTTCCCGGGCGATATTATTGGATTGTTTGATCCGGGTATTTTCCGTATTGGCGATTCACTCAGTCAAGGCAGCGAGATCGTATTTGATGAATTGCCGACCTTCTCGCCTGAGATTTTCGCCAAGGTTACTGTGAAAAATGCTTTGAAGCACAAGCAGTATCAGAAGGGGATTGATCAGCTAACCGAGGAAGGTACGATTCAGGTGTTCCGTACGGTAAGCTTCGACGATACGCTACTGGGTGTTGTCGGCCAACTGCAATTTGAAGTATTTGAATATCGCATGAAGGGCGAATACGGAGTAGACGTACAGCTTCAGCGTATGCCATTCCAATTTGCACGCTGGATCGTGGATGAGCAGATTGATCCGAGCAAATTCCGTATTAACTCTACGCTGGTAAAAGATAAAAAAGGTAATTATGTCGCCTTGTTCGAAAACGAATATGCTATGCGTACCGCTATGGAGAAAAATCCGTCAGCCAAGTTTTTGGAGATGGCTCCATAAGGTTTAATCAGCATCGCAGACTGATCTCTGCCATTTTGATCTACACAACGAATAGTCCACTCAAGGTTACGGCGAGTGGACTATTGTCATTTTCGGATAAGAGCAGAATCATGAGCATGGCTGAACATAAACAAGAATTTGCACCGTAGGAACTAGGTTAATGGGACGGGTTTGATTTTATCAATTTGTTCATGCGCCAAATGGACGAACTCCTGCTGCTGGTTAGGGCTCATGTGCTTCCAGGCGACCTCAAGAATGACACCCAATCCAGGCAAAGCAGCCTCTGGTCCATCCACTGACCCCATAATCATATCTGTAAGATCAGCTTCTGATTTGCCGTGAACTTTGTGAACAATCGCTTGTCGTAAATCCAGTGTAATGGGCATGTGTACCTCCCGTATGTTTGTAGTAGTTATCAGGTGTATTATGGCTTGCGCTACAGAGAGGTATACATGAAGAAGCATTTGGCATAAGCATGCCAAAATTTATGTTTGTAGCGTGTTATGCTATACTATGACGGACAGAATGGTGATCGGGAGGTTAAGAAGGAATGGCAAAAAAACAGTATGCGGTCATCGGCATGGGGCGTTTTGGTTCCAGTGTTGCCACCGCACTGAGTGAGATGGGGTTTGATGTACTGGCTATTGACTCGGACGAGCAGCGTACACAGGAGATGTCAAATATTGTGACGCATGCCGTGTCTGCCGATTCGACGGATGAGGAAGCGCTGCGAGCGCTGGGTATTCGTAATTTTGACGTGATTGTAGTCGCGATTGGCGAAGATATTCAAGCCAGTATTCTGACGACATTGATCCTTAAGGACATGGGTGTACCGGCTCTAGTGGTCAAAGCGCAAAATGAACTACACGGGAAAGTGCTGAGCAAGATTGGGGCAGATAAAGTTGTTTATCCTGAACGGGATATGGGGCTGCGGGTAGCCCATCATTTGACCTCTCCCAATATTTTGGATTATATCGAGCTGTCCAAGGACTACAGTATCCTGGAGATGAAAGCCGCCGATTCTATGATTGGAAAAAATCTCAAGGAGCTCGATATACGCGCACGCTTCGGCTGCAATGTGATGGCGATTCGCAGAAATCAGGAAATGAACATCTCACCTTATGCGGAAGATCGGCTGGAGGCGGGGGATGTGCTGGTCATTGTGGGTCATAAAGATGATCTGGCCAAGCTGGAGCTAGCTTTTGCTGCATAGCAGAGGCTTGGTATTTAAGCACAAGTGAAGCTTCATTTATTTTTAAAGAAACGGACGGATAACGTATGGAAATCATTTCACCGAACAATGCCCGTGTAAAAGAATGGGCGCAGCTGCTGGAGAAAAAGCATCGCACCCGGCAGCATAAATATATTGTCGAGGGTATTCATCTGGTGCAGGAAGCGCTGCGTTCAGACGCGGCTGTTGAAAGCGTCGCTTATGATTTGGACAAGGGCATTCCCGCTGAGCTGAATGGCCTGGATCAAGCTGACCAGCCGATGGAATGGATTCCCGTGTCGGCGGCGGTCATTGCCAAATGCACCGACACGAAGACGCCGCAGTCCGTCTTCGCCATCGTGCGTAAGGAGGAGCCCAGCGCATTCGCGGCATTGCTGGAGCAGCCAGATGCGCTCGTGATGGTGCTGGACGGGGTGCAGGACCCCGGCAATGTAGGCACCATCATCCGCAGTGCGGACGCCGCCGGAGCTGCTGGCGTTATTCTGGGTCATGGCTGCGCCGACCTGTATAATCCCAAAACGATCCGCTCCACCATGGGATCGTTGTTTCACTTGCCCGTGATTGAGGGCAGCCTGGAAGAGCTATTGCCGCAGGCGCAAAGCAAGGGGGCCCGCTTGATCAGCACCTCGCTGGATGCCAGCCTGTCATGCTATGACGTGGATTTGCGTGCATCCACCTGGCTCGTAATTGGCAACGAGGGCCAAGGCATTTCCGATGCCACCGCACGCATGGTCAATGAATCGGTGTTCATCCCGATGCAGGGGCAAGCGGAATCGCTAAATGCAGCGATGGCTTCTACGGTGCTATTATTTGAGGCGATGAGACAGCGTGTTAATGATTGATCTAAGTTTTCTTATGTGGGTTATATCATCAATTGAGACTAATTATATTATTAAATGAGACTGTTTATACCATCTAAATGAGACAGTCAATGTCCCCGAAAACCCAATAAAATCGGGAATTAAGGCTAAGTAAATACAAAATTATCTGTTAATGATTAATCTAAGTTTTCTTATTTTATGGTGAAAAAGGACAGTATATTTTTTATAACAAGAAGTGAGACAAACATTATCTAAAGGGAAAATCACCTTTGCTCGACTATAATAAAATTTTGTTATATACATTCTTACCTACAGGAATTTAATATCTAACATAAACAGTCTCGATAAAAGCTCCTATATCGAGGCTGTTTTTAAGTTATGAATAGTAGGTGAAATGATAACCCGTTTTTGGGAAAGTGTTACCCTCATTCAAATCTTTTTCTGCTTTTTGGAAGATCCGTCGATACTCAGGCAAAGTTTGTCTTTAGCTTTCGAGGATATTTAGATAATTAGCAAACCTGTTTTAGATTGTATTTGTTAGGCCGGGGTTAAAAAGTGTCAATCTGTTTTCATTTTGTTTATTAATTTCTGAGAAATATTAGATTAATGTAAATTGTCTATTCCAACTTCTTGATGTGTATGAGAGGAATCAAAAGGATTGCCAGGCTTATCAAAAAGATATTAATTTTTATTATCGGCAGCTTAATTTTTTTTGTGAAAATATTGTACAAAAGATTTTTGTTTTAAACCAACTAATAAAAATTTATGAAAAGAATAGAGAGCCTCAAATTAAGTGGTGCTCAGAGACTTATTATTCAAAACAACATGGAGATATTGGAAAAGAAACAGATTGAAAGATCGAACTAACCAATAAAAGTAAAATCACAGATGAATTCCTAGTTTGGGATTCGATTCTATGCAGCAGGCAAAATTGCTGCCTAAGAGCCTGTTTCCGCAAGCAGTCACCATAGTTAAGATCTGCGGGAGAGGTTTCTCGTATGCAAAAAGAGTGGATCGGATCCACAACGATCTAGAAGGGTGATAGATCAATTCATCGCTTATAACTAGGCGAAAGAATTGGCTCTTCAACAACACACTGCGAGTGCGAAAGAAAGTACGATAATTTTGAGTGGGATTTGACAGCCAAGGAAACAGTTTGTTTCTGTTCCACTATTTGATGTACCTGTTTGTTCAGTTTCCCCAATTCCTGGATATTGTTCGAAAAGCACTTGATTTCCTTGTTGCCACTTTTTCAAACTTGGATATATTCTAGCTCTTCTCCCATCTGATTTATAGATAGGGGCTATTTGGCGTTTTTACGTATCCTGAAACTCAAGGAAAACTCGTTTATTAGTGTAATTCCTGAGGAGAAGAAATGCCTAAAAAGAAATTGATACTGAAAAGAAAGAATAAATAAATGTTTAACTTCCTGGTAAAGATGATAATAAATCTATCATTTTATGAGTTTTTTACTTTGTTTTATTCCTTAGGTAGTTATAAATATGGAGATATAGTATTCGACGTCGGCGTACTTTTTAAGGGGGGCCAATGAAGAAGGAAGAAATAATTAGCTATCTATTAGATAATTTATCCCAAAGATTAAGAATAGGGAGTAGGAAAAAGGTTAGTATGTTTGCAATAGAAAAAGAAGTGATTCGTGCTTTTCACGATATAAATAGATACCAAGCGGGAGGTGGATTTCAACTTTTTTCTTTGATAATTGACCAATTGCTTAATGATGGAGTATTAGAGATTCCTAGAACGGCACGGGTTATAAAAAAAGGGCCTAAGCTCCTAAGAGAGTGGTATTGGTTTAGAAACAACAAGGAGCTCCAAAGTTGGTCATACGACCAGTATGTCGAAGTATCCGACCTGCTAGATTTATCGTATTACCGGTCGAGCCCCCAGTTACAAACAGAAGATGAATGGCGGAAAATAAAAATTATCCACGCTTTTATGAAGAAAAGGCATCTACGAACGCCGATATCCAGGGAGGAGCGTTCACTTCATTTATTTTCCTGGTTATCTCCTTGGAACGAAAAAGAAGAAAAGGAAAAATGGCTAGGCAGTAAAGAGGGGAAGTCTTTCCTCAAACGGTTAAAGGTTACGTTGGATGACTTAGTGTGTTATCCAGTTCGGGAGCCTTTTGTATACTTTAAAAACCCAACAGTGGTTACTGTGCAAGAGGTACTGGTGCTAGAGGGATTATCTACCTTTAATACCTGTAAACAGCTAATCTATGAAAAGAAGTGGCCTTTCGAGTGTAAGCCGGAACTCCTTATCTTTGGAGCTGGATTCCGAATAATAGGAAACTTTGAATATATTGAGGATATGCTTTCCAACCCGGGCGGCGTTAACGTGCGATATGCGGGGGATTTGGACCCAGAAGGTTATAAAATCTTTATTGATTTTAAGAGGACCTATCCCAAGTTTAACATTCATCTCGCGACGGAATTTTATGAATGGTCCTTGCGTCATGGCTGGAGTCAGAAGACTTCTATTATTACCAAACAGAAAATTACAGAGAGACAGCTTGCTTTATTTCTATCCGAATTTCAGGTTCTAAAAACAAAGGAATTGCTTACTTTTTTATTACAAAACAAAGAGCGGATTGCGCAGGAAGTGTTTAACGCCGAAGCTCTAACGGATTGCGTTCCCATCGACAAAACCTCACAAGTGTAGACAGATAGAAGGAAAAAACAATAACGAAACGTTTAGCAGGGGGTGAGCTATTTGCTGTCCAGCGAAACCATGGATGGGTTAGAAAAATCTTAAAGATATTGAGGAACAGTTCAGTGAGGAAAGACGTGGCTATACCCGAATGATGAGTGTACTGGAAAAAGTCAGCATTGCCAAAGACCCAGAAAAAAAGAAAAATATCAAACGGTTAATGCACCGTATCCAGCGTACAAGCAAGTCCCATGATTACCTGGCAAAACTGGTAATTGGGAATATCCGAACGGACTTTGAATACCGTAGCAATCACTTTATCGCCATGTTCTGGTCACGCCCGAAAAAGACCTTTAAGGAGTCAATTTGGAAAAAAGGAAAAGAACACGGATTTCAGCATCCAGATGCCCTGTATCTGATAGCCAATTCGATGTTTTCTCCACAAAAACCATTTTTGTTCCCGCTCGAATGGATAGCCATGGAACAAACTCCATTTCAACGGGTGGTGGATTTTGTTGAGGGAGAGGATGTTCAAACCGCCATAAAACCGATGGAACTAGATTGGGACCGAATCTTAGATTTGTGGGCTCCACTCATCTCTCGTTTACTTGAGTCCGGGGAAATTTCAACATCCATTTATCAGTTCTTTGAAGAAGATGATTTTAGCGAATGGGTCAAGTGCCGGGAAGCCTTTGATATTTGGATGCTTTTTAAAATGAATGAAAGCCCAGTATTTACCGTGACAGAGGAAGAGTTAACTCAAGAAGATGTTGATCATAAACTGGATTTCATCCGAAAGCTGATAGTAAAATACCCGCAGTATGGGGGGCTAGTTAATGCAACGATTACCACCTATGCTTCGGATGACTTAAAAATTCTACTTTATGAGCAAATTGAGGTTTCACTCATCACCATCCAACTATCTCAGAAAGAAGAAGGGAGAGCTTCCAATGATTTCTGAACGCGATTATGAAACTGCAAACCGCCTCTATGGAGCTTTTAATCGTTGCTTTTGTGTTTTTTGGAACATCCTCTGTCTCAAAGGTATTTACTGGCGCTTGCTGCTTTTTATTTGTCTTGGCTTTCATACGTTGTCGGCCTCCTTTTCTGTTAGCTGGGAGTCAAATATCTCCTTGTAGACCGTGCAGCTTTCCAGCAGTTCCTCATGCTTGCCTATGCCTGCGACTCCTTGAACGCGGAAACCCTACAGGAATTCATCTTTCGCGTATCCTCTGGAACGCTTGTTCTAATGAATGGGTTAGTGGCCAAAAGGAGTGGTTTGAAAGGGGGCTTATGGTTAGCTAGACGGAAAAATATGGCGGTAGCCTTCAGCCAGGTGAGTAGGTGGCCAATTGTCCAACGACAAGAACATGATTGCTTTAAAAGTCGCATAATATGCGGATTTTTTGTTTAGGCTTTAGCCAGTTGAGTGCGTGAAACGCGCGAAACAAAAAACCACCCGCTATGCGGGTGGAGGGATCGAGGGTTTGACCAACAAGACCATTCCGATACAATTGAGATGTTCAGGCTCAAGAGAAAGGAATGGTCTTCGATGGCAAACAAGAGCTATAGTTTAGCTCACACAAAGTGGATGTGCAAATACCAGATTGTATTCACCCCGAAGTATAGACGGAAAGAGATCTATAATCAAGTAAGAAAAGACTTAATTGAAATCTTTAAACGCTTACGTAAGTACAAGGGCGTGGAAATTCTGGAAGGTCATATGATGCCAGATCATGTACACATGTTGGTAGCAATTCCGCCAAAGATATCTGTATCAGCATTTATGGGATATCTAAAAGGGAAAAGTTCGTTAATGATCTTTGAGAAGCATGCGCAGTTAAAGTATAAATATGGGAATCGGGAATTCTGGGCAGAAGGATATTATGTAAGTACAGTGGGCTTAAACGAAGCAACCGTAGCGAAATACATTCGTGAACAAGAAGCACATGATCAAGCCATAGATAAGCTGAGTGTAAAAGAGTATGAAGATCCGTTCAGCAGCAACAAGAACAAAAAGAAATAAACCAGTTTGACTGGTAAGTGAAAGTGACAAATAACACTGAGCCTGAACAGATTTGTGGTCAGGCTAGCGTCTTTAGGCGCAGTTTGGCAACAGGGGGTTATACCCCAAGAGCAAACCACCCGTTGGACGGGTGGTCATGATTTGAAGTATATAAGTTCTTGTCGTAACTCAATGACAAGAACTTGGATACTTGGCCGATTAGATAATTATCTAATAAACTTTAATGGTTGAGTGGAGGGACTCACTTCGCTGTGGCCCCGAGTGGACTATATAAGGAGCGTAGCGATGCTATCCTAGTTACAATTAATAGCGCAGGTGACGATCGGTTATTCTACTACGCTATCATTCCACTTTTGTTTAATACTTCCTCCTGCGGAGCCCTAAATCAATCCCGTCACCATATAAGCTGCTTTATTTCTCGGCGTCATCCGTGAGATTGACTAATACGTCGTTAACGTGAGCCGTGTCGTGATGCTCGTGGTAGACGGCGATTTTATCGCCCCGGAGCTCAAAGAGAAAATGATAATGGTTCTGATAGCGACGTCCACTCTTCAACTTCATTGTTGAGTAGGCTTCCACTGCGACACGGTCCCCTTGGATGGTCCAACCGGTAGGGACGATCTGAAGTGGCCCGTCAGTAATGTTGTCCAGCGGGGCCAGCATCAATCGGAATTTATCCTTAGAAACGAACCCGGGGTGTGGAAGTCCGCTCATCCACCACTCGACATCATCGGTGAGCATGTCGAGAAGTACGTTCAACGGCTCCGTATTCTGAGGGTCACCCCATCGACCTTGCCCATAAAGGCTAAGGAAGTGTTCAATTATCTTCTTCTTGGCTGTGTCGTTCATTTTTTTAATTCACGCTCCTTTGTAGAGTTCGGGTTCGTAGATTTCCATCCTATGACACCTTGATAGATAAGGGTCGAACAAACCAAAAGACGTACTCTGTTTCCATTTTCATCAGTACGCTCATTGTTGCAGTAAGGAACTAATCTAGTAAAATTGATTGTAGAGCAGATGGAGCTATAGTTCCTTGTACAAAACGCTTCCCATGAGAAAGGGCTCCTGTATGGTCAATTTGAACAAATATTTTTCGCACCTTCCAGATGGACAGTTTCCACATCCTTTTTCCATGAATGTGCTTGTAGTTAACTATTCCTGGTTGGTTAAAATAGCATTGGCTATATAACGCATTAGTGACGAGTAAATGTGAAGAATAATATGAAATCATTTGTTCAGTCGCAAGACCTTCAGAAGTTGCGCCCGTGCGTGTCATTGGTGCAACTCCTACTCGAGTCTAATGTTTAGACACCCCTATAATATTTGTGTTAATCATGATCACATCCTCCGATGAACTTAGGTTGAATATTATCTGCAGATAGGTATATTATAAATCAGAGTTTATGTGCAGTAAAATTGATATATTAGAATTAAACGTTCATTAATAATGAACTGTAGTGTCGTACATGTAATAAATTTAAACACAAAGGTGTGAAACCGTGGAGCTTCGTCATCTCATAACCCTGAAGACTATTGTTGAAAAAGGCGGATTTAAAAAAGCTGCTGAGCATCTAGGTTACGCCCAGTCCTCCGTCACTGCACATATCAAGGAGTTGGAAGCTGAGGTCGGAAAACCTATTTTTGATCGTTTGGGTAAAAAAGTCGTGCTAACCCATTACGGAGAGCAGTTTCTTCCTTACGCTTTAAAAATCATTGAATTATATGATCAAGCTTTAACGACAGACAACGAACCTACTGGTGACCTTACGCTAGGTGTATCGGAATCACTTATGATTCATCGCGTCCCATCTCTTCTTGTCGAGTATAAAAACGTATATCGAAATGTGAATTTATCCCTCAAGTCAATTGATTTCCACGACATTATGGCCAATCTTCAAACAGGAGAAATCGATATTGCATTGGTATTAGAAAGTGATGGATGGAAAATGCCTGAACTCCACTGTGAACAGCTGGTGAGAGAAAAAATGGTGATCATCAGCCCGCCTCTTGAAATGAATCTGGAACTGGGGGCTGTACTTTATACCGAACGTAGTTGCAGTTATAAGGCTGTTTTTAATGATTATCTCCATTACAAGAAGATGAAAGTTAAAGAAAGTCTGGAGTTTCAGAACATCGAAGCGATTAAACAATGTGTCAGGAGTGGTTTAGGAATTTCTATGGTCCCTTATTTTTCGGTACAAGAGGAATTGGAGAACCATAAACTACTCGGGGAAGAGGTCGAATATGATCTTACTGCAGTGTCTACGTACCTGGCATACCATAAAGATAAATGGCTTTCACCATCAATGAAAAGTATGATTTCATTAATTAAAAAACATGCTGAGAAGTGGATGTGATGGCTGGTCATAACGATTGGCTTCTTTTTCAATGTAGTAACGGACAATAACGTTTTTGGGATAAATGTGACTTCAAGACCCATTACCCAAATGGGACGAGCTATCCGAACCCGGAAGGGGGACGTATTCGATGCCTCGAGCATGGAAAAAGCCATAGCCGGTACTGAAGCCGTAATCAGCTGCATAGGCCCGCCAAGTAACTTCTCGCCGGATAGTGCCAAGAAGGGTTTTCTGAATATCAGGGCAGCAAAGAATGTTATGACGGCAAACCTCTCACCGGGCACCGTCATGTCGGAGGGAATCCCGAATATACTTGCGGCCTGTCAGCGAGCTGGCGTTAAGCGCCTAGTCATGCAGAGTGGCATTAATTTGAGCGACGGAAAAGAACTTTCTGCAGTCAATCGGTGGGCAGTAGGCTTGATGCGCCGAATCTATTGGAAGGCGATCGAGGATAAGGCGATTGCCGAGCATGCAGTAATACGGAGTGATTTGGATTGGGTAATTGTACGAGCGTCAGTGCTTAAATACGCGGATGGCAATCTGAACTATACAGCAGGTCCATCGGCTCGCATCTCTCCACTCCGGCCGCTGCCCTTTGCAGACTGTGCCGACTGCCTTGTGCGGGCGGCGACGAGTGAGCCAGCATGGATCAAGAAGATCGTTAATGTTGGACGATAACATACAGGTGAGAGGTAAGAGTCGGGAAAACGCATCCGATGCGGTCGAAATCATGTTTCGGAAATATTAAAATCATCTCCTTCGTATCACCTAATAATTATATGAAGGCGGCACTAAATGCAGAAAAGGACCGGAACTCTTTGAAAAGCAAGGTTTCGGTTAATGAAAATAGTCCCGATGTATGCACAATTCATCGGGGTGATAGACTAGGCAAATAAAGTCGTAGACTGAAAAATAAAGTATTAGATTGACGATGCTTCATTCATTTAGCTATACGAACGGGCAGATTACGTCAATGAACCATAATCAGATATTGATTTCGATTACAATCACTGGCATATTTTTCATACGAAAACAACAAAAACTTACCAATGGACTTGGAGGAAGAAGACATCCGAAAATCCCGTTCGAGTCGTGAACGCCGCGGTGAATCGACTGAGTGACAGCATCTTTTCAATCGCCTATCCATGGTTCCTGCCCACTGCGCATACGGACGAAGAAATCGATGCAACGCTGACGGCGGCGAACGGATGGGTTTCGGAAGATAACGTTTCGGCATTCCTATGCGGATAACATCATTAGGGTGTTTGCTCTTACATGAGATTCAAAATTTAGTCTATATGACCCAGCTTATATTAATAATTTTCCCCGCGATAATAGCGCTTCAGTTTTTCTTCCAAATGAACGAGCTGCGCTTCCTTCTCCTCAATATCTTTCAGCAGCTTTT
Organism: Paenibacillus peoriae KCTC 3763; assembly: GCF_000236805.1. Lineage (GTDB taxonomy): Bacteria > Bacillota > Bacilli > Paenibacillales > Paenibacillaceae > Paenibacillus > Paenibacillus peoriae. Next base: position 87,407 of record NZ_AGFX01000016.1, on the reverse strand, counting down.
GCTTTTGATCTTCAATTAGTTTGATTCTCTCCGGCAGGGTTGAGGTTCCTTCGTTCACCTTATCATAATACTTTTTGATGTCCTCCACACTCATCCCGGTTTCGCGTAGACATTTGATAAAAACCAGCCAACTCAGATCATCATCCGTATAAAGACGGTTATTCTGCTCGCTTCGGGCAGCAGGTTTTAACAGTCCCTTTCTTTCGTAAAAGCGGATCGCTCCAATATTGATCCCGACTTCCTTCGCCACTTCTCCAATCGTTAACATACTTACCCTCTTTTATAAAAAATTAATTGTTGACCTACACTTAGTGTAGCATAGTAACTTATAAATCGTTAAAGAAAAATCAAATTAGGGAAAGAAGGATTCGCATGAAAAAGACCGCCTTTGTAACCGGAGCAAATAAAGGAATCGGAATTGAAATCGTTAAGCAGTTAGGTGAAGCAGGCTGGAAAGTCATCCTTGGCGCACGCAGTACCGAACGGGGTGAAGCAGCCGTTTCCGAGTTAACTTCCAAGGGGTTAGACGTAGAATTTGTACAAATCGACATGGGTGAATTGAAAACCATCGAACAGGCAGCCGATACGATCAACAAGAATTATCCGGACTTGAAGCTTCTGATCAATAACGCTGGTATGCCTGGCGCTTTCTCCCGTTCTTTTACGGATACCAAAGAGGAAGATCTGCGGAATGCCTTCGAAGTTAACTTTTTCGGGACCTTCCGTTTGAACCAGCGCTTGTTCCCGTTAATCAAAGATAACGAAGGTACAATCGTCAATGTATCGACCGACATGGCTTCTCTGGACCATATGCAAAATGCTGAATTTACTTTAAACGCATTCGATTATAACTCATCTAAAACGGCCAACAATGCCATGACACTTTCAATGGCTTATGAAGTCAAAAACAGTAGCGCTCAAGTATTCGCGGTAACGCCTGGATTCACCTCAACAGATCTTAATGGAAATGCCGCAGGCGGTAAATCGAAAGAAGCCGCCGCTGCGATTATAGTGGGTTATGCGACAGATGGCAAACGTCATAACGGCGAATTCTTGGATGAGAAGGGCGTTTATGCCTGGTAACTCGCAACTGCCAAAAGCAAAAACTCTTGCCGCCCATATCGTGGACAAGAGTTTTTTGCGTACAAGATTCTAGGTTTGAGTGAGAAAACTTAATCATTTCGAGGGAGCTTAATAAGGTAACAGACATTCCCTCAAATCTTTTGATATACCTCCGCATAGGAAAACTTAAGTTGTTCTCGCAACTTTTTATTTTCTTCTTCGAGCTTCTTCATCTTACGTTTTAGCGAAGCAATGATGGCGTCCTTATTGTTTTCATCCATCTCTCGCTTGATTTGTTTTGGTGTCGGCACTTGAGCTTGCTGCTGACGAAGCGATTCAATGCGCACACGTATCTCAGGATTGTTATAGAGCGTTGCCTTGCTTACGCCAGAATCAGTTGCCACACTATTAAAATTGATGCCCTCTTTGGCTTTTACAAGCCGTCTAATCGACTCATCCACTCTTTGTATGGTCTTTGCTTTTCGATCCTCATGAACCTGCTTTAAATGCGCTCTGCGATCGTCTTATGTTCTGATTGGCATATGTATTACGACAGGTGTGAGCTTGATATACTACATAAATAAGGCTGAAGATTACTCGAGAATGCCAGCAAATTTATCTGTGATTGCTCTTATTTTATGTATTATATTTTTTATTATACAATCTAAGAATAAGTAACAAGGTATATATTGGAATAGGTCTGTATTCGATGCAGTTTAGATCTCCAAGTTGACAATGTAGCTTAGAAGAGGAATCCTGTGAAATTATAACTCGACACTATTATTCTATATACGTGTGTTGGGGGATTTTTTTGCCTAATAAGAAATGAAGCAAGGGGATTCAGTTGAGAATACCAGTTAATTATATTGTCTCACTGCATCTTATAGAAAAAGTACTTTTATCCTGTTAGATGTTATAAATTTTTTCGATTATTGTTATAAAAACAGCCATTATAAGCTTGTTTTAGTCTCAATTGATGATATAACCCACATCTTATTCTATGGTGAAAAAGGACAGCCTGTTTTTTATTTGCTCGACTTCAATAAAAATTTATTATACAAATTCTTAGCTACAGGGCCAGCTAAACCTCGTTCAGGTGATATTTTAGCTATGCAATTCCGAAATTAAGCGACAGGTGTCCAAATCCAGATTTGAGATTATTTTTTTGTTGAAAACGTTCTCCCCATCTTATATAATAAATCTACAATTAATATTAGGGTTGTTACTGCATCGCAGGCAAAGCCTAAACCAATCCGTGCTAAATTATATTTAGTTTAGGATTAGTTTAGGTTTTTTTTGTTAGCAAAAAATATAAAGTGGGCGAACTCATGAGGATTAAAAAAGTATTTAACAATAATGTTGCACTGGTTGAAGGGCCGAATCGATCCGAGATCATTGTTATTGGAAAGGGACTAGCCTATCAGAAAAATCCAGGTGGAAATATAGATCCATCAAGAATTGAAAAGACCTTCGTGATGGAGACTAAGGAATTATCTGAGCGGCTATCTACATTACTGAGTGAGATTCCTCCAAAGCATCTAGAATTGACAGACCAAATTATCCGTTATGCAGTAAAGGATCTACACACTTCCTTTAGTAATAATATCTACCTGGCTCTTACAGATCATATTAGTTATGCAATTACGCGCTCTGCGCAGGGATTGAGTCTCAAGAATGCACTGCTCTGGGAGATACAGAAGTTCTATCCGAAAGAATATCACACGGCAATGCATGCTTTACACTTAATTGAAAAGGAAACTGGAATTAAATTACCTGTGGATGAAGCTGGCTTTATTGCAATGCATTTTGTGAATGGTCAGCAGGATGGTCAGGAAATGGAACAGACCTTGATGGTTACCCAGATGGTTCAAGGAATTCTTAATATAGTAACACTTCATTATGGGATTGAGCTAGATGAGAATTCGTTAAATTACAGCCGCTTTTTGACTCACTTAAAATATTTTTCTTATCGCACCATGCGTCATGAATCGATTCCTTCTGAGGATGATGAGCTCTACGAACAAGTCGTTGCCAAGTATCCTGAAGCTTTTGCCTGCAGTGAGAAGGTAAGAGCATATTTACGGGAAGAGTATCAAGTTGAGACAACCGAAGGTGAAATGGTCTATTTCATGCTCCATATTAGGCGTGTGACCAGCAGAGATTAGCCTATTACAATAAATAGCAGGGTTGTTACCATTAGTTGGGCAAAGCCTGGATAAGTGATAAGTGTACTGTTTTTCAGTGTACTTAATCACCTATTCAGGTTTTTTTTATTTCATATAAACCAGAATGAGTTCTAAAGGAGCGAGCACAAATGAAGTACGAAAGACTGGCCAAAGATATCGTGCAGAACATTGGGGGAGAGGAGAATGTTACGAATCTTGTCCATTGTGCAACCCGGTTGAGATTTAATTTAAAAGACAATCATGTACCCGATAAAGAGAAGCTGACAAGCTTAGAAGGAGTGCTGACTGTCGTAGAAAGTGGCGGTCAATTTCAAGTGGTTATCGGAAATGACGTTGCACACGTATATCAAGAGATTATGAGAACCAGCAAACTAGGGGCGGGCAATACTGCATCCGAGGATGGAGATAAACCTAAGGAGAAGATCATGTCCAGAATTTTTGCAGTGATTTCTGGAAGTTTATCTCCCCTGTTGCCTGCTATGGCGGGGGCGGGGATACTTAAAGCTTTCCTAACCTTATTCACAACTTTTGGATGGACCTCTGCAGAAAGTGGAACTTACCTAATCCTGGCTGCAGCAGCAAATGCCGTCTTCTATTTCCTGCCTATATTCCTGGGCGTCTCTGCAGCGTTCAAATTCGGCGTCAATCCTTATGTAGGTGGAGTTATCGGTGCAGCATTAATGGAGCCGAATTTTACGGGGCTATCGGCCAATGGAAATACTTCTTCATTTCTAGGCATTCCTGTAGTCCTAATGGATTATTCGTCAACCGTCTTTCCGGTGTTCGTAGCTATTTGGATATTCTCTTACGTGGAGAAATATCTAAAGAAAATCATCTATAAAGAGCTGCAGACGTTTTTGGTTCCGTTATTGTCCTTAGTCATCATTGTACCGCTCACTGTTATGATCTTTGGCCCATTTGGAGTATATGTTGGAAACGCGATAGCAGATGCCATTAATTATCTCATGGGAGTAAGCGGGCTGTTGACAGGAGCTGTTATCGGCGGGTTAATCTTTTTCCTTGTTGTTTTTGGCCTTCATTGGGGCATTATTCCGATCGTTCTGGCAAATCTTACGAATGGAACCGATCCAATCCTTGCGATGTGGGCAGCCTCTAACTTCGCGATGGCTGGGGTGGCTCTGGCTGTTTTCATTAAATCCAAAGAAAAGCCTTTGAAATCAATTGCTGGTTCCTCTACGTTAAGTCTGGTGTTAGCCGGTGTCTCTGAGCCGACCGTATACGGGATATTGCTGCGTTACAAGCGCACGATCCCATATGTTATTATTGCCGGAGCTGTCGGAGGGGCGATTAATGGCGGTTTCCATACGTATGCTACAGCATTTGTCTTCCAAAATATTTTTTCAATCGGTGCATTTGAACCTGTCGGGTATTATTTAATAGGGATTGCCGCCGCTATGGGGATTGGTTTGATTCTGACGATTCTTTTCGGATACCAAGACAAAAAAGCTGTTGCAGTGACTGAGCCAAGTGACGCAACTCCTATAGTAGAAGTAAAGGCTGTTCAACCGGAAGCAAGTGTCAACCTTACAGGTGTTTCGAAAGTCTTGAAGAAAGAGGTACTCCTTAGCCCATTAACAGGAGATGTGAAATCCTTGACTGAAGTTCCCGATCCTGCTTTTGCAGAAGGTGCTATGGGGAAAGGGATTGCAATTATTCCGAGTGTTGGCCAAGCCGTATCTCCAGTGAACGGTACGATTGGCACAATCCTCAAGTCGGGTCATGCTGTAATTATTTTGTCTGAGAGTGGTGGGGAAATATTGATTCACATTGGAATCAACACCGTTCAATTAAAAGGGCAATATTTCACCCCTCGGGTTAAGGCAGGAGATCAGGTCCACAAAGGGGATCTATTGATTGATTTTGATCTTGAGAAGATTAAGGAAGCCGGATATAATCCGATCACTCCAGTTATAATCTCGAATACCGGCGATTATTTGGATGTTATTGAAACAACAAACTCATCGGTTTTGGTACAAGATAAGTTGCTGACGCTTGTTGTCTAAGCAAACTAGCCAGAAAGGAGACTCACCTATAAATTTCACTGATAAATCTATTCGTTGTCCAAAACCAATATTACTTATTATTGGGGAACAATATCGATGTTATAACTCATATCTGTTGCGGGTTATTCCATAAGGATCAAAAACACACTCATAAACATATGGGTGTGTTTTTGGTTCGTTTTTTGTTTTTATTAGTATGATGAATATATATCAATAATGTATACATCAATAATTCGGGAGTTTACCCGTGATGTACCGTGGATTTTGGGATTAATAACCTTTGTTTAGTGTACTATAATGTAAAATGACGGTTATATGGATACATAGCATACAGACATCCAGTAAGCTTTTTTGCAAATAAACCGTACCTAAGCTTTAACCAAAGGGGTGGCTAACTTGAAATTACACATTGATTATCCCCACGATATTCCCATCGTTGCGTTCCAGTGGACACCGGAAACCATACTGGAGCCATTCCATACGCATACCAGCCTGGAAGTCGGCTGCTGCATTTCAGGCAGCGGCGTTTTTTACTTTGAGCAAAAACGCTATGCCGTGCGCCCGGGAGATATTTTTATCGTGAACCAGACCGAACTGCACATCGCGCAGTCTGATGAAGCCGACCCCAGTACATTTATCTTCATTAATTTCGACCCAAGCATACTGCTCCTCGAAGATGAGAAGCTGCTGCTTCCCTATAGCTATCAGTCTGAGAAATTTCAGAATCATATTCCAGCGGAGACAGCCCTTGCCCGTCAGTTGCAGCCCCGAATGATGACCATCTATGAAGAGCTGTCACAGCAGGATGTAGGATATCTGTCCAGGGCACGCAGTATTTTGATTGATATTAGTGTGATGCTGCTTCGAAATTACATCAGCTCCATTTCAAGCGAGCAGTGGAGACGAATGAATCATTCGTATCGGGAGCTGAGACAGATGCTCGAATATGTGCACCGGCATTTTGGCAGTGATATTCAGCTTACAGATGTAGCACAGTCAGTAGGCTGGTCACCGGCCCGGACCTCCCGTTTATTTCGAGAATACACAGGCAAAAGTCTGCGGGATTATCTTGCTCAGCTTCGGCTGAGTGAGGTGAAAAAGCGGCTGGTCACCACCGATGATCTGATCTCGAATATTTGCTTTGACTGTGGATTCCAGAGTATGGCTTCGTTTTATCGTGCTTTTCAGGCGAATACCCGTACATCTCCGAAAGAATATCGTGAAATGTACGGATTAAGTGAGGATTTTGAGAAGGTTGGGGACGCTAATGAGAAGTCAAAATAATAACGCTTACTTTATAATAAGGACAGCCGAACTCGATAAATGAATATAAAAACGAAGAGGCGGAATGGTGCTGCACCAGCGAAGCAGTTGCGTGGCGGTGGGAGGCACCATCCACTGCACAGTAGCATGACATGAAACTTTGAAAATCAAGGAGGGATTGCGGTTGGTTACTTACCGTTCGGATTATGCAGAACGCGTGTATGCGGGATGGCTTGGTAAAGTGATAGGCGTGCGTCATGGCGCGAATATTGAAAACTGGACGTATGAACGGATTGAACGGGCTTTTGGAGAGATCACGGATTATATATATGATTTTAAAAACTTTGCAGCGGATGATGACATTAATGGACCGCTTTTTTTTATGCATGCTTTGGCGGAATTGCCTCTTCATCAAAAGGTGACCGCAGAAGATATGGGCAAGGTATGGTTGAACTACATTGCGGACGGCCACGGCTTTTTCTGGTGGGGAGGCTATGGTGTATCCACAGAGCATACGGCTTACCTTAATTTGAAGCACGGAATGACGGCTCCACAATCGGGCTCGCTCGAGCAGAATACGAAGGCGGTGGCGGAGCAAATCGGCGGGCAAATTTTTAGTGATATCTGGGGGTTTCTGGCTCCGGGTGATACAGACGCAGCAGCGGATCTGGCCGAGAAGATGTCATCCGTTTCCCATGACTGGAACGGGATTTATGGAGGGCGGTTTGTGGCAGCTTGTTGTGCTGCGGCGTTTGAGTCTTCCTCGGTAAAAGAAGTGATTCAGCGGGCACTCACAACGATTCCTCAAGACAGCAGCTACAGTGAGGTTGTCAAGGATATCATCCGTTTTCATAACGAACATCCGCGGGACTGGCGGGTATGCTTCCGCTATATTCAAAGCCATTACGGGTATGATCGTTATCCGGGCATATGCCACATTATTCCGAATACAGCCATTGTAGTGCTGGGGCTGTTGTATGGCGATGGCGATTTTTCCAATTCTATAAATATTACAAACATGTGCGGATGGGACACAGATTGCAATGTCGGCAATGTCGGAGCCATCGTGGGAATTTTGACGGGATTAACCGGTATTGGTGTGCAATGGACAGCACCGATCAATGACTTTGTATGCGCTTCCAGTGTCGTGGGCTCCCGAAACATCCAGGACATTGCCTCTGTTGCACAACATACGGTTGCGGTTTCCAAACGGTATTTTCTGGGACAGGAGCTGCCGGACAAGCCGGGGGTACACGCACATTTTGATTTTGAGCTTCCGGGCTCCACGCATGCCTTCCGTAATCATTATCCGCAAGGATTGCCTGTGACGATGGTATGTAAAAATACGGATCGGGTCGCTTTTAGTGGAAACCGTTCTCTTCAAGTGTCTATAAGCTCGTTAGTAGGAGGGGAGAGCTACCGGACCTATCTCAAGACGTATTACACACCAGAGGATTTTAATGACAGTCGTTATGACCCAAGCTTTACACCACTATTTTATCCAGGACAAAGCGTTTCCATGAGTGTGTACATTTCGCAAGGAGATGAGGAGCAGGTTGCCGCCCGTCTTTATGTACACAACATTCAGGATGGAACGCGGGTATACGGGGAGCGAACCGTACTGCCCATTGAGAAATGGACGACGCTGACCTGGAAGGTTCCGTCGATCCCGGGAGCCGTGTTGTCGGAGGTTGGCGTGGAATGGATTCCGCTGGCTGAAATCTTTGGGCAACCAAAGTCATTAACGGCTTATATTGATAATGTTCAATTGCAGGGCGAGCCTGAGATCGACATCTCTTTTGTCTCCGAAAAGCTGGAGGTATGGCCGACATTACGTCAGGAGGTCAGACAGCTGACTCATCTTCGTGGCTTGTGGACGCTGGAGGACGGTCTTCTAACGGGAAGCGGTGCTGGTGAATCTGCGGAAGCTTATACAGGGGCCCATTATTTTAAAGATTACACGTATGAAGCTGCGATTCGTCCGGTCATCGGCTCGTCCCATGGGGTACTGTTTCGGGTTCAGGGGGCATCTCGAAGTTATGCAGCGGTGCTCAAGAAAGGCCATCTAGCTCTGATGAAAAAAGAAGGTACGAATTGGCGTACTTTGCAGGAGGCTCCTTTTATTTGGCGGCACGGTGCGGAATACCGGGTTTCGGTCGTTGCAGCTGGCAATCGTTTTTCTATTTCTGTAGACGGAGAACTTCTGCTGGATTATACCGATAATGAGAATCCTTATATGAGCGGTCAAGTTGGATTCGTAACGATGGACAGCAGCCGAACGGCTTATGTCAGTTACCACATTCATCCAAATAAATGATAGAAAGAGGGACAACGATGAAGCGGGGTCTGAAAAAAGATTTTACACTGCTGGCGATTACGATGATTCCTATCGGGGTTGCGATTAATGTTGTGGCTTATCAGCTTATGACCATTTTGAAAATGCCGATTTATTTGGATGTGATTGGTACATGTATAGTAGCTATGGTAGCTGGACCGTGGGTGGGATTGGTTACAGGCGGACTTGGCAACGTCGTGAACGGGATGCTGAATCCGGTGTCGATTCCTTTTGCCATCACATCGATGGCGATCGGATTGACCGCTGGTTACCTGTCCAAGTATCGGATGCTGGTGAAGCCCTGGAGAATCATCGTTTCCGGCCTGTTGATTGCCGTCGTCTCTTCGGCGACGTCCAGTCCGATTCAAGTCATTTTGTTTGGTGGAGTGACGGGTCAAAGTGGTGATATCGTTATGGCCACATTGCTGGCAACGGGCAAGCAGATCTGGACCGCCGTATTTTCGCAAACACTGCTGTTGGGTGTTGTTGATAAAGTGCTGGCTATTCTGGCAAGCTCCTTGATTGTATATAAAATGACCCCACAGTTTCTATCTAAAATGCATTACGGCGACATTTATATGCGTTCGAAAAAAATGAACCGGAAGGGAGATCAGGTGAAGTGAAAAAGTCCATTCTTGAGCTTTATCCGACAACCAAGCTGTTGGGGGTATTTTTTGTACTGATCTCCATTCTGATCGTACCGGGATATACTTATCAATATGCCATTCTTCCGATATGTATGGTCATTGCATTGCTGGCTGGCGTTTTCCAAGGCTTTTGCAGTCTATTTTTTAAAGGTGTTACGCTGATCGTTCTCTTTATTTTTATTATTCAGGGCTTCTTCTACCCGGGTGATACGGTTCTCTGGTCAGGCTGGATACTCAGTCTGAAACAGGAAGGCTTGAGCTACAGTTTGCTGTTGACGTCCAAGATCGTTGCCATCACAGCCTCGATTATCTTGTTCTTCCAAATCACCAAGACGAAAGATCTGATTATTGCACTGGAAAAAATGGGAACGCCGAAAAAGGTCACTTACGTGATTATGTCTACTCTGCAAATCATTCCGCAGATGCGGCAACAGCTGAATGTTATTATGGACGCTCAGCGTTCGCGCGGGGTGGAGACGGAAGGAAGCCTGATGATCCGGGCCAAAGCCATCATCCCCGTGCTTGGTACATTGATTATCTCGTCTTTTGAAAATACGCAGGAACGTGTAATTACACTGGAATCGCGGGCTTTTACGATCCAGCGTAAAAAAACGAATGTGACTGTATTACCCAAGGGGCTGCTGGATACGATCGTACGGATCGTGCTTCTACTGCTGCTTGTATTGATTATCTGGAAGGGGGTTATCGGATGAGCCTGTTATCTATGGAAAATGTATCGTACAGATACCCGATTAACGATTGGACATCCTTGAAGCAGGTGACGCTCAACATTGAAGCAGGCGTTTTTTACGCGGTCATCGGTGCCAACGGCGCAGGAAAAACGACGCTGTGCAGCGTGCTCAGAGGCTTTATTCCCCATTTCTATAATGGAGAGCTGGAAGGGGAAGTGAAGCTTTTTGGGAAAAATCTGCTGGAATACGAGTTGGGGGACATTGCCTCTCGGATCGGCTACCTGTTTCAGAATCCCTTTACACAGATTAGCGGAGCTAAGGAGACGGTGTTCGAGGAAATTGCCTATGGGTTAGAAAATTTAGGAATGGAACCAGCCGAAATTCGCAAGAAAGTTGAAGATGTGATTGCCTTGCTGAAGCTGGAGAAGATAGCGGAGTCCAATCCAACGGAATTATCCGGCGGGCAGAAGCAGCGGGTGGCTTTTGCCGCTGTGATCGTCATGGACCCTGAGGTGCTCATTATCGATGAACCGACATCTCAGCTTGATCCGCAGGGCACCGAGGAAATCTTCCGTATTATCGATCTTATGAAGCAGCGGGGCAAGACCATCATTCTCGTGGAACATAAGATGGAATGGATTGCGGAATATGCAGATCAGATTATAGTGATGGAAGACGGACAAGTCGTAATGCAGGGAGACACCCAGTCGATCTTGAGCAATCCGAAAGTAATGGAACACGGGGGTTCACTGCCCCAATATGCCGAGGTGGGACTGAAGCTGCTTGGGGAAGAGCTCGTCAATCAGGTACCCATTACCCGTAAGCAAGCAGAGCTTGTATTTTCGAAGCTGAAAAAAGGGGGAGCTGAATAATGGCTTTATTGTCCTTGAATCAGGTTTCTTTCCGTTATCCGAATGGTACAAAAGCGGTAGATCAAATCTCGATGTCCTTCCAGGCAGGGGAAAAGGTAGCCATTATTGGACAAAACGGAGCCGGGAAGACAACCGCCGTTAAGCTGATGAACGGACTTTTGAAGCCGTCATCAGGGACGGTCATCGTCGATGGATGGGATACGAAAGATCACACAACCGCTCAAATTTCTTCGAAGGTCGGATACGTTTTTCAAAATCCCGATGATCAGCTGTTCCATGAGACTATTTACGAAGAGGTTGCGTTCAGCACGCGACACCTCAAGGTTGATGCTGCAGAGGCCAAGAGAATGACCGCCATGGCGCTGGAACTGACAGAACTGATGGAATATGCGACTCTTCATCCTTACAGTCTTCCTTATTCGATGCGTAAATTTGTGACCATTGCGGCGGTTATCGCGATGCAGAGCAAGGTCATTATTCTGGATGAGCCGACCGCAGGGCAGGATCGTCGTTCATTGGACCGACTGACTCGCATCATTGATTATCTTACACAGGAAGGTAAAACAGTCATCACGATTACACATGATATGGCTTATGTGGCGAATCATTTCAAACGGGTTATTGTCATGGCGAACCGACATGTCATTTTGGACAGCACCGCCCAAGAAATCTTTTGGCAGCCTGCTCTGATGCAGGAAAGTCATATTCAGGCTCCGCCTGTAAGTCAACTGGCGTCTGCATTACATTGGCCCGGCCAGATTGTGACGGTGGACGAGTTTGTGGGGTACGGTAGAAGGCAGTCCTAGAGAAGCTATCTGCTTCGGCAGCCAAAAAGCGAAGTATAATATATATATGGTTTTAGACTAAAAATGATCAAGACCTAAACTTAAGAAAATCAAATAAAGGGTTCTACATATTATGCACGGCTAATATGTGGAACCCTTTTATGTTACTGTACACGTAATTACGTTTTTTGGTGGTTTATTGCTATCGTGTCTGTTTGTTTAACAAAACTAGATTCCTTTTCCGCCTTGCGGGTGAAGTTTAATTTGCTCTATACCAGCAATGAGCGGCCTTGCTCTCTGGATAAGTACTTTGGCTTCGTCTAAAGACAACGATGCTTGATGAGCTGAAGGATCACTCCATATTTCCGTTACCCAAATGCTATTAGGCTCATTCTCAGGAATGTTTACGACATATAGATCGCAACCTTCAACTGATTCCATATCATTTGCAGCTTCCAACAGCATTTCAACCAGAGTGTCACGTTGACCTTCGTGAGCGATGAATTTTGTATATAAACCAAATTTGTTCATACCTTATTTCCCCTTTGATTATCATATTATCAATACTATTTGTTTCATTTACAGTAGACAGGCATGCAGTGACCATTCGTTTCTGGCTTATTTGAGGGCGTAAGGTAAGTAACACCATATCGGCTGTGCCATGTACACCACGCCAAATAGTATCTTCCGCTTAAAGGAATCGGATTATTCTTGCTGTAATATTCAGCCTGCACCTCCCTTTAAATAACATTTTACTGTATGCGAGTATAAAAGGGAACGTTCGTTCTTCATTTCGGTTCGCCTTGCTATTTATAATAAGCAGCTACCTTGTGACTCTGCACGTTCACGCTTCGCCTTCATTATGAAAAGCCCAACCTTATCCGGTTGGGCTTTTGTTATACCTGTAATTGTAAACGGGTTGCGGACATCAGCTTTTGGGAGCAGCCGATTACCTTGAGCCATTCATCGGTTATTTTCTAATGCCGATGAGTAGGACATCCGCTTCGAAATCATGCATATCGATGATCGTGATTTGCTCTTGCACAGAGACTGAAGTTGTGCCAAAACGACGATTCTCCAGGTCAATGACCGTGAAATCATATTCACTAAGATCGGCGTCCAGCTTCAGCACCGTGTTGACCGGAACATAGATGGCGACCTTTGTGGAATCGGCGGTTACAGCCGCACGGATTTCTTCCGTATTTTTAAGCACAATGTTCCAAGGCTGCATATCCGTAAGTCCGTATATCCCGAAGAGCCATTGGGCCAATCCATAATCCCATGCTCCTTCAAATTTAAGAGCAGACTGCCAATCATATGGACTGTCGAATCCCTCCCCCGTTACACCGAACTTTTTGCCTTTCCGATGCCAGCTCCAAATACCGTGGGCTCCATAGGTTATGCCAGCAGAGGCTCCGGACAGAAGACTTTGCCAGGCTGCCTTGCGAACATCGGCGCGGGTGAAGCGGCCATAGACTTTGCGACTGTAGCCCATCTGCTCATAACAGGGCTCCGAGTTAAGTACCGGCCGGGTGACAGACTTATGATAGAAATCCAGTGCGATCGTATAAGCCGTGGGCTGAAATTGTGAATTATGTCCCGACTGATACATGTAAAAATCCAAATCGGGATCATTGATAAATTCCTCCGGCAGTACCGCTAATCTTCCTTGAATATGCAGCGTGGTCAGGCACTGCGGGCTGTGCTGCTTTACGGTATGAAGAGCGGTCCGGTAATATTGGTTGGCACACTCGGAAGGAAAATCGGTGTCACCGCTTATAATATAAATAGGGTAGAATTTGGAGAACCGCTCGGCAACATAACGTACATAAGGCTCCACTGCCTCAAGCGGCATCTTTTTCTCCTCACGAAGCTTGGCGGCCCAGGTATCCGGGATATAATTACACCACAAAAGGACTAGCGCAGGAACAAAGCCTCTGTTTACCGCCATTTCGATCATCGTCTCAGCTCGGGTAAAGTACTCTTCGTTCAGTGTAAAGAAATCGTAGCTGCCATCCTCGGCACGTGCGAACGGTTCGTAGCTCAAATCGCTGCCGCTCGCATCCCACTGGCGCAGCACATTGATTTGCAGGACATTGAATCCCTGGCTTTTCCGGTAATCCAGATAATAGGCCCATTCCTCCAGTGTGATGTTGGTAAACGCGCTCCAAACCGTATCGGCCAGATAAAAAAAGGGAGTACCTTCATGAATAAAATAACGTTTGTTCTCAGCGATGCTCAGTTTAATCAAAAGTTTCCTCTCCTAACGGTTGTAATGGCAGAAACGGCGATCGTTTGCCGTCCGCCGTTTCTGCTTTTTTTTCTATTTTACTATTTTACTATTATGAGATGACAGGACTTGCTGCGGTTTCACTCGCTTGCTGTTGTTCCAATTGCTCCTGTGCTTCGCGCTCCTTATTCAGCGCCTGTTTGTCCAGCGCTCTAAAGAACGGATAGTAGATCAGCATACTGATCGGAATTAGCACCAGTTGTGCGGCGGCCAGTCTCCAGCTGCCCTCGATGAAGCCCAGAGCAAAGATGGGGGTGCCGAAAGCCGGATAAATCCCGATTGGTGCCGGCAACAAGCCGATGTTGGTGCCAATATAGCCAAGTACCGCACAAACGATAGGAGTAACGACAAACGGAATCGCCAGCAACGGGTTCAATACGATTGGAATTCCGAAGACCATTGGCTCGTGAATCGAGAAAAAGGTGCCCGGAAGACCAAGCTTCCCGATGGTGCGAAGCTGTTTGCTCTTGGCCAGGAAAACCAACAGCAGGGCGAAGCCGAGCATCGGTGCATAGTTGCAATAGATGTACCAAAAAGCCAGCCCGATCACGTTCGGAAGCGGAGTGCCTGCCTGGAAAGCATCAAGGTTAGCCAGATCCAGGCTCATCCAGATCGGTTTAACGATAGCGAGTGTAACAATTGCCCCGTGAATCCCGAACATCCACAGAGCCTGCATAATGATCAGCGCAATAATCAAAGCACCGAGCGATCCACCCAATCCTTCCAGTGGTACTTGGAGATAGGTGTAGATAAAATCGTGAATCGTACCGAATGGAGTCTGCATGAACAGACCGGCCACGATGACGAACACAAGTGCTACCAAGACGGCCGGGATCAATCCGGAGAAGGTTTTGACAACGGTAGGCGGAACCCCGTCAGGCATTTTGATCGTCCAATTGCGATCGACAATCCAAATATACAACCGTGCGGCAATCAAGCCGACGAACATGGCGACGAACAATCCCTGTGCGCCGAGCCATTGAAGCGGCAGGGCCCGGACTTTATCAAAGGTCTGGACCGGTGTGACGATCAGAAAAGAGAGAAGGGCGGTTGCCGCCGGAACAAGGGGGTCCTTGTCAAAAGCTTGCGCCAGTCTGTAGGCTATAAAAAATACTGCATACAGAGCAATGATGCCGGTGGTCATCGTCGATGCCAATCCGATTATACCCTTCACCGGTGCAATGAGATTCTGGTAAGGCTCCCAAGCAAGCGCAGAGAAGAGGGTTGCAAATGCCCCGATAATCAGAAAAGGAAGGGTGGACATCAGCCCGTTGGAAATTGCGCTCATGTAACGATTTTGCTGAATTTTGCCCGCTACTTTTTGAAGCTTATGAGAGAATTTTTGTTGGTTGGCCATAGTTATTCAACTCCTGCTTTAGACTTTCATCTGCTTATAAAACCAATGAGAGAACGCTTCCATTCTGGCAGATGAGTGAACATCTGACCTTGAGCTTTACAGCTTAAGCGCGTCTCCCAGCACCTTTTCACCGTTCATCATGCCGTAATCCATCGTGTTGATAACGCTTACTTTCATGCCTTGAGGTTCATATTTTGCCTTGAAATCGTCCTCCAGATAGCCGACCTGCGGTCCAATCAGCAGCACATCCGTCTTGTCAGCATATTCTTTAAAAGAACCTTCGGAAGTGGCTCTGATTTCAACCTCAAGGTTTTGCGCTTGGGCGGACTTTTGCATTTTCTGTACCAACATACTTGTAGACATTCCAGCAGCACATACCAGTGTAATTTGTTTCATTAATTGTTCCCTCCGATTGAAGTGTGATTTGAGATTTCTTCATAGCGATTCAATCTGGCGTAAAGCTCGATCATATGGCCAGCCAGATCTTTAGTTGTGATGGCCGACATCAGGTGATCTTGAGCATGCACCATTAGCAGTGTGATTTCGTGGACGGTTCCGCCCGCTTCCTGTTGAATCAGCCTCGTTTGTAATTTATGCGCTTTCACCAACTCGGCTTTGCCTTCTTCAAGCCGTTCTGCCGCCTGCTGTGTGTGACCTTTTTGAGCCAGCGCGATCGCTTCCATCGCTTTACTCTTGGCAACGCCTGCATTGGTTATAATTCCCATTATGATTTCCTGATACTCATCCATCTCTTTCACCTCATGCTTTTTTCTCTTTAGCTTACAGATTCAGTGTAAAGGTTTACAGCCGAGATCTAAACCCAAGCCTTTTCCGCCAGTAGCGGAAATTCATTCATCGTTACTACTCAAGAACAGGGAGGGACCTTCCTGTAAAGATGAATTTGCGAATTATCATATCAAATGAATTTGACAGGCTCCCGAATCTTTGTTAGAGTTTTGTTCAAATACGTATTACCTTTTCATGGGATGTTACCGATAGGGCATAACCTGAATTGGCTTGTTTGCACTACAAGTGTACTCAGGCTGGTTTAGGTTTTTTTATTACCCATTCCTCTTGGTCTCCCTTTTATTACACACTTGGAAGGAGAACGTTTATGTCCAGTTTTATTTTTCCTAAAGACTTTTTATGGGGCGGTGCCCTTGCTGCCAATCAGGCCGAAGGCGCTTATTTGGAAGGCGGTAAAGGACTGAGCCTGGTGGACCTGCTGCCTACAGGAGAGAAGAGAATGAGCATTATGAAGGGGAATGTTCCTTCACTCACCCCGCTTGAAAGCGAATTCTATCCTTCGCACGGAGCAATTGATTTTTACCATCAATATCGGGAGGATATTGCGCTATTTGCAGAAATGGGCTTTAAGGCGCTGCGTGTTTCCATTGCCTGGGCTCGCATTTTTCCAACTGGAGAAGATGCTCCGAATGAAGCCGGGTTGCAATTTTACGATGATCTATTCGACGAATTGCATAAGCATGGCATCCAGCCGGTGGTGACCCTCGCTCATTTTGATGTTCCGGTAGACCTTGTTGAAAAATATGGAGGCTGGCGGAGCCGGAAGCTGGTAAATCTGTTCGAAACTTATGCCAAAACAGTATTCGCCCGTTACAAGGATAAAGTGAAATACTGGATGACGTTTAACGAGATTAACATGCTGCTCCATTTGCCGTTTCTTGGCGCCGGGCTTGTATTCCAGGAAGGTGAAAATGTTAAACAAATTCAGTACCAGGCCGCACATCATCAGCTTGTTGCAAGCGCGCTGGCTGTAAAAGCGGGCCACGAAATTATTCCGGATGTACAGATTGGTTGTATGCTCGCTGCCGGTAGCTTCTATCCGTATACGTGCAACCCTGAAGATGTGTATCAGGGGATGGAAAAAGATCGCGAATCCTACTTCTTCATCGATGTACAGTCACGCGGCGAATATCCTGGTTATGCGAAGCGCTTCTTCAAGGATCACGGCTTGAACATCGAGATGGAGCCTGGCGACGCCGATATTCTGAAAAATCATACTGTTGATTACATTGGGTTCAGCTACTATTCGAGCCGGACGACCAGCACAGATCCGGAAGTTGTCAAGAACATGACCAGCGGCAATGTGTTTGGCTCTGTATCCAACCCGTATCTGGACAAGTCCGATTGGGGCTGGACGATTGATCCAAAAGGATTCCGCATTACAGCCAACCAATTGCATGATCGCTACCAAAAGCCTTTGTTCGTAGTGGAAAACGGTTTTGGTGCCAACGACGTGGTTACGCCAGAAGGAGAAGTCAACGACGATTACCGCATCGACTATCTCAAGCGGCATATTGCCGAAATGGGCGAAGCTCTTCAAGACGGGGTCGAAATTATCGGTTACACAAGCTGGGGACCTATTGACATCGTTAGCGCTTCTTCGGGAGAGATGAAAAAACGCTATGGCTATATTTATGTAGATCGTGACAACGAAGGCAACGGCTCGCTGAAACGGATTAAAAAGAAAAGCTTTCACTGGTACAAAAATGTGATTCAGTCTGACGGGGAGAACCTGGGAGAATAATCGTACAACAAGTAAACAGGATCGGATGCCCCGGATTTCCGGGGATTTCCGTTTCCGTTTCTTGGGTGAAAGCGTTGACAATCAATCCTCTTCGGGCTATACTTGACGCAATTCCATCATTTTTAGGATTGTTACTGCGTAGCAGGCAAAACCTAAGCCACGAATAAGCAGATTTTATGGTCTTGTTTATTTGCTGCGCTTTGGTTTTTTTTCTGTTTGCAATTAAAGGATGGAATAGGTGTGGCTCTTGCTGGCATATAGAACGGGGGATCGAGATGAATATAGCAAAGGTCATTAACAACAATGTAATTAGTGTCTACCAGTCCGACGGCACGGAACTTGTGGTGATGGGACGGGGGATTGCATTTAAGAAAAAGCCTGGAGACAAAGTGGACGAAACCAGAATTCAGAAGGTATTTGCTCTGAAAAACAAGCAGACGTCCGATAACTTCAAAATGCTGCTGCGTGAAGTTCCGCTTGATTTGATTGTGATTGTGGAAGAAATCATTAATGACGCCAAGCATAATCTGAACAGAAAGCTGAACGAAAATATTTATGTTTCTTTGACCGACCATATCAATTTCGCCGTGGAAAGATACCAGCAAGGATTAGAGATCAAAAACGCGTTATTGTGGGAAGTTAAGCAGCTATACAAAGAAGAATTTGCAATTGGTCTGAAAACGCTGGAACAAATCAAACAAAGACTCGGCATTGAACTGCCTGTAGACGAAGCGGCTTTTATTGCGATTCACATCGTGAATGCTGAAATGAACGAAGAAGTCATTACCACCATGAGTATTACAAAGTTTATCCAGCAGATTATCAATATCGCCAAATATCATTTTAAGGTCGATTTTGACGAGGATTCTCTGAGTTATTTCCGTTTTATTACGCATTTGAAATTTTTCGCCCAGCGCGTATTTAAGGGGAATCACTATGAAAATAACTATGACCATTTGTACGATATGATTAAGGAAAAGCACAGAGAAGCGGCCGCCTGTACCGAGAAAATTGGAGCTTTTGTGAAAAAAGAATACAATCACGAATTGACGAATGAAGAAAAGTTGTATCTGACGGTGCATATTGAACGTGTGGTGAATAGATAAGTCGAATTCTTTCAACGAAAATGAATCAAAAATATAGGGTTAAATGTTTTTGTTGACAAATATGTAAGATTAATTGTATTATGAGAACAACAGGAATTTAATAAGTTTTAACTGGGATTGTTACTGGTTATGCAGGCAAAACCTAAGTCATGAAAAATCGCGGGACACCAATGGCCCACTATTTTTCAAGGCTTAGGTTTTTTGTGTGCCTAAATATGTAAAATGCCCTTAGAACATGGAGGTGTCTAACATGAGTTATGAAAAACTGGCTAAAGATATCGTGCATCTGGTAGGTGGAGAAGAAAATGTGGTATCGCTCGTTCACTGTGCCACCCGCCTGCGTTTTGTGCTAAAAGATGAGGCAAAGGCAGACAAAGGAAAGCTGGAAAAAACCGATGGTATTATCACGGTCAAGCAGAGTGGCGGTCAGTTCCAGGTCGTCGTTGGCAACAAAGTGCCTGAGGTTTATAACGCAATCAGCCAAGTTTCCAACATTTTGAGCGAAACTGGACAAAAAGACAAATCGGCTAAAGGCAACAAGGGATTTGGCGCCGTTATCGATGTCGTTTCCAGTATTTTTGCACCGCTGCTCGGAGTGATGGCAGGGTCCGGTATTTTGAAAGGTCTGCTGCTGATCGCCAGCAACCTTGGCTGGCTGCAGCCGAAAGAAACGACCTACATGATTTTGTATGCTGCAGCTGACAGCTTGTTTTATTTCCTCCCCCTCCTGTTAGCGGTTACAACAGCCCGGAAATTTGGAGGCAACATCTTTGTTGCCCTGACTATTGCCGGAGGGTTGCTTTACCCGTCCATCGTCACATTGAAAACGGAAGGTACACCTACGGACTTCTTCGGGATTCCGATTGTCATGATGAGTTATTCGTCTACCGTCATTCCGATCATTTTAGCTGTCATCGTCATGTGTAAGCTGGAAAAAGTGTGCAATCGATTCTTGCATGAGAGTGTCAAAAACTTTGTTACACCGTTGATCTTACTTGTTATTATGCTTCCTCTGACTTTGATGGTCTTCGGTCCCGTCGGGGTGTACGTAGGTAACGGGATTGCTGCTGGACTCGTTGCTGCGTTCAGCTTTAGTCCGCTGCTGGCCGGAGCAATCCTCGGTGCTTGTTGGCAGATGCTCGTTATTTTCGGTGTTCACTGGGGCCTTATACCTGTGTTTATTAACAACATTGCTGTTAACGGTAGAGACGGAATCAAGCCTTCTGCTTCGGCTTCCATCTTTGCTCAAACCGGTGCGGCATTTGGTGTCATGCTGAAGACTAAAAATAAAAAGCTGAGAACCCTGGCAGGCTCAGCTACACTTACCGCTTTGTTCGGCATCACGGAGCCAGCCGTCTATGGGGTTACGCTGCCGCTGAAACGTCCGTTTATTGCCGGTGTTATCGGCGGTGCTATCGGTGGTGCGATTATCGGTCAAGCAGGAACGCAGGCATTCGCCTCTGGCGCACCTGGATTGCTGACCTTGCCAATCTTTTACGGTCCTGGCGGACAAGGCTTCCCGGGATTGATTTTAGGGATTACGGTATCATTTCTGGTTTCGGCCATTTTGACCTATATTCTAGGATTTGAAGATCCGGTAGAAGAGGAGGAAACCACTGACAATTCGACTAAAGAATCCACTCCTGCAGCTGCTGTTTCTAATGAAGAGGTTCTTAGCCCGATTGAAGGAACTGTGGTCGCTCTGTCGGAGGTTCCCGATCCTGCATTTGCTTCGGAAGCTATGGGTAAAGGTATCGCGATCCAACCGACAACGGGCAGAGTTGTAGCCCCGTTCGATGGAACCATTACTGTGGCGTTCAAGAAAAAACATGCGCTCGCGATTGTTTCGCACCATGGTGCAGAAGTTCTGGTTCACGTTGGCGTAGATACGGTCAAGCTGGACGGTAAACATTTTACCTCCCATATCAAAGAAGGCGATCAGGTAAAAGCAGGAGATCTGCTGCTCGAGTTTGATGTTGAGCAAATCAAGGCAGAGGGTTATCCTACGATTACACCAGTTATCATTACGAATTCTTCCGAATATACTGAAATCCTCCCTCTCCCTCAAGGGCATGTAACGGAGCAGACCCCGCTGTTGAAACTGTCTAGTGCTTCGAATGAAAAAGAGGGCATCGCCTGAATGTCTTAAGGACAAAGCTCTGATGATCCACATCCCGGATCATCAGAGCTTTTTTGTCGTCATTTATGTAGCCGATAAGTCCATCTGTAATTGACAATATGTCAATTAAATTAACTTGTATGGTGATACAATCTAATCTATAATTTTTTTGTAATTATACAAATTCACTGGAAAAATAGACCGGAATTTTATTGACTGATCAGGGGGAAAGGCAAGGAATGTTAGAGAAATGGGCAGAAGCAGTGAATAGCATCATCTGGAGTAATCCGGTGGTATATGTGTGCTTGGGCGTGGGCTTGTTATTTTCAATCATGACTCGATTCCTGCAAATCAGGCATCTTAAAGAGATGATTCGCTTGGTATTTAAAGGGAAAAGCTCTGAGGCAGGTGTATCCTCCTTTCAGGCTTTTACAATGGCACTATCAGGGCGTGTAGGGACGGGGAATATAGCAGGTATTGCTTTGGCTGTCGGTATGGGCGGACCGGGGGCGATATTTTGGATGTGGGTCATGGCCTTTATCGGATCGGCTACAGCCTTTGTTGAATCCACACTGGCTCAAGTATATAAGGTAAAGCGTGATGGTCTGTACCGAGGCGGCCCAGCCTTTTATATCGAAAAAGGAACGGGCTTAAAATGGTTTGCCGTCATTTTTGCGGTTGTCGCGTTGGTGGCTATGTGCTTGCTTATGCCAGGAACCCAATCGAACTCGATCGCTGTAGCATTCCATAGTTCGTTTGGGATGGATATGAAGTTCTCAGGGATTTTAGTAGTCGCTTTGCTGGCACTTATTATTTTTGGCGGTGTAAAAAGGATTGCCAATGTCGCTCAGATTGTCATTCCGTTTATGGCACTTGGCTACATTCTCATTTCCTTCTATATTATGATGACGAATATTACTGCGCTTCCTGGCGTATTTTCGCTGATTTTTCGCAGTGCCTTTGGCGTGGATTCTGTGTTTGGCGGTATGGCAGGGACGGCGATTGCCTGGGGCGTAAAGCGGGGGATTTATTCCAACGAAGCCGGACAAGGCTCTGGTGCGCATCCGGCAGCCGCTGCGGAAGTTTCTCATCCGGCAAAACAGGGGCTGGTTCAGGCATTTTCCGTATACGTAGATACCTTCTTGGTGTGTACGTCTACGGCTTTCATGGTTCTCTTCACAGGCATGTATAATGTAAAAGGACCCGGCGGCGATTATATTGTACACAATCTCCCTGGCATCGAAGAAGGAACCCAATATACGCAGGCTGCTATAGAGTCGGTGTTTCCGGGCTTCGGCTCCAGTCTGCTGGCGATTACATTGTTCTTTTTCGCATTTACGACCATCATCGCTTATTACTACATTGCAGAAACGAATATGGCCTATCTCGTTGCCGACCACAAAGCCAAATGGCCCATGTTCGTCCTAAAGCTGGTTATTCTGGGCTCGACCTTCTACGGAACGGTGGTCAAGGAATCAGCGTTGGCGTGGACCTTGGGGGATATGGGCGTCGGCATTATGCTCTGGGTAAATCTAATCGCCATGATTCTGCTGGCCAAGCCTGCCTTCCGCGTGCTTAAGGATTACGAACGGCAGCAAAAGCAGGGGCTAGATCCGGTATTCGACCCGGAGAAGGCGGGGATTCCAAATGCTGAGTATTGGTCAAAGGGATACCGCCAACCTGCTGATGAGTTGACGATTACCGCTGAACCGGGCAAGCTTCAAGCCTAAGGAAGACAGACAAGTAAGATCAAGTCTAAGGTGGCTCTATTGGAGTCATCTTTTTTTCGTTATCTTGCCTTTACATTCCAAAAGGGGTACATACGTTCACTATTTGGTTTATAATGTGGGAGGCCGCATTGTACAAGAGAGGTGATTTGAATGGGAACATCTGATTTATCTATAACTGAGGACATGTGGAGAGCTATTGTAGAAAATGACAAGTCTTATGACGGCGTATTCTGGTACGCTGTGAAGACAACCGGCATATTTTGTCGCCCCTCCTGCAAATCCCGCCCTCCGAAAAGGGAAAACATTCGTGTATTTAAAACAGCAGAGCAGGCTTTGGCAGAGCAATTTCGTCCATGCAAAAGATGCAGACCAACAGGACAGCGTTTGCCTGATCATGAATGGATGGCATGGGTTGCAGAATATGTGAATTCTCACTATATGGAAGACCTAACACTACACATTCTTGCTGAAATAAGTCATGGAAGCCCATATCATTTACATCGTACCTTCAAGCGGATTATGCATAAAACTCCGATGGAATATATTCAACAAACCCGATTGGCGCAAGCCAAGAAACAGCTCATTGGCTCGGATAAGTCAGTGGCGGAAGTGGGGAAGAGCGTAGGTTTGTCCAATACGCCTTACTTTATTACGTTATTTAAAAAGAATATGGGCTGCACTCCGTTGCAATATCGTCAGCTCAAATCCAAAGAAGCACAAAGTGGAGGTATACAGCATGGGAAATCACACGAATAAGAAGATCTATTGGTCATTGTTGACCCATGAGGATTGGAATTTATATATTGCAGCCACATCTAAAGGACTATGTTATGTAGGCTCGCCCAATCAACCTGTGGCGGAATTGATTTCATGGGCAGGGAATCGGTTTCCCGGTAGTTCTTTAGTTGAAGATCCGATGTTCTTACAGCCCTATGCCAAGGAGCTGATTGAATATTTTCAAGGAGAGCGCACAAATTTTACCATCCCGTCTGACTTTCAAGGAACTGCGTTCCAAATGGCGGTGTGGAACGCGTTGTGTGACATTCCGTATGGGGAAACACAATCTTACTCAGATATTGCCCATGCGATCCAAAAGCCTGCATCTGTTCGTGCGGTGGGAGCTGCGATCGGTGCTAATCCGATTTTGATTACCGTTCCATGCCACCGGGTTATCGGTAAAAATGGGGCTTTGACCGGATATCGCGGCGGTTTGGACATGAAAGTAAAGCTCTTACACCTCGAACGAGGCGAATGATGAAAAATGAGTATTTTTACAAAAATCCCAAGACTCTTCTGAATAAAGGGACAGGCTTCCTGTCAGGGTATACACACTCGTTAAACCCGTATACAGGCTGTATCTTTGGCTGCTCGTATTGCTATGTGCGCCAATTGCCTGTCTCTACGTTCCGGAAGGAAGCTTGGGGGACATGGGTAGATATCAAAAATCAGGCGGCAGATATTCTTCGCAAGGAGCTTCGCAGGGCCAAATCAAAAGGTAAAGTCACGATTTTTATGTCGTCCAGCACGGACCCTTATCAACCTGTCGAGTACAAGGAAGAGGTGACCCGTTCATTACTGGAAGTGATGGTGGAAGATCCGCCGGATTTCCTGTTGGTACAGACGCGCAGTCCGCTTGTACGACGGGATGCTGATTTACTGCTCCAATTAGAGGACCACGTACGGGTGAGTATGACGATCGAAACAGATCGTGAGGATATCCGCAAGCATTTTACACCGGATGCTCCTCCCATACAGGCCCGTTTTAAAACACTGCAACTGTTACAAGAAGCAGGAGTACCAGTGCAGGCCACCATCGCTCCCATACTTCCAAGCAGCGAGTATTTTGCAGATAAGCTCTGGCCTCTGGTCAACCGTGTCTGTATTGATGATTATTTTATGGGGGACGGCAGTGGAGGAAGGCGGACACGAAGCTTAAATATGGGTGCGTTGTACGAGTCGTTGGGCCTGGAGGCTTGGTATCACCCGGCTGCTTACAAAATGGTTTATGAGCGTTTTCTCCACATTTTCCCGGAAGAACAGCTCTATGTGAGCAAGGAAGGGTTTGAACCCTGATTTGGGTTGAAGAGGGAGAGCTAATGCAAACTGTAATCACCAAAAACTTTGACTATGGGGAAAAGGAAATCCATTATCTGAAAAACGCAGATGCCGTACTTGGCGCAGCTATGTCACAAATGGGCAAAGTGGAACGGGTGGTCATTCCCGATCTGTTCGCGGCGCTTGTTCATGCCATTGTTGGGCAGCTTATTTCTGCCAAGGCGGTTGAAGCCATATGGGCAAGAATGCAGGAGAAATTAGGCGCGATGACTCCGCAAAATATAGCCATTCAGGCGGCCGAGGATATTCAAAGCTGTGGCATTACTATGAAAAAGGCCGTATGTATCCTGAACATAGCCCAAACGATAGAGCAGGGCTTGCTGGATTTACAAGAATTATATGAGCTCTCCGATGCACAGGTGATCCAAAAACTGTCCTTGCTGCAGGGGATAGGCCCTTGGACGGCTGAAATGATGCTGCTTCATTGCATGGAGCGTCCAGATGTCGTCAGTTGGGGCGATATCGCTATTCGGCGGGGAATGATGAAGTTATATAATCTGGATACGCTTACCAAGAAGCAGTTCGAGGAGTATAGAAGAGCCTATTCGCCCTATGGATCGGTGGCCTCGATTTATTTGTGGAGCATTTCATTTCGTTAGTTAAGGATCAGGGAGTGGATACGATTGGAAAAAACAATCAGAGAACAAATACTGTCGTACGTGGATACGGACTTTCAGAAGTTCACGGCTGCATTGCTTCCGACCATTGATAATGTACTAGGCGTACGTCTTCCGATGTTGCGCAAGCTGGCTCAGGCTATTGCCAAAGGAGATTGGCGTCTCTACCTGGAAACTGCTGAAAGTGATTACTTCGAGGAAGTGATGCTGCAGGGGATGGTTATTGGCTATGTGAAAACGAATATAGAGGAAGCATTAAGTTATGTCACCAGGTTTGTGCCTAAAATTGATAATTGGTCCGTATGCGACAGCTTTTGTGCCGGATTGAAGTTTACGAAAAATCATAAGGAACGGGTATGGGAGTTTATACAGCCCTATCTATTCTCCAAAAAAGAATATGAAATTCGGTTTGGCGTGGTTATGCTGCTCAATTTTTATATTGAGGAACCGTATATTAACCAGGTGCTTGAATTACTGGATCAGGCTCATCGTGAGGATTATTATGTACAAATGGCGGTAGCATGGGCGATATCTATCTGCTATATCAAGCTGCCGGAGATTACGATGCATTACTTGCAGAACAATACGCTGGACGATTTTACGTTCAATAAAGCGCTGCAAAAGATCATCGAATCCTACCGGATCGATGAGGCAACAAAAACGATCATGCGTAGTATGAAGCGAAAAAGAAAATAGGATGGGTCCCCGCCTGCAAGTGTTATACTTGTAAAAAAACATCTATGTATAATAACGTCAGGAGGGGAGAAAGTGAGTTCTATACCGCTGGGAGTACTTGTGGTGGATGATGAAACTAGACAGCGTCGGGGATTGGCTGCTATGGTCAGGGAGCTGCGCCCCGAATACGAGGTATGGGAAGCCAAGAATGGAAAAGAAGCTCTGACCCTTTCGTTGTCCCAACCGATACAGTTAGTTTTTACGGACATTCAAATGCCGATTATGAACGGACTTGAATATCTACAGCAGTTAAGAATCTCCGGTCAGGGTGAGACCAAAGTTATTTTAGTGACCGTCTACCAGGAATTTAGTTATGCACAGCAGGCGGTGCGGTATGGAGCAAATGATTATTTGGTAAAACCCGTGCAATCACAGCAGCTAATCGAAGTAATTCAGCAGATGGAACAGGTGATTGAACAGGAGCAGGAGGCGCTCAGTAGCAATCAAACGGTGTTGAATCAGATCGAGCAGAGTATGCCCGCATTTGTGGAGCATTTGTTTAGCAGATGGGTGACAGACCAGTTACAGCCTCATGAGAAAAGCCTGTTAAAGAGTCACTTTGGCTGGCAGGGGCGAGGAGAAGTTCTTGCGTTGGGAGTATGTGCATTCCCAGCGGAGGGGGCAATAGAATGGAATTCTATACTCCGTAATACGGTCCTTGAATTATTGCATCCCTGGGCGGCGGCTGTGGTGTTTCCCTTTGAAACCTCTATAGAACATTTGGTCGCAGTTGTAAATTGGAAGGACGGAGCAGACGTTGCGGAAGCCAATAGGAACCTCCAGGTGGGATTGGAGAAGATGGAGCAGCAACGATCTATTTCAAGCTGGTTTGCTTGGGGGCAGCCTTTTGATTTTGATGAGATGCAAATAAGCGAATCCTATGAACAGGCCAATCGGCTCATTTCTCTGCGTTTCTATGAACCTCACGTCAGATGCTTGAACCTTGTCGTTATAGAGGATGAGCAGCCGATACAGGAAGTGAGTACAAGTGAGCAAATAAGCATTTTGAAATTTATTGAAAGCGCTATCTCTGGTGAAGAGACCAATCAGCCAATGCATAAGGTGCAAGACTTAATGAGACGAATGACGCAAGGTTATCCGGCACCTGAAGCGCTTAAGACCCAATGGATACAGCTTCTAACGGGTAGCCTGCAACGGGTAAATCTCGGATGGAGTGAGGAATTTTATCTGCGTCATTCAGAACAAATGAATCATGCTGTCGCAGAAGCTGCCTCTCTTTCAAACCTCCAGGATCGTATTTCAGCATGGCTCAAGGAGCTTATTCATGAGCTTCATGGGGGAACCAAAAGCGAGCACATCATGAAAAAGTGCAAGGATTTCCTGGATACACACCTACATGAGGAACTCAGTCTGGATATTGTAGCAAGACACTTCTACTATAATGCTTCCTATTTTAGCATTCTGTTCAAAAATCATTTTGGACTCTCGTTCACAGAATACATGGTGAAACTCAGGATGCAAAAGGCACAGCACTTACTACTGCATACAGACGCCAAGGTTGCAGAAATTAGCAGACAGGTCGGTTATAAAGATATCAAATATTTTTTTAAGGTTTTCAAGAAAAATGTAATGCATACCCCTGAGCAATTCCGCAGGAAATTCAAATGATCATGATTGGAAAGGAAGGTACGATGCGCCAAGTTAAATATGTCTACCAAAAGTTTTTGGACAGCAGCTTTCGTACGAAATTGATGCTGTCCTATTTTTTGCTGTCTGGTTTTATAGTTTTGATACTGGGTTTTGTTTACTTCGAAACGAGTGCACAGAATATTACTACGAATGTAACAGATAGCGTCACAAGTGTTCTGCGCAGTAATAATGAGCTGCTCGATAATAAGCTGGCTGCTATTCAAAAAACCGTAGATATGATACCGATCGATCATGAGCTCCTGCAGACGATTACGGATGTGGATACCTCGGATTCTTCATCGCTGTTACGAACGGATCGCAGCATTACGAAAATTTTGTACAGATACTTTGGCAATATGGAGGAAGTTTACTCTTCCCAGATCATGACCCGAAATTATGCATACGGAAGCACCAATCGGATGTATATTCCCGTTCAGCCGTTCTATTCTTCTCCCTTGGCAACAACTGCAGTCGAGGCAGAGGGGGCTACCAGGTGGATTCCTTCCTATTCGTATGCCGATACATTTCATCAACAGGATTTAAAGCAAGGTTCCTATGAATTCAGTTCTTTATTCGCCGTTGTGAAGCAGCTTCACTTGACCTCAATAGATGATGCCGGAACCTTTCATACGCTTCCAGAGGGGAAGGAGAAGCCTATACTTGTCCTGAATTTCCGTCCTGATTTGTTAAAAGGGGTTTTTGAAGATTACGCTGCCCGCAGCGGATTTGCACATTTATCTTACGGGATGATTCATGATCAGAACGGGCTGGTCATTAGCTCTGACGGGCCGAATCAAGAGGGGAAGCCCGTGGCAGGCTGGCTCAAAAATGCCATAACCTCGGAACAAGGGATGAAAATGGTTAGCGTCAAAGGCCAAACGATATTACTTGTTTACGAAGCAATGAAGACGACGGGCTGGGTATCTTATATAGCTATTCCGATGGAGGATGTATTGGGGCATCTGTCAACGATTCGCACCTACACCTTGTTTTTTTTAGGCTTTATGATGCTGATGGCTGTAATCCTGGCTTATCTGCTGTCCGTTTACATCAGCAAGCCTATCACAGATATGAAACAAGCGATGAAAAAGATGGAGAAAGGTCATTTTGACATTCGGATTCCTGAACGAGGCTATGATGAACTGGGTGATCTCATTATCCGATTTAATCAAATGAATGGAAAGATTCAAGATTTAATCGAGGAAAATTACAAATCACGTCTGAGAGCCAAAGAGTCGGAGCTGATGGCGCTTAATTTGCAGCTTAACCCGCATTTTTTGTATAACACGCTCACGACAATGTATTGGATTGCATTAGAACATAAACAGCAGGAATTAGGGCAAATGATCATTAATCTGGCGGAAATGCTGCAAATTACGACCCGAAACAAAAACGATACATGGAGCTTGGAGACAGACCTGAAATGGCTGGAGAAATACATTTATATTATGCAGAATCGCTTTGAGGACAAGTTTACGGTGGAATATAATATTGATCCCATGTTGCTCCAGATGGAAGTTCCCAAGCTTTTTTTACAGCCCTTTGTCGAAAATTCGATTATTCACGGCTTCGCCGAATTGGAATCAGGCGGTCAAATCAGGATTACAGCCTGGATAGAGAAGCAGTTGGTGTGTTTCAAAGTTGAGGATAACGGGCGAGGGATACAGGAAGATCATATACGGCAAATTCAGGCTGGAGAAATCCGGTCAACAGGTATAAAAAATGTAGACAGAAGAGTGCGTCTGCTATACGGGACGGAGTATGGAGTAACGCTCCACTCTCCAGAAGGCAAGGGGGCAGCTGTACTGATCCGAATCGGAAAAGCTCATACATCTAATCAAATGACACCAATCCAATGAGAGTGCGACTTCCCAAAATGTAAGCGTTTGCTAAAATAAATTTAGCAGCCAAAGCAACAAACGAAAAGGCAAAAAAATAAACGGTTTGGGGGCGTTACTCATGTTAAAACGAAAGTTATGGATCGTCTGCCTGTGCTTGATCGTTGGGCTTATGTCAGCCTGTAGCTCTAATGAAAGCAGCAGCAAGCCGGCAGATTTGCAGGGGCACGAGCAAGTGACACTGACGTATGCCAGTTGGGGGAGCACCAATGAAAAGAAAGTGCAGCAGGAGATCGCCAAAAGGTTCACGGAGAAATATCCGTGGATCAAAATCAACTATATGCATATCCCTGGGGACTACGTTACCAAGCTAACGACAATGTTTGCTGCTAACCAGGCACCGGATGTATTCCCCATCTATAAAGCACAGGCTCTGCAATGGGCTGAACAAGGCAAACTTTATAATTTGAATGAATTTCTGAAGGAGGATAAGGAGCTCACGAAGGAGAGCCTGATCCCCAATTCGATCATCTATTGGGATAAGGACAAAGTGGCAGGTGTCAAGGTAACGGAGGAGGCCTTCGCCCTTTATTACAATAAAGACTTGTTTGATGAGGCTGGTGTTGCTTTGCCGCCGGTAAAAGCAGAGGAGGCTTGGACATGGGAGCAGTTTTTGGAGACGGCACAAAAGCTTACCATTGATAAAGCGGGAAATAATGCGCTTAGTCCCGATTTCGATGCCAATAACATCAAACAGTATGGAGTTCGTTTTGATACATGGATGTGGCATCTGTTAATTCCTTCTAATAACGCAAGTGTGATTTCAGACAAAGGAGACTCGCTTAATCTTGAGAATCCGGATGTGATTGAAGCTGTTCAGAAGATGGCTGATCTGATCAACGTTTATCATGTGGCCCCGTCACCGACGCAGTCCAAAAATATCCCTTCTCCGGCCGTGGCCCTGCAGAGCAAACGTGTAGCGATGGATCTGGATGGACAGTGGGTTCAACTGGATCTTGGCGAATCGAAGGTAAATTTCGGTGTGGGTGTATTGCCCAAGCTGAAAAGCAGCAAAACGATCCTGTTTGGCGAGCCGGAAGTGATTTCTGCCAAGACCAAACATCCTAAAGAGGCATGGATGTTTTATAAATTTTTGCTGGATGCTGAAAGCGGACTTGACATGCATTCCAGCGGATTATGGATGCCTGTTATGAAAAAATGGTATACCGATCCAAACCTGATTAGCAAATGGGCGGATGTCAAACCGGGTCATGCGGATGGATACCGGGATGCTGTTATGAACCAAACGCTGCATAACGGTGTCAATTCTTATGACTACTATCTGAAAAACTCGGAGAAAATCAATGCCATCATTAACCCGGCCCTGGATCAGGTATGGCTTGGCAAGAAAACGGTGGAGCAAGCTTTCAAGGAGGTTTCTGCGAAGGCGAATGCGGAATTTAAGGGAACGTATCCGAAGGAATAGGGAGTGCTCTGGGAGAAGGAGAGGGATAGAATGCAATCATTATCTTCGATTCGCAAGCGAGAAAATGGGTTGGGGTGGCTCTTTGCTGCCCCTGCCATTCTCGGCTTTGTCATTTTCGTACTGGGACCGATGATCGCCAGTCTCTGGTTTAGTCTAACTGATTATAAAGTTGCTTCTCAGGCTAATTTTATTGGTCTGGATAATTACATCCATTTATTTGACGGAACGGATCAGTTTTTTTATAAGTCACTTGGGGTTACGTTTTATTATGTGTTTCTGAGTGTACCCCTTCAGATTATTGTAGCTTTCTTTTTGGCGATATTACTCAATCAAAAGGTAAAAGGACTGGCTTTTTTCAGAACCGTTTTTTACCTGCCTACCATTGTGCCGCTGATTGCATCGTCTATGATTTGGATGTGGCTGTTTGATCCGGATTTGGGGTTGTTAAATGTGGTGCTGCGTGCGTTGCATTTGCCGGAAAGTCAATGGATATACAGCGAAGGATCGGTTATTCCTACGCTTGTTTTAATGAGCTTGTGGACCGTTGGAGGGACCATGATTATTTTTCTGGCAGGCCTACAAGATATACCTAAGCATTACTATGAAGCGATCGAAATCGACGGTGGGAATGCTTTTCACAAGCTTGTATATATTACAATTCCGTTAACATCACCCACTATCTTCTTCAATACGATTATGGGCTTCATTGGAGGCTTTCAGGTGTTTGTCCAGCCTTACGTTATGACACAGGGAGGGCCTAACAACTCCAGTTTATTTTATACATTTTATCTGTTCCGTGAGGCCTTTACGTTTTCCAATATGGGTTATGCCTGTGCAATTGCCTGGGTGCTCTTTATAGTCGTTTTGATATTTACCGCCTTTCTATTCAAAACTGCCCGAAAATGGGTGTATTACGAAGGCGGGGGGGCTTGAGGATGAAAAAACGTGGTTGGAATTGGAGCAGGGTATTACTGTATACAGTTCTTATTGGGGGCTCCTTTTTCTGCATGTTTCCTTTTTACTGGCTGGTGCGAAGCTCAATGATGGATCTAAGTCAAATTTTCCTGATTCCGCCAAAATGGATTCCAGAGCCTTTTGTATTCGAGAACTTCTTACAGCCATTTGAGGAATTATCATTTGGGCGCTACTTTGTGAATACGTTTATAGTCGTTGCAGGGACTTTGGCAGGTGTACTTCTGTCGAGTACGATTTCTGCTTATAGCTTTGCGCGAATGAGATGGAAGGGAAGGGATAAGGTATTTGCCGTGCTATTGAGCAGCATGATGCTGCCGTTTGCGGTGACACTGATTCCGTCTTTTATTGGTTGGCAGGCGCTGGGGATGGTTAACTCGTATGTTCCCTTGGTACTGCCTTCATTTTTTGGTGGAGGCGTGTTTAATATCTTTTTGCTAAGACAATTTTACATGACTCTTCCGCGAGAACTGGATGAGGCTGTATTTGTAGATGGAGGAAACCATTTTACGATTTTTATCCGTATTATTTTGCCATTGTCGAGGTCGGCGATTTTGGTCATTGGCTTGTTTACGTTTTTAAATACGTGGAATGATTTTATGGGCCCGCTGGTTTACCTGAATGATGAAAGCAAATTTACACTGGCGATTGGGTTGCAGCAGTTTCAAGGAATATATTCGGCTCAATGGGGTGTACTGATGGCTGCTTCTCTCATTGTTGTGCTGCCTGCTATTATTTTGTTTGCCATAGGACAAAAGTATTTCATGGAAGGAATTGCCTTAACAGGGATTAAAGGATAAGAGCAGCATGTACGCACTTTGCCTTTTTTGGAATCCAATATTAAAATGGAAGTAACTTTCGAAAAGGAGATGACGTGAATTGGCAGAGCAAGTGCGTATTGGCAAAACAGATCTATATGTAAAACAAATCGGTTTGGGTGCAAATGCGGTGGGCGGACATAACCTTTTTTCCGGTTTGAACGATGAAACGGGCAAGGAAGTCGTTCGCACAGCTTTGGATAACGGCATCAATTTTCTGGATACGGCTTTTATTTACGGACCTGAACACTCCGAACGCTTGATTGGTGAGGTATTGAAAGAACGTGGCAATCGTGATAAAGCCGTGATCGCGACCAAGGGAGCACACAAATTTGTGAACGGAAAGGTTGTTTTTGACAACTCGCCGGCATTTTTGCGTGACTCTGTCGAATCCAGTCTGAAAAGATTGCAAACCGATTATATTGATTTGTTTTATATTCATTTCCCGGATGAAGCAACCCCGAAGGCAGAAGCAGTCGGCGAACTGAAGAAGCTCAAGGACGAGGGTAAGATTAAAGCGATTGGTGTATCCAATTTCTCCATTGAACAGTTGAAGGATGCGAATAGCGACGGCTATGTAGATGTGCTTCAATCCGAATATAATTTACTCCAACGGGAAGCGGAAAAGGAACTGCTGCCTTACACCAAGGCGAATGGCATTTCATTTGTGCCTTATTTCCCGCTGGCTGCCGGACTGCTGGGTGGGAAGTATACGAAGGACACAACCTTTACTGACATCAGAGCGAACAATCCATTGTTCCAGGGAGAAACATTTGCTCAGAATCTGGAAAAAGTAGAGCAGGTGCGGCAGATTGCCAATGCATTGAATGCTGAGGTAGCTCATGTGGTGTTGGCATGGTATTTGACACGCGACTCGATTGACGCGCTTATTCCAGGAGCGAAAAAGCCGGAGCAGGTGCTGGAGAATTTGAAAACGCTGAATGTTAAGCTGAGTCAGGCGGAGATCGACAAGATCGATCACATTTTCAAATGATTTGTTAGACTGCGATTTGAAATCATATAGTTGTTCCATCAAGAGGAGCTGCCGGACGGGCGGCTTCTTTTTCGTGTGCCCCTCGCATATTCTTGTAGGGTAAGTTCATCACTGCGGGGGGATCGAATGATGAGAAGACCGCAATGGCACAGCGCGCCCAACAGAAGGCGACGCGGCAGACGCAGAGTATTTTTTATTGTGGCACTTGCGCTGCTGGTAGGGATCATACAGATGGCTGCTTATGTGGAGCAGCATTTGAAGCCGCCCATGATGCATTTGGCAAAAGTGCGGGTCAAGCAAATGGCGACCGAGGCCATCAATTCAGCCATAACTGCACAGGTCGAACAGGGCAAGACGGCTGATAATCTGATCGAATGGAGAACGGATGCCCAAGGGAGAACGTCCGGTTTTGTTCTCAATTATGCGGAGCACATGAGAATTACGTCAGATACGCTCAAAGCAGTCAAAGCAACGATGGACAGCATGAGTCATTTTGATGAGAGCATTCCCA
Organism: Paenibacillus peoriae KCTC 3763; assembly: GCF_000236805.1. Taxonomy (GTDB): domain Bacteria; phylum Bacillota; class Bacilli; order Paenibacillales; family Paenibacillaceae; genus Paenibacillus; species Paenibacillus peoriae. The sequence goes on along the minus strand of NZ_AGFX01000016.1, from coordinate 52,652 downwards.
TTGGTCAGGCATTGAATAGTCCGCTGCTGGCGGCATATGGCCCGAAAATTCCTTTAAAGGTGGAGCCGCACGGGACCATCAAGGTGGATTTAAACACGCGTCAACAGGATGCGGGCATAAACATGATCTTGGTGGAAGTGTATATTCGGATTACGACAGAGGTGTCTGTAGTCATCCCGTTTGAGATACAGCCTCAGATTGTGGAGACGGAAATTCCGGTATCTTATTTGCTGGTGGTGGGCAATGTTCCGATGTACTATTATGATAATCAGGGCAAGCCCGTTGGTAAAAATGGCGCAACTGCACCACAGTTGGCGCTGCCTTCACATACGACAGAGAGTGGCGGCGTTACAGATCTCGGCGTCGAAAGCGTTCCAGCCACACAGGAAGAGGAGAGCCCCTCCAGTATGACCTCAACGCCTTAAAAGGGCGAGAGGGAATAAAATGCTTCGCAAGGCAAAAGAGACCTTACGAGGAGGTCCTTTTTGTCTTGCCTGTTTTGAGCGCTTTGTGTTCGGATTGTTCCCACTGTCTTAATAACGGGTACGGATCAAAGGACCAGTCTGTCCAGCCACTATCCCGATATATACCGTAGTGCAAATGTGGTGGAAACTTGCCTTGGGTACCGGGCTTCCCGTAGCCCGAGCTTCCGACCCAGCCAACCGTCTGACCGGGCGTAACAATATCTCCGTTGTGAACGGTTTTGTTAAAGCCGGAAAGATGTGCATAGTAGTGATAGCGGTTGTTGAGATCTCGAATGCCGATTCGCCATCCTCCGAATGGATTCCAGCCCTTCATTTCGACTACACCGTAGCAGGTGCTGCGAACCGGAACTCCATACCCAGCGAACAGATCAGTTCCCTCATGTATACGGTATCCCCCCCAGCTGCGGCTACTGCCCCAAGTGCTGCGATAGCTGTAAATGCTGCCCAATGGGAGCGGGAAGGCCTGGTTGCCAAGATCCAGCCTGCCATATGTCCGATACAGCTTGGCAAACTGCTGGACTCTTTGAACTGCACGGGTGTTGTGGTAATATTCCCATACAGCAATACCAAATTCATCCTCGGTGTTCCCATATTTCCCGAGATATGAAGCGAGGCTAAAGAGTAGATCCCTGTCATTATCGCGGCTCGCGATTCCATCACCTGAGCCGTCTTGTCCCAGTCCGGAAAACATTTCAATGGAGCGTGGAATTTGATCATCTGAATCCGGGTTCATCAGGCCGGACCAGACAGGTCCCGTAATAAAAATACCCGTGATCCGTTCCGCATGCTTGCGGTCTTTGGGATGGGCCACCGTAAGTGTTCGTTCATATTGATCGATCGCAGCCAGCCTGTACCAAGGAATCCCGGTCAGGGCTTCGATGGATTGATATAAAGCAAACCTGGACGTAAACAATGTGGCTTGAGATTGTGGAGTATTCACTTTGGCTTTCGGGGTACTCCGGGAAGACGATGGCTGTAAGTCCTTGTCAAAGGCATGAGCAGGAAGCGGACAGGATGTTGTCAGTGTAATAGCGCATAACAGCAGCGATAACAGACGAACAGCATGGGCTGTCCGTATAGGGTAAGACACGTGAACCGACCTCCTTTTGAGGGCTTGAATCGCCCAGGTAAATTCTAGCCCCGCAATCCATGGCATGAGCAAAAGCGCTTTAATTTAGATTGAACCATAACCGTTACTTTTATCCATATCAAGAATTTACTTTTCCGGCATCAATGTCATATCAAAAAGGGAACAATGAATGGAGATTTTCCCATCGCTTTCATGTTATAATGTATGGCAATGACAGCTTAAGCTCATAGAAAGAAGGTCTATTCCATTGTCTAGAAAAGTAAAGGAAGCAAAGCCCGACTGGATTCGTATTAAACTTACGACAGGTGATAGTTACCAGGAAATCAAGAGCATGATGCGTTCCAAGACATTACATACCGTATGTGAGGAGGCACGATGCCCTAATATATATGAATGCTGGGCCAACAGGACAGCGACATTTATGATTTTGGGTGATATTTGTACACGTGCGTGCCGTTTTTGCGCAGTGAATACGGGAATGCCTACGGAACTGGACTTGCAAGAGCCTGAACGTGTTGCGGAAGCAGCTGAAAATATGAACTTGAAACACTGTGTCGTAACCAGTGTGGCTCGTGACGATTTGAAGGATGGGGGCGCTACTATATTTGCAGAAACGGTCCGTGCCATTCGCCGCCGAGTACCTTTTTGCAGTATAGAAGTATTGATTCCCGATTTTATGGGCGACATTGAATCGCTGCGTATCGTCATGGATGCCAAGCCGGATATTTTGAATCATAATATTGAGACCGTGGAACGCATGTCGGATAAAGTACGGGCCAAGGCGAAATATCGTCGCTCCCTGGAGTTGCTTCAACGTGCGAAGCAATTGAATCCATCCATTCCGACCAAATCAAGCATCATGCTGGGTGTCGGAGAAGAGTGGGACGAGATCTTGCAAGCCATGGATGATCTGCGTAAAATTGATTGTGATATTTTGACAATTGGACAATATTTGCAACCGTCCGAGAAGCATTTGTTTGTGCAAAAATATTATCCACCGGAAGATTTTGCGAAGTTAAAGGAAGAGGGATTACAACGGGGATTCAGCCACGTCGAATCCGGTCCGATGGTCCGCAGCTCCTACCAAGCGCATGAGCAGGTGAAATCTGCTGCTCGGCATAAGGAAGAAGGCACCCTTTCGCAGGCTTGATCCGGGAAAGGCGGTCAGATTAGCTTGTTTCAAATCGGCGGTAAAAACTATGAAGTGTTGCAGGATCACAAGAACGGGTGGAATCCCGAAGCATTTCGTGATCGATACAGTGAAGTGCTGGATCGCTATGATTATATTATTGGTGATTGGGGCTACAATCAGCTGCGTCTGAAGGGTTTTTATAGAGAAGGGCACCCCAAAGCAAATAAGGACACATCCATAGTGGTACTGGACGATTACATTAATGAATACTGCAATTTCGGTTGTGCTTATTTTGTGCTGCAAAAAAGCCGTGAAGTGCTCAACAAGAACGGAAGCAATGATGAATCCATTGCCCCTGACATACAACAGCTGGTAGATGCTCAAAAGGAACAAGCGGAAACGTTAGAAACTGAAGAGCAGCAAGAAAAATTGCAACATACAGCTGTAGAACGGGAATGGACGCAATCGCAGCAGGATTCCACGATAACGGAGGAGCCGCCAACGGAGCAATCACGAGAAGCTCGTGAACCACGCGAATTGCAACGTCAGGAAGCCAAGGTAGCGCGTGAGCGCCAGCCACGTGAAGCTCGGGAAAGTCGTCCACCCGGAGAAGGACGCGAAGGAAACCGGCAGCGTGAGTCACGTGAAACCCGTGAATCGCGTCAGCCGAGAGAACCGCGTGAAGCAAAGGATGGACGCAATCCGGGAGAAGGGCAGCAGGCTCGGGAGCCACGGAGACAACGTCAGCAGCAAGGGAATTTCGACAAAAAGGAATCCCGTGGATCACGCTTTGAGCGTCAAGCCAAGGAAAACAGGGAGGGGCGTCAATCCCGTGTTTTGCGTGATTCCGATGGCCAACGTCAGGCGGGGGCTGCTATCAGAGCCGAAAAAGCTGAGATCAGCAAAAAGAATAAAACATTCATAGCTCCACAACAAAACGGTTCCTGAGTTTCAGGAACCGTTTTGTTTGTATGTAAGTGCGGTATCTTTAGGGTGAAAGTCCCGAACCTCTTACTCAAAATAAAAAAGAGCCGAAGTCGGCTCCTTTACAGGTTCTAATTGAGAAAAGCGTTGCGTACCCGATCCCAAAAGGGAAAAGGGCGATAACGAGCGAAGCTGATTTTTTGACTTGAGACCTGACAGCGAACAGAGATCAGATCATCCACAGGAAAGTTCAGGTGATCTACAGTCAATAAAAGACGCTGTTCCTTTCGCGAAAAAATATCACAATGGTGGTGTTTGGGCAGGAGCAAGGGCGATCCCAGTGTCCGATATACTCGGTTATTAATGGAAGCGATCTCCGTTAATTGCAAGGCTTCAATGGTGGGATGAACCATCGCTCCGCCGAGTGCTTTATTATAGGCAGTCGTTCCGGAAGGCGTCGAAACGCATATGCCGTCACCACGGAACATTTCAAAGGTAATATCGTTAATATCTACCTGGGCAACAACAGTACCATCTACGCCTTTTAACGTGAATTCATTCAAGGCGATAAAAGAGGCATTTCCAGACTTTTTGCGAATCTCCAATTCAATCAGCGGATACTTGACGATTCTCGGGTTAAGCAACCCCTCAGATTCGCTTTGGCTCATCAGGTCGATTAGCTCCTCCAGCTCGTCCGCATGCCAATCAGCGTAAAAGCCCAGGTGACCGGTATGTACACCAACAAAGGCAATATCCGGAATTCGGTCGATGAAGGTATGAAACGCATGAAGCATCGTACCATCGCCTCCAATAGACACGACGATTTCCGGCGATTCGGCATCCAGCTTGAAATTCTTTTGTTGGGCAAGACGGTGAAATTGCTGGCTCAAGTCCATGGAGTGCTGATCCCCGCGATCCAGAACATAATATCTCAAGATGAAAAGCTCCTTTGTCATGGGTATATACCGATCATAATCAATTATGAGCAAGAACACAATCGTTCATTGCCTGTACGTCCTTTTCCACCATGCGAATAAGTGACTTGTACCGACGCTCAAGCAGGAGAGAGCCAGCATCCCTACGAGCAGGCAGGCAAGGAGCAGGAGGCTTTGCAACAGCATGGCAGACGAAAAGCCGGGGGACCATGTGATGTCATATATCGGATAAAACACGGGCGAGCTTCCTTGGCCCATTAGCGGACGCCATAACAGAAGAGCCAGCAGTGCTGAGATGACACCGTGCGCAGCCCGTGCCAGCAAAAATGGCATATATCGTAGATTTGTCATATTTAAAATACTTGCGACCTGCGCATGAACAGACAGCCCTCCCCAGGAGAGAACAAAAGCTGCTGCGGCCACTTTGAACGGCAACGCCGCTCCTGTGGCTTCACCTGCTGCTTGTGCTCCTAAGGTGACCTCGAAAATACCGCCCACAATAGACTCTGTTAACGTAGGAGGAAGACCGCATACAGTCAATAAGCTCGCCGTAACCAGACGAAGGCCGCTCATTAAACCTGAGTTCGTCAAAGCCTCCAGAATAACGCAGAAGAATACAACCAGCCCTCCTACGACAATAATAAGGCGTAGAGAGGAAGTAATCGCCTGACGGAGCAGCTCGCCAAACGGACGCCCATCTTCCAAGCGCGCTGCATGCATGGCATACAGGGCTTGACGCAGCTGCCCCGGCTGCCGTACAGGGGACGTGCTTGTCTTTACATCCGAGGTACTACCGGACGCTGGTCCAGATTGCCCGCCATGAATATCAGCATCCCCTGAACGGGAACCATGAAAGCGCATGAGCAGGCCGATGATCAGCACACCACCGTAATGGGCTGCACCCAGTACGAGTGCAATTTCTAGCTGATGGAAGAAGCCGACGGAAACCGCACCGATCAGAAAGATGGGATCAGAGGAAGTTGTAAATGCGACCAAACGCTCTCCTTCAATGCGGGTAATCCATCGTTGTTCCCACAGCTTGGCTGTTAGTTTGGCCCCTATCGGGTAGCCGGATGCACAGCTGACTGCAGCGACGAAGCCTCCGCAGCCAGGTACACGGAAAAGAGGCTGCATCAGCGGGTCTAGCAGCGCACCCATGAAATGAACAATTCCGAAACCGAGGAGTAGCTCGGAAATCACAAAAAACGGGAATAAAGAAGGGAACAGCACGTCCCACCAGATGGCAAGACCACGCAGTCCGGCATTCAGCGAAGATTGCGGATATGCGGCCATAAGCACAAATAGGGACAGTAGTATAAGGATGAGCAAAGGAAGCGAGTAACGACGGTACAGCGACATAGAGGCCCCTCCTTTGGAGTTGTACTATTATTCCTATGTCGGGGAAGGACAAAGAGTACAAAAAAATAAAGAAAGCGATTGCATGAAAAGCTGTATTTTTGTAAAGAGTATGTTAAAATAGGAAAACAACGATCCATAACCTTAAGGATGGAGTGATCAGGATGAGTATCGTTGCCGGTTTGCTTGTCTGTGCTTTTGTGTATGTTATTCGTGTCTCTCGCGTCCATCCCGGTGAAGAGGATTGGCGAAGTTATTAGTTATAATTAGTTATATTCATAGCTGACGGTGCTGTATATAACCAAGCAAACCTGTCTTCATATGTACAAATGATAAGATGACGCTTATTTTTAGCGTCATTTTTTGTTTTTTGTTATAATACGGGTGTATATTTATTACCATAGCACAGAAAGTTGGGGGAAAAGTGAATCCTGGTCTGAGCATTTATGACAATCTTGGGGGTGCGGAAGGTGTTCGTGCTATTATTGAGGCCTTCTACCCGAGAGTGTATAAAGATCCATTGTTAAGTCCACTGTTCCCTGAAGACATGGAACCAATTAAGGAAAAACAGTTCATGTTCCTGAGCCAGTTTTTTGGAGGTCCGTCCCTGTTTTCCGATGCATATGGTCATCCGATGTTACGTGCCAGACATATGAAGTTTCCCGTAACGGAGGAGCGAGCAGAGGCATGGTTGACTTGTATGGCGGGGGCGTTAACGGATGCGGGCATTGAGGAGCCGCTTCGTTTAATCATACTTAACCGTTTGTCCGGTCCTGCGCATCATTTTGTAAATACCCCGTAAGCTTACGGGGATTTCCGAATTTTGGAGAGGGTTGTAAACACATTGGAAATTGAACCGTTATATCAGATTAAAATCGTTTGTCCGCATTGTGAACAGGATTTTCAGACCTCCCGTGTCAGACCAAGCCTGAAAAAGGCCATTCGTACGGATTCAGACTTTTGTGCGTATTACAAAAATGAAAATCCCGATTTTTACGTCGTACGTGTCTGTCCCCATTGCGGATTTACCTCAACAGAGCATTCTATCGTTCAGTTAAGCAGTCTGCAAAGCAAGCTTTTTAAAGACAAAATTGGCAATCGGTGGCAGTCCCGTGAATATGCGGGTCACCGCAGTTGGGAAGTGGCGTTAGAAACGTATAAACTGGCTTTACTCTGCGCGCAGGTTATCGGTGAAAAGGACCGGGTGATCGCCAGTTTGTTGCAGCATATTGCATGGATGTACCGATACCAGGGAAATGAGGAGCAGGAGCTTCGTTTTCTCCAATTTAGCCTGGATGCCTACATCCGGGTGTATGAGCTGGAAGGTGTCGGAGCGAATAATGCGAAGCTGCTCTATCTGATTGGAGAGCTGAATCGGCGCATAGGCAATTTTAACGAAGCGGTGCGCTGGTTTTCGCGTGTCATTAATGATAAGAAAATTATGGATGCGGCGATGATCCGGGCTTCCCGTGAACAATGGACTGTACTGCGAGAGCAAATGCTGGCTAAGGATATCAGTTTGCCAGAGGAAATGCAGGACGCAAGCTCTTCTTAAGAAAAGAAAGGTGTGTACTATGGCCGCTTCAGGCTCATGGTTCACACCTTGTTTGTAAAACGGGTTATCTTGTCTTGCAACTGCCAACTGCCTCATGAATTAATGATGGCGGAGTGTGCTATCTGACAGCAAATAATCGGCATCACAATCCACCAAAGTTATCTTGTTATGGCAGCATGGGAACACAAGCAGCTTTTTCATACCTTCATGGATGAGCTTAAGCTCTTTTGGTTTCAGGGGTAGCAAAACATTCTCATGTTCGCAAAACGGACAAGATTGTACATAAACGTCCCCCATGACAATGTCGTAAGGCCAGGTTTTATGAAAAGGGATCATGATTTGTCCGACTCTCCGCCGTTCGGGTCAGTGGTTTCTTCTTTGGCCAGTTCGGCCAGCTTTTGCATCAAAATGTGCTGGGGTGTATGCATAAGGTGTTCCAGCGGAATGCCAAGCTTTTCGGATAATTTCACAGCCGTTTCCGGCGAAATTTGTAAGGGTCTCATCCTGTATTCCTCCCAATTGTAGTGATTTTATCATCACGATGTAGCTTTATTGTATATGAAACCACATGAATTCGCCAAAAAGAAAGGTGGAACTATTATGAAAACACCGTTAAAGCAAACATGGGATCTGGAATCTATATTCAGTGGAGGCTCCTCCTCTGCTTCATTTCAGGCATTTTTGGAGGAATTGGAGGGCAAAGTTCAGCAATTGCAATCTCAGCTTAAAGCTGTGAATGTACCACAGACGGTATTGGATACCGAGCGTCTGGATAGTGTGCTGAATAGCATGCAGGAGCTGTTTAATGGTGCGTCGCAGGCGGGTTCCTTTGTTTCTTGTCTCACTGCTCAAAACCAGCACGACAAGCTTGCTGTCCAACTGGGGGCACGCGTGAATACACTGTACGCACAGGGGAAAAGTGCTTTGGTATCTTTCCAGAACCTGCTGGCACAAACCAGTGAAGACATTTGGCAGAAATGGATGGAGCGTGAAGCCATCAAGCCGATTTCTTTTGTCCTGACTGAATACCGGAATGAAGCACGTGAGAAAATGGCACCTGAGCTAGAGAGCCTTGCATTGGATTTGGGTGTAGACGGCTACCATGGCTGGGGTGACTTTTATGATACGATTGTCAAAAATATGACGATTCCTGTACAAGAGAATGGCGAGATCGTAAACCTGTCTGTTGGGCAAGCGGCTAATAAATTGGATGAACCGGATCGCAGTGTGCGTCAGGACGTGTTTGCACGTTGGGAGGAGGCATGGACTCAGGTTGAGGACTATTGTGCGGATACGCTGAATCACCTGGCAGGGTTTCGTCTCAAGCTATATGAAAACCGGGGCTGGACAGACGTGCTTAAGGAGCCGCTCGAAATTAGTCGTATGTCAGCACAAACGCTCGATACCATGTGGCAGGTTATTAATGATACAAAGCCAATTCTGGTCAAATATTTGGAACGGAAGGCGAAATTGCTGGGGTTAGAGAAGCTGTCCTGGCATGATGTTGAGGCTCCATTGGGGACATCGACCACTAAAATCTCTTACGACGACGCAGCCGTTACGATTGTTGAGCAATTCGGCAAATTCAGTTCAAGAATGGCTGACTTTGCCCAAATGGCTTTTGAGAAAAGCTGGATTGAAGCAGAGGATCGTCCAGGAAAACGTCCTGGTGGCTTCTGTACATCCTTGCGACTCAGCAAAGAGACCCGTATTTTTATGACCTATGCCGGATCACCTTCCAACGTTTCGACACTGGCCCATGAACTTGGACACGGTTATCACCAGCATGTAATGAACGAATTACATCCGCTGAATCAAAATTATGCCATGAACGTGGCTGAAACAGCGTCGACGCTGGCAGAACTTATTGTGTCGGATGCTTTGCTGGAAGCTGCCGAAGGTCAGGAGAAGGTCGCTTTGCTAGAGGACAAAATCCAGCGCGGAATAGCCTTCTTCATGAACATTCACGCCCGCTTCCTGTTTGAAACCCGGTTTTACGAATTGCGGAAAAAAGGGGTCGTAGGAGCGCAGCAGCTAAGCGAGTTAATGGAGCAAGCGCAGCGTGAAGCCTTCAGCGGTGTTCTGGATGAGGTGCACCCTCATTTTTGGGCGTCCAAGCTGCATTTTTATATTACGGACACGCCATTCTACAATTTCCCGTATACATTCGGGTACATGTTCAGTGCAGGGATTTACGCTTTTGCGAAAAAGAATCCAGACGGTTTTGCCGATCAATATGATGCTTTACTGCGTGATACAGGTCGCATGACGGTGGAAGAACTGGCATTCAAGCATTTGGGTACCGATCTAACACAATCTGACTTCTGGCGTAATGCTGCGCAAGTTACCGTTCAGGACATTGAGCAATTTTTGCAAATGACAGACTAACAGAAATACACTTGAAGCAGGTCTCCCGCAAGGGAGGCCTTTTTTGTATTTAATGCAGAAAATGAAGAATAACGTCATAATATGTAAAAATGTTATTGATGTTACCTGTTAGCGAAATTTAAATTAGTGGATATACTTAGATAATAGTTATAAATACCCATTTATGTTGATTCTGATTGTAACGTTAAAAATATTCACATATAATTGAGTCGTAAGACCTATTAAAAATTTCAAAACAGGTATATGGGAGGATTTTTATGAAAGAAGATTTAGGTCAATTGTCTTTAATGAGACAGCTGGATATCGTTTTTAAAGAGCTGGATCATGAGCTGGCGGGTTTGTCGTCAGGCATCGTATTTGTACAAATACGCAATAATGTAATTGGAAAATTTGGGATCAGACATAATCCGATTGCAGGAAAGGGAGGCACATTTGCAGTTGTAGAGCCAGGATTATCCGTGAAGCATCGTGAGGATTTTCGTCACATGGCCCTGGAAACGTTAAATCACAAGCGTAGCTGGACTCACGGTGAGATTGCTTTTGATTTTGCTGTAAGACAGGGGATCATTCTGGTGGATGCCACGCTGGAATCGAACTATAACATGGCGAATCTCATGATCCGTTATAATAAGCCTACATATCGAGATCGAGCGGCCAATTCGGAATAATCATCCATAAAAGAATAAAAGGAAAGGCGGCCTCCCATAGGGAGACCGCCTTTGTTATATGCTCGTCATAACGCGCATTTTGTTAAAATACAATGAACGAAATGCTCATGTGGAATAATGACGCTTATTGACCTGAACGACCTGATAATTGCTGTTCGGCCAGCTGTACTAAGCGTTTAGTGATATAGCCTCCCAGAGAACCAGCCTCACGGGATGGCATATCACCATAGTAACCGTCTGCCGGAATGGTGATGCCCAGTTCTTGCGCAGCTTCATATTTCAGTTGTTGCAGTGCGTTGGTGGCTTGAGGAACGACCAGAGTGTTGCTGCGACGTCCTCTGCCTTGATTGGCCTCATTCATGTGTAGTCACCTCCTTCGGCTGTGATGAGGTTAGTATGCGACAGTGTTATGAAAATATGCGCCGAAGGAAGGAAAGTATAAAAAGGAGAATTATGGTTGATGAATGTGGATCTGAGTCTTGAGGTTGATGGATTGCTGTGGCTCCAGACGAATCAATCCACCTTCTCCGACAGGATCAGATAAATTGGGAGCGTCAGACAGCCAGGTATAAGGTTCAATGCAGAGATATTGATCGCATTCGCCTTTGGTATACAACACCCAATACTTAAAGTATTGCTCATCTGCTGTATAGCGAATCTGATAACCGTCATCACGAGTCAATAGAGCTTCAGCAGGACCCTCCGATGCCCGCAGCAGAGTGTCCAGGTTCGTTCCTTTCAGAGAGAGCCCTGAAGAGAGCTGTTCCAAATCCTCCAAAGCAGTAATTTTACCCGTAGGGAGCTGTTCAGCATCCTGCTCATATACTCCGTTCACAGGCAGCTTCAGGCGCCAGCGCTCAGGTTCTCCGTCCACCATAAACCAGGTATGATATCCCAAGCCAAATGGTGCTGCTTTTTCCCCCAGATTCGTTACTTGCAGCGTTTGACTTAATACAGAACCCTGCAAGCGGTAAGTCATCTCCAGACGCAAAGGAGTGGGGAACTGCTCGATCCAGTGCGGATCATTTTCTGTCAGAAGCTCGGTAGTTACGCTGCAACCTTCCTCATCTTCTTCAATATCACTGCAGCGCCAAGATTGGTTGCGGTGCAGGCCGTGTATATGATTGTCGTTGGCTGTGTTTCGGTCAAACTGATATGAAACACCATCAAACTCAAATTGTCCTTTGCGGATTCGCCCTGGAGGGATCAAAATCGGCAAGCCAAAATGATAAGGCTTTTGTAAATAAAAAGCCAATTCCTCCTCGCCGGGACGCCGTACGATATCCCGGTTCAGCTTCAGATCACGCACTGAAATAATATTATTCCCGAGGCGAGGGATCATTGTAACTTCCAGCTCAGGGCTATGTAAAACATACGTGTCGTAACCGTTCCAGTGTTCTTTGGTCACTTGTTTCATATTCCATGCTCCTTTGTCCACTATAATCGGTTGAAGCTTTGTGTCATTATGATAACAGATTTTTGATCGCAGGGCACAATCATCATTTGACAATAACATTATACGGAATTATCATTAAATGTAATTTAGAAAGTAATGACATGGAAACACGATGATGAGGACAAGTAAGCTTTGCACAAGCTCTTCAGAAAGCCGATGGTAGATGAGAATCGGTGAGCCTGTATTGCTGAATGGACCTTGGAGTGCCGTACAGAACGGGATTTGACCATTCTCAGTATGACGGCCGATTGCTCCCCGTTAACGGAGTTTTAAGATTGCTGGCAGCCATGGACATAGTCCCGACAAGTGTTAGGCTGGCGGCAATGAATAAGGGTGGTACCACGGTCTCGCGTCCCTTGAGGATGCGGGGCCTTTTTGCGTTCAAAATGAATTAAATCTTAGGAGGAATGATGAACATGAAAACTGTACTTTCGGGCATTCAGCCCAGCGGACAACTTACTTTGGGCAATTACATCGGTGCAATGAAAAATTTCGTAAAATTACAAGAGGATCACCAATGTTACTTTATGGTTGTAGACCTCCATGCAATTACCGTACCGCAGGAACCGGCTCAATTGCGCGAGCAGTCTGAGGCGGTAGCAGCATTGTTTATCGCAGCAGGCATTAATCCAGAGAAATCCAACGTCTTCTTACAATCCCATGTTCCTCAGCATGCTGAATTGGGATGGTTGATGACAACACTGACGAATATGGGCGAGTTGGAACGTATGACCCAGTTCAAGGACAAAGCGGCTGGCAAGGATTCCGTAGGAGCGGGGCTATTCGTATATCCGTCGCTGATGGCAGCGGACATTTTGCTCTACAATGCGGATCTTGTCCCGGTAGGTGAAGACCAGAAACAGCATCTGGAACTGACACGTGATTTGGCAGGCCGTTTTAATCACCGCTATGGAGATTATTTTACGGTTCCCGAACCTTACATTCCTGAAGTAGGGGCGAGAATTATGTCCCTTGATGATGCATCCAAAAAAATGAGCAAGAGCAACCCGAATGCTGGTAGCTATATTGCTCTGCTGGACGAACCGAAAGTCATTCGCAAAAAAATCAGCCGCGCTACTACCGATTCTGGTAGTGAGGTTAGATATGATCCGGCAGGTAAACCGGAAGTTAGCAATCTGATGGGCATTTATAGCCAATGTTCCGGTTTGTCGCTCCAAGAAGTACAGGATCGCTTTGAAGGTCAAATGTACGGCACGTTCAAAAAAGAACTGGCAGAGGCTGTTGTAGCTACACTTGAGCCAATTCAGCAGCGGTACCATGACATCCGGGAGTCCGGTGAGATTGGACGTATTTTGGCCCAATCCGCAGAGCGTGCGCGAGAAGCCGCTGAAGTCACGCTGACTGCGGTCAAAGAGCGCATGGGCTTTTTACCCCAATTACGCTAAAAGCACATATAGTCAAAGCAGCAGGCAGCCAACGCAATCCGGTGCGTGATAGGATGGGCTAGGAGCGGCGTTGGCGGGCCTTGACCACAAAGCCCCAGCCGATATTGCCTACAGAAAGAAGTCCGAGTAAAATAGCGAGCCATGCGGAATAACTGATCGATATAGCGGCTGCTGTCAGCAGGACAATGGATGAAACGGCGAACCACAGGGATAAACTTTTGCTCATGGTAAAAACCTCCAGCTTCGAATGTTGAATTTCAGGAATAAGCAGGTGTAAGCGAGCCATAATAATCTTGCAAGCTTGCAATGAACCTCACTCACAAAGAACTGAAAGGAGATTCAAATATGAGCAGACGTCGTTCAAACAACCTGCAAGTACCGCAGGCCAACGCCGCTTTACAACAATTAAAATATGAGGCCGCTCAAGAACTGGGCATCACCATCCCTCAGGACGGTTACTATGGTAATGTCGTTTCCCGTGAAACAGGATCCCTTGGGGGATACATCACGAAAAAGCTGGTCCAACAAGCAGAGCAATCCTTGTCTGGCAGCAGCCGCATGCAGTAATACACATAAGCGCTCCATCTTGGAAGCTGTATTATGAACAACTGTGATGAAAGAAAATCCGGAGTATTCATGCTCCGGGTTTTTTTTGCGTATGGCTTATGACCATTGTGGATCACGCAAGTCCGCTTCGTCAAGAGGGCGCTTTCATCTAGCACTTCATGAGGGTGTAATTTTTTCGACCAGCAAAAAAAGCAAGCTCCAAGATCACAGGAGACTTGCTGTTTGTCGTTCACAAGGTTGGCGGTTTGCTTACAAGCAATTGTTAATTTGTATGCAAAGAGAGGCGTTTTTGCATTTTTTCATGACTGAGCCAGCCGATATAACTGTTGATCAGTTTGAACTCCTTATCCATCGCGACGACGGCGACGAATGGATATTGTTTTCGGTGACGATACCTTACATCCGCCCACCGCACAACGTAGCCCCATTCCAGTTCCTCCACCTCGGCAACGGCAAAGGAGGAAAAATAACGAAATGACTGCACATCGCGATAGGATTTGGAAGCTTCTGCGGCCGGATGTGTGGATGGGACCGCATGCTTCGTCCAAAACAAATGCTTTCCATTTAATCTGCCAATGTCATAACTTCCATTCTGGTGTGCTTTTACCACATGCCACCGGTTCCATGAAACCGTGGGGATAATATAATAGTTATTTCCCTGCCGGCGCTCGTCGTCCATATCACGTACCCAATTTTTGAGACGGAAATGATTCCAGGTGCGCCAAATGTAATACAAGCCAAGAGCGACGTACAGTGTAATAAATAAGGGAGTGGGTGGAATCAATCCGGTGATCCACAGCATAATCGCAGCAACATGGGTGCCGAAAATAAAGGGATCAAAGATGTGGATGATATTCCATGATATCCACTTGTCCGTAAAAGGCCGGAATGCCTGTGTCCCATACGTATTAAACAAATCGGTGAACACATGCAGGCAGACGGCAATCGTTACCCAGAGAGCTACATGGCCTGCGGACACATCCCTGAAAATAAGGCAAATCAGTCCCGTTATGGACAAGATCCATATGAACCAGAAGGGAATGGAATGTGACAGTCCACGGTGATTGCGAATGTAGGCTGCATTGTTCTTCAACCGAAACAGGGTGTCAAAATCCGGAGCTTGTGACCCTACAACCGTCGCGAGCAGAATGACTGCCGCCAACTTTGGATCTCCGGCGACGGCAGGATCAGTGTAGGCCAGCCCGGCCAACCCGACCCCCATGACAAAGTGTGTGGCTGTATCCATATCTGTCGCTCCTTTGAATTTTCCTCTACTTATTACTACCCAAATTTACTCTAAACGATCAACAGGGTCGATTTACCGCCCAATTGTGAACGTTTTGTGCGTTTTCTGTCAAACTTTTTAGGGGGAAGGTATGATAAAATTTATATCGGAGTTGAACTTACTCCCGAATTCATATATCTCTAAGGGGGAGTTACTCATAATGGATAACATCAGTTATAAGGCTTCTTCGGATGCGGCTGCTTACACAGTGAAATCTAAGCCACCCGGTAAAGCGGGCACATGGAAAGATTTTATTACAGTCACCAAGCCAGGTATTCTTCGTACAAATCTGGTTGCAGCCTTTGGTGGTTTTTGGTTAGCTTCACAATGGGACGTTGACTATATAAAGTTAATTCTTACACTTTTAGGTACAATGCTGATTATGGCCTCTTCTTGTGTCTTTAACAACTATTTTGATCGTGAGTTGGACATGAAGATGGAACGTACACGTAATCGCTCATTACCAACAGGGCGTTTGACCCCTACAACGGTGTTGTCATACGCTATTATTTTGGGCATCGCCGGGTTGGTTGTGCTGTTCTCCTTCTCTGGTTTCAAGGCAGGACTACTGGGCATACTTGGCATGTTCGTTTACGTCGGTATTTATACACTTTGGTTGAAAAGATCGTCTACATGGAGTACATCTATCGGCGGTATTTCAGGGGCAATGCCACCTGTAATCGGTTATGTGGCTGTTTCCGGTCGTATTGACATGGGCGCATGGCTCTTATTCGCTCTGTTGTTTTTATGGCAACCGCCTCACTTCTGGGCACTTGCGATTCGCCGAGTTGAGGAGTATCGTGCGGCAGGATTTCCATTGCTGCCAGTCGTGAAGGGCATTCATCGGACTAAGATTCAAATGATTCCTTATATTGTGTTGTTGATTCCGGTACCCATTCTTATGTACGCTTATGGGTATGCCGGTATGATTTTCATGATTGTGTCCGTGTTATTGTCTGTCCTTTGGGCATTTTATGCCTTTAAAGGTTTTACGATTAAGGAAGAAGAAACGGATTCCTGGGCTAAAAAAGTATTTTTCTTTTCCATTAATCATCTGACACTCAGCTTCCTGCTGATGATCGTTGATACGGTTCATAAGTTCTAACATGAATGTTAGTACCATTTGTTAGGGTCACCCTATAGCTGTCCAACAGGCATCAAAGCAGCCTGCGGACAGCTATATTTGTTTTTCAGACTAAAGGACAGGTGGATATAAAATATATTCCTCCAGCCCTGCCTTTTCCAATTGAGCGATCACATATTCATCAGGAGTGCCTTCAACGCCGGCATATCCTTTGCGGGTATACACATGATGTGCATCCGGAAAAGTGTCTGCAAGCACACCCCGTATTTTCTTCCCGGAGCTGTCGTTGTCCATAAATAAGTATATTTCGTCATCCTTGACATGCTTGCGGAGGGATTCCAGTTTTGTAGTGTTTAATGTGCCGAAGGTGCACAAAATGTGAACCTCCGAGTCAAGTAATCGGCGAAGTTTACTGCGGTCATTTTTTCCTTCGACAATGACGGTAATTGCCATCTTGCCACCCCCTGCTTGATGCCTGTGCTCGAAATTCCCCGGGAAATGAAGAATATGTGTATAGTGTAGCTCCAAATGAGGTTCTCATGCAAAAAACAATAAAACAGCCCGCCAGAAGTGGCAGGCATGGATACAAAGACGGCATGTTAGGGCAATTCAGATATTAAATCCAGCAAGTACGGAGAATGATGACGAGAAGAACATAGAGAACAAGAATGGTGCCGGTTGAGGTTCCTAAAACATGGCAAGGGCTTACAGGATGACAGTGGCTCACTGGCTGCACCTCCCTTTTTTAATAAATTGCTCAGTCAAATTAGTCTATGTTGGTAGGGATATTTGGTACTGTGCATTTGCCCTCTGGAGCATCATTTTGGGCTATAAAGGTAGCCGTATCTTAAATTAGCTGGAATGATAGGGTCCGGGGGCAGATAATGGCGGTGTCGAAGATAAGCGCTTTACAGGAATAAGCAGCAAACCGAGCATTAGAATTAAGAATGCGACAAAAAAAGGAGACAGATTATCTGGCAGCTGACCCGCCAGGACAGGCCCAGCAAAGGAGCCGATGGATGTTGCAATAGATTGCAGTGCAAAGGTTTTACCTAGTCGTGTACCTCCAAGCCGTATAAAGAGAGAGGCAAGTGCAGGGAAAATGATGCCTTTGGCTGTCCCCAAAATAAAAAGAATAATGCCGATTATCGCTTCGGGTACGATGGCGAGTGCGTAGAAGCTTAGGGACATTAGAATAATGCCGCAAATCAGCCGCACCATCGGTGAATATTTGTTTAGAAAAAGCAGGCTGAGCGTACAGAGCGCTCCCAAGCTGATGATGGAAAAGAGCAATCCGGTGGACATCATGGACGCAGAACCGTTATTCCGCAATGGGATCTCATAAAATAAAATGCCTTGTGCGCATGCTAAAACAAAAGGCAGGAACAGATAACGCCAATTGAATGGTATAAGTGGCTGTGACCCGGATAATGGAGCAGGTGTCGTTTGTCCGTCCGATAATTGGGCCTGTGGAGCGGGGGCCGCTTTAGGCAAGGTGAAATACGCCATAAGTCCCGTGACTACGAGAATGATGCCAAGGGAGCTGAATGTCTCACTAAAGCCGAAGCTGGCTACGATGAACGCTCCCGCTGCTGGAGACAGGACAGAGGCCAGCGTGTGGACGACGCCGTGTCCTGACATATATTTGCCCTGTGTAACCGGATGATCGGATAGCTGTGCCAGCATAGCCAGACAGGCAGGGGACAAAAAGGCCAGCACAAAACCGCTAATCGCACGCAGAAAAAGTAATTCCCACGGGGTGTGGATGTACGATTGAATGATAAGGATGATGCCTGCGGTTGTCAGGCTGAACATAATATATCGGCGGCTGCCGTGCTTGTCGACCATGGGTCCGGCCATCAAATTACCAGGCAAGTGGGTCAGGGAGTAAATCCCCATCATCCAGCCGATAAAGGTAGGTGCCGCACCCAGGGAAATAGCGAATGGTGTCAGAATAGGATATTGTGCATGCAGGTCAAAAAAGGCAATGAACAAAAAGAGATACAGCCAGAGAGCTGTTTTCAAGTGGATGACCCCCTTTCCCTAATGTAAATTTTCATACTGGTTCGTATCGGCCCTTCCTAAGTAGTACGCGGGAGTGGACGAACATAGACCATTTTGTACGGACAAGATTTGAATGAACATGCAGCGGGAAAGAGCTAAGCTGACAGGACATCATGGAATCATGTATAATTACAGAGACAATTTTGCAATTTGAATCATGCAGTTGAAATGGGAGTGTAGCGAAATGGATAAGAACGTCTGGACAGAGTTTTTGCAACATAATTGGCAGATCGTTCAGGATAACTGGCTGTATATATTGATTGGGCTTGTCCTATTGTTTGTCATATTGAATATTGTAAAAACTCTTTTAAAATGGCTGATCGTCATTGTTGTGGTTGCAGGCTTGCTAATCTACAGTGGTATCTCCTTTGAGCAGGTCGGCAAGGTCGTTACTCAGGCAAAGGATGATGCGATTAACAAGGTTCAGAGCGAGGCTTTGAACATGATGATAAAAGAGGGCCAAAATGCAAAATACACGTCCAATGGGGATGGTACATTTTCGGTAACCAGCTCCAATCTGGAAGTAAAAGGTCCGTTTGAGGGTGACAAGGTCAAGGTATGGTATCAGGGCATGTCGCTGGGCGAGTGGAGTATGAGCGATACAGTCAAGAAATATATCGAAAGTGCGAAAGGCTTGGCTGTTACACAGTCGCCGCAGTCGCCATAAGACAGGAGGAGCACAATGAACCCATCCTGGCTAGAGTCTGTTCTTCATTGGAATGGCGTGACGGTGTTTCTGATCGCCATCGTACTGTTGTCGTTGATACAAGGGTGGAGGCGAGGAGCTTCCAGATCTGTAGGTGCGCTGTTTAGTCTCATCGTGGATGGCATACTCACTGTGGCGGGTATTTTGTGCTCGCTTGGGTTAGCCATGTGGCTTTCACCGAAGGTGCAGCAATGGCTGGCAGCATATATGGAGCACTTGCCGCAGCGAGGACTAAGCGGGATCGAGCAATTTTATTATACGCTTGTGGCAGGTTTAGAGGGTTTTCCGCTACTGCGGTTTGCCGTATTATTTATGCTTAGTTATGCGATCGCTCAATTTGTTCTGCGTGCGATTTATGTACTGGTAGTAGGTGGCAGGTCGGATTCCCCTGCTCATGAGCAGCAAAAAAAATCAGGCTTTTTCAGCAGGATGGCCGGAGCCGGGATTGGTACGGTGATCGGCGGAGCACGCGCCATCATAGTGATAGCCTTGTTGTTCATAGGTGTAAGCTTATACCCGGACAGCGGATTCAGCAGCTATGTGCAGGCTTCACCAATTTATAAGCAGGGAGCGCAATCAGTCATTGAACCGTTATCCGGTACTCTGATTAAGGATAAGCTGCCCGTATTTACGCAGGCCGTTACCAAGGAATTAAACGGCATCATGCAGCGTAAATACGAAATAATCGACCGTGAAATTCCGAACGATATCAATCAAGCTGCGGCCAAGATTACACAGGGGGCTAGCGGTGACGAGCAAAAGGCCAAAGCGCTGTATGAGTGGGTAGGCACCCGCATCAGCTATGATTACGGTAAAGTAGAAGCCTATGAACAGCGTGGCGACTGGCATGAGCAGACTCCCAGAGACACGTTTGAAACACGTAAGGGAGTTTGCATCGATTATGCCCGTCTGTATGCAATGATGGCCCGATCTCAGGGACTTCAGGTCAAAGTGGTGACCGGACTGGGATACAACGGACAGGGGGGCTATGGTTCACATGCCTGGAATGAAGTGTATTTAAGCGGGCGGGATCAGTGGGTACCGTTAGACCCGACCTGGGCACAAAGCGGGAACTGGTTTAATCCGCCTGGTTTTGCCCAGACACATATCAAGGATAAAGTGATTTAAAAGGAGTGGAGAAGGGCACATGAGAAAGATGGACAACGAGCAGGGAAAAGACAACGAGTCGTCCGACCGAAAAAGATTCAGCTTCAGGATCAACCTGTTCTTTTTCAGCTCGTTCATTATATTTACTGTCATTATCGTAAGATTGGCGATACTTCAATTTGTGGAGGGGCCCCAGCTTAAGCAGCAGGAGGCCAGTAATGTTACCAAAAATGTACCGCTCACGCCGATTCGCGGAACGATTTACGATTCGACCGGACAGAACAGGCTGGCGTATTCTACACCTGTACAATCGCTGTACATCACACTCTCCAAAAACTACAGCGACGGCGTGGAAAAGTTGCGCGATAATGATAAAAAGCTGTTGCCTGAGCTGGAGAATATGACGCAAAGGCTGGCAAATCGCTTTGCTGAATATGGTGATAAAAATGAGCCGAAAATGACCGCAGCACAAATAATGGATGCGATGGACCGGAACTATCAACGATTTAGCGGCTTTACGCCCCGTTTAATCAAAACCAATCTCAGTAAAGAAGAAGTCGCCTATTTCATGCAGCATAAGAGCGAGTTTCCCGGAATAGATGTGGTCGAGGAAACCGTACGCCATTATGATCCTGATACGGTGGCTGTCCAAACAGTCGGCTACATTAAAAGCTATAAAAGTGCGCGTGAAACGTTGCCTAAATATAAAGAAATTCAGAAGTCACTCTCCGCAGATAATGATCCTGGCCTCATTTATATGGATAACGAATCTGTTGGTTTTGATGGACTGGAACTGCAATATCAGGAACAACTGCGGGGGAAAAATGGCTACAAAACCGTCCCGATTGATCCGCGTAATATGCCAGAAGGCGTAGATTCCGTTACTCCTCCGCAAAAGGGAGACAACATTTACTCCACGATTAACAAAGAAATTCAGGTTAAGACGGAAGCTGCCATTATGGATCAATTGAGATGGCTCCATTCACATGCTGTATCAGGCAGTACGCATCCTTATGCCAAAACAGGCTTTGCGGTTGCTATGGAAGTAGACACGGGGAATGTGGTAGCGATGGCTAGCATGCCAGATTATGACGCGAATATTTGGCAGAATGGCACTATTTCAAATGACCAATATAAAGAGATTGAACATGTTTATCAAAACGGTACTATTAAAAACTTTGGTTCCGGTCAGAGCGGACAGCATCCAGATTCGACTGTGCTGCTAGGATCGACGGTTAAGCCTCTATCCGTTCTTATTGGACTAGAGGAAGGACTTTTTACGACAAATACGTATTATCAAGATACCGGGGCGGCTTATTTCGGACGAAACAATTCGTCACGGGTGCGGAACTCTTCGGGTCATGTGTACGGTGGGCTTGATCCAGCTTCTGCTATTCGACATTCATCGAATGCATTTATGGTCGATATGGTGGGCAAACGTTTATATAACAAATATATCAATAATGCTGAAGAAGACCAAGGTGTTAATGTATGGGACCGTTATATGAAGGAGTTTGGATTAGGCGTTGCCACAGGAGTAGATTTGCCAGGTGAATTCCGGGGACTGCTCGAGTACAAGAGTAAATCAGAATCGGCACTTTCTAAGCTGGCATATGCCTCTTTTGGTCAGCAAGGTAAATATACGCCTATGCAACTTGCCCAGTATGCAGCGATGATTGCGAACAAGGGCAAACGGATGGAGCCGCATTTGGTCAGCCAAATTAAAGATACCAACGGCAATGTAGTCCAGACGATTAAGCCTAAAGTGTTGAATGAAGTGAACTTCCCGGACGCTTACTGGAATGAAGTTATACGCGGGATGGCGACAGACGTCAGCGCATTTAATGGTTTCCCTTATGATTTTGCACGTAAAACGGGTACATCACAGCAAAGCGTAGGCGGCAAGTTAAAGGATAACGGGGTGTTTATTGCATTTGCCCCTCGACAGAATCCAAAACTGGCGGTAGCGGTAGTTATTCCTGAAGGAGGCTTCGGGGCTTGGAGCGCCGGACCTGTAGCACGCAAAATTTTTGATGCCTATGATGAAGTTTATGGATTGGACGGAGTACCTAAGAAAAAGGATACCACGGCAACCGACCCGAATGCAGGCAAACAGCCATAATCTCATACAACAATATCATTTAATAAAGCTTCTCTTAGCCATTGTGCTGAGGGAAGTTTTTTTTGTTATTTTTATATGATTTCTTACAAAATTGTAATCGCCAATTTCATCGTTATTTACATGAATTGTGGTAGGATCAGGAATATGGGACCAAAATGTGAGATCAAGCAGAAAGGAGTAATGACCAGCCAGTATGAACAAAAGTGGTTTGGATAAAAAATTTTCATTCAAAAAGAAAAACAATGAAGAGAACGAAGAGACACAAATAAAGCAGACGACCTTGCGAACGAACCTTGTTTTTTTCAGTGCTTTTATGCTGTTTGCCCTTATCATTACCAGACTGGCTATACTGCAGTTTGTGCAATCCGAGGAGTTGAAGGGGCTACAGCAGTCTGTAAATACCAAAAATATCCCGTTAGCTCCGAATCGTGGGACGATTTATGACTCTACGGGTACGGTCAAGCTGGCGTATTCGACTCCGGTACAATCTCTGTATGTGACCTTGTCACAGGATTATAGCAAGCGTGCAGAGAAAGGCCGTAAGCCTGGAGAAAAGCTGCTTCCTGAACTGAATGCGTTTGCTGATAAGCTTGCTGCCAAATTAAATAAATTGGGGCATCAAGAGGGAGAAAAGCTTGATGCAGCGGAAATTAAGAAGCGTTTGGACCCGGACTATAGTCAATATAGGGGCTTCACCCCACGTCTGATCAAATCCGATCTAAGTCGGGAGGAAATCGCATATTTTCTGGAGCACAAAAAGGAATTTCCCGGCGTGGAGATCGTAGAAGAGAATGTACGTCATTATGACCCGGATCGGGTAGCAGTCCAAGCGATTGGATATATGTACAAGTTCAAAGGTGCCCGTGCGAACCGGCCCAAATATAAAGAGCTTTTCCAAGCCAATTCGGAGGTTCTAAGACCGGAACAGGTTTACCTGGAAAGTGAAACGGTCGGATATGATGGCCTAGAGCTGCAATACCAGGACGAGCTGAGAGGAAAAAACGGCTATAAAACGGTGGAAGTCAATCCGCGCAGCATGCCGGAGGGAGTAGAATCGATTACTCCTCCGCAAAAAGGACATCATCTCTATTCCACCATCAACAAGGAAATTCAGCAAAAAACCGAGCAAGCGATTATGGATCAGCTTCATTGGCTTCATACGCATACGGTATCCGGGAAGCTCCACCAAGATGCCACCACGGGCTTTGCTGTAGCGATGGAGGTCGAGACAGGGAATATCGTAGCGATGGCCAGTATGCCGGATTATGACCCTAATGTATGGAAAACGGGAAGTACTTCGCCTTCGGTATATAACGAAATTCAGCATAAAATGGGGAACGGAACGATTAAATCTGTACCGAGTGGAAAATCGGGTCCTCACCCGGAGTCCTCCGTGTTACTGGGTTCAACCATTAAGCCCCTCACGGTGCTGATCGGGTTGAAGGAAAACTTGTTTTCACCCGGACAAACTTATTTGGATACAGGGAGCGCGTATTATGGTAAAAACCAATCTAGCCGGGTCGGTAATTCGGGCGGACATGTGTACGGTAGTTTGACCCCGGACAAAGCCATTGAGTTCTCATCCAATACGTTTATGGTGGATATGGTGGGCAAGCCATTGTATGACAAGTACGGAAGTAATGTAGGCGTGCATCAGGGTATTGATGTTTGGGACAAGTATATGAAGGAATTCGGATTAGGCGTGCCGACTGAAGTAGATTTGCCGGGGGAATGGGCGGGCAGACTTGAGTATATGAGCAAGCAGGAAAGTGCGCTGACGCGCTTGGTGCAGGCGTCCTTCGGTCAACAAGGGAAATACACGACGATGCAGCTCGCCCAGTATACGACTGTATTGGCAACAAAGGGCAAGCGTATGCAGCCGCATTTGGTCAGTAAGATTGTGGATGATCAAGGGAATCTCGTGCGTGAATTGAAGCCGAAGGTGCTGAATGAGGTTGCTTTTTCCGAAACGTACTGGAATACGGTCATCCACGGCATGGCTACGGATGTTAAAGCATTTAACGGATTTCCGTATGATTATGCCCGGAAAACAGGGACTTCTGAGCAGATGGTGGGACGTACGGTTAAAGATAACGGGGTGTTCATCGCTTTTGCACCGCGGCAAAATCCGAAGCTGGCCGTAGCGGTCATTATTCCCGAAGGGGGCTTTGGCGCGACGAGCGCAGGGCCGGTGGCGCGTAAAATATTTGATGCATATGACGAGGTGTACGGGCTGGATGGTATCCCAAAAAAGCCGCAGACATCGAAGTAAGTGCTTGAATTTTTTTGTGGGCTTCTCTTTTTCATGGTAAAATGTCGTTGGACATATGGGACATACAGGAGGAAGAGAAACCATGGGAGAGAAACATTATAAATACAAGCTGCTTGCGCTCGATATGGATGGAACTTTGCTGAACGACAATCATGAGATTACCTTGGATACGATTAACTGGATTAACAAGGCGATTCAGGAGGGGATTCACGTATGCTTGTCCACCGGACGGGCGGCGATGCATGCTCTGCCCTATGGCCAGCAACTCGGCTTGGACACGCCAATGGTAACGGTAAACGGCAGTGAGGTATGGAAATCACCTCATGAGTTGTGGCGCCGTTATTTGCTTGATCGGGAGCTTGTTCGCAAGATGCATCAGATTGCTGTAGAAACAGACTCCTGGTTTTGGGCTTACTCAACGGAGGAATTATATAACAGGGACCGTTGGCCAGATACATTAGACACACAGGAATGGCTCAAATTCGGTTATAATACGGAAAATGACGAGATTCGCCATCAAATTTTGCTCAAGCTTCAGGATATGGGGGGACTTGAAATTTCCAACTCTTCGACGACGAATCTGGAAATTAACCCGGCTGGCATATCCAAAGCCAGTGGAATCGCTGAAGTGTGCGATCTGCTGGGAATTACCATGGAACAGGTGGTTGCCGTTGGCGACAGTCTGAATGACCTGGCTGTCATTCAAGCGGCTGGACTGGGCGTAGCGATGGGGAATGCTCAGGACACGGTAAAAGAAGCGGCTGATCTGGTTGTGGCTTCCAATAACGATGATGGTATTGCAGAAGTTATCCGCGATTATATACTTGTTGAATAGAACATTTTAATAGAACACATGAGGCTGCATACAGGATGAATAGACAAGAAGGAGGAGGCCCATGGACGTTATAGGCTGGATTGTGATTGTCGTGCTGTTCATTGTTGGCATGGCCGGGGCGGTATATCCCGTATTGCCGGGGGCACTCGCCATCTATTTTGCTTTTTTTGTTTACGGTTGGTTTTTCTCGTTTGCTCCATATAATGCATTGTTTTGGATCATTCAAACACTGATTGTTGTTGCGCTTTTTGTTGCGGACTATGCGGTTAATGCGTGGGGAGTCAAGCGATTTGGCGGCTCGCGACTGTCGGCGATCCTCAGCACGGTCGGGATTATTATTGGTCCCTTCGTTATTCCGGCATTCGGCCTGATTTTGGGGCCATTTATCGGCGCTGTGCTGGGTGAGCTGATAGGCAAAGCCCCGCTGGACAAAGCTGTAAAAGTGGGCTTTGGCTCTGTACTGGGGCTGTTTACCAGTACCGCCATGAAAGTGATATTGCAGCTTGCTATGATTATAGTATTCTTGATTTGGGTGTTATAACGGATAGCTCGTTATTATGATTTGCAGAGACAGAATCGATATGCGGCTCCGCACCGGTGATGGCTCAGGCCATGACTGTTTTTGCGGAGCTTTTGCATGCATGTGAACAGCAAGAAAGAAGGGAACGCATTTTGTCCAATAAAGAAACATTCCTTAAAGGCACGCTTATTTTAGCCGCTGCTGCCCTGGTGGCCAGAGTACTTGGTCTGGTACAGCGTGTTCCATTGGAACATTTGCTTGGTTCCGTGGGGAACGCCTCGTTTACCATTGCGAACAACGCTTATTTGATGCTGCTCACAGTGGCTACAGCTGGCATTCCTAGCACATTAAGCAAAATGGTGTCAGAACGCTATGCGCTGAATCGGCCTTCGGAAGCGCGGCGTGTGTATCATGCGGCTTTGCTATTCGCGGCCGCGGCAGGCATCATCATTACACTGGTGCTGTATTTTGGAGCGCCTTATTTTGCAGAGCATGTAGCAGGAGTTCCGCAGTCCGCTTTGGCTATTCAGGCTTTGGCACCAGCCTTGCTGCTGTTTCCTGCCATTGCCATGATGCGCGGGTACTTCCAGGGGCGGGGTAATATGACCGCAGGCGGTATATCACAAATTGTGGAGCAGGTTGCACGGGTGGCGACCGCTATTTTACTCGCTTTTATTATTTTGAAGCTGGGTTATGGAGACCGCGAGATTGCGGCCGGGGCATCCTTTGGGGGAGTCATGGGAAGTATTGGCGCTCTGGCGGTTATGTTGTATTACACGGTGAAATTACGCCGTCAAGATCGCCAGGATCGACAAGAGCAATTCCAAGAGGAAAGCTCTCCGCTGCCGATGCTGCGCATTTACAAAGACATTTTCACGCTGTCCATTCCCATTGTATTGTCATCCCTGACAGTTCCGGCGGTCAATTTTATTGATACGTCGATTGTGGTTAGATTGCTATCCGGCCAAATTGGACTGGATATGGCTACTACCCAATTGGGTTATCTAGGGTCGCGGGCGCAAAGTGTAGCGGGAATTCCCCCGATTTTGGCCATTGCGCTCAGCCAATCGCTCATTCCAATCATTTCGGCGGCTTTTGCCCGCAAGGACGAGCGCCATTTGCAAAATCAGATGACGCTGGCCTTGCGTATCTCGATTTTGACTGGAATGCCGATTGTGCTGGCCTTATGTGTAACCGCCTATTCCATTAATGGCTTGCTGTTCAGCTCACTTGGAGGCAGCGGGATTATCGCTGTTTTGACGCTGGGTACGATATTCCAGATTACAATGATGACGTCCAACTCGATTTTGATCGGTATGGGCAAGCCGCGTATCTCCATGGTTAATGTCATGGTCGGTATCGTGGTTAAATTTGTCGCGAGCTGGCTGCTGGCCGGCTGGCTTGGAATTTACGGCATCATTGGCGCGACCGGATTATGTTTCCTCGTCATTACACTGTTGAATTTGCGTGTACTCAAAGGGATTGTTTCCTTCTCCATCATGGGCCGTCGCTGGGCAGGCTTTTTGACCGCAGTCGTCGTCTCGGGAGCAATCGGCTACGGTGTAAATGAAGCTTGCATTCTGCTGGTACAGCTTATGTCTGCACGGGTGGCCTTCTTCATCGCATGCTGTATTGCCGGAGCGGTTGTACTGGTATGCTACCTGGTGCTGCTGGTAGTCCTGGGCGTGCTTCGCAGGGACGAGCTGGGCAATTATCCGCGTATACTGCAAAAAGTACTGCGTCCGCTGATGCGTCTACAGCGTCAGTCTTCAGGACAACAAGGCTAAAGAAGCATAGATAGCTTTCAGCTTTCTCAGTGGAAAGACCGGAGGCTGGCATGGGTGTCGTGGGCCATGGCTGTTTTTTGGATGCCGTGGCGATGCTCATGCCGCATCGCAAATAATAGCGGTCGCCTTGGCTCGCTCAGATGCCCAAGCGTGGAGCCGTCCTGAAACCAGTCATAACGGGGAATCGGATCATAAGCCGTATCCGACCAGACGGCATTCAGTTCGGGGCTGTACAGACGTTTTCCCGGCGGCAGCCATTCATGTGCTAAAAGCGTTGCGTTCTCTTGAAAAGAGCGCAGCGCTTTTTGTTCATACGAGGTGAACAGCCCAGGCCAGTAGTCGCTGCGTGAACCGGTATGCGGCACGCTGGTCACGAAGGCTGACACTTGATCCAGCACCTGCTGGTGGCCAAACAGCATGGCATAGAGGCTTTTGCCAAAGCCGATCCGTTCGCCCAGATGACCAAAACGTTCCATCACCAGTCCGGCGAGCCCGCCATTCAATCCGAGCGGAAATATAATCTGGTTGAGCTGAAGCCAATCATGCAAATAAAAGCCCGGCTTGTGCATCACAAATTTTTGAAAATACGGGTCCTTCACAACACGGCCCTCAATATAGTTCTGTTCGTTAATAATAAGGGCGACAGTCAACAGAGAGCTATCCCGCCAAGCCCAGAAGCGTTCCCAAAAGGGTTTCATGAAAGGCGATACGTGAAAATAGGGCAATAAATGAAAGCAACTCCGGCCCAAACGACGGCTGTGCATGTACAGTTGGAGCTGCGGATACGCGTCTTGAAAAATAAGAGCGTTACAGCGCTCCAGCAGCCGATACAGCCACTCCTTTTCCTGTTCGCCAAACAGGTTGCCAATCAGACCGCCTTTGAGATCGGTCATATTGTAACCGCCGTTGCGGGAAACGAGATGGGCCAGCAGGGCCCAATGCAATTCTGGATAGCCGCGATAGCAGTCGAGGTAAGCGGCGGTCCGTGTGATATTGCTGCGATTCTGCTGTGCGGTATCGTTCTTGATTCGTTCCAGCAGCTCACAGTCTGTTTCGCATAAAGGCATATTTAACGAAGAGGGCCGCGTAGCCGGTCCGTTCGTCAGCATGAGTGCTTCGGCTTCATCCATTGCAGCCTGCGCGGCTTGATTATCCCACGGCAGCTCATGCAATGGATAACGCAGCTTGCGGGATTCGGTCCAGGCTGCCCGTTTGCCCTCCCAAGCCTCCTCCGCAACACGCGGAACAGTACCGAGCAGCTTTAGCCCGTCTTGAAGCTGCTTTGTTGCTATATGAAACCATTCGGTGAGAGACATTGTTTTGATTACTTCCTTTCACAGTATTCAGATGCATTCCCTTATATGCTCTAGTATGCCTTAATAGCAGGTATTCCAATCTATGGTGGGGAATCGAATCCTTTTCTGTTCATGAACCATGAATGTATAGTTATATATATCAAGATATAGCTATATATATCAATGTATAACTGTCTATATATATCAAGATATATTTATATATATCAAGGTATAGTTAAATATATCATTGAACTATCGTTCTTCCTGTTTTATAATCCTGTGTTAGTGTGTGCTAGAAATAGAGAACTCACTTTACATCATGTGTTTTATAAACTGGGAGGAAAAATTGAATGAAAAACCGTCGAGTCATCTTAGTCATGCTTCTGTGTGTGTTTTTACTGGCGTTGCCCCTGTATGGATGTGGAAATCAAACCAAACCAACCAGTGAAACTCAATCTGGCAGTCAGGCCACCACTGCTGACAAACAAACCTATACTATTGTCGATCAATTGGGCAGAACGGTTGAAATTCCGAAAAACGTAAAAAGAATCGTAGCTCTCCAACACCACACGTTGGATATCATGCTTGAACTACATGCTCAGGACAAGCTGGTAGGTGTACTGAGTGACTGGGAAAGCTTGCTTGGAAGCTATACTGCCGATGTTTTTCCAGGAATCCGAAATTTGGCAACTCCGGGGACGATCTCGGAATTAAATGTAGAAGCCGTCGCTGATTTAAAGCCGGACGTGGTGTTTGTATCCAACCAGGTTCCGAAAGAATCCATTGCCAAACTTGAACAACTGGGCATCCCCGTCGTGGGCATCACTTTATATGTAGCAGACAAAGAACAGGCATCCACGATCCATCCTGATCTTGTCAATCCAGATGAAGCCTACACCGAAGGACTTAAACAAGCGATCAACCTGATTGGTCAAATTACGGATAAAAAAGCACAGGCAACTGAATTATGGGACTATGTTGTCAAAAATCGGGCTATTGTAGCCAAACACTTGAATGAAGTTCCCGAGAATAGTCGGATCAAAGTGTACATGGCCAATGAAAAAATGTATACATACGGGACGGGTAAATATGTGGGTACGGCCATGGCCAAAGCCGGCGCTCGTAATGTTGCCGAAACCATCAAGGGATACAAGCAAGTTAGCGTTGAGCAGGTAGCTCAATGGAATCCTGAAGTGATTTTTGTCCAAAGCCGTTACAAATCTGTACTGGATGACATTAAAAAAGATAAAGCCTGGGCAGCTATTGACGCTGTGAAAAACAACAAGCTGATTATCGCACCAGACTATACAAAACCATGGGGTAATCCTACACCGGAATCTATGGCACTAGGAGAAATCTGGCTGGCAAAAACCTTGTATCCGGAAGCGTTCAAAGACGTTGATCTGGACGCAATGGTTCAATCTTTCTACCAGAAATTCTATGGCATCGCTTATAAAGAACAAGAATAACTGCCCTTCAATCACTGCTAATGCAGTGATTGTTTTTTACAGTGCAGAAAGGATTAGTCTGGATGCGTACGATTTCAAAACATTATGAGAAGATCAAACCCATAATTCCTCACGCGGTTTGGGGGTTCCTGATTATTTTGCCTGTTGTTGTCTTCGTCTTGTCTCTCATGATGGGTAAATTCCATGTAACAACAACAGAGGTATCCCGAATTCTCTTGAGCAAACTGATTCCTTCCGATCAGACCTGGACAGCTTTGGCTGAGAACATTGTTGTACAGGTACGGCTGCCGAGGGCCATTGCTGCAATGCTGGTTGGCGCCGGGTTAGCAGTATCAGGTGCTGTTTTCCAGGGATTATTTCGCAACCCCCTGGCATCGCCCTACACCTTGGGTGTTTCCAACGGCGCCGGATTTGGAGCCGCATTGGCTATTCTGTTGCTGAATAACTCATTTGCTATTCAGGCATCTGCGATGATTTTTAGTCTGGTTGCCGTGGGTCTAACATTTCTGTTTAGTCTGCGAGCCAAAAATTCAACCATTACAATGGTTTTGGGCGGTGTCATTGTCGGCTCGTTGTTTTCGGCACTTGTTTCACTGATTAAATTCGTCGCAGACCCTTTCGAGAAACTCCCTGCCATTGTATTCTGGCTGATGGGCAGCTTGTCTGCGGTCAACACGACATTGCTGTTGACTGCGTTGCCACTGTTTGTAATATTTATCGCTGTCATCTGGTTGTTTCGCTGGAGGCTGAATGTATTGAGCCTGGGCGATGAAGAAGCGAAGTCATATGGGGTCGATGTCAGACGCGACCGGATTATCATTATTGTTTGCTGCAGTATTTTAACAGCCGCTGCGGTCAGTATCTCAGGCGTGATTGGCTGGGTAGGACTGGTCATTCCTCACTTGGGCAGAATGCTGGTTGGACCTGATTTTCGGAAATTACTGCCTGCCTGTATTTGCCTTGGTTCTTCTTATCTCTTGCTTATTGATGATTTATGCCGAACGCTCACGGCAGAAGAAATCCCTCTGGGAGTCATTACAGCGATTGTCGGCACACCTTTATTTGCCTACTTCATGTTTAGAGAGAAGGTGAACTGGTAATGAAAATTACGGCAGAGAACCTGGCTTTTCACTACAAAAACGGGCGGGAAATCTTCCACAACATTTCATTTGAGGTCACTTCTCCAAACGTGCTTTGCATTCTAGGACCCAATGGCACAGGCAAAAGTACGCTGTTGAAATGCCTGGTCAACCAGCACAACCCAAGCAAAGGACAGGTATATCTGGATGACAGACCCATCCAAAACTACAGTACCAAAACATTGGCCTCTTGCATTGCATATATTCCACAAATGCACACGCCAACATTTCCTTTTACCGTTCTGGATGTGGTCACGATGGGGAGAACCGCCCGCCTGGGCTATCTCTCAGCACCGGGAAAACAAGACAAGCTGGTCGCACTGGACAACTTGTCTTTTTTGGGTATCGAACATTTGGCCGGGAAGATTTACACCAATATCTCGGGTGGTGAGCGCCAACTCGTGATGATGGCTGCTGCTTTAACCCAGGAACCGCAAATCTTGTTGCTGGATGAACCTACTTCCCATCTGGATTTTGGAAATCAGTTTCGTTTCCTGCAAATCGTCAAGAGCTTGAAGCAAAAAGGAGTCGGCATCATTATGACATCCCATTATCCTGACCATGCTTTGGAGGTTGCCGATTATACGGCAGTGCTGAAAAATGGCTGTTTTGTTCATTTTGGAGAGCCAGATGAAGTGGTCACGGAGAAGAACATGGAAGAACTGTATGATATTCCGGTTACGATGGTTTCGATAGCCGGTACCAAAAAAAGAAGCTGTATCGCAGGAGGAGTAGAGGCAGATGCAAGAACGGATTAATGACTACTGGACAGAACGAGCGGATGAATTTAGCGGGCTGCGGATGCATGACTTTGAAGGCGGGTTACGCCAGATATATACGAAGATAATCCAAGAGCATATGCCTGCATCCCGCCCCCTGAAAGTCTTGGATTTAGGCACAGGCGCCGGTTTTTTTGCTTTCATTATGCGTGACTTGGGCTGTGATGTTACAGGTATTGATTATTCCCACGCCATGCTGATGAACGCGGAGTCCAACGCAAGAAATCTTGGCTATACTGGCTTAACCTTTCGGCAAATGGATGCGCAACAGCTTGATTTCCCTGACGCCAGCTTCAATTTCATTATTACTCGAAATGTGACATGGACGTTGCCTGATCCGCAAAAAGCATACAGCGAAATGTACCGTGTACTCGCGCCTGGCGGAACCCTCTTGAATTTTGACGCCAACTACGGTCAGGCATTCAAACAGGCTGACGAAAGAGGAGAAAAGCCTTCTCATCCGACACAAACCCAGCAACAACTGAGAGAACGGAATGACATCGCCAAATCACTATACATCTGCGGAAAGAAACGCCCTCAGTGGGATGTGGAAGCTCTGCTCTCACTCGGAATGAAACAAATTGTACTGGATCTGGATATCGAAAAACGAATCTATGATGAACAGAACAACCTTATTGATTATTCCACCGTTTGGACCAGTTCAACGTCCCCGCTGTTTATGGTATGTGCAAGAAAATAATGGTATTCTGATGCGGATTGTCTGGCCAAGATCGGCTTTGTCTTATCAAAAGTACAATTTGGGTTTACAATAGAAGCAGTAAGTGCTTGTTACAACCGAAATTAGAGGAGGAAAAATACATGCAAAAAATCGTCTCTCATGAAGACTTTAATAAGGCAATATCCGCTCCAGGCGTAACGGTAGCCGTGTTCAAGGCAGACTGGTGCGTGGACTGTCATTTTATTGATCCGTTTATGCCTGATGTGGAACAACAATATGCAGACAAGCTTACATTGATTGAAATTGATGTAGAGCAGGCCGAAAGCGTCAGCCAGGAGCAAAATGTATTGGGTATTCCCAGCTTTATCGCTTACAGTGAAGGGCGAGAGCTGGTGCGTCTGGTGAACAAACTGCGCAAATCGCGCGAGGAAATCGAGCAATTTTTGGACCGGGCTGTAGAAGTACATGCTAACCTCGCGAAATAATGGGTGCTGTACATGTATGATGGTTCCGAAGGGAATTCTTTAAACATCAGGACAAACAGAAAGCCGCTTCCTGCCAAAGGAGGCGGCTTTCTTACGGACACGTTCACATTTTGTCAACAAAACACGTATGTCAAGGAACAATATATCAGTTATAATTACTTTAAGTGATTATTTCACAACATATAAAGTCAATAAATATTATATTTGGAAGGATACGGGTGAGTTCTTTGAATAACAAAATCAGAATATTAAAGTGGCTGGCACTCGTAACATGTATTGTCATGTTTTTAGCTACATTTGGTGGAGGCGTCGTGACACGGACGGATTCGGGTCTCGGCTGTGGACGGGAATTTCCGCTTTGTAACGGCAAGCTGGTTCCGGCGCATACAATCGCATCCCTTATTGAGTTCTCTCACCGTTCTGTTAGCGCTATGGCCGGGCTGCTTTCTGTCGCCTCCTTTGTCGGCTTTTTGCTGTTTATGAAGCATCGGAAGGATTTACAGCTATTCTCGCTGTTAACACTCATGTTTGTCATCATACAGGGAGCCATGGGGGCGTTGGCTGTTTTGTTTTCCCAATCGGCTGCAGTCATGGGATTGCATTTCGGCTTTGCGCTTATCGCTTTTGCCAGTGCGACCATGATGACGCTGGGGGTGTGGAAGGAGCATTCGGACTCACGTTATACTCCGCGATTGGTGGCTGAACCTGTCAGCCGGGGCTATCGCAACTTTATATGGCTATCGACGATTTATACGTATATTGCTGTCTATTCGGGTGCGCTTCTCAGTCACTCCGTCATCCAGAAGGTTGTAAATCTCGGCGGCATTATATCTCCGCTGCTGCTGCATCAGATTACAGCCGGGCTGCTGTTCGTCATTATCCTGGCTGTAGGCCACTACTCGTACCGTTATCACCCAAAGCATCGGGATATTCGTGTATTGGGTGTTGTTTCGGTCATATTAATAGCACTTCAGGTTCTTATTGGAATTAGCTTGCTGTATTTCACCAGACCTGAAATTTACATGTTTGTTGTGTTGGGGCATATGCTGGTGATTGCCACATTGTTCTCCATTTTGTGTTATTTGAGCTATCGTGTATGGCAATTGTCGCCGGATCGCAAGCTTGTTCCGACCCAGGCACAACGTACCTAAGCATTTCCTAGACCATAATGAAACGGATATTTTGCCCAAGAGGCGTTTAAACACGTATAATAGCATATAAGAAACAAACCAGGCCCACGAGTTTCTCGAGGGCTTGATTTGCTTAGGAGGAGTCGTCCAGTTGATCTACCAGAATTTGCGCCAATTTATTGAAGCGCTCCGTAAAGAAAATGATCTTAAAATTATAGAAGCGCCTGTCGATCCTTATTTGGAGCTGGCCGAGATCCATCGGAGAGTCATTGAGGAAGAAGGACCGGCACTGCTGTTCACAAATGTAAAAGGAACCCCGTTTCCTGTAGCCAGTAATCTGTTTGGCACGAACCGTCGTGTAGATATGGCCTTTGGTCCTCGTCCGGAGCAACTGATGGATGCGATTGTTGGAGCGACCAAAACCTTGCTTCCACCTACCCCCAAAGCCTTATGGAATGAACGTGGCCTGATTAAGGACATGCTAAAAGTAGGGCTAAAAACGGTATCGCATAGCGAAGCTCCTGTATTGGGGGTTCGGCGGACAGATGCTCCGCTGGCTCCTCTGCCTAGAGTAACGAGCTGGCATGAGGATGGGGGGCCGTTCATTACGCTTCCGCTCGTATATACCGAGAAGCCGGGGCATGCCAAGGACCATAACCTGGGGATGTACCGTATTCAGATTTATGATGATCAAACGACAGGAATTCACTGGCAAATTCATAAAGGCGGCGGCTTTCATTATCATGAAGCCGAACTGCGCAATGAGCCATTGCCTACGACGATAATCATCGGTGGTCCACCCGCTCTGATTGCATCTGCGATTGCTCCAGCACCGGAGAACCTGCCCGAGCTGCTGCTCGCTTCGCTTATTATGGGAGGCAAGCTGCCGATGACAGAAGACCCGCTCGGGGGTCACCGGATTCCGGCAGAAGCCGAATTTGCGATCAGCGGCTATGTACCGCCTCATGAGCGCCGTCCGGAAGGACCGTTTGGCGATCATTTTGGCTATTATTCATTACAGCATGATTTCCCTGTGTTTCATGTCAAGCATATGTATCACCGCAAGGACGCCATTTATCCGGCAACGATTGTAGGTAAACCACGCCAGGAGGATTATTATCTCGGCGAATTTTTACAGCGTCTGTTGTCGCCTGCCTATCCGCTTGTGATGCCTTCCGTCAAGTCCCTATGGGCGTATGCGGAAACGGGCGTACATGCGCTGGCAGCAGCCGTCGTGCGTGAAAGCTACTCTCGTGAAGCGCTGGTATCCGGCTTTACCATTTTGGGTCAAGGTCAATTGTCATTAACCAAATTCCTGATGCTGACGGACCGGGTCATTGATTTATCTGATTTTAACCTGCTGCTGGAAACGATTCTGGAGCGATTCAATCCAGCAAGGGATTTGTTCATATTCAATCATACGTCCCACGATACGCTCGATTATACAGGCCGTAAGCTGAATCATGGCAGTAAAGCGATCTTGATGGGTGTAGGCGAGCCAATACGTGAATTGCCTCGTACCTATGAGGGAGGAGACCTGCCAGGTATTCGTGAAATTAAGCCGTATTGCGGAGGCTGCCTCGTTGTATCAGGGGCGACCTTTGAGCAAGAGCCTGAACTGGCAGCACGTGTATTGGAACGACTGGCTGCGGGTGAGCAAGAATGGCCGCTCGTCTTTATCGTGGATGATGCCACGGAAGTTGTTCGCTCACAAGCCTCGTTCCTGTGGACGGTATTCACGCGTTTTAACCCGGCTACAGATATGTATGCCGACAGCGAGGTGCGTTTGCATCATCTGAACTACAAGCTGCCGATTGTAGTGGATGCTCGCATGAAGCCGGGCTACCCGGATGAAGTGCTGCCGCGTGAGGATATTGTTAAGCTTGTGGATCAACGGTGGACGAGTTATTTCGCTTGACGCCCTAATTGAATTGAACAACCGGATTTTACAGTCATAAGGAGGCGTGAGCATGATACGCAAGCTGCTGGGCGAGCCGCCACGTGTGAGCAAGGGCGTCCTGTTGGATGCCATGAATAGCATGTCAGACATGTTAAACCTGCTGGAGCGGCAAATTCAGGCCAGTGGTGATCCGACCCACGCTTTTCGTAAGGCGGATATTTTGACACGCGGCCTGATGTCCTCTCTGGATGAGCTGGAGCAGAGCCATCATGCGGCCGCCTTTTTCCGCATGAAAGTGAAGGCCGGATACGCCGGGGATATGAGCGAGGATGAAAAATCCGACTATGCATTGTATGTCTTCTTTTATAAGGATGGATTTGTGCGGGTATTTTCCATTCTGGATAAGCTGGGTAACTGGATGAATGATCTGTATAATTTAAAAACAGGGCAGTATAAGGCGCATTATTCGTATTTTACCGTGCTGCGGCAGCTCAAGTATCTCAAAATGCATCCTGTATTGACCGATAATTTGAATGATATTAAGAACTCATATGCCGATCCCATTAATCGGCTGCGTAAGCGGCGAAATACGGAAATACACTATATGAACACGGAAATGCAGGATGATCTCTGGCAACGGCATCGCGCTTTGTACGGCAAAATACAACTCGAAGATCTGGATCATCATCTGGAGGATTTGCAGCAGGGCTTGGAAATGGTGTGCCGATCGCTGTCCAACGTTTTTTCTTATACTGCGAAACAATGGGGGAACCGGGCAGTGCGTCCATAATTATGTTGGAAAATATCCTTTGACAAAGCTATGTAAACTATCTATACTGAAACCTAGTTTCAGAAAAATGCTTGAATTATGATTTTAATATAAACTTAACGAACAGCTAAAGCTGGAGTTTAACATATTTTTTCTTATCCAGAGAGGTGGAGGGACTGGCCCGATGAAGCCCGGCAACCAGTTTTCTCCCGGTGTAATATACCGGGAGGAAACATGATGGTGCTAATTCCTACAAAACCGCTAGAGTTATAGCGGTTTTGGCAGATGAGAAAAGGTTCGCATGGCGGGGCCCTTTTCATTCTGTGAAAGGGGCTCTTTTTGTATAAACAAATAGAGAGATGGAAGCCGATTAAAAGGGTAAGGAAAGTGAAGGGGGTCGCAGCACGTTGATAGAGCTTAAGCAGTTAACCAAGCATTATGGCAAAGGGAACCGACGCGTTAGTGCGCTGTCCGGGTTGAACCTTTCTATAGAACGTGGAGAAATATATGGAGTTATTGGTCACTCCGGAGCGGGAAAAAGCACGCTAATCCGCTGTATTAATTTATTGGAACGCCCCACTTCAGGTGAAGTATGGGTGGACGGCGTGAATCTCACCACCGTGAATCAAGCCCAGTTACAGAAGCAACGCCGAAAAATCGGAATGATTTTTCAGCATTTTAATTTGTTATCGTCGGCGACGGTATATGACAATATCGCATTTCCGTTGCGCCTGGTGAACACGCCCAAGCAGCAGCTGGACAAGAAAGTACGAGAATTGCTGGAGCTGGTGGGTCTGGAAGAACACAGTGGAAAATATCCATCACAGCTCTCAGGAGGACAGAAGCAGCGTGTAGGCATTGCGCGGGCGCTTGCCAGTGATCCTCAAGTGCTGCTGTGCGACGAGGCAACCTCGGCGCTTGATCCGCAGACCACAGGGGCGATTTTGAAATTGCTATTGGATATTAACCAGCGCTTTAATTTGACCATCGTGCTGATTACGCATGAAATGCATGTCATTCAAAGCATATGTGATCGAGTTGGCGTGATTCATCAGGGCGACATTGTGGAGCAGGGGCCGGTGGCGGAAGTGTTCTTGAAGCCACAGCACCAGGTAACCAAGGACTTTATCCAACGGGAGTCTGAGCATGCCGAGGAGTTGCAAGCAGCAATTGCGGCCTCAGGTGGCGGTGAATCGGCACAGGTGGTGCGAATTTCCTTTTTGGGCAGCATAACATATGATGCGATTTTATCGCGCACGGTCCGTCATACCGGCGTTGATTTTGCAATTTTGCAGGGAACGATCTCTACCATCAAAAACGTACCGTACGGACAACTCATCGTTCGTTTTGAAGGAAATCAGGAGGATATTGAGCATACGTTGCGTGAAGTGTCCGGGCAAGGACTTGATGTGGAGGTGATCGGACAATGAGCGAACTTGATTTTTCGCAAGTGAGTTGGGAAGAACTATGGAATTCTACGGTGGAGACCCTTCAAATGCTTGGGGCATCCGCGCTGTTCACCCTGATTATTGGCTTGCCGCTTGGCGTATTATTGTTCCTGGCGAGCCGCTCCTCGCTGACTCTGATGAAAGTGATATACATTGTACTATCATTCATCGTTAACATTTTGCGTTCCGTACCATTTATCATTTTGATCGTTGCACTTATTCCTTTTACACGATCGTTGGTAGGCACCTCAACCGGGGTACTGGGTACGATTCCGCCATTGGTGATCGGGGCTGCCCCTTTCTTCGCACGTCTTGTCGAAACGTCTCTGCGTGAAGTGGACAAGGGGGTCATTGAGGCCGCACAAGCGATGGGCGCTTCAACTGGGCAAATCATCCGCCGCGTGCTGTTGCGCGAGGCACTGCCGGGACTGCTCGCCGCACTAACCATTACCGTCGTTACACTCGTATCCTATACGGCGATGTCCGGTATGATCGGGGGCGGTGGTCTGGGTACGCTGGCTATCAACTACGGTTATTACCGTTATGAAACGGCTGTCATGATCGTTGCAGTCGTGCTGATGGTCGTACTGGTACAACTGCTGCAAATGGCAGGGGATCGCCTGGTACGGCATTATACTCGAAAATAGGGAAACCATATAGATATCCTTATTGATCAGGGCCTCTGAATCCTGAACATTACAAATCATTGGAGGGGTAATAACATGAAGAAATGGGTTTTGGCCGTATTAAGCTTGACATTAATTGCGGTGCTGGCTGCTTGCGGCACGAAAAGCACGACATCTGATGCATCAAAAACGACTGGAAATAACGCTGGCGCACCACGCGAAGTTGAGCTGAAAGTGGGAGCTTCCCCTGTGCCGCATGCCGAAATTTTGGAAGCGATCAAGCCTCAGCTGGAAAAAGAGGGGATTCGTCTTCAAGTCGTTCAGTTCAACGATTATGTACAACCCAACGTACAATTGTTCGACAAGCAGCTGGATGCTAACTTCTATCAACATGTACCTTACCTGAATGTGATGAATAAAGAGCGCAAAATGGACCTGGTATCGGTAGGTGCGGTTCATTTGGAGCCATTCGGTATCTACTCCCAAAAATATAAAAAACTTGATGAAATTCCAGATGGTGCGACTGTAGCTATTCCGAACGATGCAACCAATGGAGGTCGTGCATTGCTGTTGTTAGCCAAACAAGGTCTGATCAAGCTGAAAGACGAAAGCAATATCGAAGCTACTGTAAAAGATATTACGGAAAATAAGAAAAACCTGAAATTCAAAGAGCTGGAAGCGGCAATGCTGCCACGTCAGCTACCTGAAGTGGATATTGCACTGATCAACACAAACTATGCGCTGGAAGCAAAGCTGAACCCGACCAAAGATGCATTGGCATTGGAAGACAAAGATTCTCCATATGCTAACGTGCTGGTTGCGCGTCCTGACAACAAAGATTCCGAAGCGATTCAAAAGCTGATCAAAGCACTGCAATCTCCGGAAGTTAAGAAATTCATTGAAGACAAATACCAAGGCGCAATTATCCCGGCATTTTAAGCAGGGAGCGAAAATGCGTTGACTGAAACCCCGGATCTCTTGAATAAGAGGGCTGGGGTTTCTTTTTGCCTGTAGTTGTAGGCAAAGCCTAAATATTTTATACTTGAGGGTGACCGTTCTCTGTGAAGAGGAGGAAAACTGTTGAAAGATAAAGTCGCACTCATAACAGGTAGTGCCAAAGGATTAGGTAAAATGACCGCTCTGCGTCTGGCTGATGAAGGCTGTGATATTGCGCTGAATTATGTGCATAGCCAAGCTGAAGCCGAAGAACTGAAGCGGGTGATCGAGTCTAAAGGAGTACGCTGCCATTCTTTACAAGGAGATATCTCCATTCAAGAGGATATCACGAGGCTGATCGGCGAAGTCGAGGATCGGCTGGGCGGCGTAGATATTATGGTGAACAATGCCGGACCGTTCATCCGGGAACGTCGTCTGTTTGCAGATTACAGTGTAGCCGAGATTCATGCCATGATACAGGGGAATCTGGTCGGTACCATGCTGCTGGATCATTTGGTATTGCCTCATATGCGGAGCCGGCAGTGGGGACGTATTATTCATTTTGGCTTTGGTCATGCTGGAGAAGCGAGGGCTTGGCCGCATCGGGCTGTCTACGCAGCCGCCAAGGTGGGGCTGGTGTCTTTTACGAAGTCATTGGCTGTGGAGGAAGCACCAAATGGTATTACGGTGAATATGATTTGTCCCGGGGATATTAGAGGAGCGAATAAGGAGATGTCTATCGCCGACGTCATCGGCATGCAGGATCAAGAGACACCTCGCGGACGTCCGGGAAGTGGGGAAGACATTGCGCGAGTGATCGCCTATTTGTGTGAGGAGCATTCGGATTTTATAACAGGCAATATTATGGATGTGTCGGGCGGGCTGGACCCGATTCGGCCCACCATTTAAGCGCTAGATTCCGGTAGACGCATCACATAAAAAGAGTCTTGAGCTTCGTTACCGAAGTCAAGACTCTCATGATCATTATGCAACAAGCATTAGAATACTTGTACCACTTCTTGGACGCCGTCGACTTCTTCGAGAAGAGCGCGTTCGATCCCTGCCTTCAGCGTGATTGTGGAGCTTGGGCAACTACCGCAAGCGCCTACCAGCTTCAGCTTAACGATGCCGTCTTCAACGTCAACCAGCTCAACGTCGCCGCCATCGCGTTGCAGGAACGGACGGAGCTTATCCAGTACATCTGCTACTTCATCATACATTTGAACGCTTTGTGTTTCACTCATTAGAATTCAACTCCTTTCCTATACCTTATTTATTATATTACAAAGCGGGCCAAATTAAAATGCCCGTCATCCAAAGCAGGTGAAAAAATGTTAAGACCTATCATCGAATTTTGCACTAGTAATATGCATTTTGGCACTGATGAAATTATGTCCAAGTTGGAGCAAAATCCGGATTATGATGTAATCGAATACGGCTGCCTTAGCAATTGTGGTCAGTGCAACGCCGAGCCTTATGCGATGGTCAACGGTGAGATTGTTTCTGCGGATTCAGCAGAGCTGCTGTATGAAGTGATTATAAACAAGATCAAGGAAGCCGAGGCATGGGATCAGCTTGATTTGGATTGAGAAACACAAGAAGACCTGCTCTGGGAGCGGGTCTTCTTGTGTTTTATATAGCCAATCGGTCAGCCAAAATGGCGTTTGGACTTCCAGAGTACACCGCTTTTAAGCAAGCGAGGTACTCGTCCACGCAACGAGGTGCTGCCCATAAAGCCATAGCCGAAGCCCGCTTTCTTGCCCAGTGCGCCTAATGTGCCGCGCAGCTTCAGAGGATGGGGATGAGGTGTTTGGCCCTTCCACAGGTCGCGTACAATGTGTGCGATCTGCTCCCCTTGCACCTCTGCCGCCTGGGCGCTTGGCGAATAAGGAAGACTGGCACAGTCTCCGACCACGTACACCTCGGGATGATCCGGTATTTGATAATATTCGTTGAGCACGATACGGCCCTGAGGGTCTTTGGGAACAGATAAGTCCTGCACCATTTTTACCGGTTGAATCCCGGCTGTCCATACCACCGCATCCGTTACAATCTGCTCGTTATGATTGTAAATAGCACCCGGTTCAATACGGCAAACCCCAGCATGGTTCAGTACATGAACCTGATGCTCCTTGAACCAGGCATGTACATACGC
Organism: Paenibacillus peoriae KCTC 3763; assembly: GCF_000236805.1. Lineage (GTDB taxonomy): Bacteria > Bacillota > Bacilli > Paenibacillales > Paenibacillaceae > Paenibacillus > Paenibacillus peoriae. The sequence continues at coordinate 10,098 of NZ_AGFX01000016.1, read as the reverse complement.
AGACAAACGTTGCGGAAATGCCGATAGCACCCGCTCGCCCCGATCCATAATGGTAATATTTAAATCCGAACGACTTTCACGCAGCTCCGCAGCAATTTCAACACCACTCAGACCGCCGCCTACAATATGAACATCCCCATAAGGCTTGATTTCATTCAAGCGCAGATACGTTTGACGGGTATGGTTAAAAGACTGGATCGTGCAGCTATACTCTTCAGCCCCCGGTGTATTGTGGAAACGGTCCGTACAGCCTAGCGCAATCACAAGCTGATCATAGAGCAAAGGCTCGCCATCCTGAAAATGGACGATTTTATTCTCCAAATCCATCGAGGTGACTTCTCCGTATTTGCGAATCAGACGTTGCTCATCGGGAAAATGAACTCGTAAATCAAAATCAGATACCGTTCCCGCTGCGAGAGCGTAGTATTCTGTTTTCAAGCCTTGAAAGGGCATCCGGTCCACTAAAATAACTTGAACATCGTCGGGAATATGTTTGTCCAGCAATTCTTTGGCAATGGTAAGGCCGCCGTAGCCGCCCCCCAGAATAACGAAATTTTTCATCAAAAATCCGCCGTCCTTTCGCTGCCGTGTCCCCGGCAAATGGTCTGGAGCCTTGTTGTAAAACCCGGAGTCCGGTCCGCCTGTGGCAAGCAGGCCGGAGTATTCCGAGGCAGCTTGTCGCTGCATGGTGTGAGTAATGGGGAAGAAATGCTCGCGGGAAATCTGAATCCGAAATAAATTTGTTTCGTCGAGTTTGTCGAATTCGTAGAGAAACTTGATTAGTTGAAAACTTCGATTTCGTTATAGAAGGTGTCCCGTTCTACCGGGATGCGTCCTGCACCTTTAACCAGCCAGATCAGCTCTTTACGGGTCAAACCGGATGGAGTCAACGCACCTGCGGCATGACTGATCTGCTCACGCACAATCGTGCCGTGAACGTCCGAGGCGCCGAACGTAAGCGCGACCTGCGTCAATTGCGGGCCAATATTAATGAAGTATGCTTTGACATGTTTGATATTGTCCAGCATCAGACGGCTGATCGCAATCGTTTTGAGATCCTCGTAAGCGGAATTGCGGCGCATGATGCTGGCGTTTTTGCTCTTCGGCTGCATGGAGAGTGGAATGAATACCATGAACCCGTTGGTTTCGTCCTGCAATTCACGAATTTGCAGCATATGTTCAATACGATCCTGGTACGATTCGACTGAACCGTATAGCATGGTCGTATGAGTTCTCATGCCGAGATTGTGAGCCGTGCGATGTACTTCAAGATAGCGATCCACATTGGCCTTGGTAACATGCATTTTCTTGCGATATTCGTCGGACAAAATCTCTGCGCCACCGCCTGTCAGAGTTTGCAGTCCAGCCTTTTGCAGTTCCTGAAGCACTTCTTTGATACTCAAGCCGCTAATGCGTGTAAAAAAGTCAATTTCTGCTGCAGTATAGGCTTTCAGAGCAACGTTGGGATACTTTTCATTCAGCGCCTTCAATGAGTCTACATAGTATTGGAAAGGCACATGATTATTATGACCGCCAACGATATGGAATTCTCTTACACCCGGATGGATATGTTGTTCAATGTAATCAATCATTTCCTGTCCTGATAACGTATAAGAGCCTTCTTCGCCTTGATCTTTGCGGAAATTACAGAAAGCGCAGCGAGCTTCACATACATTGGTAAAGTACAGGCTCATATTTTCAATAAAATAAACCTTTTTTCCATTTTTGCGTAAATTAGCTTCGTTAGCCAACTGACCCAGTGTGAGGATATCGTCAGTTTCATACAAATATATACCGTCTTCAAGGCTTAAACGAATACCGTTCTGTACCTTTTCTACAATCTCCGCCATTTTGCGGTCTGTAAAAGGTGTAACTAATGTGGACATGCCCATTCCTCCTTCAAGTTGCTCTGTGCGAGGCTTTCCGCTATGATCTGCGGTCCAAGCGCTTGATGCACACAGGATGTCCCGTTCCGTCGGTGCGAACCCGGCAGCGCGGATGTAAGAATATGTGAAAAAAATTACAATGCCAGGCTACAACAATGACGAATATCTTAAAACAATGCCATTTAATTGACAATTTTCCGACAGTTTCTTTTACACACTCTTCATCTATTATAAACCCCACCACACAGGTGATCAATACAAATGAGTGTAAAATCAGGTCTTTTAAGCCGTAAGGCATGGACAATCCATGACTTGAGCACCTGCCAATAGTGGAGTATACTGAAAGGGAACATGAAGTGAAAGAGGAGGATGGATAAAGCCATGATTAACATCACCGATTCCGCTGCTGAACGCTTGAAGGAAATGCTGGAGCAGCAGGAAACACCAAATATGTTTTTGCGTCTGGGTGTTACGCCGGGCGGTTGCACCGGATTTTCGTATGCCATGGGCTTTGACGACAATGAGACAGATCAGGATATATATATGAACGTACAGGATATGAAAGTCGTAGTGGAGAAAGAAAGCATCCGCTACCTGGACGGTCTGGAGATCGACTTTGAAGAGTCCGGCATGTCAGGCGGCTTTACGATTCATAACCCGAATGCCGTAGCTACATGTGGCTGTGGTTCAAGCTTCCGTACGCGTGATGATGCAGGGAAGCCGAGCGAAGAGCCTTGTTAATAATGTTTTAGGAATAAAAGCAACAATCCAATCCTTTTGAAACTATGTGTGGTACTAAACTTAGTTTCAAAAGGATTTTATTTTGTAAAATTTGCGCACCATATATGATAGTGAGATGACGCTCATGCCGGGCGTACGAACAAAGAGCCAGAGAGAATTTTTCTCTCTGGCTCTTGCGGGATATGTCTATAAGATCTAACTTGACTCGACAATTGCCTCTTCGTTTTTGAACAAAATATGTCCGCCCTTATGCGCTGCCCAATTCTGTGTTGCCTTCCTCATCGGGCGGCACGTCGCCGATTAGCTTCCATGGACCCCACTGTCCTGTCGTTCCCGGTTCCTGTCCACGGGTCCACCACAGAGCTTTCCACAATTGCCCGTTGTGCAGAACGATTTCACCTTCGGTGTAGACCCTGATGGTATTCCAGACGAGGTACTTTCCGAAACGGTTGGGATCTCCCGGGAAACCCTTGTCGGGCGTGGTCGGTGCCGACGGGTTGATGCTGAGATTAACATCCATCGCTTGGTAGAAGGCATTCTCCGTATCCGCGATATCCCAAATGCCAACGATAACGTGATATCCTTCCCGGTCATTCGGAACAAAGCAATCGTTATAAGTGTCGATTGGCGGAATCGCACCGTCATCTATATAACGGCAGAATAACTCAAGATCCTCTCGTTTTAACGGGGAATTGGGGTCCCAGTCTTTTTTCGTAATATAGTAATCCCATGTATTCGTGCTATGGTTGGCTGTAAGTTTCCAATGAAACGTATGCTCCCCGCCTACCATATCTACCTTGGTCCAGCGATCCGCTGTTTGCTCGTCGAGTTCTAAAAATTTCGCGCCACTGGCGATCTTGCCATCAGGAACGCCGAATTCAGGGAAATCCCCTCGCCCTTCCACACTAAAAGGCTCCCATCTCACTGGCCCGCAATTGGTGTTTTGGCCCGTGGAACATAGATGAGCGCGGCCATCCGTTAAGTACCCATGAGCGGAAGCGCTTTCCGCAAAAACAAACGAACCCGCCAGCATCAGGAACAGGGCTCCTATCGAGAAAATAAACCATTTCATAGATAACTTACGATGATTCACAAAAGTCATGTTATTACTCCTCCTTGCATTTTTTAATAGGATCTTTCAGGGGGTTCAAATCTAGTTTTGATAACGCTTTCAATGATTTGAGGCGTCATCCTCAAGCGGCTTTATGGATTCCTCCTTCCGAAAAATGATTATGAATCCATTCCAAAGAGGCCTGTCCATGCTTAGATGAGAATAAATAAGCAGCAGCGGCTTCTAGGAAATTGATCCCAAATAATAAATAATTCAAGAAAAAATGTATTTATTTTCTACACAATACATTGAGATTATATAGTTGTCAATATTTTCAATGGAATATATCAATAAATATTGGATATATATGAGAAAATATGTCGAAATTCAAAACATTTTTAGCTTCGATTCTTTCAAAAATGCGTCACTAAGTAGACATCAGGCATATGTTATCGCGAGAAAATATTAAAAAACAGCACTGTTTTACTTAAGAGAGTTTATGATTTAGCGTTTTGTCCTTAAAGAGAATATACGCCAGATCATTTTTAATGATTTTATTGAGAAGTACATAGTTAATTCAATGTGACAATGAATCAAAAAAATTAACAATAAGATTATGTTAGGTAGACAAAATGGTTTAAGTATAAAACCATCCCCATCAATTCCCAATTTTGAAGTGGAATAATTTGAAGGTTTCACTGGAGGGTCAAAACCTGTTAGTGCGTGGAGCCTATTGTTTGAATAGAGTAATGGTGTAGCTGATAGATTTGCATAATTGATTCATAGGGGGACTTGGAAATGAGGATTATATGGTTGAATATAAAAATATAGTGGATTTAACTAGAAGAGTAAGTAAATATGTAAAAGATAAAGGTCTAACTGGTAAACCAGTATGGGTAATAACAGATGAAGATATGGAATCCGCTGTTAGCGAGTAAATATTATTAGTTGAAATTTTCTGCTTATATAAGCTGAACACAAAAAATGTACAAGTAAAATGGAGTAGGCGGAATGGTGCTGTACAAGCGAAGCGGTCACTCTAAAAGCTTTCCATAGGAGAGCTCGCTTCGGAAGCATCACTTCCCCGGATTTCTACTTTGATCATAGTATTTCGGAAATCCGGGGACGGTGGCGATGGGAAGCACCATCCGTCTGCGCAGTGGCACGATAGGTAACTTTTAAGTTCAACTTATATAGTATAAAAAATTCCGTTAGTGTTGTTGCTTTTTAATAGTAAAAGTAGAGTAAATCAATATTAAGTTGAAAAAAAGAGCGCTATCCCTAAACGGATTAGCGCTCTTTCTCTTTATCTAATGGTTGTTCTTCTATAAATTCAACAACCTCTTCAATTCTACAGTCCAACTCCTCGCAAATCCGTGCAATGACACTCATGGCTACAAATTCCCCATTAGACATTTTCGCCAAAGTGGATGGTGATATTCCTAATTGAGTACGAAGGTAAGTTCGTGTTTTATCTCGTTTAATTAGAGTGATTTCCATTGGTTTATAACTTGGTTTCAATCCCATGAGTAATCCCCCTCTACTTATTATATGTACTAAAATATTAGTGAAGTCAAACTTAAATTACAATAATGCGTACATTTTATTCGATAAGTGTTGAATGATTAAATGCGAAGGTGTATTATATGTATAAGAAGTCGTACATTGAATACATATAAACATAACATGTGTTCTTTATTTAATAAAAAAATTATGAATACAGAAGGAGAGGGATTATATGACCAAACTGGTTGAATTGAAGAGAGTTACCATGGTTTATGGGCCTGATGATGATCCTCATATGTATGAATTATTTGAGGGAGTCCTGTTTGATCGTAGCTATTTCTTTTATCTGGAAAATGGATTGTTGTGTCTGCGGCATGTACGAAGGGTAGATCAACCGGATCATCCACATCTTTATGTAGATGGGGAAAGCGGAGGGCTCCAACTAGCGAAGAATGTGCAATGTGAGATTATGGAGGTCGTTGCAGAACTGATCGAGCGATTACGTAGTAAGGATGGATTGACGTTTTTGTTGGAAGAACTGCTATGGTTGCACGGTCGAAGTTACATCGAGCTTAATCTCGTGAAAACAAAGTGACACCACACGTCTAGTATCTCTTCTCGCTATTCCTACTCTATATTCCAATTTTCCCAACTATGCTATAATGATTTGGACAAATTAACCGGTGGGGAAGATGCGGCGAAGCTAGCCCGAGAGGGGGTGACGCCGTGTCATTTGATCTAATCGTGAAGATTCTTGACGTTGTGCTAAAGTTGGTCAGTATAACTACTGGCCTCAAGACTTTGGTTCAGACCTGGAAGCAATCACGTAAAGACAAGAAAACCAGCTAATGTTTGTCAAGCATTTCAGGTCGGTGAACTTCCCTTTTCGTGATATAGGCTCCTATCCTCGAATTGGGGTACTACCAGCGAAGCTGATACAAACCGCAAAGTATGCGGATTAATATGGGAAATAACAAATGGCCACGCCCAGATTTCTCCAAGGTTTGGCCATTTGTTTCCCTCTAAGTTTATAGGCTGATCATTTAGACTGCTTACATCAACATAAACACGAACATATTGTCCAAAGAAAATAAAGTATTTTCTTAGTGCTTATGTTAAGATAAGTCCCCTTTTTTAGCACTACATGCTACCCGCGTACGTTCTTTAATTAGTAATTGGAAATGGAACATAATGAGGAGGACGTAGCCCAAGCGAAGGCGCGGGAGCGTCCTTTTTATTGAACTCCTAACGGGAGTTTAATTTAAAAATACCCAATAAGATTAATCTATTTTGTCTCCAAACTTCTTTCCGAATTCCTCCATTAGATCAATAATTGGAATCAATTGCTCCCCTTTTGGTGTTAACGAATACTCAACACGTGGAGGTACTTCGGGATAAACTTTGCGATTAATTAAGCCATCTGCTTCTAATTCTCGAAGTTGTTTTGTTAGGGATCCTTGTGAAATTCCCCATAAACGAGTCTTAATTTCATTATATCGACGCGGGTTAAACTTTAAAAACCAAAGAATTAGATACTTCCAACGTCCCGAAAGTATGTTTTGAGTATAGGCGATGCCATATACCTCTCTGTGATCCTTCTTACATTCTTCGCTAAATCCATCTTCATTTATTCTAGATACCTTAATCAACTCATTTCTGCTGTTAGGTACGAAAAAGTGTACTATGTCATTTTTAATTGCCTTCTTCAAGAATACGAGCAACATATATATATTAGTACATGTATACAGATTACTCAATCGGGGACATAAAATAGGTTATAGGAGGAATGAAAATGAGATTTGGAATTATAGGTGCAGGACCAATTGGGTCAAATATTGCGAAAAAATTGGTTGAGAATGGACATGATGTCAAGATTGCAGATGCTCGTGGGATTGAACGCTTGGAAGGAAAAAAACTTACAGGAACACCTGTGATCGTAGAAGATGTAATTAAAAATATTGATATTCTTATAACATCTATCCCTTTCCACGCGCTGCCAAGCATTCGCAACATTATCGATAATGTTGGGGAGGAAGTAGTCGTTGTAGACACTTCAAATTATTATCCACAAATAAGTAATAAAATCGAAGAAATTGAGAACGGGATGGTTGAAAGTGTTTGGGTATCCAATCATTTAGGTAGACCTATCATTAAAGCGTTTAACAATTTCTTAGCCTATACGTTAGAACATCAAGGAACTCCCGAAGGGACTGATGGGCGCATTGCCATAGCGATTGCTGGTGATGACCTATCCCATAAACAAATAATCATGGGTGTAGCAAACGATCTAGGCTTCGACTCCGTAGATAGTGGTTCTTTAAGCGATTCGTGGAGACAACAGCCAGGAACCCCTGCGTACTGCACAGAACTTACAAAAGGGGAACTAACCATAGCCTTAAATAAAGCGAATAAAGAAAAAGCTCCATTTCTGCGTGATAAGGTGATGGAAAAGCTGTCAGCTTCTCCAGGTGCATTTTCAATTCAAGATGTTGTTAAAGCAAATAGAGAAATATTCAATTCTTAAGTTAGAAACCCTTTTGAGGTAATTGACGTCTTAAAAACAATGAACCGTATGATCCTTTCAAACACGCGAGCAAAATGGGAGTAATACTTGATGGAGATAAAGTAAGATTAAAGATCCCAGCTAATTTAGAAGAATACGAACGTCAGGCAGATGAGTTAGCTGATGACGATGTCCTATAAACGACAGTATCTTACACTCCTTTACATTGAACATAAATAGCCCATTGCCATGTAAAATTGGAAATAAGAAGCTTCCAAATTACGGTGATGGGCTCATTTACATTTTTATAAAGCGCTACACTACATTAGACTAGCGGAAGCTTCATTAAGTTAACGGGCAGGATAGTTTAATCGTTTTGGCTTATGTTAAGACCGAATCTGAAATAGATTTCGGTTCTTTTCTGATGCAAAACAGGAGTTCAAGAATGTTCCAATTATCAACTAGTTGACAAAATTAAAATCCGAGCAATATAATTGCATGTGCATACAAATTATATTTTGAGGAGGTTTCTATATGAATAGTTTATCTACACCATTCAAACTTAAAGATCTAGAACTCAAAAATCGAATTGTCATGGCTCCGATGTGTCAATTTTCTGTTGACCTCAAAGACGGCGTACCGAATGATTGGCATTTTGTGCATTACGCTTCCAGAGCTATTGGTGGGACAGGATTAATTATTGTAGAGATGACAGGAGTGAACCCTGACGGACGAATAACGGATGGGGATCTCGGTTTGTGGTCCGATGAACAGATTCCAGCCTATCAACGTCTCGTTTCTGAAGTCCAAAAGCATGGAGCTAAGATAGGCATACAAATTGGGCATGCTGGCAGAAAAGCAGAGGATGCAATTGAACCTGTAGGGCCATCTGCTGTTCAAGGTGGGGCGCTTCCTGAAGAGTCAAAATATGGAGAGTTAAAACTTCCTCGGGCCTTAACGATTGAAGAGATTGATCGAGTAGTTAGTCAATTTAAGGATGCAGCCAGACGTGCAGTAGAAGCAGGGTTTGATACCATCGAACTTCATGGAGCACATGGATATTTGCTTCATCAGTTTATGTCACCAAGTATTAATCTCAGGGAAGATGCTTATGGCAAAGACTTATCTAAATTTGGTGTTGAGGTCATCCAAGCTGTGAAAAGCGTCATTCCTAAGCATATGCCATTGATCATGAGACTCTCTGCAATTGAATACATCGATGGTGGGTACGACATTGAACATGCCCTGAAAATGGGAGAGAAATTTAAAGAAGCAGGTGTAGACATTTTCCATATTTCCAGCGGAGGTGAAGGGATACCAGGAAAATTGAAGCCCTTAAACACGCCAGGTTATCAGGTACCCTTTGCAAGAATTTTTAAAGATCGACTTGGCCTTCCTGTTATTGCTGTTGGGAAACTTGATAATGCTTCACTCGCTCAAGCAACCCTTGCAAATGAAGATGCAGATCTTGTCGCAGTGGCGAGAGGAATGTTGAATGATCCCTATTGGGCATTACATGCAATCAAGGCGACAACAGACAAAGTAGAACCTCCCCTTCAATATGCAAGAGGAATTCGTTAAGGATAGTCTTGTTTGAAACTATGTGCATGCAATTTTGAAAAATACAGAAACTAATGAAATATTTATAAAAGTGGATGTTACAGGTATGACAAACATTACACGAGGAATGACCATATTGGAGTAACAGTACCAGATATTGAAGAAGCTACAGTTTTCTTTAAAAAGGCTTTAATGGCTAATCTGGTGGTAAAGAGATGATCTTTTGACATCAGCTTAAGTTAAGGCAATACTATATGTGAAGATGAAACAACATATAGTATTGAAAGGACGATAAACTTGAGTGAATCAGAATTTCTGATTAATGACTGGGTCAATTTCTCTAAATACCATGATCGGATCAACAATGCTTTAAACCATATACTTCAGGAAAGATACCAATTCAGCTTGAAAGAGTTTTATTTGCTTATGTTTCTTTATCAATCCGAAGATAAAAAACTTCGTCTATCCACTGCATCAAATATGATTGGTTTAAGCCAAAGTGCTCTTTCTCGTCTGATCATCAGACTGGAAAACCATGCATTTCAACCTGTAGAACGAGTTGTGTATGAAGAAGATAAGAGAGGTTTTTACGTCGTTCTGACTACACGTGGGGAGAAATTTACTACCAATATAATTACGGAAGTTAGTTCTGTTTTAGAGGCTTCTATGTCTGAAAAGGACAAGACTAATATTCGATTATTCACGTCTTAAACAAGGTTTGAAGCTTGTCTTATGCCGATCTAGGATGCAACATCGAAGTAATCGATTCATACCATTGTTAAACTAATGGGAAACGTTAGTTGAACGACAACAGCGGCAGTCTAAGACTGAAGTGCACCCTGTCAAGTAGA
>NZ_AGFX01000017.1 GCF_000236805.1 Paenibacillus peoriae KCTC 3763 | reverse complement strand
AATTCATGTTTGGTGGCGATAGCGGAGGGGTTCCACACGTACCCATCCCGAACACGACCGTTAAGCCCTCCAGCGCCGATGGTACTTGGACCGCAGGGTCCTGGGAGAGTAGGACGCCGCCAAGCGATGTCCTTTAGAGGATAATAAAGCTGTACATATTAGGGCCTTTAGCTCAGCTGGTTAGAGCGCACCCCTGATAAGGGTGAGGTCGGTGGTTCGAGTCCACTAAGGCCCACCATTTCTTAATTAATACAACATGATTGGGGCCATAGCTCAGCTGGGAGAGCGCCTGCCTTGCACGCAGGAGGTCAGCGGTTCGATCCCGCTTGGCTCCACCAATATTCCCTGATAGCTCAGTTGGTAGAGCACTCGACTGTTAATCGAGTTGTCACAGGTTCGAGTCCTGTTCGGGGAGCCATATTTTGAATATTTTCGACTTGTATATATAAGGTGGCGGCGTAGCTCAGCTGGCTAGAGCGTACGGTTCATACCCGTGAGGTCGGGGGTTCGATCCCCTCTGCCGCTACTCGGAGAGATACCCAAGTGGCTATAAGGGGACCCTCTGCTAAGGGGTTAGACTGCGAAAGTGGTGCGAGGGTTCGAATCCCTCTCTCTCCGCCACACTTTTAAAAATTCAGAACTTATTTTATAAGGCCCGTTGGTCAAGGGGTTAAGACACCTCCCTTTCACGGAGGTAACAGGGGTTCGAATCCCCTACGGGTCATAATATGGAGGCTTAGCTCAGCTGGGAGAGCATCTGCCTTACAAGCAGAGGGTCGGGGGTTCGATCCCCTCAGCCTCCACCATTGATAATTTAAAAGAAATCCCTTTTACTATCGCGGGGTGGAGCAGTTCGGTAGCTCGTCGGGCTCATAACCCGAAGGTCGTAGGTTCAAATCCTGCCCCCGCAATTAATTTCCTGATGGAAATGCCTCTGGAACTGTGGTGTAGAGGCCTAACATGCCTGCCTGTCACGCAGGAGATCGCGGGTTCGAATCCCGTCAGTTCCGCCATTCTAGTATGTATAATTTAGTAGTACAACATAATATGGCTCGGTAGCTCAGTCGGTAGAGCAGAGGACTGAAAATCCTCGTGTCGGCGGTTCGATTCCGTCCCGAGCCACCTTTCAAGTGGGAATGAGTAATGTGCCGGTGTAGCTCAATTGGTAGAGCAACTGACTTGTAATCAGTAGGTTGGGGGTTCAAGTCCTCTCGCCGGCACCATTTTGGAGGATTAGCGAAGTGGCCAAACGCATCAGACTGTAAATCTGCTCCCTTACGGGTTCGGTGGTTCGAATCCATCATCCTCCACCAGTCTTTTCTTAATCATATGGCGGTCGTGGCGAAGTGGTTAACGCACCGGACTGTGACTCCGGCATTCGTGGGTTCAAGCCCCATCGGCCGCCCTTTATTCTTACTAATGGGGATTAGCCAAGCGGTAAGGCAACGGACTTTGACTCCGTCATGCATAGGTTCAAATCCTATATCCCCAGCCATTAAGAGCCATTAGCTCAGTTGGTAGAGCACCTGACTTTTAATCAGGGTGTCGAAGGTTCGAGTCCTTCATGGCTCACCATTTATAATTATTTTGCGGTCGTGGCGGAATTGGCAGACGCGCACGGTTCAGGTCCGTGTGGGCTAACCCCCCGTGGAGGTTCGAGTCCTCTCGACCGCACCATATTTTGCGGACGTGGCTCAGCGGTAGAGCATCGCCTTGCCAAGGCGAGGGTCGCGGGTTCGATTCCCGTCGTCCGCTCCATTATCCATACGGCGCCATAGCCAAGTGGTAAGGCAAAGCTCTGCAAAAGCTTCATTCCCCAGTTCAAATCTGGGTGGCGCCTTAACACTCATTATGGATTACAATATGCGCCCTTAGCTCAGCTGGATAGAGCGTTTGACTACGAATCAAAAGGCCGGGAGTTCGAATCTCTCAGGGCGCGCCACTTCTTAAAAATGTATAATGTCGGGATGTAGCTCAGCTTGGTAGAGCACCTGGTTTGGGACCAGGGGGTCGCATGTTCAAATCGTGTCATCCCGATACTGATTTGCGGGTGTAGTTCAATGGTAGAACTCCAGCCTTCCAAGCTGGTAGCGTGGGTTCGATTCCCATCACCCGCTTTTTGCTATAGCGGATTCTTGTTGCCTCAGTGGTGACACCTTATAAATAAAGAGAGCCTGTCTGGGGACAGTGCTCTCTCTTTTTTTATATTATATTCTCTAATATAACGATATGATGAATATTGAGGATTTGCGCTATCTGGTGCATATCTCGCAAACAAGTTTGTGGATATACACCGATTGCGATCCAACGGCCGATTTTACACGGGAATGGTGAGCTGGATGGAGGTTCCTTGCTCTGGTACGGAGGTCATGCTCATATATCCTCCTACTCCTCTAGCTCGTTCTTCCATACTAAATAGTCCAACGCCCTCTCCTTGGGATTCTTCAGAGAATCCGATCCCCTCATCCCAGACGCACACTTGTATGGTTTCACCCTGATCTTTTACGTCGACATGTGCTTCTGCTACGTCTGCATACTTGGCTACATTCGTCAATGCTTCCTGTACAATCCGATAAATAGCTATTTCCTTACGGATATCAAGGCGTTTACGCAGGTTACACTGAAAATGGACCTCAATGCCGTAATGCGAGCAAAAGTTTTCAATATAGGTTCGTATGGCTGGTACAACACCCAAATCATCCAGAACTGAGGGACGTAGTTCCCATGCTAGTCCACGGACGTCTTTAATGATGTCGGTTACCTGTGAACGCAGATTTTCCAGAACAGGACTAGGCTGTTCAGCAAGTTGGCTATCTAGTTGAATAATTAGAGAAAACAAGCTTTGTCCGATCCCATCATGCAATTCTCTTGAAAAACGTTTGCGTTCTTCCTCCTGAATTTGCATTACTTGCGTCATCATCGTCTGAAGCTCAGCCTCGACTTTCTTCAGCTTAGTGACCTCATTACGGATCGCTAAATACTGATAGGGTTTGCCCTCCTCGTCCATGAACGGAACGATTGTGGTATTCACCCAGTAATAGCTGTTATCCTTAGCCCGATTGCGTATTTCTCCTTGCCATACCTGGCCTGAGCGTATGGTGGTCCACAGGTTTTTCATGAACGCGGGTGTATGGTAGCCTGAATTAATGAGGCGGTGATCCTGACCGATCAGTTCTTCACGACTGTACTGCGAAATCTCACAGAACTTGTCGTTCACGTACTGAATAATGCCACGATGATCAGTCAAAGCAACGATGGAGGAAGTATCTAATGCAAGTTTCAGGTTGGATAGCTGGTGAAGTGAGTTACGCAGTTCATGGAGAAAAGGGGACTCCGGAATATAAGCTCCCAAATCATTTAGTAACTTATCAGCCGACTCACCAAAAGCGTGCTGCAGTAAAGGATTAGAAGATTCATTCATAGTGCAGCAGCCCCTTTTTAAGTGCAAACTTGACCAGCTCGGGCCGTGTTCTTAAGTTAAGCTTCTCCATAAGATTGCTTTTGTGGGACTCTACGGTTTTGACGCTAATCACCAGGTGCTCGGCAATTTCCTTATTGGCATATCCTTTCGCTATCCATGACAGAATTTCCTTTTCACGCTCGGAAAGGGACTCATAGGGTCCGGCAATGCCTTCCTTGTTGATCTTGTCCAGATATTCACTCATCAGTCGTTTGGTCGCATTTGGGTACAGATAGGCGCTGCCTTCGGCCACAGACTGAATGGCTGCGAGTAATTCCTCGTGAGGTGCACTTTTTAAAATGTATCCTGATGCCCCGGCCTGAATGGCCCGGAATAGGTATTCCTCATCGTCATGCATCGTTAGGATAAGAACTTCAGTATCAGGCAACTGTTTTTTTAATTCAGTGGTTGCTGTTAGACCGTCTTTGCCAGGTGGCATGCTAAAATCCATGAGCACCACATTTGGTTGCAGCTCCACCGCCTTGCGGATCGCCTCATCACCGTCTGCAGCATCTCCTACCACCTTAATGCCGTTTTTGCCGTCCAATAGGGCCATGAGGCCGGAACGTACGACAACATGATCATCCACTACAAGTATACGAATCAATTTGTCATCCCCTCGAACGGTAAAAAAACCGTGCGTTTTGTCATAATCATAGCAAATTTTAGGGATTTCAATCAATATAGTCAGTTGGGTATGTCCATATTCAGCAAATATTTGTTGTTATCTACAAAAGTATGAAGAGGCTTATGAAGTAGAGGGGTGAGCACATAGCTCACCAAGCCGCTGAGCGACTTGAGTTGCCTCGGCTACCTCGGAATCGGTGAACGTTCTTACATAGCGGTTACCAAAAAGCAGCACTCCGTTCGGTAAATTACCTGTGCTGGAAAAGGGAATAGCTATAGCAGAATGAAGCTGTTCAGCCAGCATCAGCGCACATTCCTGGCGCAGACGTATGCTGCCAGGCAACAAAGCACTAACAGTCACGGTACGTCCCAGACGAACCGCCAGCCCGGCAATGCCGTGTCCCACTTTAAAAGAAATAAGACGATAACGATTGCTTCGGCTGCCAGAGACGTAATACCAATGTAACTTACCGCCTCCTGATTTGGACATGAATGCAAGGGCAGTGAGATCTCCATAGATGCGATCCCTTAACTGGTTCAGTTCTTTTCGCATTTCATCCGTTATTTGTAGCATAGAAGACACATCCTTTTTCTTAACAAATTGTAGCTCTAATTATTGTAGTTCCGACAGTTACAAAAGTAAGTCAGGGAACCCCCTGATCTATAGGCGGAGGAAACACTGACTTTTCATAAGACGGGGAAATGAGTAGGATGAAAGCCGATAAATAAGGCGCTGGCCTGCCTGAGAAGTGATATTTATCACAGCAAATCAGGGAGTAGGAAGGTACAAAATCAGGTGTTCTCCCGATAACAACCCATGTGTCAAACCGTTATGATATACATATCAGGTAAACACGAGGAGGACGCTAACATGCAAGCCACTTGTATGGAACGGTTTGGGGACGAGACGGAGCGCACGGGGATTCAGCTTTTTTTGACGGAGGAGTATTTTGAACAGTTGAAAGAAGTTATGTCTTGGAAGAAGGTAAAGGCAGGCGTTATGCTTTTCCGAGAGGGCGATGATGCGGAACAGCTTTATTATATCCATTCGGGTCATGTAAAACTTCGTAAGTCGACAGAAGATGGTAAAGAATTGATTTTGACCATTCAGCATCAGGGCGATCTGATCGGGGAATTCAGCGGGATAGATGGGGAAGAGTATAGTTGCACTGCAGAAACAGCCGATGCGTGCGAACTGGGTGTCGTGCTTGTTAAGGATTTGGAGTTGCTCCTGTCCAAAAATGGAGAGATGGCACTTCAGTTCATCCAATGGATGGCGATGAAGCAACGAATTATGCAATCGCGGTTTCGGGATTTGCTGTTGTATGGTAAAGCAGGGGCGTTGGCGTCTACACTGATTCGTGCGAGCAACACATGCGGGGTAGCAGTGAAGGATGGCATTTTACTGAATATGAAGCTGAGTCACTCCGAGCTGGGTGAGATGATTGGAGCGACACGGGAGAGTGTAAACCGAATGCTAAGCTCGCTGAAGGAGCAGGGAACTCTGGATACACGAGATGGAAAAATCGTCATCCATGATCTCAATGTATTGCGTGCCATGTGCTGCTGCCCTTCGTACGGCCAATGTGCCCATGAGATTTGCCGACTCTAAAACAGATGAATATAAATAAGGCGGAGTCTCTGGGACCCGCCTTGCTTCATGTCTCCTGACAATCTGAACTTATGGCGATTGAATAACATGGATAATAAAAGTGGTAATCAACGCCGGATAGCAAAACTCTTATGGATTTTTCACTGATGTCAGTAAGAGCAGCCTGAGTTGGATCACAGGTCCATAACTAGAGCACCCAGTTGAGGTAGACATACTTGGAACTAAATACATATAGATTTTATCAACCAGGCGTGTTAAAGTAACATTCCAGTCGAATTTGGCTGAGTGAAAGGTTGAATAATTTTAGCCTTTGAAAATAGGGATTATTTACAAGTTGATTTCACTTGCTGAAGATGATACACTATTTTAGCTGACAACAAAACAGCAATTTCGGAAATGAAAACAAGGGCTAATGATTTTGATGAAAAGAAAGAAAATAACCCTTGCATTTTTGAAACGAACATGGTATGATCTTATAGCTGCTGAAAAACGCGGCGAAAAAGAAATGAATGTTTGATCTTTGAAAACTGAACAACGAGTGAGTAATGATTTTGTTCGCAAAATCAACAATGAGATATTTTATCTCGTGTTTCAAAATGAGCTAATCGCTCT
>NZ_AGFX01000018.1 GCF_000236805.1 Paenibacillus peoriae KCTC 3763 | reverse complement strand
TCTACATAGTATTGGGTGTTATCTGTCAGCGGGTGGTCCAGCTCCATCGACACGTTCTGACCACTAATATGGATCGTTCCCCCGAAGGTCGTACCTCCGCTCACGCTAATCCGTCCCACTTCACTTCCATCTTCCTGATGCACCACCAGGTGGCCTGTACCCAGTTGCACCTCTTCACTGAATGCCATATACAGGTTTTCATAAAAAGAAACGCCACTTGCCTGAGGTGAAAGCCACGTATAGTATGGGGGCTCGTCCATTTGCGCCTGCATATAGACCGATGAAACCACGCTGGATGAAGAAGCATCTTGGAAGAATCCGTCAGAAACTGATACATTCTCGGTCGCGTTGTTGCTTACGCTCTCTGATGCAAATGCCGCCGACACATAAGGGTTTGCCAGGTTGAGCACCTGTGTTGTCAGTACACTTGCCTTAATCATTCGATTTACATGATTCTTATTTCTTTTTTTCTTGCTCATATACGTGCTCCTTTTATTTGGGTGTGAATGGAACGGTGAAATTCATGGATCTCACTCTTAATTTCCATATAATCTTGTTGACACTTCCATATGAAATCCCCGAAGTACAGCAGAATTTGCTCCCCTCTGATCAGAGGATTTCTACTGCTCTGAATGGCATCCATTTTGCTGTACAAAAACTCATACCGCATACGATGGCGAGGCAAAACATATATTTTGAAAAAACAATTGCCTATTAATGAGGCAAACAAGTCATCAAACTGCCCGAACGACACGTTCAGCATATTGGCCTGCTTCAGACTGAGCTTATGTTTGATGTCAAGTAGAGCATAGTGAATCTGTTCCATAATTGCTTGAAATTCCTCTTCATCCCGCTGAAGTTCTTCAATACGTGACCTCAGAAACAAGAGATCGTATTCCGAATTACTGCTAGTTTGCAGCCACGAATCGTTAATCTGACCTTTTAACCGCGTCTGGATTACCTCTTCCAAGTTCTGAAAAGATGTTCCCTTGATAGCAGCGCCTTCGCGCGTTGTGTTAATAAATTCAGTTCCCTTCGCTGTACTAATGTAAAATTCCATCTCTGTTTTCATTTTGATAAAAGAATGTCGTGTAACCACCTGCTGGCCATGAACGCCCTCTACACGCGGCAAATCCCCACTAGCTGGAACACCTTCGGCATGAGTAATCCCCGCAGCATAATATTGTTCATCACGATAAGCTAAATTTTGCCCTACCAACACAATAGGTTCTGCTTTCATCCGGATCATACACTGGAGTGCAATGACCGCTACAGAAGGAGCATCGTTAATAACTCTCGGTTTATGTCCCTCCGGTGTGCGCAGTAGGTGCATGGATAGCTCATCCTGAGAGATGATGATATGCATAAGACGACCTGGATAAGCATCGAGTGTGTGTTTGCCGACCGTACTGCCGAAAATGAGTGGAATAGAATCAATTCCCTTGTCGATCACCTTTTGAATTACATTTACGTTGTATTCGTTCGGGTCATAACTGAATGTGCCGTGCGGATAAATGCCATGCTCCACCAGCGTATTCACTGCCGACCCTACCGTAAACAGGTACGCAAGATTATTCTCACGAATATGACGAAGGTGCTCAATTTCGTCGTTAAGCGAAGGACCAGCAGATATAATCAAGACTGGCTTACCCTCAATATGCTCTGATCCCGTGTGCAGAAAATCTGAACTATGTAAAATAAAAGGGAAATTATGAATACTGTTTAATGCCCATTTTTTTTCGTACACGTTATTGATAGCCATTTTGTCCTTCTTGTTAGAGACCATCCTGTACAATATTTCATTAAACTTCTTCAGTTCCGCAGTAAATAGAGAGCCGTACGGAAGCCACGGAACAACCAGCACTCCAGATACACGGTCAATCAACTTGTACAGTGTACCGAGCGTTTCCCCAGTAATTGCTCCTACCATAACTTCTTCGATCATCTTGTCAGCCAGCCAGTCGTTTTCATTCAAGTGCTGCAAAAAAATATTCATCACACCCGTATCCGGCTCGACGATGGAGAAGCTGGTATTTGGGTGTCTACGCAAAAATTCACGGATATGATACCCTAGTCCTACTCCAAAAAAAATCACGTGCGCTTGAGGTTTAACTTCTTTAAAACCGGAAACAAATAGCTCTGCTTCCCGCCCAGGCTGCTCAGGATCATGCAAATAATATGATCGTCCCTCACGAGTCAGTGCTATGTTGAGCTCGTTGGTTTTAGAAGCCAGCAACTCACATCCTTCTCCTGCCTGAAGCAGATGAAGCCGAGGAAAACGGCGGTACAAGGAATTGTCTCTACGATGCTGCGATGCCATTTTCCATTCCTTTCCACCCGATATCTCATAAAACCAACTACACAGGTCAGATGAACCCATATACTCCCTAGAATAGTATTCTGATTTTATGTAATATCTGCGTCATTATATTTTAAATCAGAAAAAAATAATCCTAAATCACCCTGATTATGGATTATGTATCGGCTATTCTTTGTATAAACTTTAGGTCTTAAGAACCTATTTATAAATAAAGATTTTGTAACCAACCCAGCATCTGCTTGAACCAACTATATATAGACTCAAATGCTGCAGTTCATCTACATGTCGCCCCTTGGAGCACCAAAAATAAAAACCAACAAAATAACGCAATAGTTATTAAGTTTGCTTACACTATTATCGAATTAGTACCCTCAAATAAATATTACATAATTGTTAATTTATTGGTTTGTTAACCCTTTCAACACATGATACATTGGAATAAAGAACCTCCCCACTGATCGGCATCGATGCGCAGTTCTCTATCGGGCTAAGAAAGGAATGGCTTGTCTTGCAAAAGAGAGAAATTCAAGAGAGTTCTCTATATTCCCTAAAGCTGTATAACTTTTTTCTATATGGAGCTATGGTCATTTTTTCCAGCTTCTTCCCATTGTATTTGCAGGATATCGGCATGGACAAGCTTGAAATCGGGAGCCTGATGGCCATTGGACCTTTTGTATCCGTATTCGCGAACCCTTTTTGGGGATATACAAGTGATCGGAGCCGCAACCTCCGTCGCATACTACTAGTTATGATTATAGGCACATTGTTATTGCTGCAAGCTTTATTTCATGTCCATACGTATGTCATGATTTATGTATCGATGATTGGTTTTTATTTTTTCCAAAGCCCTTTATTCGCCCAAAGCAACAGTCTTATTCTCAGCTACATTGAGGGCACGGATCGAAAATTCGGTTCGTTTCGCATATGGGGCTCCTTCGGCTGGGCTGTGACTGCGGCAGTTGCCGGCATGCTCGTTGACCAGATGGGAACATCCAGCATATCCAACATCTTTACGGTACTGCTGCTGGCTGCAATGATCTGTACCTTGACGATCCCGCCACTGAAAAGCACTGTGGGGACAGCAGCCATTCATTTGCGTGGCTTTGGCAGCATTTTGATGAACGGCTACTTTATATCCTTTATTTTATTGGGCATCCTTGTATCCATCCCGAATTCGATCAACAGTGCCTTTATGTCCCTGTACATTACCGAGCTGGGCGGGTCCAAACTGATGCTTGGTTTTGCCGTCTTTATGTCATCGGTATTCGAAATTATTGTCTTTTTGTTATTTGATCGCTTCTTGAAGAAAAAAATGACCGTGATGGTCGGCTGTCTGGCCCTCGTCAGCTTGCTGTTTGCCTTACGGTGGGAACTGATGGCCCTGGCCACAGACCCGATTCAGATCGTATTCATTCAGGCACTTCATTGTATCACCTTCGGTGGATATTTTTATGTAGGTACCCAGTTAACCGTCCTGTTCACCCCCACTGCTTACCGTTCATCCGGGCAGGCTGTATATACCTTGACCTGGAGCGGTATTTCCGGCATTGTCGCAGGTTTTGCAGGAGGCTGGCTGTTCCAGAACTTCGGTGGCGAAATGATGTACAATGTAGGGGTCTTCTTCGCCCTGCTTGGCTCTGTAGGATTCGCCATCATGTGGTATATGCTGCACAAGAACGGCTACCAGCCCAGTCATGCAGACGAGCACAAACGAATAGAAGAGTCCCTTTAACAACACCAGTGGAATGCGGTATATCTATCGTCAACAAGCACTTATCAAGAGCAAGCAAACATAAAAATAAAGGAGTCTGCCCACGGGCAGACTCCTTTTTTAGCTTGGTCGGACAAAACTACCTTTTGTTCCGCTCTTTCCAACCACCTATTGCTTAGGCAACTGGAAAGAGCTTTTCAGCGATACAACACGGTTAAATACAGGCTCGCCCGGCTTGGACAGCTTCGGATCAACACTGAAATAACCATGACGGAAAAATTGGAACTTGTCCTGCGCTTGAGCCTCTTTCATGTTTGGCTCCACGTAGCCATGAGCAATTTCCAAAGAGTTCGGATTCAATTGATCAAGGAATGTTTTTTCCGATCCGTCCTCTTCCATTGCTTCAGGTTCCTCTGCATTAATCAAAGGCTCGTACAAACGGAATTCAGCCGGAACAGCCTGAGTAGCCTCTACCCAGTGGATCGTTCCCTTCACTTTACGTCCAGTAAAGCCTGATCCACTCTTGGTTTCTACATCATAGGTACAGTGAATTTCAGTCACGTTGCCGTCCGCATCCTTAATTACATCGTTGCATTTAATGAAGTAAGCATGTTTGAGACGTACTTCATTACCAGGGAACAAGCGGAAGTATTTGCTCGGCGGATTTTCCATAAAATCCTCACGCTCAATGTAAATTTCACGAGAGAATGGAATTTGACGTGTGCCAAGCTCCGGATTTTCTGTGTTGTTTTCCGCCTCCAGCATTTCAACCTGTCCCTCAGGATAGTTGGTAATAACCACCTTTAACGGATCAATGACTGCCATGGTACGAGGTGCCTTGAGCTTCAAATCCTCACGTACAAAATGCTCCAGCACCTGCAAATCGATGACTCCGTAGGCCTTGGAAATGCCTGTCTCGTATACGAAATTGCGGATGGCCTCCGGCGTATAGCCACGACGACGCAAGCCGGAAATCGTCGGCATACGTGGATCATCCCAGCCATCTACGTGCTTCTCATCAACCAGAAGCTTAAGCTTGCGTTTGCTGGTTACCGTTTGAGCCAAATTCAGCCGTCCGAATTCGTATTGATGAGGCACCTTTTCCATTTCACTTTCAGCCACAACCCAGTCGTACAATGGCCGTTGATCCTCAAACTCCAGCGAGCAGAGCGAGTGGGTCACGCCCTCAATCGCATCCTCCAGCGGATGCGCATAGGAATACATCGGATAGATGCACCATGTGTCGCCTGTATTGTGATGTGCTGTATGCGAAATACGGTAAATAACCGGATCACGCAAATTGATATTTGGCGAGGCCATATCAATCTTAGCGCGCAGCACCTTTTCACCGTTCTGATATTTACCTGCACGCATCTCTTCAAACAGCTTGAGATTCTCTTCCACGCTGCGATCGCGATAAGGGCTATTTTGTCCCGGCTCAGTCAGCGTACCGCGAGTTTCGCGGATTTGGTCCGCGCTTTGGTCATCCACATAGGCTTTACCCTTTTGGATCAACAGAATGGCACGTTTGTACATTTCTTCAAAATAATTGGAAGCATAGTGTTTTTCTTCCCATTCATAACCGAGCCACTTCACGTCCTCCTGAATGGAGTTTACGTATTCCGTGTCTTCCTTCGCCGGATTGGTATCGTCAAAGCGCAGGTTCGTGCGTCCTCTGAATTCATCTCCCAGTGAGAAATTGATCCAGATGGCTTTGGCATGTCCAATGTGCAAATATCCGTTTGGTTCAGGCGGAAAGCGTGTAACAACCTCCTTTACCTTACCCGTTCGTAAGTCCTCTTCAATGACACTTTTAATAAAATTGGGGGGAGTGATCGGCTTCTCCACGCTAATCAACCTTTCTTCCGTATAATCTGTGCAAAACCTGTTCCCTTAAATATACCCTTTCATAACACATAACTCAATAAAATGAAAATCCATATGCTCTCTACAGCAAAAAAAGGTGCAAGTTATGAAAAAGAGTTAACATTTTCGGCAAATAAATTCGTTATATTGTATATATCTTTTAATTTGTTCGGAAAAGGAGACCCACCCGTGTTTAAGCTGCTTATCGTAATCCTGCTGTCTATGCTGTTGTCCTCTTCCGTGATGACAACTGCACATCCTTCATCAAGCCCGACGACTCGGCCTGTGCAATCACGTCCGTTAGCTGTCGCTCCAGAAGACTCATCCGTCAACTTATACGCTGTGAATCCGTCACAAGGGCTGTTCCGTTCGGCTGTGCTGGAAATCGGTCAGCAACACCGCACATTTGGATGGTCAGGCTCAGCAGATATCTCCACCGCACCACAGTTATATTACAAGGATGTAAACGGAGATGGCGTCCGTGAAGCCGTCGTAATCATTACACGTGCCTCGGGAACGGGTGTCGAATTGCAGGAACTGCATATTGTCAACGCGCAGACGATGGAGGAGTATGTGGTCGAATCAGCGACAGACGCCGTGTCCCGGCGTGTACAGAGCCTTGTGGAGCTGCGCGACCACAACCAGCAGGTGCATATCGCTGTTACGATTGACGGTGCCACCACATACACGATGGATCCAAAAGTGTCAGCGTTTTACGATGATCCTTCCCAATTTACGAAGCAGCTCGATTTTAACTCTGTCGTGATATATGATGCCGAACAGTCCTCTCTAAGAGCCACCTTATCCGGCAGTGTATCGCCAACCGAATTTGTAGGTGATTTGAAGCTGAAGTATGTATACGAGCATGGACGGTTTCAGGTGGGGCCTATAGAATTTGAAGCTTCCTCTCCATTTTGACGACTCTCGCAGAATAAGGTAGCATGGGATTAAATGCTAGACTGGCTGGTTTAGCGATTTTCCGAGTGAAAGAGGGGATCAATCATGTTTACATACGCATTGGACGAACGCACAGTCCTTCGGCCGCTCACCAAAGAGCATGTGCAGCCTCTGTTTGAGCTAATCGAAATGTCCCGTGACCGCTTGCGTCAATGGCTTCCATGGGTAGACTCTACCACGGAAATCAGCCACACAGAGCAGTTCGTACAGAGCGCCCTGAAACAAGCCGCAGAGAATGGCAGCCTGACCGCCGGCATCTGGATGGATAACGAGCTTACTGGCATTATCAGCTACCATGAGATCAATTGGACTCACCGTTCGGTCAGCATTGGATACTGGCTTGGCCACGGCTACGAAGGACAGGGCCTCATGACCAGCGCCTGCCGCGTATTCGTCGAATATGCGTTGATGGAGCTGGAATTGCATCGGGTCGAAATCCGCTGCGCAACTACGAACCGCCGCAGTCGTGGTATTCCGGAGCGTCTGGGCTTTGTGCTCGAAGGTATTGTACGCGAAGCAGAATTGCTGCCCGACGGCTACATGAACCATGCAGTGTACGGTATGCTCCAAAAGGAATGGAAGCAGCTTCGATAACACTCCACCATACAAACAGCGCCGCAGTCTATAGGATCTGCGGCGCTGTTTATTATGAGCAGGACATGAAAAACGAATATTGCTGTTCGCGGCCTCCGGCCTATTTTAAGAAATAGGCCATTAACACATCATCCACAAATTGACCTGCGATGTAAAACTCCTCATGCAGACGTCCTTCGATCTCGAAACCGCATTTCTCATAGAACATAAGGGCTTCCGTGTTACAGGAGAGCACCCGCAAACTTAATTTGCGTATACCCTCAGCGGCAGCAATGTCCTTCATCGAGTTCATAAGCGCCATCCCAATGCCTCTACGATGATAATCGGGATGTACGGCTATATTGATTTCCAGCACATGGCGATTACTAGCCAACAGTGTTGGAGAACGAAATCCGACATACCCGCAGAGCACTCCCTGCTCAATGGCGACCAGTTGGGAACCCGGAGGCGAATTGCGTAAAAACTCCCCACGCGACTTCCATGACAGTGAAGCGGGGGCCGTTCGTTCATTCCATACCAATTCATCCAGCGCAATCAGATCAGGAGCATCCTTCATCTCCGAATGACGTATCGTCAGGGGTTGACTTATAAACAAATCCTTTCAATCCTTCCTGTGAAGGCTTTCCTGAAGCAATAACTGTTGCTATCCGTCACTTATTGTACCATAATCACGGCTCATTACTGAACTTTTATCGGGACTTAAGAACTGGGAGTATCCGCCTTGGTAGTAGCTTCGAAAACATCCAAATCATGCCGGGAACGGTTCAACCAGCTATGCAGGACAAAAAACAGAATCGACAACACTGCTACACCTATAGCCAGCCAAAGTGCGGGCGGTAAACCGTCGAAATCATATAGCCTTCCCATAATATAAGGTCCCAGCACCCGTCCGGCTGCGCCAATGCCCCCCACAAGCCCGATGTAAAAGGGCGCTCCATGGCCTCCGTGATCAGACAGAAATGCCGGAACCGCAGGGGCAATCAGCATTTCTCCCAGTGTAGCCAGGACCATAGCAAATATCATCCCCGTGTAGTTCTGTGTACCCAGCATGATGAGATAAGCCGCCAGGTAAAATCCTCCGGCCCATGTCATTTGGGCTGAAGCATGCCGGGCATACAGACGTTTTATCCAGAAAATAATCGGCTGTGCAGCAAAAATAAGAATACCATTCAACGTCCACAGAAGCCCGTACATCGTTTTAGGCAAGCCCTGCTCGATAATAAATGGAGATACTCCCGTATTCCAGATGGAATTGCCAAACCATAAAAAAAGCGACCCCAGGCCAACAAACAGATACAGTCTGGTATCACGAAAAAGCGGCCCGGCCGATAACTCTTCTCTTTTCCTCACTGACTTGCTGAGATGAACTTCCCCCTCTTCCCGATCCACCCTGCTAAGATAGGACCAGAAAAATCCGGCAAATACCGCTGAGGTTACCCCATTCATCACAAAGCTGAGCTGATAGGAAAGATCCGCCAGAACGCCGCTCAATCCCGTTCCTAAGGCCACCCCGATATTATTGGCGACATAAATAATATTAAACAGCTCACCCCGACGGTCAGCGAAACGAAAACCTACAAAGGCCTGAATCGCAGGCACGGATACCACATTAAAAAAGCCGATAAAGCCCATCATGATGACAAACGCAATCCAATGTCCGCTGGTAAATGGAAGCGTGAGAAGTCCCAGCGCGTTCATAGCCAGTGAACCGACAATCAGTTTCTTGGCTCCAATACGGTGATACAGGGCTCCTCCCAGCACCTGACCAAAAATCCCGCCCAGGGACTGCACTAAAATCGCAATCCCTGCATCTCCCATACTGCGGTTCAGCTCGTCAAACACGTACATGCTGACAAGCGGCCACATCAGGGAGCTTCCGGCGGAATTAATCAAGCTGGCGACGAGAAATACTTTAACTTCTCTCGGATAAGTTTCCAACCATTTCATATCTTTTGTTTCTCCTTTAACATCTGACGCCATAAAAGGCATAAGCTCATTGACGCTTCACATTCACCACCGTTGAAAAGAAAGTTGCCCCCTGTCCCATATCTGACAATCGATCAGAGGTTAATGCATTGGCACGCTGTCTGCGCCCCTTGCCTTTCCACCATAGCCCTTGGCTAATCACTGTACCGGGCAGCATCAGATCAGTAACTTTGGCTTTCAGCTCATACGTTCCCCGATCATTCCATACGGTAACCAGATCCCCATCCACGATGTCTCTTGTCTGAGCATCCTCCGGGTGAATCTGCAGCAAAGGCTCCCGCTCCAATCGCTGATGCTTGGGCAAATTGGCGAAGGTGGAATTGAGAAAATTGTGATTTGGCGGCGAAATAAACATCAGTGGAAACCGCTCATCTACTAGCGGTCGCTGCTCTCCATCATAGCCTTCGATCAGCGGCACATACGTGGGCATCGCGGGCAGACCCATTTGCTTCATCTGTTCCGAATACAGCTCAATCTTACCCGAGGGCGTGGTTAGACGATCCAGATAAGCAGCTTTGGGCGTCATATCCAGCTTTACAAAAGGTGACTCTTTCAAAGCTTCTAAAGTAACACCATTAAGATAAGGATTCGTTGGGTTATCCAGCGCGCCCACGATCATGTCTTCTTCACTTTCCGTAAATGCAGCTTCATCAAAGCCCATGGCTCGTCCGAGCAGACTAAACAGCTCATAATTGCTTTTACTTTCTCCGAGTGGAGCAATGACTGGCCTCTGCATCTGAACGTAGTGATGCCAGTAGGATTTGTACAGGTCTGTACCTTCAAAAGAAGACGCCGCAGGCAGCACAATATCCGCATAGCGGGCCGTATCGGTCAGGAACAGGTCATGTACAACCGTGAATAGATCCTCCCGTTCAAACCCCTGTGTCACCCGTTTCGTATTCGGTGCTACGACCACCGGATTGCTGCAATATACAAACAGCGCCTTGATTGGCTCATCCTTTTGCAGCAACGTTTCTCCGATCCGGTTCATGTTGATCACCCGGGCATCCGGGTTCCGGCGCAGATCCGGACGCTCCAGATTGGCGCCGTTAAATTTGGCATAAGCGCCATTGGAGCGCGATGCGCCTCCTCCGTGCTTCAGCCATTGTCCGGTGAGCGCGGGCAGGCATGTTACCGCGCGTACATTCATGCCGCCATTCTCATGATGCTGAAGCCCGTTGCCGATATTGATATACGCCGCTCGCGCCTGTCCGTACATCTCCGCCAGGCGAATGATATCCGCTGCAGGTACGCCCGTGATACGCGCAACCCGCTCCGGGGTGTACGCCTTAACATGCCCGCGCAGCTCTTCATGGCCTACCGTGTAGCGGCGTAAAAATTCATCGTCCGTTAGCCCTTGCTCGAACAGCACGTTCATTATTCCCAACGCGAGCGCCGTATCCGTTCCCGGGTATAAAGGAATGAACCAATCCGCCCATTGCGCCGTCCGGTTACGATGAACATCAATAACAACCACCTTGGCACCTTTTTTACGTGCCTTCTCGGCCAATACTACCTGATGCATGTTCGTGCTGATGACATTTCCACCCCATACAATAATCAGGTCTGCATCCTCTGTATCCTCCGGGCTGGTGCCCCCCTTAAAACCCATGACAGATGCCCAACCTTTATTCCCGGCTACGCTGCAAATCGTCTGATCTAGCTGACTAGAGCCCAGCGCATTGAAAAAACGGCGATCCATTCCGTCCACACTCAATACGCCCATATTGCCATAAAAGCTGTAGGGGAGAATGGATTCCGGGCCGTCCGTACGAATCAGCTCCTTGAACCGACCTGTAATGGTATCGACTGCTTCTTCCCAGCTAATTCGTTCAAATTTCCCTGCTCCTTTGGGGCCTACACGCTTCAGCGGATAGAGCACCCGATCAGGGTCATATACCCGCTCCGTCATATTACGAACTTTATTACAAATAGCCCCTTTTGTAATAGGATGATCCGGGTTACCAGTTACCTTGACAATTTTTCCGTTTTCCTTGTGAAGCAGGAGCCCGCACGTATCTGGGCAATCTAGCGGACACACAGCCGGAAAAATACCATCGGCCTGATCCGTCATCTGCTGCCCTCTTTGTAAGTCTGGTTGAAGCGTAGCCTCAGAAGGCGCGCTGTTGCGATGATCCATGGTGTTGATGCTCCTTTCCGTTACCGTTTCCAAAAATTACACTGTACTTATCATATCTACAGCTATGAGCTATGGCAAGAGAAGGATTTTGCCAAGCAGCTTCCGATCGAAAGAGCCAAAAAATCCGCCTGCTGCATAGAGCCAAACGGATTTTCGAAAAAATCACAATTATTTTTTTATAGCCTGTTTCATCTTGTCTTACCGAGGGTAAAAGAGATCAAGGCATTATGGACGAGAGCACACTCATCCTCCATGCCAAATCATGGACCACTCCCAAAAAAAATCCGCCATGACAGGTTTCGTTCCCCCGGACCTGTCATGGCGGATTTGCTTTGTTCGATTCTATCAAAAGTAACTAATCAAGCGCGATCACTCAGTGGACTGGAAGCAACCGAAGAAGTAGTCTGAGTTCCGCTCACTGGATGTGCATCGGAATGCGGCTTTTTCAAATAGGCTAACCAGTAAGCCCCAGCCACAAACAGGCTTCCTCCAACCAAATTTCCCAGCCAGACCGGAATAAAGTTCATGATATAATCTGCCCATGAAAAATGGCCTGCAAAGATAGCCGCCGGAATGAGAAACATATTGGCCACAACGTGCTGAAAGCCGATAGCAACAAAGGCCATGGTAGGGAACCAAATCCCCATAATTTTTCCACCTATTGAATCCGTGCTATACGCCAGCCATACAGCCAGCGCTACCAGCCAGTTACATCCGATACCAGATATAAACGATTGCAAAAAGCTATCCTGCAGCTTATGACCTGCCATATCCACCACTTTATCCAAATAAGGGCCCGCTTCTGTCAGACCCAGCACATGGCCAAAGAAAAATGCAACGAATAACGCGCCGACAAAATTACTGAGCGTAATAATGACCAGATTACGAAGCATGGCGCCGGTCTTAATCCGTCCTGCCCATCTCGCCAAAGGGACAGCCATCATATTGCCGGTCAGCAATTCTCCGCCAGCGATCAATACTAATACCAGTCCTACAGGGAACACCGCAGCTCCTATAAAGGTAGCAATACTCCCCCATTCCTTAGGCGCGCTTGCAATAACACGTATATCCAGCAAAAACCCGAGTGCAATGAATGCGCCTGCCAAAAATCCCAATACCACCGACACAATCCACGGGTTGTTCGCTTTGGCTACTCCTGTTTCCACCGTCTTTTCGGCAATTTGCCCCGGTTTATAGCTTGCCATATACTCCCGCTCCTTTAACATCTTTTTACTCTTATATTCTTCTTTCATATTTTATTTAAAATCAGTAATTAAGTTTGTGAAAAAAATCACTTTTGTAATTATTAAAAAAACAGCCCTTGAATCAAGGACTGTTTTTCGTGTATTAAATGCCTCTACCGCATCACTAAGCACTTATAATTAATTATATTCTTCCTTTTCAACTGCTCTCAAGAACCAAAGAACTCCGCCGAGACCGATTGCTGCGACAACTACAAGAAAAAGGATATAAAACAAACCCATTATCTACTCCCCCTAATCCTTATGCTCTCTATATTGTACTATAAGGATTCGTTCACACGTCGCAGATTGTTGACAAACTTATGAACAATGTCACAGACAAATCAAATTATACGGTAACTGGTTTTCGTTCAGCTAGCGAAGGCAATGCTTGCAATCCGGCTGCATTCAGGAAATTCCAAGGCTTGTTGTAATGTGGTTGGAAGAAGAAATCAACAAAGGCCAATTGGTCAATGGTCATATGATTCTGAATGGCCACAGATAGCGTATTAATGGATTGTGTCAAATCCACCTTCGACATAATTTGAGCCCCAACAATTCTTCGTGTCTCCCGCTCATATACAACTTTCAGCAGCACCTTTTCAGAGGTTGGCATAAATTCAGGGCGATAGCTGTCCTCAATGGTTACGGCCTCGACACTCTTTCCTTCGTCTACTGCCGCTGCTTCCGTCAAACCTGTTCCTGCAATATTGTCTTCATATATTTTAATCCCCGAGGTTCCTTGGGTTCCCATGTAGGCAATTGTCGGCTGTACCAGATTACGTGCTACCAGCGTACCCATTCGAACTGCGTTCGTCGCCAATGGAATATAAGCTGCTTTGCCTGTCGGATTGTAGCGAATTGCACAGCTGTCGCCTGCTGCAAACACGTCCGGGCAGCTAGTTTGCATATAGTTGTCCACGATGATTGCACCGCTCGGCAGCATATCCACCTGACCTTTGAGCAAGTCTGTTTGAGGACGGAAGCCGATGCAAAGTATAACAAGCTCTGTTTCGTATTCTCCTTGGGAGGTCACGACTTTGCTCACCTTGCCATTCGTCCCCTCAAACCGACTCACGGTTTCACCCAGCACCAGCTTGATGCCGTGTTCTTTCAGAGAGTTTTCGATCCGGTCTGTGTACTCATGATCCAAATACTTATTCAATATACGATCAGCGCTGTCGATCAGCGTTACGTTTTTACCGTTCATTTGGAAAGCTTCTACCAGCTCAACACCGATGTATCCGGCTCCGACAACTGTGATGTTCTGTACGTGCTTGGCTTTCTCAATGATTTCGTTTGAATGATTATAGTTTTTGCAGAGCAAAATATGATCAAGCTCAATGCCTTCCAGCTTCGGAATAATAGGCCAAGAGCCAGTCGTTACAATCAATTTATCAAATGTGTCCGTAAATTCTTCACCTGTTTGGAGATTACGTGCGCGCAGCGTTTTGCCGGCTGTATCTACACTCGTCACCTCATGAAGCATCTTGGTCACTACACCCATGTCAGCCAGCTGATCCGGTGATGAATAAAACAATCCGTGCGGATCCTTGACGACACCACCTACATACAGTGCAATACCACAAGATAAAAACGAAATATTATCATTGCGCTCGTAAACGGTGATTTCGGCATCTGGATAACATTTGGCTGTGTTGACGATTGCTGCCGTGCCTGCGTGTGTACATCCGATAACTGCTACTTTCATGTTGAATTCCTCCTTGGTGTGTGGGCATAATTGTATAATTATTGTGAATTGTTTCACGTTACCAGCTTGCCTTTTGTGATTTTTTTCACTTCATGTACTTATTATAATGTGATGTTTTTCACATTACAATAGCTTTATATGATATTCACAATTTGTCCACAATTAAAAAACAAGGATAGACAGAACCTGTCATTTGATGATACGCCTCTTTGCTTCATGTAGTTTTCCCTGTATGACCCTGATTATGCCCTTAAAACAGACTCTTAAAAGATGTAGCGACCATCCAGCGAATGTGATATACAGACAGCAAAAAAAGGCCCGTTTCCCGGAGAAATGCCGGAAACCGAACCTTTATAAACTTATACTTGGAGTTGAAGCAAAGCTATTATAGCAATTGCTCAATGGTCGTCTTCATGGCCTCTGGTGATTCCTTGGGCTCAAAACGGGCTACAGGCACACCCTCACGATTCACAATGAATTTCGTGAAATTCCATTGAATCGTACCATCTCCCTGCTCTCCAGGCTGCTGCTTCTTCAAATATTCAAACAGAGGCGCTATATCTGGACCGTTGACATCCACTTTGGCGAATACCGGAAACGTAACTCCGTAATTCAGTTGGCAAAATTCAGCCGCTTCCTCGCTGCTGCCCGGCTCCTGGCCGCCAAATTGGTTACAAGGGAAGCCTAATACAACCAAGCCCCGATCCTTATATTCGTCATAAAGCTTTTGCAGCTCCCCATATTGCGGAGTAAGTCCGCATTGGCTGGCAGTATTCGCAATAACCAGCACCTTGCCGGTGTAGGTGTCCAAAGGAACCTCCTGATTCGCTGGTGTGACGGCATGATGTGAATAGACAGACATACAGCATCCTCCTTCGTATCGTGTGATTTAGGTTTCATAACCTATTCTACCCAAAACGATATGGACATGCCAACATCCTATCCTCATAGGGCTTACCGTGATGCCAGCACTTCACGTCTACGCTCTTCACGCTCCGAAGCCGACATCCTTGGACAAGCATAACAATACCGCTGGCCTCCACCTGTCTTGTAATATTGGCAGCAGGATGGTTTCATATAGGTATTTTCACCGGGACGGTAAGGATTGTCCAGTTCAACGAGACGAACGGTAAACGGGTTTCTTTTACGCCCGAATACCTCTCCCTCCAGCTCCCGCATCACATAATCAAAATCTTGTTCAAAACGCTTCACATCCTGTGGATCGGTCAACATGGGCCGTACTCTGTCCTTAAAATACAACAAAGTCAACGGAAACTGTCCCCACATCTGTCCCATGGATACGCCTCCTGCCGCAGCCAATGCCTCCAGTATGGGCCGCAGCTGCAAGCTGTAAAAGCCACGAAGCGCTTGTTGCGCTTGTTCGGATGAACATTTCTCTCCATCCTGTCGCGCATTATCCAGCTCTGTTGGGTCGATGACCTGCAGGCTAATAGAAGGGAAGTTTCCTTCACAACAAATATGGATTCTGAGATTGGAAATGGACAGATCCAGCTTACGTTCACACAAGGACACCATAAAATGCTGGGCAAATACAAGACCACGCAACTGGTTCACCAAATACACAGCTGCAGTCAAACGGTCTTCAGCTTGCAGAAGCTCACCATAATACTCCAATACTGAACGAGCCTTTTTCGGTTCAAGCCATTCTGCCACTAACCCGGAATACACTGCATCCGCCGGTGTGTCTGTCACTATATTCGCCAATTGCTCCAGTTGATCGTAATCCAGTGGTCTCATCTTGTGTCCCCTTTAGCCTCTTGCTGCAACTTGTGGTCTAGCTTCACGTCGCTCTCCAACAGAACCCGCCAACTGCTCCTCTTCCAAATTCATGTCCTTCACAGCTTGGCTCACCGTTGGCTGTCCAGCCAGAGCATACGGAAGACAGAGCGGTACACCCGTACGGGGGTCTGTTACGATATCCGCTTCAATGCCAAATACCGCACGCAGCACATCCGGTGACATAACCTCGGTTGGAGCTCCTACCGCCTCGGCCTTTCCTTTTTTGATCGCGATCATATGTTGAGCATACCGGGCCGCATGGTTCAAATCATGCACAACCATTACAATGGTGCGTTCTGCCGAAGTATTCAAATACTCTAGCAAATGCAGCACTTCCAGTTGATGCGCCATATCTAAAAATGTAGTCGGCTCATCGAGAAATAAAATATCCGTATCCTGCGCGAGTGCCATAGCAATCCATGCACGCTGACGCTGACCACCAGAAAGCTGATCAATCGGGCGGTCGTGGAACTCGCTCATTCCTGTTACCTGAATCGCCCACTCTACCATTTTGCGGTCTTCGGCTTTCATGGAGCCAAAGCCTTTTTGATAGGGAAAACGTCCGTAAGATACCAGTTCCGTCACGGTCAATCCTTCCGGTGCAGTCGGATTTTGCGGCAAAATAGCCAACTGCTTAGCCACCTCCCGGGTGGATTGCTTATGAATGGATTTACCGTCAAGCAGAACACTACCGCCTTTAGGATTCATGATGCGAGCCATCGTTTTCAGAATAGTGGACTTGCCGGAGCCATTCGCGCCCACCAATGCGGTAATTTTCCCTTGCGGTATTTCCACGTTCAGATCTTCTACAATCAACCGATCTTCATAAGCAATATCCAGATTTGCCGTTTTCAGACGAAACATTTGGAATCATTCCTTTCCCTTATCCAATATATAGTCACGGGCTTAACGCACGACATTCATCAAAAATTCATTCTATCTTTATATAATAAAGATATTGATAATCATTATCAAGTATTAACTGACATATTCCCTTTAGCATACGATTCAGATCATCAAATATGTCCTTAAATCCCGGATTGCATCACCAGTAAAGATCAAGAAAGGATGCCTCATGCAGATATTTCATCCGTTTTCTTCCACTTTCCTGAAATAAATTGTATTGTATATGATTTGAATGGTGTGACTCAGTTCTTTACTTTGCCTGCGCCTGATTTTATCTTTAGTGCATTATCAACCTCATTTCTGGTAAGCCTTATTTTCGGTATATTGTATTCTCTGGTGTTTTTAATCAGGAAAAAGAGTTCATAAGCTTAAGCCTGTTAGGAACAAGAAAAAAGACTGCCTCATCGTAGTTTACACACTACTGATGAGACAGTCCCAGTTCTTTCTGGCTCCCGCCAATCGCATTAAGAACGTACAGAAGACAGCCCAAATGCTTCAGCCATAAGACGTATCGATTTCATCTTGGCGTCAAAGTCGTGAATGATGCTCGCGACCATGACCTCTTGTGCATGATAGTCCTTGCATAGTTGCTCAATCTGACGCTTTACCTGCTCGGGCGAACCCACCACCATACGCTTGCGATTCTCGCGGATGCGCATCCGGTCATATGGCGTATACGGATACGCCAAGGCCTTTTCGACGGAAGGTGTTCCAGCGGAGCGCATGCCCTGCTCCAGCAGCACCAGAGACAAGTCCATGCTGGAGGCCAAGCGGTTTGCTTCTTCTTCGGTATCCGCACAGATCGCAAATATAGCGACAAGTGAACGCGGCTGGTCACTATGCCGGGAAGGCTGGAAGCTCTTCTGATACCCCTTCATAGCTTCTGTACCGCCTTCCCCGTTAATAAACTGGGCAAATGCAAAGCCCACGCCACGCTCGGCGGCCAGACCCGCACTATCACCGCTGGAGCCAAGCAGCCACATTTCCGGTGCTGCCTCTACGATTGGCATCGCTTGTAGAGAGCCGAAGCGATGCTGGTTGCCTGTGCTGTCATGCAAATAGGCTAACAGATCGTCCAGCTGCTCAGGGTACAGATCAACGCCGCCCCTCATTTTTCCTTCTTGCAGGGCCCTGGTAGCAATCGGCATACCTCCCGGTGCTCGTCCCAGGCCCAAATCAATGCGTCCCGGATACAGGCCCTCCAGTACCCGAAAATTTTCCGCTACTTTATAAGCGCTGTAATGCGGCAGCATCACACCGCCAGATCCCACTCGAATCGTCCGGGTACGAGCGGCCAGATGCGAGATTAATACCTCCGGGCTGGAGCCAGCAAGATTAGAGGCAGCATGATGCTCTGACACCCAAAAGCGATGATAACCCAAGCGCTCCGCCTCTATAGCAAGCTCAGCGGTCTGTTGTAATGCTTGCGCATGCGTCATGCCTTCCGATACCGGAGATTGGTCAAGAATGCTGAGTTTTATCATAAAAGTCTGACCTTTCTATTGTGGAATAAGAATAGGCATTAATTATAGCACGCGAAGCCACAGTTACCCAAGAGGGGTCAACATCGATTTTATACTGCAAAATATATTTCAGACTAAAAACTGGAAATATTTATTTTTCGTAGAGACTCGCCTTCACTTGATCTGCTTCATACAGATGCGAGCGCTTTTTAAAGAAACTAAACAGATGTGTAACGATTACTTTCAAGACCGCATAGCCTGGAACCGCCAGAATGATCCCTACTATGCCAAACAAGTTGCCTGCTGTCAAAATAACAAAGATGATCGTGATCGGATGTACTCGAAGAGATTTGCCCATAATTTGTGGAGAAATAAATTTACCTTCAATGAGCTGAACAATCGTCCACACGATAACCATCTTGAACAGCATAAACGGAGAGGTGACCAGAGCTACAATTAATGCAGGCGTAATGGCAATGACAGGCCCCAAGTATGGAACAACACTCGTAAAAGATGCAATGACTGCAAGCGTCAAAGAGTAGTCCAGCCCAATAATCAGATAACCAATATACAGCAGCACCCCAATACAGAAGCTGACAATAATTTGTCCACGAATATACGAGCTGACCTGATGGTTCATTTCGGTCATAATACGATCTGTCTCTTTACGAAACATAGGCGGAAACATCTTCAGGATTGACTGTGGCAGCTTGCGCCCATCCTTCAGCAAGTAGAACAAAATAAATGGAACCGTAGCAATCGCAAGCACGGTTTCCGTGACTACTCCTACAAAGCTGCCTACACCTGTCCAAGCATTATTAATGAAGGCGGACAACTTTTCAGAAGCTTTTGAGGCCAGTTCAGACGGATTTATTTGAACCGTGTTCAGGAACTGGTTCACAAAGTCACTGCCAATTAATTTCTCAAACTGCACTTGTACTTGCTGGCTATATGCAGGCACATTTTGAATAAGGCCCTGTATTTGATCACGGATCACAGGTATCACCGATGTAATCACAACAGCAATAATCCCTATGATGAGCAAATACAGCACAATAATGGAGTAAATTCGCTTTACTTTATTGCGCTCCAGTATATCAATCAATGGATTGAACAGATAGTACAGCACGCCAGACAAAATGACGGGAAGAATGATCGTTTTCAGCAACACCATGACAGGGGTAAAAATGTATGAAATTTTGGTGAGCACCAGGATATTCAAGCCGATTAGCAGCAATACCAGCAGGAATAACACAAACTTGTTGTTCAGAAAGAACTTTTTGAATCGGTCTTTCCATGCCGGAGTCGTTTCCACATGACATTCTCCTTCTCTTAGGCAAATAAGTGTTCTATTTTCTTAATAGTTAAGATATATCTTTGCAACAAAATATACAAGTTTATACCTGAGGGTTTTGCAAAATCCTGACCTCAATAAACACAAAAGCAAACAAAGTTGTACGACGCGTACGAACCTCGTTTGCTTTGGATGGTTATGGAGTATCATTTTTCGTGGTGACAGAATCTGTCGGCGTGGCCGCAGGCTTATTTTCCTGTTCAAAAAGATTTTGTATGAATCGCTTGAGCTTGCTTTCGTCCACCCCTAGTACCTGCGCCCCCTTGATTGTTTCTCCACGCACCAGTTCATTGGGTGGGATTTGCTGTTTGGCTATCGTTTTTGCGTCGATATTAAAGCCTAATGAAGCCAGTTGCAGCATTTCCGTAGTACTCAGATTCGTTTCAATATAAGGAGAAATGCTATTTAAAATACTCGGTAGCTTAATCAACGACGAGGTCGACTGAATTTTGCCGCCCAGCTCGGTTATAAATTTACGCTGCCGTTCGGTCCGCGTAAAGTCGGAAGTTGCATCGTGACGGAAGCGAACATATTGCAGGGCTGTTTTGCCGTCCATGTGCTGCATTCCCTTTTTCAGATCAATATCGAACTGGTGTTTATCCGCTTTGGACGTATAGTGCATGTCTTTTTCAACATCCAGATCAATACCACCCACAGCATCAACCAGCGCAATAAAGCCGTTAAAATCAGTGTACACATAGTATTGAATTGGTATGCCCAGCAGGTTGCTTACGGTCTGTCTGGTCAGATCTGGACCACCGTATGAAAAGGCAGCATTCAATCGGCTTTTCCCGTGACCCGGGATATCGACGTACGTATCACGCAAAATCGACATCAGCGTAGCCTTCTTCGTGACTGGATCAACAGAAGCGACCATCACGGAGTCAGAGCGCCCTGAATCCTCCCCACGTGAATCGCCACCCAGCAGCAATATATTTACTCTCTCTGTTCCATCCCACTCCGGTGGGAGCGACACATCTACAGGTTGCACATTGGCTTGGCTTTCTGTTTGCGGTTTGAATTTTGAATCCTGTCCGGAAGCGACCGAAATTTGATTCGTAAAATGATATATAGAGTAAGCATAATATCCACCCACTATAAGAACTACCGCAGCGACAGAAATGCCTAGCCATTTTAAAAATTTCCTCATATTATCCGGTAACCTCGCTTTTATTCATCATCGTTCGACTTTTAAAAGCATACCCTTCCTGCAAGTTGGCTGTCAATTAAGCCTACCTGTGCAAGCATACCGAGAGGTCTGTCAAGTGGTCGTTGCTCGTGTCTGTTAAGACTTATTTCCAGAGTCTTTCTGCGTCAAGTTCTCAGCTTTGAGGTCGTCCGGATACCACGGATTCAAATGGACAAGCACCTCATACACTCTCGGTTCCTGCTTCATGACAGCCCTCTTGATCAGACGGATAATATCGTGTCCCTGCTGAATCGTCAAAGTAGCATCCACTGAAGCGCGGATATCCACAATAATGTATTGGCCGTGTTCACGGGCACGGATACGGTCGATACGTTGAACCTCGGCTACACCAAGTGCGGCCGCGGCGTAGCTTTCGATTTCCTCAGGTGCAATGGCCTTCTCCATAAGTACGTCTATGCACTCACGGCTCATTTCCCACGCCAATTTCAGGACCAGCAATGCCACGACAAAGCCCGCAATCGGATCACCGTAGGATAAAATCGGAATACTCCAGTGCTCACCAATCAAACCGAGGCCGATCCCCAGCACAGCAGCTCCAGAGGCGTACACATCAGCCAAATGATCCTTTGCCGTCGCAATGAGACCTTGACTATTAGCCGCTCTCCCGATACGAATCGTGTAAATATACAGCCACTGCTTCCAGAGCAGGGAGATGACTGCCGCCACCAATGCCAGTATATGCTCCTGCGGCATCGGCTCGAACAGCGCCGCAATGGAATGATAGCCGATGAATATGCCGGCCCCGAACAAGATGACTGCCACCACACTCGCACCGATCACTTCTGCCTTGCCGTGACCATAAGGATGATCCTCATCCGGTGGCTGACTGGATATGCGCATCGCTCCCAGCGCCGTTGCAGAGGCAATCACATCCCCGGCGTTATGCACACCGTCAGCTACCAGCACCTTACTGTTGAACATGAGTCCTGCAATGATTTTAATGCCGGTTAATAGGATGTTGCTAATCAGGCTGATCCATGCCGAGAACATGGCACGCTTGCCCATATCCTGTTCCTGCATCATGTATAACCCCTCCATTATTTTCTTTAACAAGCTACTTCATTGCACACGCTAATCTGTTATTTTCAAAGCAGTTCCGTGCTTATTCCATCTTATGATACGGCCCCTTCAGATGGCATGAATGAAGATTACAATAGCCCCGGAAGATAAGCCTCTCCGGGGCTATTATGATAACCATAGCTGAGCATTCTATGAGAACGCTCCTGTATTAACTATCTGGACCGTCCACGACGGCCTCCCTGGCCTTGACCACCACGCGGGCCGCCTTTGGCTTGTCCACCGCGGCCTCCCTGGCCTCCGCGTGCGGAACCGCCGCTACTGCGGTCATATCCACCGCGGTCGCTGCCTTGCCCTGCCGAGCGACCTTGCCCTCCGCGTGCGGAACCGCCGCTGCTGCGGTCATATCCGCCACGTTCGCTGCCTTGCCCTGCCGAGCGACCCCGGCCTCCGCGTGCCGAACTGCCGCTGCTGCGGTCGTATCCGCCACGTTCGCTGCTGCTGCGGCTGGAGCGGCGCTCACCGCCTGCACCGTCACGGCGGCCCGCCTGTTCACGGCCGTTGCCCCGGCGCCCGCCGCCGGAATCGCCACCGCCAAAGGAGCGGCGGTCGTTTCTGCCCGAGCGGCGTTCTCCACCCTGCCGCTCAGATGTATCGGGAGCAGGTCTGCGCTGCCCCCCGCCTTCACTGCTGGTGAATGTGACACCAGCAACCTTCTGGATGTTCCGAAGCTCTGGAACATCCCTTGGCGTGGCGAGCGTCACCGCCACACCTTTGCCTCCGGCACGGCCGGTACGACCGATGCGATGAATATAGCTCTCGGCATCCTGCGGCATATCATAGTTGAAGACATGTGTGACGCCCTCTACATCCAGGCCTCGTGCAGCAACGTCGGTCGCTACGAGCAATTGAAGCTTCGCTTCACGGAACGCCTTCATCACCTGCTCACGCTTGTTCTGGGACAAATCTCCGTGAAGCTCACCGCTTGCGAAGCCCATCTCCTGCAGCTCCTCATTCAGCTTGGCAGCACGGCGCTTCGTACGGCAGAAAATAACCGCCAAATACGGGCGGTCCGTATTCAGCATATCCACCAATGCCCGTTGCTTGCCCCGGTCTGTTGTCTGCACAACTACCTGACGGATTTGGCTTACCGGAACGGAAGAAGCGGATTTCACTTTGACATCTATCGGTTCATTCATATAGACACGAGCCAGCTTGCGGATGCCGGCTGGCATCGTTGCGGAGAACAGCATCGTTTGTCTCCGATAAGGGACCTCCTGGAGAATCGTCTCTACATCGTTCAAAAAGCCCATGTGCAGCATTTGGTCAGCTTCATCCAGCACCAGCATTTTAACGCCGCCCAAATCCAGTGTGCCACGTCTCAGATGATCCAGCAGTCGCCCGGGTGTACCAATAATCAGTTGTGCGCCGCCTTTCAACTTACGGAGCTGACGCTCTACATCCTGTCCTCCGTAGACAGCCAGTAATGACAGGTTCGGTTCTATCGCAGCCAAGCGTTTCGCTTCCTCCGTAATCTGGAGCGCCAGTTCACGCGTAGGCGCAATTACAAGTGCTTGCGGATAACGCTTTTCCAAATTCATTTTCTGTAAAATCGGCAGTAAAAACGCAAGTGTTTTACCTGTTCCTGTATGTGCCTCGGCAATAACATCCTGATCTTGCATCAGCAGCGGAATCGATTCCTGCTGTACCGGGGTGGGCGCTGTAATTCCCTGCTCTTTCAAGACGTCTACCCAATGCTGCTCTACGCCTAATGCTGCAAAATTCTTCAAGTGATATTCACTTCCCTTATCTGTATTCAATATGTGTCACGTAAAATAGGTTTCATGTGCCATATGACATCGATCGTTCCATAGTTCAGAATTCCCATTTTTGTATCGGTGCTCATTCTACCCTTTTCAGGAAGGGAGCTTATCCGTTATTGTTGAATCTGTTCCTGTAACCAACATACGGCCGCAAGGCGGCTCAGGCCGTTCCATTTATGACTTTCCTAGTATACGCGAAGTTGAACAGGTTTCCAAACGATTTTAATGAACCGTGCCAAAGTCAATGCAAAAGATGAATTCCATCCTCATGTCATATATTATGGTAAGAGAATGGGTAATTCATGACCCTAATGATCGAAGAAGATACCCCGGATATGAAGTTACACCAATACGCCCTCAGGAGGTTGCAGCACATGCGCATTCAAGTTCAAAGCGTTGAAAAAACAAATAACGACTATCTTATGCAATATCAAGCCGGAGGAGCGTTGCCATTCGTTCCCCATGATATTGTACTGATTCACGGCAAACAGTATTTTATTGGCACGATATTGAAGGTGGAGCCAGAACAGACCCTTATACGTATCAATCCACAATATGAAAATCAGCTGACAGGCTCCATCGGGTTGGAACTGGCTTTCTCTCCAACGGTTTCTATTCAGGGAGCGGACAGCATAGTAGAAAAACTGGGCTACTTTCCTCCCTTTCATTATGACCGAATTACGGCTGCCAATATGACGAAAGACCAGATTACACTAACGATTGAGCTATCTCCCGCTACCGTGCTAGTCCCCAAATCTCCGGATCTGGAGCCTTCGTCTGAGGCACCTGTCACCCCGGAGACTCCAGCCAAGGACGCTCCCCGTTACGCAGTAACTTTTACATTTCTGGAAACCAAAGAGCATGTATTAACTCCGGTAGAAGCAGAAAATATCATTTTGCAGCTTGATTTTCGTTATGAAGAAGCAGATATGGTCGTCGATATTGATGCATTATCAGGAATATCAGGCAGCTTTCTGTGCAGAGGCATCCGTGCGGAGATTACGGAACTCGAGGAATAAACAGGAGGCCCGCGAGCTGGGGCTAGCTTTGGAACTAGTCCGTAGTGATGCATACATATTAATCAAGGAAGCGGCCTTTGCACTGCTGTGCGCGCATAAAGATCAGCCTTTTGCCCGGCATGCTCTGGAGCAACTGCTGCAACACGAGGAATTCCGCGTATCGGCCAAACGGGAGCTGTCCACATCATCGACCACCAAAGGAGAATTACCCTACTTATGCGTGTAAAAATATTTATATTCATATTTATTATCGGAATTTTATGTGTGCCTGCCTATTTCATTATGAGCAGCTTTGGGTTATTTCAAAGTGAAAAGGTGCTTATTAAATACAAGCTCGCCATTGAGGTAAAAGGTAAAAGGTACGACGCCTGGCCTTTAATCAGCAGCTTTACCGCTATCGATAAAAAAGGAGACGATCGCCAGCTCTACTATCAGGTGGAGGGTTCTGGCATGGAGTACCTGTTCCAGCTGGCCTATGGACAATATGAACTCAGATCCTCCAAGGAAAATCCTTTCCTGGATGGAGAAGTCCACTACACCATGGATCATCCCGAATATGTTCGTGAGGAAAAGCAGTATGAGAACGCAAATGACTACACGGTATTAACCCATTTTTACAATCAACAGGAGCAAATGATCTACACCTACAACCCTGAAGCCAAACTCGACAAGGCATACGTTCGTTCGATCATCACGGCAGGGATGACTCGCACCACCGGTGGATCGAGCAGTACGGTGAAGGATAACTATATCAATATCAGCAAGCTATTCAAGGACAAACTGGGAGTAAATGTGAAGGTAGACGTGGATGAGGACAATAAAATCGTCACCTTATCCATGTCACAGACTTAGGTTTTATGGGACAGTTCGATAGGTTAAGAGAGTTTAAAAAAAGCAGAGAGGAAGGGCTTAATGATGACAGAAACACAACATTCTAAATTGGGACCCGCATATTTGGAAGGATGGGTGGTACCTGAAAACCCGGAGGCATGGGGCG
Source organism: Paenibacillus peoriae KCTC 3763 (assembly GCF_000236805.1). GTDB lineage: Bacteria > Bacillota > Bacilli > Paenibacillales > Paenibacillaceae > Paenibacillus > Paenibacillus peoriae. The sequence goes on along the minus strand of NZ_AGFX01000018.1, from coordinate 465,695 downwards.
AGCAGGAATGGACAGGCAAGCTCCGTTCACAGGCCGGACAAACGAGGTTCCACATTTTTTATTATGGAGAGCTCATGGACGAACTGATCGCCGTAACCGAATTTGCGCCGCAGCTCATTATTGCAGAGGATGCAGCGACAGGCGAACAGATCGTGATTTTTGATGGAACCCGGCATGGTTACGATGCATTGCTATGCGAAACATATACAGAGGAGCAGCAGAACCATCGCACTCCCCTGTTGCCTTATCTGGACGAAGATGGCGAGGACACCTTCGAGGTAAGCGTGACCGCTTTTTATAATGTTGATTGGGATGACGAGTTTTCAGACGATGTGGATGAGGATGGACAGCTGGAGCTGACCAACGGCGAACGCTGCGATTTTAAAGAGGTGAAGCGAAACGGCTTTGATGCGATCAGTATTACGATTACCAGCGCTAAAGGTTTAAAAACAGAGATCCTTCAGGAAGAACTGGCCTGACGATGATGTTCAAAAGAAATCAAACATCGGGAAGGCGATATTTTTGTTATCCCTATGCATGACGGCCGCTTTGCGGTATGTCAGGCGATCTATGCCCTGCAAAAAGAAGGCGGCCAATGCCCCCTCTTTTCGCAGGGCAGTTCAATAGAAATCTCTACACTCTTTCTCCCCTGCTTCGTAATAGATGTAAAATCATTTCTTCCTTAACATCATAAATATGTAACCTCCTACTCCCCCTAAAACAGACGGAATTAACCACCCTAACCCTACATCATATAACGGAAGAAACTGAGTGAAAAAGTCATTAATTACTTTAATTTCTATTCCAGCAGCGTTCAAGCCATCAAATAGACTAATGATAAAAGTTAATATCAAACTACCTTGATATACTGCTGGCCTTCCTTTAAATACGGGATGTAAAAACGTTAAAAATATGAGAGAAATAGCAATAGGATATATTGTCATTAATACTGGCGTTGAGACCTTAATGAGCTGTGTTAAACCTATGTTGGCTACAAGGGTACTAAATACAGATAACATGACAGCTACTCTTTTATAAGAGAGGTTTGGAAACAATCCATGGAAAAAGGAAGAGCAGGAAGTAATAAGCCCCACACTTGTCGTTAAACACGCTACTGTAATCATTAAGCCTAATAGAATAGAACCATAAGATCCAAAATAGTAGGATGAAACCTTAGCTAACACCTCAGCCCCATTTCCTAAAACACCCAATTTCTCAACACTAGAAGCTCCCATATATGAAAGAGATGTATAGATAAAAGCTAAGAGTATAACCGCAATAGTTATCGCCTTGGCACAAATGATCATCAACTCTTTTTTAGTCGTAACTCCTCTTTCCTTAATTGCATTCACAATAATAATTCCAAAAATAAAGGCTACAAGAGCATCCAATGTTAAATAACCCTCTTGGAAGCCTTTGAAAAAGACATGCGATGTATAACCCTCAACAGGTTCTTGGAATTTTCCAATTGGGTGAATAAGAGCTACAATCACAAGTAATCCAATGAATGTCAATTTAATTGGCGTTAAAAACTTTCCGATGACATCAATAATTTTTGTGGGGTTAAGTGATAACAAGCATGAAACTGTAAAAAAAAGGATAGTAAATACAACAAGTGCCACAGAATCTGCACCGTTTGAAAAAAAAGGTTTTACTCCAATTTCAAATGACACGCTACCGGTTCTAGGAATAGCAAAAAAAGGGCCGATGGCCAGATAAAGGATCGTTGTAAAGACAATACCGAATACGGGATGTACACGACTCGCTAAAGATTGCAAGTTGCTTTTGCCCGAATAAACAAAAGCTGTGACGCCTAGTAACGGTAAGCCAACTCCGGTAACCAAGAAACCCGCATTAGCTATCCATACATTCTTTCCAGCCATTTGACCAAGCATAGGTGGAAAGATTAGATTCCCTGCACCAAAAAATAAAGCAAATAGCATGGATCCTATAACGATAATAAAGGACAAAGAAACACTTTTCGACATAATAAATCCTCCAACCATGAAAAATCACATGTAATAGGGCCTAGTCAATAATCCATTCCTGTAATTGCTGAAATGCACGCTAATTTGCAGATAATCGATCATATAATCCCTACTCATTATATTTTTTCCTCCTTTAATATTCAACATATTACATAAAGATGTGTCAAAGGACGATCATCGAAATAGACCGTTTGCCTTTACTTGCTACAACCGACATATGAGGACTCGCATGTACAGTGATGTGAGGAGACGAGAGTTAGCCGCTTCGTCAGCGGCTTAGCCCCCGGAAGAAAGTATCTATAGTGAATGAAATCACTTCATCCTTCGAACTTGTCATAGGAAGCTCAAAATTCAAGAGCAGGGAAGTCAATCCATGCAGCATGCTCCATACAGATCTGGCGATCAGGCTTTCATCTCCCTGAATGATGCTACCTTCCTCCATAGCAGTCAGGAGTCCAGCCTCAAGCAGCTCAAAGCCTTTAAAGCGTCCACTGTCAATAAGGCTGACCAGGCTTACGGACTCAAGGTCGCTGATGAACAGGATGTTGTAATATTCCGGGTTGGCCATTCCAAAACGGACATAAGCATCAGACACCGTTTTCAGCTTATCCAAGGCATTCAATCCCGCTGCCTCTACTTCCTCCAGGCGCTGCTGAAGTGCCTGCAGAAACAAGGCATTTCCTTCTAACAGCAGTTCACGCACAACAGCTTCCTTATTGGCAAAATAATGATAAATAGTCGTTGGTGAATATTCGATTTGATCCGCAATCTTGCGCATAGAGACTTCGGCGTACCCTTGGTTCAGGAACAGCGACCGGGCAGCCTCGATAATTTTTCGGCGGATCTCATTGCCTTCACGTTCTCGGCGTTTGATATGTTTCATGAGTAAATGTATTGTTCCTTTCTGCCTGACCCAATTTGGCGGCGATGCAATCAGCTTCCATTATACCCGAGCTCATAGACCCTTGAAACCCGCCCCCGGGCTGTGTCCAGGCTCCTACCAATGACAGACGAGCCACAACGGATTTATGTTTCAGTCTTTTCAGACCGGACTGCCGCGCTGTTTGCGCAAAGCCGTATACAGCCCCGCCGGGATTGGCGGTATAGCGCTGCATCGTCCGCGGTGTGCCCAGCTCCGCCACCACCACTTTACTGCCAAAACCCGGATACAGCTGCTCAAGACGCTCCAGTATCTGCCGTGTTACGATTTCCTTTTTGGCTTTATATTCGGAACGTGTTGCAGGCCAGTTCTCCAATCTGTCCAAAAATGTAACTGCGATCACACCTTTCCCCGGCTCATTAAGCGTGGGGTCCATGGCGTTATAATTGGTAAGCATCCAGTTGCCTTTGGTATACTGGCCGTTCATCATGAATTCATAATCTCTCTCCGAATCCGGTACATCATACAAAATCAGGTCTTCTTCGGTAATGCCAAGCTCATGAGGTTCACAGGATAACCCGAGATACAATTGGGTGAGAGACGTACCCATCTCCAGCCTGCTGATGGCCTCCAGCTCACGACGGGCAGCAGCATGGTGCTCCAGCAGACGGCCATAGGTATGGTGAGGACTGATCCCGGATACAATCCAATTGGCTTTATAGGCATCCCCTTTTTTCAGACGGACACCGACTGCTTTACCGCCTTCGAGCATAATTTCAGATACCTGACTACGCAGGTGTACCTCTCCACCAGCTGATTGAATCGCAGCCACCAGTGCATTGGATAACGCCTGTGCGCCTCCTTGAATATAATACGTTCCCTCCAGATGATAGCCGATCCAGGGAGTAAAAAAGTACAAAGCCGAAAGCCGCTTCGGGGGCAAGCCATAATAGGGCCAAAGTGCAGTGAAAAATTCCGTAAATCGGTCAGACAGCCCAAACTGGCTTACAGCCTCCCAGGTGGTCATTTGCGTCCAGCGGAAGAAGGTTCCTGCTTTGAGCAAACCCGCTGCCTTACGCCAGAGACCGGGGGAAGAGGAAGAAAAGGCAGAGAAACCTGCCGCAAAACGACGAATACCTGCAAACAGCTTGTCGATAGCTGTCTGCTCAGCAGGGAACATGTCTTTGAGGAGCTTCACATAGTCTTGCACATCGGATGGGATATCAATGATCTGCCCTTCCCAACGAATCGAGTAGGGGTGCTTTTTGCGGAGAGGCACAATTCGCTGGTCCGCATTGCAGCCCTTAAGCATCTGTCCGAAGCTGCCTTCCTCAAGTCCACCTACACCATGCAGGGATACATCAAAGGTATACCCCTTTCTTGTAAATTCAGTTGCAAAACCGCCAGCCAGCGTATGACTTTCAAAAACAGCGGTCCGGTAACCGAGCGCGGACAATCGTGCTGCACAGGACAAGCCACCCAATCCAGCGCCGATGACAATAACATCATATTTACTCATGATTTCATCCCCTTTTTTAACATCGTTATTTTAGTTAACAGTGTTAAGTCGAAAGAATTATATATCAAAATACCATGCTTGGAAAGCCCTGTTTTCTTGGCAACCTGCCAGCTATCCAGTGAAATATAAGAGATTAGCTTCTTTTATAAAAAAATATCCAAAATTGTAGCGCTTTCACTTGTCAGATTCCAATGATGATGCTATCCTTCAAGTGGGATTGTTACTGAAAAGGCAAAACCCGAGTACATTAGTGTTGTGTACCCGGAGTTTGCCTTTTTTTCATTTTATATGCACGCAACAAGATACAGACAAACATCCCAAACATGTGGTAAGCGCTTTAAAAAATAACACCAAAGGAGATTAATCTCATGCAAAAAAGACGTTTCGCCCTTGTTCTACTATCTTTTGTGTTCCTGCTTACGATCTTTTACCCATCTTCCAGCTCTGCCGCAGCAGCCGATGTCCCAGCACCACAGGCTACCCTGCTTACTCAGGTACAGCCTTTGGGTGAGGTCGTTTCTGCCGTTGTACTGAAATACAGCACTAATATTGATGGGGCATCCTTGTCCACTTCCAGCTTTCAGGTTCAATCTGTACTCAATGATGTATACACAGACAGAACTGTGACCGGTGTATATACCAACGAGACCGGTGCCATCACCAACCGCAGTACTCATGGCAAATATGTCGTGATCGAGCTGGACACGCAGGATAAAAATGCAAGCACTCTTACTTACGATTCGACAAGCGCAGTCAACCTCATCAATCCGTTGAATTATTACATTAGTCAAAAGAAAGATATTGCAACGCAAAAGAAAACAGTCGTTCCAGCCTCTGCACAGACTGTAAAAGCAACCAATAAAGTGACACCCATTGTAGACGATTTCCAAAAAAACACCTTTGAAAATAAAGACGGCTACAAGCTGAACTACTTTGCGTTTGAACCTAAAGTAGAGCCTGGCAAAACCTACCCGCTGGTTGTATTCCTGCACGGAAACGGCGAACGCGGTGACGGAAACGGAGTCAACCTGCTGGCGAATGCCGGTGCTGTCACTTGGGCTTCTCCTGAGCAGCAAGCCAAACACCCATCCTTCGTAATCGCTCCACAAAGCCCGATTGACTTGGAGCATAAATTCATTTGGGCGGATGAGCCGCGCAACAGCGTTGTAGCCGAATTGGTGCGTGAAGCGGCGTTAAAATATCCGATCGACACCAACCGAATCTATATCGTTGGTATTTCTCAAGGAGCTATGGGAACGTGGAGATTGTTGGAAAAAGATCTTGATCTGTTCGCCGCAGGTGTGCCGATTGCCGGTTTGACCAACTATGAAAAAGCCGTTAACATGTATGCGCCTGTTGATCCTAAACACGTCGAAGTACTGAAAAACGTTCCGATTTGGGCCTTCCATGCTGCAGACGATACTACCGTAAGTCCTAAAAACTCACAGGAAATGGTAGATGCCATTAAAGCACAAAACGGAAGCCTCATTCACTTTACTGAATACGAGGCAGGAATTATCAAACCTGTAGGGCACTTCTCCTGGGTTCCCGCTTTGCAAAATCAGGATATGATTGAATGGCTGTTTGCACAAAAGAAATAAATTTACAGGCCTGTTGATTAACCACCGATTCTTCAATCCATTCCGCTAACCTGTGGGGTGGTGCATAAACATATAAATCCGGTGTTCTACAGCAGCTGCGGTCTGGCTGCAACCCCTAAGGGCAAAAAAAGCTGTTTGCGCAGATACTCAGTCCTGCGCAAACAGCTTTATAGTCTAAGGTACTACCTCTGCTTCTTTTACTTCCTCTAGGCTATATTACCTTTACTGCTTTCATTGCCTGCATTACACACATCATTACACTCCATTTGCTCAAGTCTTCCTTCTCGCAACAAGCAGCATAATGAATGAAATTAAGACAATGGCAATCGTCCACGCCCAGGCCATCGTCTGATTCCCCGCATCGACAGCTACATAGATCGCCGTAGGTACCGTCTGCGTCTTATTCGGAATGTTCCCGGCAATCATCAGCGTCGCTCCAAACTCGCCAAGCGACCGTGCGAAGCCCAGTATCGCGGCGGTCAGCAGTGAAGGATAGGACATCGGCAGCGTAATGTAGCGAAACACCTGCCATTCGCCAGCCCCTGCCGATCTGGCCGAGTCCTCCAGCGAGCGGTCCACCGCATCAAATGCCGTCTTCATTGTCTGATAGACGAGCGGGAATGCCACAACGATAGACGCCAGCACCGCCGCCCACCAGGAGAAGATGACTGACGCGTGGAACAACCATTCGATCCATTGTCCTAACCAGCTTCGGCGTCCCAGAATGACCAAGAGTAGGAACCCGACTACCGTCGGAGGCAGCACCAATGGAAGCATGAAGATGGTCTCCAGCATCAGCTTGCCACGTATGCGGCTTCGCCTTATCCAGCGGGCTGCCAGTACTCCTAGGACCAACACGATCACACAGGACAGAGAAGCGACCTGCAAGGATAGCTGTACCGGAGGCCAAAATTCCGCCCAATTCACAGCAGTCAACAACTAATTCGCCTTACGGAAGCCGTACTTTTCCATCACCTGGAGCGCAGGCTCGGTTTGCAAATAATCGTAGAATTGACTTGCATCCTCCTCATGACTTGTGGCAGCCACCAAACCGAGCGGATAGGTAATCGGAGAATGAAGTTTGGAGTCGACTGTTAACGCAATGCTTGTATCCTTCGTGGAAAGTGCATCCGTCTTGTATACGAAGCCCGCATCCGCGTTACCTGTTGCTACGTACTGCAGCACCTGTCGCACATCCTTGGCTTGTACCAGCTTCGGCTCCAATTCACTCCACAGCTTTTGATTCGTTAACACTTCCTGTGCATATTTCCCCGCAGGCACACTGTCCGGAATGCCAATCGCGACTTTCTTGATGTCTTGTCCCTTCAGGTCATCCAGTTTCTTGATCGCCACTCCATCCTTAGCAGGAACGACTAATACCAGATCATTCGCGAGCAACGTGCTGCTCTTCTTGACAAGTGCTTTCCCCTCAAGCGCCTTCATGCTGGAGGTAGATGCAGAGATAAAGACGTCTGCGGGCGCTCCTTGCTCAATCTGACGCTGAAGTGCACCGGAGGCGCCGAAGTTAAAGTTCAGCTTCACATTCGGGTGCTCCTGCTCATATCCGGTCTTAATCTCATTCAGGGCGTCCGTCAGGCTTGCCGCTGCAGAGATCGTCAACTCCACCTGTTGCTGGTCCGGTGCCTTCGTGCCTGCTGTATTCTCCGTTGTTGTTTGTGCTGCTGGTGCATCCGACTTTACAGGAGCTGCGGGCGCAGCACTCTGGGAACCGCAAGCAACTAACACCACTAGTGCCCATATAGCTACTAGACTTCCAATCGTAGACTTGATTCTTCTCAAATTACATCCCCCGTTCAATCATATTTAGTTATAATTAGATATAACTCGTATAAATTCATATCTCATTATAGCTATGAAGATAATCCTTGTAAACCACCAAAAAGCTAGTTGGTAAGTATCACTTATGCCTGTTTAGAAGCTTGATGTTCCTGACTTTTTCGCCAGCCTCTGTTATGCCAGATGATTTGGTGTACAATAGATAAGACACTGTGCATGATACATCACAGAAATTGTTACATTTCAATCATACTGTTACTAATGGAGGTCTACTATGAATTCTCCTGAATCCTATACGACTGAGGAAATAGCCAAGCTACTGAAGATATCCAAGCTGACCGTCTATGATCTGATCAAAAAAGGAGAGATCCCCTCGTACCGGGTAGGTAAGCAAATGCGGGTGGATGCCAGTGATCTCGAAGCTTACAAGCAGCGCTCCAAAAGCCAACTGCTGAGGCACGCCCCATCACCCACACCCATATCCGTGACGATCCCGCCGCATTCGCTATCAGGCGGTTCGGCGCAGAATTCCAGTACAGCAGTCATTACTGGCCAGGACATCAGCCTCGACATCCTCGTCAAGCATCTTGAGAGCCAACAGACGTCCATTCGCCCGCTCCGCTCATATGGGGGTAGTCTGGACAGTCTCATCTCTATGTACCAGGGCAAAGCAGACATCGTCAGTACGCATCTGTGGGACGGCGACAGCGGTGAGTATAATTTGCCTTATATTCGCAAAATTTTGAACGGCTTCTCGTACCTCGTCATCCGTCTGTTATCCCGGCAAGCAGGGCTGTATGTCCAGATAGGGAATCCTTATGGCTTACAGGGCTGGAAGGACTTGGCGCTTCCGGGGCTGCGTTTGGCGAATCGCGAGAAGGGCTCTGGCGCGCGCGTCCTGCTCGACGAGCAGCTCCGTCTTCATCATATAGACCGCACTGCCTTGCTCGGATATGAAGACGAATCGACGCATCATATGGCTGTGGCAGGCAAGGTCGCCTCCGGCGAAGCCGATGTTGGTGTCGGAATCGAGAAGGCCGCCAGTATTGTGGGGTCCGTGCAGTTTATTCCACTCATTCAGGAGCAGTACGATATCGTCATGCTGCGCACACCAGAGCGACAAGAATGGATTGATCTTATATTGCAGATTCTTCATTCGGACAGCTTCCGGCGGGAACTGGGAGCCATTCAGGGATATGACCTTTCTGAGACAGGAAAAATCTTGCTAGAGACATAGTCCGAAGTACAAAACAACGCTCAGGAACAATCTTCCTGAGCGTTGGAGTCTATTATGGTCAATAGCAAATTGCACATGATCTAAAAAGAATATATGAGATTGGCTCATACAGCTCTAAAAAATAAAAGCGCCAGATCAGTTCGAAATCCGCCTGGCGCTATATTTATTGCATCCAAAAAAAGGCACCTGCCTTCCTGTGTCCACCATCAGGAGAGCAAGTGCAAAATAAAACGAGGAGACTAAAAAATTTGACACTGGTATTGCCATTTGCAGTTAACTTGGAAGCTCTAACTCGCGCGCTTCGCAGCTTTGACCGTTCTCAAAGCTCGTCTACGCGTTACCTTGTTGGGACAGCTGAGCTGTCTTCGGGCAGTTGTCACGTCTGCTTTCGCCATGTGTACATACCCCACCCTATTCACTTAGGCTCATATTGGGAGTCTGTGCCTAAATACTTAAATGATTATGATTCTCATTATCATTTAAGATTATATAATTAAATCTACTGGGATGCAAGAGCTTTTAGGGAAATATGTACCTTGCCATAAAACGTGAGTTGTATAGTTGGTGTCACGATAAGAGAAGAGCCTGAGAGGGACGAAGAAATCTCGTACCCTCAGGCTCTTCTCTTATTATTGTCATAATTATATTATTAGTGATTATTTATGGAGAACATCCGCGTATTCGGAGAGACGTTCGAATCGTCCCTTGGCAAACGGGCATAAGGGTAAAATCTTAATACCGTTTTCCCGCGCGTATTCCACCATAGCTTTGACCAGCTTATCGCCAAGCCCTTGTCCTCGGTAAGCATTTTCGACCAAAGTGTGATCAATAATGTAAAGCTCCGGACTTGAGATTACATACGTCATCACCGCAGCAATGCCGCCGTTATCTCGAATAAGAAATCTTTTATTAGCGGAATCATGATCTACAATATGCATGTTCATCCCTCTTTCTTTGTTGAATATTCACCGTCCAGACGTCTATACGTTAGTGCTCCGCTTGGACAGGTGTCAATATGTCGGGCAATTGCCTCCATAGTGTCAGCATCGGGATTAACCCAAGGACGCTTGCTTAAATCAAAAACACCAGGGAGACCTTTTACGCAAATACCGGAATGAATGCATACCTCCGAATTAAACATTACCTCGATATCTTTACCGTAGTATACTTTCTGATTAGTCATAATTCCTTCACATCTTTCATTTATGAGTTTGTTTAAAGACCAAGATTCATTCTTCGAAAGCAACGCTTAGAATTCCCATGTTGTATTCAGGGTGACAATCAGTACACCGTCCGCTTTTCGAATGCTTTCTTTAAATTTGACAACCGACTGGGGATCGCCTTGGCTCTCGATGTCAGAATTATAAAAAGGAATCGTTAATAAGTCAATGTGATGAATCTCCCAATGTTTTGGCGCAAGCTCTTTCACAGCCTTTAACACCCTTCTATTGAAAGAACCTTCACGAAGACTTCCGCATATGGCAGTGATGGTGAGTTTGTTTTCGCTCATTCTTGCGTTCTCTTCTCTTGGTTTAAACCACTCCACATTACACGAGAAATGTCCTTAAGCAAATGCCCCGACTCCACTCCCGCGGGATCTATGAGCAAAGCCATATGCTAACTAAATTTAATACAGATCTATCATACAATATTTTAGCAGTTGCCTACTTTTGAATATGTCCCCCTAAATACAAATGAATAGTGCCATGCAGTGATGCCCAAACAATATTAACAGCAAGTATGGGATCTTTCTCGGCAATAAGCCCTTGCTCAATGGCCTTTGTAATAATTACTCTTCGCAGTCGGTAGCAAAACGCTACATTTTAGAAAGGCCATCACGCGATAGATCGCTACGCTAACGGAAAACGATAGCTCAATGAAATCAAGAAGGCATAAATGTGATCAGCTGATGTTTTCAACTAGCGGACTGACAATAGGGATCGTTGCAGAAATGCTGACGATCCTTTTTCGTATGCTTTTCGGAACGGTTGAGAACGGGTTCACTTATCGATTCAAAATGTGCTTAAAACACTATTGGAACGTCCCAGTTCATAGGCGGCTTTGGCTTTCTAAAACTTCTGAACTGCACCTCAAAAATGATCATAGAGAATGAATTTTGTTGTTCGTCGTCTTCCCTATCAAAAGACAACGAGTTAGTGTTAAAATATACTATGTAGGCAAAATAACTAGGTGTACAAGATCATACGCATACCGATTTTACAGTCCTTTATTCCGGACTAAATCAAAGTCTATATCTTCCCGACATGTGTTCCATAACAATTCATCTGTAAGAAAACTTAATGCATCCATGTTGCGCAACCGTTCGACCAACTCGGTAATTACATCTATGTCCTCACGTTGTACATGTCTGGCAAGAGTGATGCCGCCTGTATCGCCGTTAACATATAGATGCGAATGATGTCTTTCCTTTTTTACATGTCGAAGAGTAAGCACGTTATTGTCAATCATCATGACGTAACGGTCCTTGACTAGATAGCCCTCAAAAAGCTCATACATATGTGGAAGATCACAAGGACCAAGAATAAGGCTGACTTTTTCAAAATTACTTTTGTTCATTAGAATTTAGCTCCCTCTTATGATTTTAATTACTCGCAGTAAAAAAACTAACAGCTATTCACTTAAAAACCCGGGAATTCAAATCACCAGTATTACTTCTGTGGTTTTATTTTATTACTTCTGAAGTAAAACTTCAATAGATTTTATGATTTTCTTGTACTATGAAACAGAAGGAGAATCAAATTATGGAGATTCAAAATAGATATCATTTTAAACTTGGCGATATTTTAGAAGAACTTGATATTTCCCGAAATAAACTGGCCGTAGAAGCAAAAATACGTCCGGCTACTGTAATAGATATGGTAAATGGAAAAACCAAAAGACTTGAACTAGAAACACTAGTCCATATCCTTGATGCTTTGAATAGATTCGCCCGTCAACGTAGATTTACAAGGACTATTACTCTTGCTGATATTGTAGAATACATTCCCGAAGATGGAATTGAGGGACATTAAGACTACCAAAGCTTGACCTCGCCCGTGAGGCTAAAATCAGACCCAATACTATCTACGAAATGTGTAACAATACATCCAAGCGGATCGTATTTAAAACGTTTAATACCGTAATGGAAACGCTGATTCGCCTTTCTGGTCGCCCATTAACCCTGCACGATGTTCTCGAATATATACCTGAAGATGAAGCCCATGAATATTAATTCTGCATAGAGAGTAGCGTTATTTTCAATCAGCCTATACAAAGCAAAAAGCCTGAAATGGATAAATTTCATTTCAGGCTTTGATTTGTGCTATATGATTCATCACACGAGCGGCTCTGTAACCAAGGGACCGCCGAGCTTCTCTACTATTAAACGGCTTTCCTCATTTAACCCCCGCAGGGTGATGGATTTGCCGGATTTCGTGTATTTTTGCAGCACCTTGCCAATGGCAGTAACCGCCGAGTGATCCCACACATGCGAATGGCTAAAATCCACCACGACGCGCTTCGGATCATCCGCAGGTTCAAAATGATCGACAAAATGAGTGGTTGAAGCGAAAAACATCGGACCCGCAACATGGTACACCTTTTCATCGCTATCCTCTGTCGTACTGATGCGGATTTTAGCCATTTTCCAGCCAAAATGCAATGCACTCAGCAGTACGCCCGCGATCACACCCTTGGACAAATCATGCGTGGCCACCACGATGATCACCGTCATAACCATAATAAACGTGTCTGCCTTGGGCACCTTGGCAATATTTCGAAGTGCATTCCAGTCCACAGTCCCGATACACACCATGAACATGACGCCCACCAATGCGCCCATTGGTACTTCTTTTACAACCCCGCCAAGCACTAACAGCAAGAAGGCCAAAAACACCCCAGCCGTGAAAGTGGACAAACGTCCTCTGCCGCCCGAGCTGACATTAATGACCGATTGCCCGATCATCGCACAACCGCCCATACCGCCAAAAAAGCCATTTATAAAGTTGGCAATCCCTTGCCCGCGAGCTTCCTGGTTTTTATCGCTTTTCGTCTCGGTCATTTCATCCAGAATACTGGCTGTTAGCAGCGACTCCAGCAAGCCGACCAATGCCATCGTAAAAGAATACGGCAGCAAAATCCATAACGTGTGCCACGACCACTCAATTTGCGGCAAATGGAATGAAGGCAAGGAGCTGGTTAGCGTACCGATATCTCCTACGGTTTTCACATTCAATCCAAGTACATACGTAATGATCGTCATGATGATAATGGCCGTCAATGGAGCAGGAATGATTTTTGTGAATTTTGGTAAAATATACACAATGAGCAGCGTGCCCGCTACCATCGCATACATGATCCAATTCGCTCCATGAAAATGGGTAAGCTGCGCCATAAAGACGAGGATCGCCAGTGCATTCACAAACCCGGTCATGACTGGCTGCGAAATAAAGCTGATGAATCGGCCTATTTTCAAAACACCCAGCAGCACCTGAATAATCCCTGCCAAAATGGTAGCTGCAAACAGATATTCCACGCCATGATCCTTCACCAAGCCGACCACCAGTACTGCTACCGCCCCGGTTGCTGCCGAGATCATCGCCGGACGACCGCCTGCAAAGGAAATGACAATGGCCATGGAGATGGAGGCATACAGTCCGACCATGGGATTGACACCCGCTATGATCGAGAAGGCAATGGCCTCCGGAATCAGCGCCAGTGCAACAGTCATGCCCGCAAGTATATCGGCCCGGATATTACCGAACCATTGTTGTCTAAGATTCATACCGTCTCGTTCCAGCCTCCTATATTCACGGAGAGCAGCATATTGACCCGCAACCCGATGTCATTCGGGCATCCGTCCAGCGGCCAATCGCAAAGACTCTCCTATCATTCAGCTCGTCTCTCTCAAACGAACCCGATCCGTTATATTCAGTCCATCATTATAACGTAAGGGATTCACAGAAACGAATTGGGTAAAAGGCTGTTTACGGAAAGAAATCCTCGATTTCCTTAAAATATCGGCCGTTTTCTTCACGTAGTTCGTTTTCTTATATTTAAAATTTTCGCAATTCCTGCACCAACTCAGATAGGGCTTCAGCTATATCAGGTTCGGAATTGTGCTGGAGCATATTTTCAAAGTCAGGGAGGGCTTGCTTCAATAGCTGGTAGCTATAATCATAGTAGCTCCAAAAAGCCACTGGATCATAGCCGCGTGCTTCCTCCTCTTCCCACTCCAGTTCATCTTCTTCGGGATCGTTGTTTTCAGGCCATAGATATTTTTCGTCCAATAGCATGGTCAGGGCTTCCACAGACTGCTGTGAATCGGCTTGTTCCTGTACCATCTCCAGCGCTCCGACGACCACATGATACAATTCCAGTTCACCCAGCGTAATACGTTCCGGCCTTCTCGTCTGAATATTGCGCAATAAGAAAAGCAACACCCACGGCGTAACTTGCCATAATGTACCCTGATGCTCAATCAGATTAGTGATTGCTTTATACTCCCCGTCTGATATCATTTGCGGTAAATCCGTCCCCCTGCCATAACAAGTGGTCAGGCGGTGCCACGGCACATCTGTTATTTGGAGATGATTGATTGGAGTGGTATTGATCTTATAGGTATCCATGGCTCATGGCACATCCTTTCCGGTAAATATCTAAAATCTCCCTGATTTAAAGATAGAATACAATAAAAAGGCAACCATTAAGAGCGCCACGACAAAACCAATTTCAATAGCAGGCACATTCCACAGCACCGTCGCCTGATGGTTCAGCGATGAACCAATAATCAGGCCAACCATAATAATGCTGAACGCTAACAGTACAATGCTGAATGACAGGCGATTGCTGATCTGATCCAGTCTGCGCAGGAGCATTTCCAGCTCTGGTACGGTGACCTCCAGCTTGAGCTTGCCCTTACTAATAATGGAGGCCAAATGCCGCGCCTGTCCCGGCAGCTCCATGAGCGTCTCCACCAGCTCGGTCGCACCGCCCAGCAGCTTGCCCCGAATGCGGCGACCACTAAAGCGTTCCTTCAGCAGCTTGTTGCCGAAAGGCTCCGCCAATGCGATGATGCTGAGATCGGGGTCAAGCAGTTGGACGACTCCCTCCAATGTCAGCAACGCCTTGCCGAGCAGCAAGACATCTGACGGCAGACCGATTCGATGGCGCTGTGCTGCACCAAACAGGTCGTTCAGAGCATCGCCAATGCTGACCTGTGAGAAAGGAACATCCGCGTAATCTTCGCGCATCTTATCCAGATCGGCACGCAGCGCATTCAAATCGGTGGCCGGTTCGACCAGGCCCAGCCGTTCGATGGCCCGCACCATAGCATCGGTGTTTTTACGCATCAATGCAATAATGAGGGAGGCCAGATGATTCCTCATCTCTTCACTTAGTCGCCCGGTCATGCCAAAGTCGAGGTAAGCGAGACGGCCATTTTTCAGGACAAGCAAATTCCCGGGATGAGGATCGGCATGAAAAAAGCCCTCTATAAAAATCTGATGCAGCATGCTGTTTACCAACTGCTGCGTCAATTCTTTCAAATTATATCCACGGCGTAACAACTCCTCGCGACTACCCAAATGGGTTCCTTCCAGAAACTCCATGGTCAGTATGCGGGAAGAGGTATGATCCCAATATATTTTCGGAATATAGATATGTGGGTCCTGCTCAAATTGGAGCGCAATCTTTTCTGTATTACGGGCCTCATGGTTGTAGTCCAGCTCCTGAATGAGCGATTTCCCCAGTTCCTCCACCATTTGGCGAACCTGATAACGCTCCACCCATTCCCAACGCTTGGCTGCCATTGCAGTCAATTCCCGCAAAATATCCAAATCTCGTCGGATGACACGGTTAACGCCTGGACGCTGGATTTTAATGGCGACCATCTCACCGCTGTGCAGCTTGCCCAGATGCACCTGTCCAATCGAAGCAGCAGCCAGCGGAACATCGTCAAAACGAGCCAGTATGTCCTCCAATGACGTGTCCAGCTCCTGCTCCAAAATGCCGCGCGCCATTTCAGGCGAAAAAGGCGGCACCTGATCCTGAAGCTTGACCAGCTCACGGATAATAGGCTCTGGCAGCAGGTCGGCACGCGTGCTTGCCAACTGTCCAAGTTTGATGAATGCAGGCCCCAGGTCCTCCAGCACCAGTCGTATCCGTTCACCCAGCGTTTTGGACTCGGGCTCGGGAGCTTCTCTCGTCAGCCATTTGCGCGGCAGTGACAGTAGCTGGAACAGGCCCATTTCCTCCACCATATAGCCAAAGCCATGACGCGCCAGCGCCATGGCAATTTCCCGGTAACGACCGGCATGCTTCATACGAACTGCCATTTAATCCAGCCGATTCGCTTCTTCGTCATCGCTCGAACCCGTAAGCGCAGCCTTTTCTTTTTCCAGTTCTGCTACCTGTTTTTCCAATAATGCCACACGTTGCTCCAAACTTGCGACATCATTTTCGGTAGGTACTTCCAGCTCCTGCAAAATGCGGCTAACCTGCTCGCGGATCAGCGTTTTGAATTGGCCCTGCTCCTCCGCACCCCGTTCGATCAGACGTTCGATCAGCGCTTTGGATTCTGAGGGCGCAAGTTCTCCCCGGTGTACAAGATCCTCGACGGCTTTCTCCACTTTTTCTTTGCTGACAATGGTGAGGCCCCATCCCAATGAGATGGCTTTTTTGAACAAATCGCTCATGATATATCCTCCCCTACCTGTGATTACCTATAGTATAACCTGAAAAGGGGAGCCGCATAAAGTTTGCAGCCCCCCTTCTCCTAAGAACGGTATTTATTATATTTAACCCGGAAAGCGTCCGGCCCACTTGGCAGCCTGAAGCAGCAGCTTGCGGTATCCCTCGTGCTGGAAGCTTGGCTGATTATGTCCAGGCATCAAGTAGACGACCCGACCCAAACCATAGGACAATGACCATGCGGCTGGCCACCACTGACCCTCATACTCGTATTCCATCAACAGTGTTTTTTCAGTGAATGGGTCAAAATCAAAACGGTAGGGCTCTTCTTGGATCTCGAATGGTTCAATTCCTTCCATGATCGGGTGATCCGGCTCAGTTACCTTGAAGGAAAGCAGCCCCGCAGCCGGATGCCGCTGAAAACGTGCTCCCATCAGCTGTGCAATTTCATACCGTCCTTGCAGCGTAATTCCATTATGCAGCACAAGCAATCCGCCTCCGCCGCTGACGTAGGACAGCAGTCCTGCCGTTTGTTGAGGGGTCAAAACCTCCTTGCGACTATCGCAGTACGAAATACATAGATCGAATGAGGCCAGATTTTCCTTTAGCAGCATTTTACGATTTTCGCTGCATTGTACCGTCATCGAATCCTGTAAAATATGGCTAATCTCTTCGTCCACCCCTTGCAGCGGGTGAAACTCCGGGTACGAATAATCTCCTAATAGCAATGCTTTTCTTCTGTCCATGTTAATCCTCCTTGCCGGGCTTGTATATAAGGACTCTTAAGGCGTTGGCCTCATCCATTTCACATAACAACGCCATCATTGTCCGAAGCTACAGCATATATAAATAATTCTACAAACCGCCTATGAAATCCTTTAGCAGAGGATTATAACATATACATTCACTCGGAATAAACTTATTTTAAATTTATAAATATGAACGCTGGCGATTCGGCCCGTTTATGGTATACTCTTAAGAAAAAAAGTGCTGTATTCTTTTCAAAAATGAAGCACTTTTTGTAAAATGTATGCTTGCGGTTGTAGAATTGACAAGCCTTGCTTCAAACTTATACGTTCTAAAAATTTTAAAAATCGGGGAGGTTGCATGAATGAAAAGGACTGGAATGACCCGGCCCTTGGACAGCTTGGGACGAATTGTGCTTCCGAAAGAGTTGCGCATGACGATGGAGATTGACATCGGCGATCCATTAGAGTTTTTTATTGAAGACCAGACACTCATGCTCCGTAAGTACAAATCAACCAATTGCGTTTTTTGCGGTGCGGTTGATACCAACACCTATTTTAAAGATCAGTTTATTTGCGATGAATGTGCAGCCTCGATGAAAACGGAAGATTTGATGCCAGTCACGACGACTGAAACCAATTCGTCTCCACTTAAGCAAAATATGCATATCAAGAAAATTTATCAGCGCACAGACGTTATTTTGGAGAAAATGAGAGAACTGATGGAGGAGCATCCCGCATCTTCACAAAAACAACTCGCCTCCATGCTTGGCGTGAGCCAAGGAAGGATTTCCCAACTGAAAAAGCTCATGTAAACAAGTTACCAAAAAAGTAATGAATACGCTTCCATTAAATGTAAGGTATATCCTGTCCATGTTTAAAAAAGCCGGGTCCCCTAAGGGACTCGGCTTTTGTTGTTCACATGAAGTGTCTCGTTCAACTTTCCATTATTCGATCATACAGGATGGCGTTACGGCTGCACTGAAGGGCTGGTTGCAAATCACTGACCGTAAGCCCTGCATTTCTCCACCCAGCGTGCTGCCGCTTTAGGAAGAGAGGCTAGATGTATATGGGTGTAGGCAGCCAAAAGGTTCCCTTGCGCGTAGCCCTCACTCTGGAGCCCACGCATCCCCTTGGTCTGATAGGCATAGGGGTAGGGAGTGGACGATTCATCGTAGGCCATCACCGAATAATGAAATTCATGGCCCCGAATCGTCTCTCCAGCCTCCAGCAACAGGCAATCCTGCAATGCAGTCGCTTCCCGGTATCCCAATGCGGCCCGCTTCTCCTGCATTCGGACATCGGACGGAATGACTCCAGCCATACGATGAACGCTGCCAGCACGATCCGTAAGTGTCCGCGCCAGCACCATGTAACCACCACATTCAGCAAATATGGGCATATCCCGGCGTACTGCATTGCGGATATCCTCCAAAAAGCCTGTATTGGCAGCGATAGCCGCGGCAAACTCCTCAGGAAAGCCGCCGCCTAGATATAGGCCGCTGGCGTGCTCGGGAACGCGTTCTCCCGCCAGTGGACTAAAACAGGCAATTTCTGCTCCCGACTGACGCAGCAAGTCCAGATTTTCCGGGTAGTAGAAATTGAACGCCGCATCTTTGGCGACGGCAATGACGGGGCGCTCCCCGGTCGCGGCCTGCGAGCCTTCCGCTGGAAGCCGATCCGCGGCAAATAATGGCTGCGCGGGCAGAGACAACGGCGGAGCCGAATCTGCTAATGCCCGCAGCGCCTCCAGATTCGTGCCCGCTCGGATCAGCTCTGCCGCCCGCTGGAAAAGCGGCTCCAGCTCGCCGCGTTCCACAGCAGGCACCAGACCCAGATGACGCTCGGGTATGTCTAGCCCGTCATCGCGCTTCAACCAGCCGAGCACGGGGATACCGCACTCCTGCTCGATCGCCTTCCTGACGATGCTGTAATGCCCCTGGCTTCCGCAGCGATTCACGATCACGCCCGCAATGCGCAGCTTCGGCTCCAGGCGCTGGAAGCCGAGCACAATAGCGGCCGCGCTGCGTGCCATGCTGCGCACGTCGACAACCAGCAATACAGGGCTGTCGGTCAGCATGGCGATTTCGGCAGTCGACCCGGTATTGCTGAGCGGGTCCTTGCCGTCATACAAGCCCATGACGCCCTCAATCACAGAAATATCCGCACCTTCGGAAGCACGGATAAAGGTTTCACGTACCGTATCCGCTGAGGTCATCCAGGAATCGAGATTACGGGATGGGGTTCCGGTCGCGGCCGTATGATAGGTCGGATCAATATAATCCGGCCCGCACTTGAAGCCCTGCACTCGCAGGCCGCTGTCGGCGAATGCCTTCATCAGCCCGAGGGTGACGGTCGTTTTGCCCGCGCCGCTGCCCGTGCCGGCAACAACAATCCGGCTTCTGCGTGCTGCGGCAGCCAAACCCGGCTGCACGGCGTGCTTCACAACGTCAGTCATAGGCAACCCGTGCTATGGACAGCGTCATATTGCCGCTTTTTTTCTTTTCCAGCAGCCAATGGTCTGCACCGGAAGATAACAGCGCTGAAGGCTCGCTGACCCCGTATGCGCCAGTATATTTGTAGACTGTTTCCGATGGATTGGGAAGCTGCACCGTGTTTAGCTCTGACGGGGTATACGTCACCAGCTCCCAGCCGTATTTGGCGCAGAGGGCAAGCAAGCCCTCTTCATCCTTTTTCAGGTCAATGGTGGCAATATTCCGCACGCTTTTTACAGACAGACGCAGCTCCTGCAAGGTGCTCAGCACACCAGCCTCCAGTTCCTCCTCAGCCGTGCCCCGGTTGCAGCCCATGCCAAGCACCAGGCTTTTGGGGCGGTACAGCACGCCGTTAGAAAGAAAACGCTCCTCTTCCTCCGGCCCCAGCAGACGGTCGCTAATGACCAGCGCGGCGTTAAAGGGCTCTTGCGATGCTTCTGCCATCGAAGAGTATATCTTGATATGCGCAGGTACAGGCTTGTCATAACGCCACCAGTTCCGTTCACCTGTCTCTTGTATGAGTGCGACAGGCTCCTCGTTCACCACAGCCGCACTCACTGGTGTAGCCTTGTCGAAGCTATCGACCACCCAGCCCAGTTCCCGACCCAACATGTCCACCGGAATCGTGCCCTGCACGTCCGATGCGGTTGTAATCACTGCACGTGCGCCCAGCACAGCGGCTACATGGCGGGTCAATTCATTGGCGCCGCCCAAATGGCCAGACAGTACGCTAATGACATGCTCTCCGCGATCATCAATGACGACCACGGCCGGGTCTACCTTTTTATCCACCAAAATGGGCGCAATCATGCGAACCACTGCACCGAGGGAAATAAATACAATAATACCGTTATATCGTTTAAATAAATCCGGCAAAATCAGCTTGACCGAGCCTTCGAACAATTGAATGCCGCGCTCCTGCTCATCACCCCGTTCAAACTTGGACATGTAATACACATCCGTGCCGGGAAAGCTGGCTCCCAAATGACGTGCCATTTCCACACCATGCTTCGTGATCGCCACAGCGGCAAATGGATTACCCACCCGGCTTCACTCCCTTCCGGTAGCCATGGGTGAACGACTTGTCATACAGCTTGGAACGATGCGCATCCTTATCCACCAGACCCGGGTCGAGCGCCCAGCCTGCCAAAATCATGGCATGCATCGTGATGCCCGCTGCACGCAGATCGGCTGGCAATTGGGCAAGCGTCGTGCGTACAATTTTTTGGTCCGGCCAGGTTGCGCGCTGTACAACTGCTACAGGGGTATCCTCACTCCAGCCTGCCGCCAGAAACTCAACGACCACCTTCTTTGCCAGCGTTGCGCTGAGGAATAGGGCCACTGTACAGTGATGGGATGCCAGATCACGCAGCTTTTCCCGGTCAGGTACAGGCGTACGGCCTTCGGCACGCGTCAGAATAACCGTCTGCGTCAGGTCAGGTACGGTCAGCTCTGCGCCCAGCACGGCCGCAGAAGCAAAGACCGAGCTGACACCCGGTATGATTTCGTAGGCTACTCCGTGCTGCTTCAACAGCACCATCTGCTCCAAAATCGCACCGTACACTGCTGGGTCACCTGTATGTACGCGGGCTACACTCCGTCCAGCCTGTACGGCCTCGCTCATAATCTCGACCTGCCGCTCCAGATCCATGCCCGAGCTTTGCAGTACCTGCGCCTCCGGCTTGGCTGTCGCAATCAGCTCGTCGTTCACGAGTGAATCCGTGTACAATACAACATCGGCTGTGCGTAGAATCCGGGAGCCCTTTACCGTAATCAGCTCTGGATCACCTGGCCCCGCTCCTACAATATATACCTTTGGCTCCAACGTCATTTGCTCACCACCATCAAACTCAAATATTCAAGCTCCTGTCCGCGCAGCTCTTGTGCATTACGCCATACCATTTCATATGGAGACGTGACCTTGGTAATCACAGATGCACGATCCCCAAGATTGAGCTCATCCAGCACATCCAAAATTAAATCCAATACCTTGGCAACCTTGATAAACACGACCGTATCGTGATTTTCAATCGCCCGTTTCATTGCTTCCCTATCCTCCGTAGCCGGAATAATGCCGACCTGCTGATCTCCGTCTGCCAAAGGCAATTCGAGCGCTGCCGCCGCTCCCAACACGGATGAAATCCCTGGAATCGATACAATCGGCACCTCGGGATGGAGATCCTTCATGAGCCGCGCCAAGTGAATAAAGGTACTGTACAGATTAGGGTCTCCCTCTGTGACAAAGGCTACATCCTTGCCTTCACGCAGCGCTTCCCAGCAAGCATCCACTGTTTTGTTCCACTCCCGCTCCAGTACAACCGGGTCCTTGGTCATGGGGAAAATCAGCCCCAGCATCTCTTTTTCCTCCGAATTGACGTACAACTCCACGATCTCATGAGCGTATGACTTGCCTCCCCGGCGCTTCTTCGGATAAGCCACAACTGCACATTCCTGAATCATGCGGTACGCCTTGACTGTAATCAGCTCGGGATCACCCGGCCCCACACCTACGCCGTAAAGTGTTCCTGTTGCCGCCGTATTCATGTTGTCTCTCTCCCCCTCTTGATTTACCAGCTTTATCCCTCTGCTATTTCGTCAGGCACGTCCGCCGAAGGTTGCCCCGTGATGACGTATATCGGATTCAGTCCATCAAAACGCGTCATATTTAAAATGGGCTTGCTGCGCGCTGTTTGCAGCAACGTTACCGAAGTTTCCAGCCCTGCTGCTTGCATCGCCTTCATACCATCATGCAATGTCTCAACGGTGGCGGCATTGACCACGATCCTTCCATCCGTACGCAGACGGGAGGCACACAGTCGAATTAACTCTGCCAGTTCTCCCCCGCTTCCACCGATAAACACCGCATCCGGGTCAGGCAGTTCGTCCAGTCCGGCAGGCGCTTTGGCATGAATAACCGGGAAATCAGTGCGGAATTTGATTTTGTTCGCTTCCACATTAGCCAAATCGCCTTCATTTTTCTCAATGGCAAATACTTGCCCATACTTGGCCAGCCGTGCGCACTCCACAGCTACAGAGCCGGAGCCTGCGCCAATGTCCCATACGATGCTTCGTTCGGTCAGACGCAGCTCGGACAAGCTGAATACGCGCACTTCACGTTTCGTGATCAGCCCTTTTTCCGGCTTGCGCTGATGAAATTCCGCATCCTCGAAGCCAAAGCCCCGATGGACTGCAGGCACGTCTTCACCTTTACGGCGGCGCAAAATGACCACATTTAACGGTTGGAACACGCCCTGAGCCATTTCCTCCAGCGTATAATGGCGATACGTCTCGTCTGGTCCGCCCAAATGCTCGCCGACAAAGGCATCATATTCTGTCATGCCAAAATGCAGCAGATAAGTGGCAACTGCGGCGGGATGATTGCGGTCATCTGTCAATAAAGCGACCTTATTCTGTCCGTCGATCCGCTGCGCCAGTCCGGTCATCGGACGGCCGTGTACGCTTTCCAGCACTGCATCCTGCCAGCTTTCTCCCAGACGAGCAAACGCAAGCTGAACCGAGCTAAGATGCGGCATAATGTCCAGATGCTCAGCCCCCAGCTTGGCAGATAAATACCCTGCGATGCCAAAAAAAAGCGGATCGCCTGACGCGAGCACGACAATATCCTTGTCCTCACGCAAGCGTCCCAGTTCTTCCACCACGGCAGATAAGCCGCTCTTTAATGTTCGTTTTTCCCCTGAGGCTGCCTTGAAAAAGGCTAGCTGGCGTTCTCCGCCAACCAACAGATCCGCACGCTTGATTCGCTCCAGCGTCTCCTGCGACAAACCCGCCGCTCCATTTTCACCGATGCCAATGACACGGATCACTCTACTCACCGACTCTCGCCCTCCCCAGCACGTTTCCTTTCAGCGTTACCAGTACCATTTCTACGACAATTCCACCGCCTGCATGCTCCAGACAATGCTGACATCCATAGGTGCACAGCTTTTCAAAAAAGCTCAGCGCATTGGCTTCGGTCATCATATCAGCCACCTGCGTCGCGGTATTGGCTTCTGCCACTGCCACTGCCAGCGACTCGTCCACCCCCGCTTCGCGAGCAATCTTAGCTAGAAAGCCAAAGTCCACCGGGGCACTCTTGGAGTGAACCATCATGACGCCTTGAGCGACCTTGGACAGCTTGCCGGGCATGCCGACGAGAATAATCTTCTTCATTCCCAGTCGTTTGCCATGCTTGACCGCAAAACCGACAAATTCGCCCATCTGAATAAAGGCTTCTTCCGTCAGCTGATCGTACATTTGCATGGCATATTTTTCACTGCTGCCACCTGTGGTCAGGACAATTTCCTGGCAGTTCATCGCTTGCGCAACCGATATGGCCTGCACGACACTGGCTTTATAAGCCGCCGTGGAAAACGGAACCACCACACCGCGTGTACCCAATATGGAAACACCGCCCAGAATGCCAAGTCGCCCATTCAGCGTTTTCTTGGCAATTTCCTCGCCGTCCGGTACGCTGATGACGACACGGACACCTTTGGCCGATCCGTGTTCCTCCAGCACGCCTGTGACAGCCTCCGTAATCATCCGCCGCGGCACAGGATTGATCGCTGCTTCCCCGACAGGTACAGGCAGACCGGGCTTTGTTACCCGCCCCACGCCGATGCCGCCATCCAGCTCAACGCCCGGCTCGTCGCGCCAGCTAACGGACGCGGTAATTCGCGCCAGATGCGTGGCATCCGGGTCGTCTCCACCGTCCTTGATCGTCGTGCAGGAAGCTTCGTCCGCGTTCAGCACAGGCTCGATCAACTCAAACGCATGATCGAAGCCCGCTGGCAGCGATATCACCGCTTCCTTCGACGGAATGCCCGTAATGAGCATTTGCACCGCTCCTTTGGCCACTGCGGCTGCACAGGCTCCAGTCGTAAAGCCTGATCGCATCGGCTTGTCCGGCGCGGGAGCTTCACCGCTTTTCATTCGTTTAGGTCTGTCAGCGGACGCCGCTTCCTTTTCCATACCAATTCCTCCTTAACCTCTTCTGCTGATCATGCTCCAATTCATTCCATGATACAGCAAACAGACAACCGCAGCTAGCGGACAGCCATTAAGGAGATTGCATTCAATGCCGCTACAACAATCGTACTGCCGCCCTTGCGCCCAATATTCGTAATGAACGGAATATCAAGCTTGCGCAGCTCATCCTTTGACTCCGCTGCAGACACGAAACCAACGGGCATCCCGATGACCAGTCCGGGCTTGGCTGCTCCTTCCTTAACCAAACGAATCAGCTCCAGCAACGCTGTCGGCGCATTACCAATCGCATAGATACCGCCTTCACTGGCCTGAATCGCTTTGCGCATCGAAATAATGGCGCGTGTCGTATTCAGCCTTTTCGCTTCTTCAATCACATCGGGGTCGGAAATATACACATGCACGTCCCCGCCGAACTGTCGAATACGATCCTTGCTAACCCCTGCCTGGATCATTTGCACATCGGCGACGACCTGTTGGCCTGCACGGATGGCTGCGATTCCCGCTTCCATCGCTTTCGGGTGAAACACCATGCTGCGGCCCAGCTCAAAATCAGCGGATGCGTGAATAACGCGCTGTACGACAGGATATTGATCGGCTGTAAAAGGATGCTCGCCCAGTTCCTCTGTAATCATCTCGAAGCTTTTGCCCTCAATCTCCTGCGGTTGTACCGTTAACGGTTTAAAATCAGTTTTAAAATCCATCGTCTTGACCGCTCCTTATGAAAGATTAGAAAAATTAGTTGGGATATTAAAGGTTACCTATGTTCCACTACTTGTTCCACAACGCAGTCGGATGGCGCTGCAAAAAACTGCGCATTTTAAGATGACTATATTTTAAATACACGCCAGAAATCGTTCTGGATTTATCGGATTAACTGGAATGACCAGCTCTCCATTAGGATCATAGGGTCGCGTCTTAGAGCGCAGGTCTCTATTCGGCAGTACGCAAAGCGTCAATTACTCCGTCGAAATAATCAAATACCGTACCAAATTCCACTTCCGGTCTGGAAATCAAAATGACATGAATGCCCAGTTCCAATGCAGATTGCACCTTTTCATCTACAGCCCCTGTGCGGCCACTTTCCTTGGTCACCATCACCGTTGTACCAAAGTGCTTGTACAATGCCTCGTTCAGCTCGCGGGAAAAAGGCCCCTGCATGGCGATAATATTTTTTTGCTCCAGCCCCAGTTCGCTGCATTTCTCCATATTGTCCAGACGTGGTAGCATGCGTGCAACCAAACGAATATCCGGTTCTCCAAGCAAATGCCTGGTGAATGTGCCGAGCGTCTTGCCGCCTGTTGTTAGCATGATGGAGCCTTTGAGCCGCTTCGCTTCCAGTGCAGCTTCCTCATAGGACGGTACAATGTGAAGCAACGGATGATTGTCGTACACCAGCCCCGTCCGCTCGTAGCGAATATAAGGTACTCCAGACTCGCGCGCGGCCGTCATGGCGTTCGCATGTGCTTCTTCTGCAAAAGGATGACTGGCATCAACGATGGCTTGCACTCCCAGTTCTCCAACTACTGCTGCCATTTCATCGGCTGTCATTCGACCTGTGCGTACGCTCAGCCCCGCTTCAGACAGGCTGGCTGCTGCGCTCTCCGTTACGACAGAGGTCAATACGTTGAAGCCGTTAGCACGAATTTGCAGCGCTAATTCCCGCGCATCGCTCGTTCCGCAAAGCATGAAAATCATGAGCCCCTCACCTGCCCGCTGCCAGCAATTCCGCTGCTGTCCACGACAGACGGCGTGTGTGAATGATCGTGGTGGTGTTCATGGTCATTATGGCTGTGCGCATGTGCATGATCATGCTCGTGCCCGTGGTCATGCGAGTGCCCCTCATGGTGATGATCGTGTCCATGATGGTGATGATGATCATGTTCGTGATGATGCCCATGATGATCATGGTGGTGATGGTGATCATGCCCGTGGTCATGGTCATGGTCGTGATGGTGGTGGTGATGCTCCTGTGCCTCCAAGCGGAACTGACAGTTATCGCAATTCGCTGCAACTTTGCCGAATAAGCCTTCATTCGCCCGCTCCAGCACCAGCTCGACCAGTTGCGGATGGAAACCAAAATACCCCCCGATTTCAACCTGCAATTCAGGATGAGTCTCGGCAAATTCCTCGGTCATTTCTCCGATGCGTTTAATCAGCACCCCCGTGAACAGAAAATATGGAAGTACAATAATTTTTTTGGCTCCCAATCGTACACAACGTTCCAAGCCATCCGGGAAAGAAGGCTGCGTCACACCGATAAAGCAGCTCTCGACCCAGGTATAAGGAAGCTTCTCCCACAGCATGCGGCAGATTTTGAAGAAATCGCTGTTGGCATCAGGATCACTGCTCCCGCGCCCCAATACGAGCACCGCCGTTTCTTGGTCCGTTATCTCACCGGGTGCTTCCACAGCGCTATTCATTCCCGCCGGAACTGCAACCGGACGAGCTTCTTTCAAGCGGTTTAGCAGGATGCTAACGATTTTTTCGTGAACGCCAATTGGACGTCCATACACAAATTCCACCTGCGGATATTTCGTTTTTGCTCGGTCAATTGCCATCGGAATATCAATTTTGGCGTGCACTGCTGCGAACAAAATAATCGGCACAAGGACGACACGTGTCGCCCCTTTCTCCACACACGCCTGCACCCCTTCGGCAATACTCGGGCGTGCCAGCTCCAGGAAACAGGTTTCTACACATGTCCCCGGTACGCGAGCTGCTACCGCCTGCGCAAATTCCAGCAGCTCCTCGTTCCCCTCCGGGTCCCGGCTTCCATGTCCAACCAACAATATTGCATTCACTGCTGTTTTTTCCTCCTCATGATAGGGATAGCCTACATGACGCCCTATTTTATATATATGCTTGTGTCCAGCTCATTAGGCTTCTGGCCCACTAATCACCACAAACCGCATTCACTTCTACGGTTGCCGGTGCATCCTCATGCCGGAAGCCGGCAACCACACCTACACGTTTGAAAAATTTATGGAAACGCTCGTTCGGATGCCCTTTTTCCTTGTACTCAGCGATGATATTCTCGACAATGTCTGTAATCTGTTCCCTCGGAATCCCTTCCGCTACAGGCTGAGCGGCATGAGCATTGCGGCCGAATTTTTTGCCGCCAAGGAAGAGATCGTATCCGCCCTTGCGGTAGACAATGCCGATATCCTCCAGCACCGCTCCATAGCAGGCCATACCGCAGCCGTTCAACGCAATGCTCGTTTCTTTGGGTGCCTGCAAACCGCCAAGCACAACCTGTAGATGCTCAGCCACAGGCACAGCGTCATCCTTCTCCATGTTGCAGAAGTCGCACGCCTTCACCTTAAACACATCGCCAATGGGCATGACGATTAATCGCTCATCCCGCAATCGTCCAACCAGTTCCTCAGGATCTGCGCATGGTACACGCAGCACGATCTGATGATCCGGCGTATACTCCAGCTCGCCCTCGTCACCCGTTATCTCCGCGAGCAGGGCCATCTGGCGAGCGGTGAACTTCTTGTTTCCCACGCCAGGGGAAACGCCCACCTCAAACAGCGCCGGCTTGCCAAAGCCGCCCGTCGCTGTCCCGGCCACAGCCCCAGCTCCGGCCACGGCTGCCGCTCCATCAGCGCTCGCAGCGGGCGCTTGCCCGCTCCAGCGAGCGTTGGCTTCGCCCGGCAGCCTGCCGCCCGCAGCGAGGCGGCTCAACGCCTCGGCTGCCAGCGATGCCGGGGCCGACCCGGCTTGCGCCGCAGACGGCGCGGCCTGCACGGCAGCTACCGCTTGCGGGCGGGCTTGCGTGGCAACCGCAGCCGCGGCTCCGCTCGCGGAAGGCCCGGGCGCGGCTGGTGCTGCGCCTGCCTGCGACGCATTTAGCGCGCGATCCCCTTGCGCGCCCAGCGACCACGGCTCCGCTTCCGTGCGGAGTCGCTGATGCGGTTTGAGCGCCTGCTCGCTCGCATCGAGCGTATACTTGCGCTGATATCCACGCGGCGTTACAATCAGGCCGTCATATACCATCGTCGAGGAATTGCCGATGATTACAGTCGTCAGCATCCCGATGTCATGGTTCAGCATATCCTCCAGTGTCGTCACAATCACCTGCTGACGTTCACGGTAAGCACTCTTAACCAGTCCGACCGGAGTCTGGGGATCACGGTAGCGCAGCAAAATGGACTGCGTTTCAACGATCTGGCGTGTACGCCGACCACTGCGCGGATTGTATAATGCGATGACAAAATCCGCTGAAGCCGCGGCTTCCACACGCTTCACAATCGTTTCCCACGGGGTCAGATGATCACTCAGACTGATCGTGCAGGCATCATGCATAACTGGCGCACCGAGCAGCGAGGCGCAGGATTGAATAGCCGAGATTCCCGGCACGACTTCTACCTCAACACCGTCCTCACGGCGCCAGCCCTTTTGCATCAGCACTTCATACACCAGCCCGGCCATACCATATACACCTGCGTCTCCACTGGAAATCACAGCTACCTTTTTGCCCATCTCTGCCTGTCGAACCGCCTCCTGCGCGCGGCTCACTTCCTCTGTCATCCCTGTGCGTACAATCTCTTGTCCGTTCAACAACGGGCGGATCAGATCCATGTAAGTGTTATAGCCGATAATGACCTCACTCTCGGCCAGCGCATCCAATGCCCGTTTTGTGATATGTTCCATATCTCCCGGTCCAAATCCGATCACCAGCAATTTTCCTAATGGACTCATCGTGTTCCTCCTCCTGTATCTCAAAAAAACCCCATCCTGCCCGGATGGGGTTCCTATGTACGCATCTTCTCACCAGACAAACAGGTGCAGGCAGACATTTTTTGTCTCCCTCTATCCTGCCGTTGTTTTCCATCCGTCTGTTTACGCTTCAAACACTTCTGAACATTCATGTCCACGTAAAGCTGCAACCAACATGGAAAAACAACGTGTGTCTGGTTCCTGATTTCGTACACCCATCCTCTCCGCGAAGGTTATCGGTGCATGCAGATCAAGGTAGGTCTCCTGGCTTGGCATCAATAGATCTTTTCGTCTTCCCCGTTTTTCGCGAGTGACAACCTGAAAAAATCCTCTTCCTTACAGTGGCGGGACCGCTCGGGATTTGCACCCGATTCCCTGTTACCCTTTGCTTAATCACAAAGGCACCTTGTCTGTCCGCTATTTGATTATGGGTCTTATCATAACCTTGTCTCAATCAGTTGTGCAAGCACGAAAAACGCTTTATTTCAAGTTCTCCGCCTTACTTTTTAGCATATGCAGCAATTCATCCGGGTCCGCAGAGATGCTCAGCAGTGATGGATGCTCAGCCCCGGTAAAACCCTCCTGCACACTATGACGCACCATTTCCACCAACGGGTCAAAATATCCGTTCACATTCAGCAGGCCGATGGGCTTGCGATGAATGCCGATTTGCGCCCAGCACAGCACCTCGAACAGTTCCTCGAAGGTCCCCAGACCACCCGGAAGGGCAATAAACGCATCGGCCATGTCGCTCATCGCCGCTTTGCGTTCATGCATATTGGCAACCTCAATAAATTCGGTAACCCCTCGATGAATAATTTCCGCATCAAATAACAGAGTTGGCATGATGCCGGTGACCTGACCACCGCCCGCCAGCATGCCATTTGCCACCTCGCCCATCAGCCCCCTGCTGGAGCCTCCATAGACCAGGCGGACATGATGTCGGGACATGGCTTCTCCCAGCTTGCCTGCCGCCCCAAGATATACCGATGAATGTCCAGGCCTGGACCCGGCAAATACACAAATAGAATTCATAAACGCTCAGCTCCTGTCCTAGTAACATGCATCGAAAACGTATTCATTATATGAGATAAATATTTTCGCTATAACAAAAAATACTGACGCTGCATGTTCAACAAAAAAAGATAAAGGCCTCGTAGACCCTTATCTTGATTTTACGCTTGATCACATGTCAGTGCCCATTCACAACTTCCAGACCGAAGCCATGCGCCGAAGTGCTATGCTCAAAATATTTTCCCAGTTCGACCATCATCGCGCCCATACGCTCTTCTACCGGAAACACGATCCGTTCAATTCCTTCCTCCAGCATGGATTGTGCGGTCACTTTGCCTACCGACACGGCAATGACATCCTGACGGAAAGCCTCCAGCAAATCGTCCATACGGTTCTGTGCTCTGGCATATTGACACAAAAAGCGGATTTGCGGGCCACTGGTAAACGTAACTGCATCCACATTGCGATTCAAGACATCCGCCAGCAATGCTTGCAAGTTCGCTTCTTCGGGTGGAATATGCTTATAAGGAAGCACCTGCCGAGTCACAGCCCCCTGCTCGTCCAGCCACTTCACCAACCGCGGGGCCGGATCGCCGTGCAACTGCAGCAGCACTTCCTTCCCCTTCAGATCATACGGGGCAAAAGCCCGCGTCAACCCGGTCAAGCTTCCATCCTCGTCTCGTACATCCGGCGTGAAGCCCCGCTTTTTGAGTTCATTGACCGTCTTGTAGCCACGCGCCGCAATTCTCGAGGAATGCAGCAGTTCCATAATCTGCTCTGCCACGCCCATATCCTCTGCCATATCAAACAACGCGTCCAGCCCCATACCTGTCGTAAAAATATTCCAGTCCGGCGGCTGCTTCACCCACGATACCACCGCGTTGCGCAACTCAATATCATCCAGAAAAACCGTGCCCTGGGCCGGACGCTGCGCTGGCTCTCCCCCCATTTTTGCAACCAGCAATGCCATCTCATCTGCTTTACGGGGACCGGCAAGGGCGACTCTCTTGCCTGCCATGCGTTGTGCCATCCTGTTCCCTCCCTTGTAGAAGTCATATTCCTTTCTACCAAGTATACAATTAGAGGGCTGAAAGACAAATAAAAATTACTTTTCCAATGAATATAGTAAACTTATAAACTAGCTTATCCTGCTTGCCTCCCGGCTTTCTTGCTGGTCTTCCTGCCGGCCTGTACCCTCTCCAGATGATGGCTTGTAGTCATCGCTGTCTTCTTCAGACTTGGGCCGAAGCAGCAGCCATAGCACAAAGGGCATGACAACAAAGAAAACAATCATCACCAAGGTCCATTCCCGGCTGAAATTATAAATTTGGACGATGTTAGAGAACAGCATAAAGGAGCAGACGTAACCCAGCAAGCCCATAGGCCAGACCATCAGACTCCCCGAAGTATGGGCAAACATGCGCTTAACCGTCAAACTGATGACATACAAATCGACCCCGATTTTCGTAAGCAAGGTCGGTACGGTCATTGCAGCCACGAACAAGTCGAACCGATCCAGAAAGTCCGTTAGCTGCAACTGACGCGCCAGTTCATACGTTGGATAAAACAGCCGTGTCAAGATAGGAACACCAATAACCAACTCCTCCAGCATCACGATCATAATCATAAAAAAGGTTCCAACTAAATGTCCAAGCCACACGCTACGTCCATTGTAGCTCCGTCCCGAAATGATAAAGGGCAATATCATGAGGTCTGCCATATAACCAAGCATACGCCAGCTGCCTTTGACTATTCCACCTATATCCGGGTGTGAAAACGGCCTCATGGCTGAAAAATCTAAAGCATGTCCGAAGAAAAGCGGCATGCTCAACAGTGTCATAATCAACGCAGGTACAGTAAATTCCACCATACCTATAATGGTTCTGATTCCTCCTTTAGCCATAAACACCAAGGTCAACAGCATAATAAGCGATATGACGACAATCGGAGTCATCGGCAGAAGGACCACCTCCACCAGATCCGTAATAATCCTCAAATCCCTGGCGAAAAGGATCAGAAATAAAATAAGATACATCGCAAGCAGCATGCGCCCCAGCACGGGGTAAGAGCTGACGATGGACTGCAGCAGATCCTGATTTGGAAATCGCCGCTTCAGCTTCAACATCGCCCAGATCGGAAAGCATATCACGATAGCGGCCATCGCGCAGGTCCAGTAGGCATGCTGCCGCGCGTAATCTGCCGCCTGCGTCGGAGCATGCACCAGGGTAATACTCACCTCCATTAACACACTAAGCAACACGATTTGTCTGGTTGTGAACTGCTTCATGCAGGTACATCCTCCTTTTTCCACAGGCACCCTTATTTGTTACAATGCAGGAGGGAGCCACATATCAATGAAACGGCTCAGCCATGTAGCCACATAAACGGAACTCTTTGTCGAGGTTCCGTAAATCCAGATACCGATGCTCATGACATACAACACACGTGAAATCCAGCGATTGACAGCAGGTGCCGAATTCAGACTTTTGCGGTCAATTAGATACATGAACAGCATAGCCAGCACTAAGGGGAACAGAAATACTTTATTCATTTTGGATTTGCTCCTTTTCGATCCCGAATGGTTTGGTGACCGTACCGATATTCTCTATATGCACAATCGGGTCTATGACGACCTCCACCTTGGGGTACAGCTGCTCCCATTGAGATTTAATCCGTATCCATTCATCCGGACGGCTCATAATAATAGCCCTTCCCAAACCAAGTACGTCTGAATGATACTTTTGCTGAATAAGCCGGACAGCCTCACCCAGTTCCTTCTTGATTTCCTGAGCTACCTGATGCTCGAGCCATTTCACATTTTCTCCATTAGATATATCGAAGGTTGTCTCATTCTCCCTTACATTCCCGTTGCAGCTCAATTGAACGGTCATTCGAATATCATTTCCTCGAATATAAGGCTTGATTTGCACACTATTTTCGATGAGGTGCACAGACAGATAACCAGAGCCTTTAGGGGGGGGAATGAATATTTCCGTGTCCTTGGCCTGTCCCATACCCAGCAGCAAAAACCGACTCAGATGGTTATCGATCATTCCGGTCAATTTGTCTTTGTGAAACACAGCCAACCCATCCACCTGGATATTCGTCTTCTTGTCTTTTATAGTAGCAGGGCCATTTTTCACCAGGGACATCACCGGCACGACCGGGTCCATGCCGTCCATCAGGATTGAATTCATCAGCAGCTTGATAGAGCGGGGGTTTTTCATATATGAAAAGTTGAGCTCACGCACCATCTCGGCCGGATATTGCTCGATCGGGGCGTCCGCCTGAAGCACATCCAAGGATGCTCCCTTCGTTATGACAATCAAAGAAGACAGACGGTTCTGCGGAATACGCGCCAATACGTCCATCATTTTGCTGATCCCTTCCCGTGCCAGTGCCTCTCCAAACAACAGCACCCGGCGATGGGAGAAATTCAGCGTTCGTGAAACTGCCCGCTGTTCCTCGGCGCTTGCTCCCCGAAAGCTCGGGCCTACCTTGGACACCAGGTAATAGGATTTGGTTCCTTTTGTACCTCCTCCACCTCCTCCTGTGCTTCCCGAAGATCCGAGCTGTCCGGGAAGAGCAATTTGCATCGTAACACGGTATTGATCCCCTTCCTTATCCAGCCCGGTACCCATTACAAAGGCCACATCGTTCACTTCACGCCGGTCCCAGCATCCGCCCAAGAGAACGGAACAAAGCAGCAGGCAGCTCAGCATTGCCGCTTTACGTATTTTCCCCGTATTGGAGTCTTTGGGCTTCATCACCATCCCTCCTCAGTTGCGGGTGTTCCATTCATCTCTTCTTTTTCTCGTTTGTCGTTGTCATTGCCAATCCAGGAAGGACGTTTGATCATTTTCCACCAAGGTGCACGTACAACAATGTCCTTTTGATCGTTATGGTTATATGGACTGTATCCACTCATATAGGGTACGCCAAACGATGTTAGCTTGGTTAAATGTGTAGCGATCAGTGTGGTCGCAATAATAATCCCAAACAGCCCAAACACACCTGCCATCAGCATAATCGGGAAACGTAACAGGCGAATCGTAATGGCAAAGTTAAAACGCGGTATCGTAAACGAAGCAATCCCCGTGAGGGACACAACAATAACGATAGGGGCCGATACGATTCCTGCTTGTACTGCTGCCTGTCCAATAACGAGCGCTCCGAGGATACTGACCGCCTGACCTACCGTTTTGGGGAGGCGAATCCCTGCTTCCCGTAGTGCCTCAAAGGAAATCTCCATCATCAACGCTTCCACCAGGGCGGGGAAAGGGATCGGTTCACGCGCCGCCGCAATACTCAAAATGAGCGTCGTCGGCAGCATATCCTGATGATAGGTTGTTACTGCTACATATAACGCGGGCAAAAAGAGGGCTAATATGAGAAAAAGAAACCGAATCCAGCGTACTACATTACTAATGAAAAAACGCTCGTAATAGTCTTCGCTCGCTTGCATCATCTGCCACATCGTGACTGGCCCAATCAGGGCAAAGGGCGTACCGTCTACAAAAATGGCAAAACGTCCTTCCAGCAATTGCGCGGTAACCGTATCCGGACGTTCTGTATATTCCATTTCCGGAAACGGGGAAAACGGGTGGTCCTCAATCAGTTCCTCAATATATCCCGTATCCAGCACACCATCAATTTTGATATCGCTGAGCCTTTTTTTCACATCCTCCACCAGCTTCGGATCGATGATTCCCTCAATGTAGGCAAGGACGACGCCCGTTTGGGTTTCTGTCCCGATGATCATGCTGTGCATCTTGAGCTTGGAGGTCTTCAGCTTGAATCGCAGCAAGGCCGTATTGACACGAAGGGTCTCGGTAAATCCTTCACGCGGCCCGCGAATAACCGCTTCGGTCTGGGGCTCCTCCACTCCGCGACGGACGCCTCCCTTGGCGCTGAAAATATACGCACGAGGCGTACCGTCTACCAGCAAGGCCGCATTGCCGTCCAGTATTGCCGTCGATACCATTTTCCATTGGTCCATCGTTTTGGTCTGGGACATGGAAATCCGTGTTTCATCCAGCGGGTCCAATGTGCCGTTGACTTCGGGGTCCTTGAGCATCATGCCCAAAATGAAAGGCCGCAGGATATGATCCTGCAAATCCTCCGATTTCACCGTGCCTTCTATATAAGCCAACATCCCTTTGCGTTCAGGGGAAATCATCAGCTCCCGGTAAACGATATCAGAGCAATCCTTGAAAATATCACGCAATGCAGTCAAATTGTCTTCCAAATTGCTCCGCAGCGGCTGTTCCAGCCAGGGCGGTTCAGGCAGTCCTTTAAGAGCATCGTAATTTCGTGCCTTGCGATCTGCAGCCGGAATCGTGCGCCGGCTCCACGGTAATCTCGGCAACTTGGGAAAGCGTCCTTTCTTCATCGTTATTCCCCCTCTACGAATAAACCGAACAGGTATATGAAATGTAGGATGTACCAGCCTGCAAAGGATTATGTATCCAATATCATAAAAAGAAGACTCCAGTTCCACTTCAAGGTGGTTTAGGAGTCTTCTTTTGATCTGAGCTTAAAAGTTGCCTATGTGACCACTGCGCAGTCGAATGGTGCTTCCCATTGCCACCGCCCGCTTGCACAGCACCATTCCGCCTACTTCGTTTTCGATAAAAAAAGCTCTGCCGACCAATTAAGGTTAGCAGAGCTTTTTTTATTTCTCTCGTTTTGACAATGCAAAATTGATTATCTCTCCAATGACAGCTCCAGTCAAAATAATATAAAACATCATAGCATTCGGCTTATATCCCAGTGCATAAAAAGTACTTATGCCTATTCCATACCCTAGCAAAATACCTGCATAACGTTTTGAAAATTTGTTCATGGCGTACACCCGATAGGGACAACAGTTGCGCAGAGTAATACTGATGCCAATAAGGGAACGAACACTTTCTTGAAAATTTTCACAAACAAATTTCCTCCCATACAATTATTTCAAACAATTTTAAATTTTATTACTTTTTTAGCTAGAAGTACGGGGAAATTTGTCGAACATTAAATCAATTAAAAAAACCAACCTCATTTCAGGAAAAAGTATTTAATTAACAATAAGTTTTACTTTTGTACCGTGCACATCGCCATGGCCATTCATCACGATCAATCGTAAATACCGCAGAATGACCGGATGCAATAGCATCCCAAATGTATCTACCGGTTTCAGGGGAGCATGAACTCGGGAACTCCAGTATATTCAGCCGCTACTGAATTCCCTTTTTCATATGATACCTCCGAAGTATTTTAAATTTTCTCAATACTATACACAAACTCATAAACACCTACTATACGTTTAGCCGGGTAATCCGGATTTTCGAATACAGTTATGGAATATCCTTGTGGTTTATTAATTATAGAATTAATAACATCCTTTGGTAACCCCTTTTTTAGCGAGGCTTTGATATCAACTTGGTATTTCAGATTATCGTCATCTGAAATTAATTCTTCACCCTTCACTGGTATAGTTTCAGGTAAAGTATAATATTTAGCTAA
The DNA here is from genome assembly GCF_000236805.1 of Paenibacillus peoriae KCTC 3763. Classification (GTDB taxonomy): domain Bacteria; phylum Bacillota; class Bacilli; order Paenibacillales; family Paenibacillaceae; genus Paenibacillus; species Paenibacillus peoriae. The sequence continues at coordinate 428,511 of NZ_AGFX01000018.1, read as the reverse complement.
ACTTTCTGGAACACTTATATAGAAATAATATGGATGTTTACCTTCCAATATATATTTTCTAGGCTTGTCTCCAAATTTATAAGTTACACGAAAGGAGACTGAGTTGTCAGAGGAATCGTGAGACATTTTAAAATCATAGACAATAAAGGCGTTAGGGTCTTCAAAATGAGTCCCCGTTAAAAAAGGCTCACTCATTTCATTGTTCTGATTTTCATTTTTTTCTTCACTTTTGCTCTTGTTTGTCTCATTGCTCGCATCATTGCCAGGATTAAGATTTTTATTATCTGTAACCATCTCTCTAGTATTACTGCTACAGGCAACCAGAGTTATAATTACAAATAATAAAATCCATAAACTAGTTTTTCTTAAAATGACCTCTGTCACCCCCTTGAAGTATATAAAGCAGAAGTCGAAGATCGGTTTCTTCGACTTCTGCTACTTTAGTTTTCTACAAAACGGATATATGGACGTTGGAAATATCTTTGATCAGATACGAAAAAATATTCTTTTCCCTCTACAAGAGGAGGGATAACGGACTTTGAAGATATATATAATTTTTTAATCTCGCCTCCGTTAGAGGCATCGCTTTGGATGACTAAGTAATCATCATGAATTTCAACTAATTTAGCTAGTTCACTTGGATGAGATCCTGAATAATAATAAATCAAACCAATGATTAATGAGATAAGTACAATTCTTAAAGTGACTTTAACTATTTTATTTTTTTGACCAAAAATATCACCACCTCCAATAATTGACCATTATACTATATATGGGTTATACCGAAAAAGAAATTGAACAACTCTCTGAGACAGAGAAAGTTTATCTCACTACTGAGGGGGGAGTGAAAGTTAATGTAACCCAAAGTGAAATGGTTCACAAATATTTTGATCTTAACAAAATCAAAGAAGCTGATTTAAAAAAATAAAAGGTGATAAGTTCAGCACATCTGCAATGGGATCTGTTAACGACGGTACTTTTTCAGGCACTTCTTCAATTCAATATTTGGGGAAAACAGCAAATGATAGAGAATTCAAGTATTCATACAGAACACATTTTAACTGGAGCAACATCCCTTGGTTTACCTTATCTGATAGGGTAGCGCATGGTGGCGGTACAAGAAGCTTTGCCAATAGTTATGCTCATTCATACACTGAAGTACCATTCGCTATATCTTTAGGTTCAGTGAGTATTACTGGGACTGGATTAGGCGATTTTGGAGTTGGAGAAGCAACTTCACAATTGGTCAATTTGACTAGTAATATTTTTGACGGGGAAATGACCGCTTTATGGCCCGCCACTGGACTTTTTATATGGTAAATTCATATCATGGAAAATCGAATAAGGGATGATGTTCAGGTCGGCCAATGTGCCGGCCTTTTTATATGGCACGCACAGGCGGCGAGGAACCAATTAACCAGCGGAAACATTAACAGCCTGGTCAGAACCCTTGCACGGTTCAATTCCGCAGCGTGTCTTTTAATTTAAGGAGCGACAGACCTTGTTACACGATCAGTAGGCAGGTAAAAAGAAGGTTGCTACATTCATTGTGACAATCCATCAACACATGTTTCATTGGGGATTCGATTCTGAGCTATTTCAATCCACGCACTCATATAGAGTGCGACCAGTCATCCAGCAGGCTGTTGAGGTCTTGAAAGGTAAAGGGGGGAACGATAGTGGCAGTAACATTGGATCGGGTAAAGAGTAAATCCGACACACGCCTGCAAGGTCTGTTGCCAGTAGTTCGTGCAGCCGTGGAGCGCCTTATAGAGCGCTCTTTTTCTTTGGGCATACCCATCATAGTTATCACGCAGGGCTACGCACCATAGCGGAGCAGAATGAGCTTTACGCGCAGGGTAGAACCAAGCCGGGACCAAAGGTTACGAACGCCAAGGGAGGGACCAGCTATCACAATTTCGGAGTAGCAGTAGATTTCGCCTTGTTGCTGCCGGACGGACGATCCGTAAGCTGGGATACCAAGCTAGATGGTAACGCCGATCGTAAGGCCGGCTGGATACAGGTGGTGGATATCGCTAAGGATTTGGGATTCGAGTGGGGTGGAGACTGGAAGACCTTCACGGATCTTCCTCACTTCCAAATGGTATTTGGGTTATCTACGGCACAGTACCGGGCGGGCAAGCGACATACACAGCACAACTTAATGAAGCTTTAATTAATAAATTGGAGGGTGATGAATCGATGACAGCAGAAGAAAAAGCAGCGTTCAAGGAGATGCAAGCAACTGTAAAAAAGCAGGCTGAAAGCATCAAAGTATTAGAGGCAGCAGCCAAGCAACCTAAAGTACCCACGTGGGCCGAACAAGCCTGCATCAATCCAAGTCGGCAGGTGTGTTAGATACGGCGAATGACGGTAGCTACGACTTTTACAGACTGGTCACTTTACTTGATCGAGCCGGGATTTTCAAACGGATACAGTAAGCAAGTAAGACACAGCCCCTGCGTGTTATGCTGGGGCTAATTCTTTATTAAATCCCAATATATCCCTTTGGTTTTCGTGATCCTATGGTATAATATGCCTACTACGAGCCAAGGGGAGTTTTTTCTTTTGAAAAAGGAAAAAGATACATATTGGAATATATTAAAAGGCCTTGCTATTATTGCTGTTGTTGTTGGACATGCGGGGGCACCGGTAGTCGAATACGTTTATATGTACCATCTTGCATTGTTCTTTTTTATATCGGGATATTGGTATAATGACAAACATTCGTCAACACCTGCCGTTTTTATAGGCAAGAGGATAAAGAGTTTATACTTACCATACATTTTGTATAATCTCTTATTTCTAACTCTTCACAACATTTTTTTTAAAATCGGTTTTTTTACAGATGTGAACACGGATATACCGGGCATATATCCAACTAGATTATACGATCAAGAAACAGTAGTGCCAATTATTAACGATATCATATCTTTAAAAACGCTTGATCAATTGGGTGCGGCAACATGGTTCTATATTGCATTACTGGTGGTATCGGTCCTATTCTGTACTACTCGTTATGTGTCCTTGCGATGGTTCAAAAACCCTAATATCGCCACTGTTATAATTACATTATCACTTTATTATCTTGGGTTTGTTCTAAATAGCGAACAAATTAAATTGGCTTTCTTTTTAGATATTTCACTTATTGTTACAATTGTTTTTTTGATAGGATTTTTGATTCGTTATTACAATGTGAAAATAAATTACAATTGGTGGATTTCATCGATTTGTTTGGCTATCTTATATTTTTCGTTACAAAAATTTGGCCATGTAGAAATGAGTCAAAGGCAATTCATAAACCCAATTATGTTTCTTATCTGCTCGTTTTCCGGTATTTATATAAACATGTACATTGGAAAACTAATTATTAAGACAAGGTTTCTCGCGAGGATGTTTTCATATATAGGGGAACATAGTGCGTCCATAATGGTATTTCACCTTTTAATTTTCAAACTCATAAATGTTATTTATGTAAAGATTCATTCACTACCGTTATATTATGTAGCTAAATTCCCGCTAGTTTATGGTGCACATGGATGGTGGATCGTGTATTCGTTTTTTGGTGTGGCAACACCCGTAGGCGTTATCTACTTAATTAATATCATTATAGATAATATTGTTTTATTGAGATATCGCAGTAATAATGTTAGAGCCTCAGAATAGAGGCTCTTTTTTTATGCTAATAACTACTCGTTTAGAACGTATGTTCGCTATATAATTTCTACATAACACAACCAGGCGCGTAGTAAAGCTGTCTTATGGGGAAGATGATTTTAGTTGGATCAAATTAGAAGAAATCATTTCCACCATAATATAACAAAAAATCACTTAAATCCAATATAATAGGTAAAAGGAGTGGCGCTATGATCGAAACAATGGCAGAACGTATAGCACATTACATAAAGGCCTCTACACCGGATCATCAAGCTACGGTACCTGTGTTAAAGTACGCTCTAGCTGTATTACTAAACATGGTATTTATTTTGGTTTTTACTTTAGGGATTGCTACCATCACAGGAAAGGTGGTGGAGGCCGCTATACTGCTAGGTACATTTGCGTTGCTGCGGCAACTAACTGGAGGGGTGCACCTTAAGACTGATTTCAATCCACGCACTCATATAGAGTGCGACCCACGTAGTTATAAATAAGATTAGGTCCTCAGGATTTCAATCCACGCACTCATATAGAGTGCGACTGGTGATCAATCCCGATCATGTCGCAAACATAATTATTTCAATCCACGCACTCATATAGAGTGCGACTCAAATTTCTAGCGTTTCATTGGGAGACAAGCCTAATTTCAATCCACGCACTCATATAGAGTGCGACTGATTCAGCGTCTTATCAAATATTATAACCAAAATATTTCAATCCACGCACTCATATAGAGTGCGACATTAAGGGGTGAAGGTATTGGTTATACCAATAAGTATTTCAATCCACGCACTCATATAGAGTGCGACTTTGTTTCTTGGTGGTACTCCGCCACCCTTGAATATTTCAATCCACGCACTCATATAGAGTGCGACAGCGAAAATGGAGAGATTGATACCCCAATGGTATCAATCTCTCACATTCCTGTAATAAACAATGCCGAAAAGGGCTGGATCAAGTGTTGACTTTTAATCGCCAACACCCTTCCCATGCCTTTTTCGACAAATTTCGAGGTGCGAAGGGCCCGGGGTTTTTATGTGAGCTTCACATTCGCACCTTACTTGGATAGCCACTTTAAAATTTCAATATAAAATAGTGCTAATCTCCCCAATACTCCTCGGGATGATATTCAATCTTAGAATCAGCTTCGAGCGTAAGCTCACCTGTCTGATCGTTATATTTCACGCTTTCCGGGGTAACGTAATACCAATGCTTCACAATGGATTTATCCTCCGGCGTTACAAAACAAAATACGTTCAGTTCTCCGCTACAACGCACAATCGCCTCTGCCGTCTCACGCGGCAGCTCTTGAAGTGTGAAGCAAAAGAGGCCATCCGTCGTTTCCAGACGGCAATCAAATACTTGCTTGCGGCTGTCCGCAAAGCTACGACCCGTGACGGCATGCTTGATTAGCCAAGTTTCCTGCTGCGCCATGGCGCACACCCCCTCTTAAGGTAAATCAATCAGCATATAAAACACAGGCTCCTGTGCCTCTAGCGACAGCTTCGGCTCCTGCTCAATCCGGGCCGAATCACGCCCTTGCAGAATATGTTCACCGTTCACACGAAGTGAGCCTTCGATGATGAACAAGAACACACGTCGTCCCTCAGCCTGTGTGAATTCCAGACGCTCTCCAGCCTGAAGCTTGCTTAAATAAATCGTCAAATCCTGATGGATGGCAGCTATTTCACCCTCCGTGCCTGGAACATGATTGCCAGCAACGACAGGCAAAAGCTGACCGTGCAATCGCTCAGGGTTGAACGCTGTAGCCTCATATGATGGCTCCAGCCCTCGCGTGTGCGGGCTAAACCACAATTGCAGCAAGCTGACATCCTCCGTTTGTGAAGCGTTGTGCTCCGTATGGACGATGCCGTGGCCCGCCGACATTCGCTGAATGCCTCCAAAACGGGTCACCGCCACATGTCCACGGTTGTCCTCATGGCGCAGCTCTCCATCGAGCACGATGGAGACAATCTCCATGTCACTGTGCGGATGCGCCCCAAAACCTCTTCCAGGTGCGATGACATCGTCATTACAGACGCGTATAGGGCCAAACGCCGTATTACTCTCATCCTGATACTCCGCGAATGAAAAGCTGTGACTCCCCCGCAACCAGCCCTTATCGAAGCTGAATCGGGATGCAGCCGGATAAATTGTGAACATAATAGCCCTCCTTCAGGAAGAAAAATGAGATCAAATCCTCCTCAATTGTACCCGAGCCCAAGCGATAAAGCTACGCCTGAATCTGAGCGATAATTTCATCGATAAAGGACTGTAAGGTACTGGTAACATAGGCTTCCTTACGACGGATAAATACCGTCGTCACTTCATTGTACGGCTCTGGCAGCGCATGACAATGCACATGTCCCTGGGCCTTCAGCCCGCTGATCGAAGACTCGGGGAACACGGTCATTCCAATACCAGCCGCCACACTGCCAACAATCGTCTCAAACGTCCCAAACTCCATAATTTGCTTGGGAATAACCCCCTCCATCCTGAGCCAGGTTTCCAGCCGCTCCCGGTACCCGCACCCTTTTTTATATAAAAGGAGCGGACGGGTCGTAATATCCTCTACGGAAAAGTCATCTCCCTGGGAAACAAGGACCAGCTTTTCCTGAAAGACATCAAACTGTTCGATGAGGGGATGCTTCACTGGTCCGGTCACAAAGGCTCCATCCAGCCTCATTTCTGCAACCTCCTGCACCAGATGTTCTGTAACCCCAGCCTTGAGCGACAGCTCAACATCCGGGTAGTGGCTGTAGTAAGCATGCAAAATCGAAGGTAATGCAACCACCGTCTCCACAATACCAATCTCCAGCACTCCCGAAGGTGCAGAGGTGCTCTGAAACGCATGTTTCATCTCCTCAAATTGCGATAAAATGCTCTTCGTATATTGCAGCAGACGCTTTCCCTCCGCATTGAGGATCATGCCCCGCTTATGTCTATAAAATAAAGGCGTCTGCAGTTCCTTTTCCAGCAGCTTGATTCTGGCCGTCACATTGGACTGCACATAGCTAAGCTCGGCTGCCGCCTTGCTGACACTACCATGAGCAGCTACGGTCTGGAAAATATTTAAATCGTTCAAATCCACTACTGCTCCCCCTTAATGTGAAGGGCAAGACCGCCGAAATTGACGCGCCTTGTCACTTATGATCATTTTAAATGATCATAATGTTTATTTTCAATCATTTTACCGTCAGCTTCCTATCCTTTATGATGTGTCCATAAGATATGTCCGCTGAGGTCGGCAAGGAGGAGCTTTTTTTCACCATGAATAAACAAATCATGACCGGATCTTTATTGTGTCTGATCGCCAGCATGTCCTGGGGCGCCATGTTTCCGGTTTCGCACATTGCCTTGCAACAAGTCAATCCGCTGTATTTTTCATTTTTACGTTATTTTGTCGTTTCGCTCATCCTGATCGTGCTGTTGTGGCTCAAAGAGGGACGGGCTGCCTTTCGCTTTGAGGGCGGGGGCAAGAAATTGCTTTTCTTCGGTACGATGGGATTTACCATTTATAATATGGCCGTTTTCCAGGGACAACACTGGATGGGGGCAGCAGGCACCATTGTAGCTTCTATTATGGAAGTTCTGATGCCGATGATCTCGATTGCGATGATATGGACCCTGACCCGTAAAATGCCTCCGAAATATACGCTGATCAGTATGGTGATCGCATTGGCTGGGGCAGTACTTGTAATTACGAACGGAAAATGGACCTTCTTCACGCTTGCCGGGCAGCATTTGCTGCCGCTGCTGCTCATTTTTGCAGGGGTCGTCGGATGGGTCTTGTATTCCATGGGAGGCAGCCACTTTGCAGGCTGGTCCACTCTTCGCTATTCGACCTTAACCTGCCTGCTCGGAACCCTTGTTTCCTTCGTCGTCGTCACCGTTTCCTCTGCCTTCCATTGGATTGCAGTGCCGGACTGGCAGGATGTATGGTCAGTCAAATACGAAATGAGCTTTATGATTCTGCTTCCAGGACTGGCTGCCTTGCTGAGCTGGAATGCCGGAATCCGCAAGCTGTCTCCGTTGAACGGAATTCTGTTTATTAACTTTGTACCGATTACTACGCTCGTGCTCATGTACTTCCAAGGCTATGCCATCAGTCAATTCGAGCTGTATGGGACATTGCTGGTCATCTTCGCACTGGTGCTGAACAATATGGTTCAAAGAAATAATCTACGCACCTCCAACACTCCAAGCCGTATCCGCTTGGATCGACGCAAATCATTCCAAAGATAGTGTCTAATCTATATGAGCCATAAATTGTGGCAAAAAGCATAAAAGCGCATGGACAAGGAGAATAAACTCCTGTATCCATGCGCTTTTATCGTTTATTATTTTTCTCCGACTCGGAAGCGTCCAACCAGCTCACGCAGTTCCTCAGCCATTTGGCTCAGATCCGCTGAGGAAGAAGCAATTTCCTCGATAGAAGCAAGTTGCTGTTCAGCTGCCGCTGAGATCGACTCGGTATTGCCCGCTGCCTCGTTCGAAATATGGGAAATATCGCTCATAATACTCACCACACCTGCGGCACCCCGGGCCATTTCCTGTGTCACTCCGGTAATATCATTGATATGCTCCGTCGCTAGTTCCACAGCCTGACTGATTTCCGCAAAGGATTGCTCAGACGTGCTTACTGAATCAATGCCTTCCGTCACCCGTGTACGGGCTTGGTGCATAGCCGTCAAAGCGTGGTCCATATCCATCTGCATCGCCTCAATACGCTCTGAAATCAGGGTCGCTGATTTGGCAGATTCCTCAGCCAGCTTGCGTACCTCCGTAGCAACCACAGCAAAGCCTTTGCCATGATCGCCAGCACGTGCCGCCTCAATGGATGCATTTAGCGCCAGGAGGTTCGTTTGTTTGGCAATACCGGATATGACGCTGATAATATTCTCAATTTCGCTGGAGCGTTCACTCAGGGAATCCATGGCATGCCCGAGATCGTTAACCGTCTCGTCGATATCATGCATCTTTCGTACAGCTCGCGTAGCTGCCTTGCTGCCTGCTTGTGCGGACTCTGCGTTACTTTTTACCTGTTCAGATACGCCCACCATACGATCGGATACGTCCGTTGCCTGCTGAGCAAGCTCTTCCATACTTACAGAGCCATGTTTGACACTCTGGGCCTGGCGCTCACTGCCCACTGCTACTTCCTGAATAGCTATGGTGACATGCTCAATGGCTTGGGTCGTCTGATCGGCCCCCGAAGCCAATTCCTCTGCCGAAGAGCTTACCCGATCTGTGGTTTCGTGTACGCTTCGAATCATTGCGCGCAAGCTATCCACCATCGATTGGAAGTGAGAAGACAACTGACCCACCTCATCGGTTTTTCCTGTCTCCAAATCGCCTGTCAAATCTCCTTCACTGATCTGCTCTGCCGATTTTTGCAGTTTGCGGATCGGCACCAGAACGGAACGGGTAATCAGAAAAATCGCAATAAGTGCAAGCACTAACGAGGCTGCCAGCACGAAAATGGTTACGTAACGCATGGCAGCGGTGGCATCGCTAATTTCGGATTGATAGAAGGTTCCCGCAATTTTCCAACCGGTTTCCTTATTCGTAACATAGTTCAGGTACTTCTCTTGGCCTTCATACACATAAGTATACTGTCCGCTCGGCGCAGCATACATATCATTAATAAAGCTTGCATCAAGAGTTGTACCCGGCTTAATCGTAGGGTGGACCACAAATTTTTTCGTATGATCCAAAATAATGATATATCCCTCTTGCCCCACTTTGATGGAAGCCAGTTTACGTACACTTTCCAGATTCAGAGAAATCCCGATAACTCCGGACTGGTCGGAGAGCGTTTGAGATACGACGACAACAGGAATACCGGATGAATTTATTACGACAGGGGTAATTGCCACTTTACCAGGCTGCTTCATCGCTTCCATATACCAGTCCCGCTTGCGGGGATCATATGTACCTTCGTCCTCTTTAGGCACCCCCCGAATCATCAGACCGTCTGGAGTACCGACAAAAACATCGGTCGCATCCTCGTACAGACCTATGTATTGAATCAACTTGGGCTGAATCAACGGGCTGTTTCGACCATCAATCATGGAGCTGTCGAGTCCCTTAGCTAAATAACCCACATCTTTGATTTTACTGGAAAGTGAATATTCGATTACCGAATTAGCTGTCACTACTCCCTGATTTGCACTGCTGTAGAGCTGCTTCTCCATAGCATTAAACGATGAATTATAAGTCGCGATAGATATACTTAAGCTCGGAACCAACAAAATAAGCAGAAAACCCAAAACAAGCTTGTTTCTGAGTGTCCAAATGGTCGTTCTCTTTCGCATTTTTCCCATGTGTTTTTCCCCTTTACTTGAAAAGCTATGTTTTAATTACACTCATGGAAGTTATATCGGTCAAATGCAGCAAATGATTTACAGCTATATTTCATAAATGGGCAAAATAAAAAACCGCGCCCTGAGACCAAGGGCGCGGTTCATATGATGAATTAGACCTGAACTTTAGACCTGCACGTTGCTGCTTCCAGACTTTTTACGGCCAAACAACTGATCTACCGCCAGAAAACGTCCACCAACAAGTGTTTGCTGAAGGCTGGTGAACAGAACCAGCAGATCAAATTCTATCGAGCCAAAGGGCTGTCCTTTTTTAGCAGTCAGCAATACACCGATCATCACGATGGTCAACGCTGCTCCGGCAAGTCGTGTTCCAATACCTAGGACCAGTGCAATACCGCCGACCAGTTCAACCGCAGCGACCACAGGAGCCAACCAGCCAGGAAGTCCTATACTTTGGAAGAAGCCGGAGGTTCCGTCCAGTCCCTGAAATTTTTGTGAACCGTGAACAATGAAAATAACCCCTGTAAAGATTCGTACCAACAGTAATCCAATATTCGTAAGTGTTTGATTCATATGCTCATCTCCTTTAGATTGTATACAGATTAGATAACCAGCACTACAATGTGTAGTGTATTACATATCAAGAATCGGTAGCGCTTAAAGCGCCACCATTAGGATATATCTTACCAAACTACATTAACGCCAGTGCAAACATAAGTGTCAGCATCACTAGCACATAGCTGGAAAACATAATCGAACGCCAAGGCATTGGGATGATCGGCTCTAGCTGCGGATCTAAAATACGTGAGATACGGTAGTTAATGGACGTTTCTGCAAAAGAGGAGCAAGCGGCAGAGTTTACCAGGCGCGTCTTGGCAGGCGTCATACTCAGAAGTTTGAGCAGTGCGCTTCCAATCCCAACCGGCGAACCGGCCTGATTAATGGCTTCATTGTCGGCTAAAATTTCACGGGCTATCTTATAATGGTTGGTAATATGACGCAGCACCGGCAAGTAGAACAGCAGGGTAGCACACATTTGCAGCAACCATGTCTTCAATGGATCATAATGTTTCATATGATGCGCTTCATGGTATATGACAGCCTCCTCCTCGTGTTTGTCCAGTACGGACAACAATGCGGAGGATAATACAATGCGCGGCCTCCATAACCCCATGGTGAAGGCGGCAGGCTTGGCATAATCTATGACCCAAATCCGGTCAGCCCCGAGTTCACGATATCGTTCACCCAGTGCCTCCGTCAACGGCAGGTCACGCATTCGGTGCAGTCTGCGGAAAGCTGCCCTCGTGGCCATACACTGTCGGACCGCTTCGCACCCGGCGATGCCGAAGGTAAGGAAGACGAGCCCGCTAAGCGCATCCACCATGTAGCCGATTCCATAATTTTGCAACAGACTTCTACAAATTTGAAACACGTTAAAATTCAATGTCCAGCCGAAAACATGCTGCCCGGCGTACATACCCATCTGTATAAGGGCGAAACCCGAAATCAAGGCGCCTGCTGTAAACAGTAATTTAGAACGTGTTTTCCACATCGTCTACATATCCTTTTTCCATTGTTTAATTTTTTGTTCCAGACGTTCGATCAGCACGGGGTCAGCCATCTCCAGAGCATCAATCATATGATTGACAGCGAGTGGACCAAATTCATCCACCAATTCGTGACTCAGCTCCTTGGATTGTTCATCCATGAACTCTTCCCTGCTTAGAACTGGGCGATATAAAGACGTTCTTCCGTGGATACTCTTACTCAGTATTTCCTTTTCCACCAAACGGTTCATAACGGTCATCACCGTATTGAAGTTAAAGTCACGGTCCCCCTTCAACGCGGTCTGCACTTCTTTGATACTCCGATCCGAAGTGGACCATAAAATATCCATGATTTTGGCTTCCAGAGGTCCGAAAAAACGGTTAAGTCCGGTTTCGCCAGCTTTAAAATTCAGTCGTTTCATAAGAAGCACCTCACACTACCGATTGTAGTGTATGTACCCTGATAAAGTCAACTGTCTCAGCTTGTGTCAGTTTCCTCAAGGAATTCATATATCTCCGCCGAATGTCTCCATCCGGCGAAAATTATCAGCTTTGATGACCTTCGGTTCAATCTGCCAATCTGTAGCCTACGCCTCTGACCGTCGCAATATATTCAGGCTCGGCAGGTCGGTCATCCAGCTTCTTGCGCAAACTTTTGACATGCACGTCTACAACGTTGCTGCCACCTACAAAATCCGTCTCCCAGATATCGTGCATCATTTGCTCACGGGAGATCACTTTGCCTTGCGCATCAATCAGCTTCAACAGCAAATCGTATTCTGTTTTGGTCAAACTCAATTGTTTTTCTTCTTTGTATACTAGCATTTTATCACGGTCAATCCAAATATCCTTGAACATAGTGCGGCGGCTGGTCTGCCCTGCCTGACGGGAAGCTGCCGGATGACGTACAATCATCCGTTCGATATCATGCACCATGTGATTGGAAGCCAGCGGCCATACCAGAACCTCTTCGGAAGGAAGCAGTTCATGCGCTCGTACAGCCGACCGATCCTGAACCACATACATGACAGGGGTGTCTTTCATATGATCTGCCGCAAGACGATTGCGGAAATCCAGCAACTCACTACGTGTATCGGCAGCTGTCAAATCGTAAATCAACAGATCACTTTCCAAATGGCGCTGCACTTCCGGCTCCCAGCGATGGAACACCATCACATCAAAGCACGCGTCTGACAATGTACGTACCAAGCCATGAACTACACCCGGAACCGAGCTGATCAGAACGAGGCGACGTGTGGTCGGGCAGTACAACGGCTCATTGGAAGGAGCCGTCTGCAACACAGGGGCAGAGGGAGTGGATAACATCGTTGTCCAGTTACCCTTCACCCGTCTGGGCATCTCATCTGCTTTGAAACGATTCGTTATTTGATTCGCTTGCTTTGGCATTCCTTACACACTCCTCCGAATACGACATGGGCATGGGCAATGGCATATCCCGTTTCATGCGCAACCGTCTCGGTCCAATCGTCTGGAACCTCGCTCATCACTTCATCTACCCGTCCGCATACCTGACAAATAATATGCTGATGATCGTCCATTCGTCCGTCATAACGACTGGCAGCTTCCCCTAGCTTCAACTCGCGGATTAATTCCTTATCTGTTAAATAACGCAGCGAATTATATACCGTTCCATAGGCCAGATTATATCCGCGCTCCATTAACCGATTCATAACATCGGCCGCAGTAGGATGATCATGGGCCTCACGAACCACATCGTACACCGCTTGGCGTTGCGAGGTTAAATTTAAGGTTCTCATACCGCATCTCCCTTAACTAAGCTAGATTATATTTATTCTTAACTAGTAATCACAATAGCAATTTAATTTAGAATAAGTATAAATCTTAATTTATTCCAAGTCAATGGGATCGGATAAATTAAGCCATTTGTATTTTTGGAGTATGCTCAATCTATTTCCAGTTATGTACTAAATGTAAGAACGAAACGTTATAAGTCACATCGGCGTAATAAATTTCAATAAATTCTTCATTTTCAAGCCTAATGTCAATTTTTTTTGATAAAATGAAGGAATATGCCTCTCGGGAGTGGTTAGCATCTTGTTCAGTACGTTCTTTGTAAATACCTGTATCCTTGTTACCTTTTTGTATATAACCGGCCTCATATCACAAAGGTATAAAATCCGTCTACACACCTTAAAGTATAAGGTACATTGGATTGGAGGCGCTCTTTTTGGGTTCTATGGCATTGTTCTGATGTACTATTCATTCCACGTTGGTTTTAATACGATTGCCGATCTTCGCCATCTGGCCATTGTGGCTACCGCGACTTACATTGGCGGTCCGGCAGCGCTCCTGACTACCCTATTTATATGCTTAGGCAGATTATTGCTGTTTGGTGTCACCACACAGGCCATCGTAGGAGCTTTATTTATGATGCTCGTGGGCCTGGGTTGCGCTTTACTGTCACATCTGTCCTGGTCCCGTTTATCTAAGCTGATCATTATGAATGTTTTCGCTTTGGGCGTTATCTTCTGTCCTTTCATGATTAATTTGAATAATAATATAGATGCTGTCCTGCACGTTTATCCGCTCCATTTCGTGATTTCCATGGCAGGCGGGTTCCTTGTATATATCATTGCTGAGTCTATCAATACCTCCAATGAGCTACTGCTTCGTCTGGAGCACACCTCCTATACAGACCATCTCACCAATTTAAGCAACAGAAGGCAGCTTGAATCTTCACTGGAAGAACAGCTTCCCCGGGCTCGTCAACGTCACGAGCACCTATCTGTACTGGTGCTGGATATTGATCACTTCAAGGAAGTGAACGATACCTATGGTCATGCTGCGGGAGATGCCGTGCTGCGCCAGCTTGGACAGATTTTGATTGACAAATGTCGCTCTAATGACATTGTCACCCGCAGCGGGGGAGAGGAATTCACCGTGCTTTTGCCAAATTGTTCTTTTCGGCAAGCACTGCGCATAGCGAATCAGATTCTTAGCGGCGTGAATCAGTACGAGTTTGTTCTAGCGGACAGGCCTATTCTTAAAATCACCGTGTCGATCGGCGTGACAACCTTTCCTGATACCGGGGGAGATATCTCGGGGGCGGCTCTGCTGGAGCAAGCGGATAAAGCATTATACGAAGCTAAACATGCGGGGCGTAACCGGATTTGCTCGTATGAAATATAGTTTAGTTTGGGACATACGTCCCCAACACCAATAGCCGATACAATCCTCTTTTGGAGAGTTGTATCGGCTATTATCATTTTGAATAAAAATGTGCTATTCCCTTTTGGAAGATGCCTCGTTATCCTTGCCTTCATGATGGCTGGAGCTGCCCACTGCGAGTGTTGTACGCTTGGCGAGCGAAGCTAGTGTATGAGACTTCCATACCTCCAGCATACGGCGTTCGCTCTCGGCTAATATTTCAGATACAGCGATCGCCAGCTCCCCACAAAAAGGGTTCGTCTCCGGTTCATGCATCATACCCGGGAAAATCGGATCACCTATTTCAATGGCGTGATATATATCTGCAAGTGTAATATGGTCTGCCGAACGGGTCAGCACATAGCCTCCCTCACGGCCCTCGCGTGCTGCGATTAATTCTGCCTGTACAAGTCGCGTCAGCACCCTGCGTACCAGGGTTACTTCACAGTCAATGGAGCGGGCAATCGATCCGCTGGCACAGAGCTCTCCGTGCTTTTCCAAATAGACAAGCGCCTTTACCGCCACCCCAAGCCATCTGGGCGTTGCGGTGCGTAGTCTTTTTTCACTATTCAAATGAAATGACACCCCTAAGCTGTAGAAACTTCGATGAATGCATTGTACGTGAAGTCAGAAGTAAGTTCAAGCCTGCGGACCAGAATCTCCTGTAGGACAGCAAGCTTTCAAAATAAAATGACTTAACCGCACCTCCCCACTCAACCACAGGTACACATCATGTACACCCGAGATTGGACACAGCGCTTCGGCGAGCGTCATCCATGCTTGCGCTCCTCCCGTATTGCCCACGTTCACACGAGCCACTGCTTCGCTGTCCGGCGTATCCAAACGCAGCTCAATAACTGCGTCGCTGCTATTGCCTGATACGCGGCATTGAAATTCAGCCGTGCTTGCCGCCCCCCATTCCACGCCGTGAAAAGCGATCCAGCCAGGATGCTGAGGTGAATACGGACGTACACAGGCCTCCTTTTGCTCCTTGCTTTCATCCAGCAGAATATTGGCACAATCATCAAAGTTCTCAGCGCGAATGCTCCGTCCGGCTTGACGAGGCGGAATGACTTCGCCGCGAACGTTCACAGGATGCTCCAGCCGGATATCCGCTGAAGAAGCGCCTGCCAGCAGGGTGTATTCACCAGCTTCAACGCAATAGCGATCCCGTGTAACATCCCAGATCGCCCAATCCTTCACTCGAATCGTAAAAGCAATTGTTCGCGTCTCCCCCGGCTCCAAGCGGACACGTTGAAATCCGCACAAGGTCTTCAACGGCCGCTTGACCCGCGAAGCTCCAGGCCGTACATATAGCTGTACAACCTCCTCGCTGGCAGCTGCGCCCCGATGGGTCACATCCACCCACACCTGAAAAGTATCCGTGGCATCCAGTGCAGCAATGGAACTTACATTCCCCGCCCCGTCCTCTGTAGCCGCCCCTTCGCTTGCACCAGACGCTTGGGCATCTGTGCGCAGCTCACTATATTCAAAAGGCGAATACGTCAACCCGTGACCGAACGCGTACAAGGGTTCACCTTCATAATACTGATAGGTACGACCGCCACGAATAATATCATAATCTTTGATGTCGCCTAATTGCTCCTCGCTCCGGTACCATGTCATGTTCAAACGACCCGCGGGCGCATAATCACCGAATAGTACATCGGCTACTGCCGTGCCATGCTCTTGACCCGCATGGGAAGTGTATACGATCGCAGGGATATGCTCCTGAACCCAGGGAATGGCAAACGGGTAGCTGCCTGTCAAAACCACAATCGTATTCGGATTGGCACGGTACACCTCCTCGATAAGCCGCTGCTGGGAAGCTGCCAGCTCCAAGCCTGGGCGGTCATTCTCTTCCTTGCCGTTAATGAGCGGGTGATTGCCAACGAATACAATCGCTGTATCTGCCGCTTGCGCAGCGGCTATCGCCTCCGCCAAACCATCCGACACCGTTTCTACCTGGAACGTCGTATGGCCATGCTCTGAGGCTGTTGAGACTGTCGAGGCGTTTCCTGCTACAGCGTTGGGAACGGAACTTGTGGTCTCCACTACCTTTAATGAGTCCTCCGCCCCGGCTACCACAGGCTTGCCGTTCCATGTCGTCCACAGACACTGCCCTTTTTCAACAGGAGTCAGGCCGAAAACTTCTTTAACATACCAGCCATAGGCTTCTTCGGCTGTCACACGAAGCGTTTCTTCATCGCTCGTCACAAAAGTACCCAGGCGCTCATCGGTTAACGTCACACTTCCATAGCCCCAATCCGTCATGGTTAATACCGTCGGCTCTCCATCATGGGACAGCCGCATCTCGCCGGAAGGATCGACTGTAAGCTTCGCCCCGTCGCTCACCGCCGTGAAGATCACACGATCCTTGGCATCGCGGTACATGACGCGTTCCTTCGTGTCCTCGCTTTCCAGCTTGGCGCGAATCGCTTCCAGAGGTGTCACCCGATAAGGCAATGTACCGGAATACCAGTCGTGGTACACCTCATTGCCGAGCGTACCGATCACGGCTACCTTGCCACACTGCGCAGGGTCCAGCGGCAAGAGCCCGCGCTCATTTTTGAGCAGCACGACCTGCTCCCTTGCCGCACGCAGCGACAATTCACGGGCTTGCTCTGTCATTAGTGCCTCTTCCCCGATCAAGGCATAGGGATTGTCTGCCGCCGGATCAAATTCTCCCAAACGGAACCGGACACGGAATGTATGGAATAGTGCCCGATCCAGATCTGTCTCCTCCAGCGTACCTTGCGTCAATGCCTCACGGATTGCCTGCTTGGAAAGCTCCGCATCATCCGTTATGCTGTCAATCCCCGCTCGAATGGATTCGGCTACACCCAGCGTATGAGAGTCATAATACTGGTGGTCGTTGGCAATCCCCATGACGTCACCCGCATCACTAACGACAAAGCCATCCATCCCCCATTCGCCCCTGACAATATCGTTAACCCCATGATATAACGTCGCAGGCGTTCCATTAATCAGGTTATAGGAGGTCATCATGGACTGGGCTCCACCTTCCGTAAAAGGCTTCTCGAAGGCTCGCAGATAATATTCTCTCAGGTTCCGCGGATCTATGCTGGAAGAGCCGCTCCCCCGATCCACTTCATTATTGTTGCCCAGGAAATGCTTTAACGTCGCAACCGCCTTCAAATAGACCGGATGATCGCCCTGTATTCCCTTAACCAGCTCCTTCGATAACTCCCCTGTCAAATACGGGTCCTCACCATAGGCTTCCTCGTTCCGTCCCCATCTCGGGTCACGCTCCATATCCACCGTAGGTGCCCACAGGGTCAGGCCGTTTAATTTCGGATCGCGGCGGTAATAGACGCGCGCCTCATCTCCGATCACAGAGCCAACTTGCCGCATCAATTCCGTATC
Organism: Paenibacillus peoriae KCTC 3763; assembly: GCF_000236805.1. Taxonomy (GTDB): domain Bacteria; phylum Bacillota; class Bacilli; order Paenibacillales; family Paenibacillaceae; genus Paenibacillus; species Paenibacillus peoriae. Next base: position 410,405 of record NZ_AGFX01000018.1, on the reverse strand, counting down.
CCATGTACACGCCAATCCCACGGGCTGAGGAAATGAAGTCGCCTCACCCAGCCAGGCTATACCGTGTGCCGCTTCTGTACCGTGCTTATACGCCGCGACCCCCAAACGATCAATGGCAGGCTGATATTGCAGCATGGACTCAATCTTCTCCTCCAAAGTTAGCCGGGACACTAAATCTCGTACACGCTCATCCAGATGAATCTTCGGATCTTGAAATAAATATTCGATATCCGTTGTTTCATGACTCATATCCGTCATCTCCTTATCCAAAATATAATGAAAAGGTCTACATGAAAACGTTTTAATATATCATAGCGAAAAAGGAGAAGTCCGGCAACAATACCGAAATCCTCCTAATATTGGATGAAAGAGCAGCTATAGCAAAAAACAAAAAAAGTTATTTTTTCCTGCAACATTCAAAGCAAAAAATGATATTTTTTGGTATAATCAGGATATATCGCGAAAGGAGGAAGCAAGGATGAAAAATACCGGAATGACACGGCCTCTGGATCAATTGGGGCGAATTGTACTCCCTAAGGAAATGCGCACCACGATGGATATCAATATTGGTGATTCGCTTGAGTTTTTCGTAAATGAAGAAGGATTTGTGTTAAGAAAGTATACTGGGGTCTCCTGCAAATTTTGCGGCACAGTTGATCATTTAACTTATTTTCGAGACAGCTTTATTTGCGCTGACTGCATCCAGGTATTAAAGACAGAGGAAAATGTACACGCCACCAGCACCGATGCCATCCAGGCTCAAGAACATAGCAAACCGATCCAAACCGCCACAACCTGGCAGCCTAAGCAATCCAGAGTGCAGCAGGGTGAAATGGTAAAAAAGCTACGCAAGCTGATTCAGGAGCATCCAAATCTGCCACAAAAGGTTTATGCCGAAATGCTCGATATTTCCCAGGGCCGGGTGTCTCAGCTAAAGAAGCTACTCTAGTAGACCCCCAATTTTATATTTTTTTTCATCACGTATTCCATAGTCAGGTATAGAGTAAAGAGCATATCTACAGATGTGTTCCTTACTCTATGCCTGACTTTTTTGTGCTCCTCGCCTCCACACGGATGTGACAATAGTCACATACTCTAACAATATCCGTATATACAATATATAGATCGAAACAATTGGTTAGAACACAATATCATCAATATGTTGTTTTTGTGAAAATAATATATATTTTACTATATGGAGGGTTTTATGATGAAAGTGTTAGAGGAACATCAATTATACGATATCGGCCAGCGGGTTATAGGGGCACAAGATCTGGACATGCTGCGCGAGAATGCAAACCTGAACGGAGAATCATTCAGCGGCAAAATGAGCAAGCTCGGCTCCGAGTATGCCAAATGGTATGCGCGCCTGCGTGTGCTTCCGCCTGAACTGACGGACGCCATTGACCACGGATATGTATATGTTCACGATTTGGACCAATATGCGCTCGGAACTACGAATTGTATCTTTATCCCTTTTGGTCGTTTACTGCAAGACGGCTTTAATACAGGCAACGGCTCTGTGCGCACACCGCAAACGATCATGTCCGCTATGGCACTAGTCGCTATCATATTCCAGTCTCAGCAAAACAGCCAATTCGGAGGTGTCTCCGCCAATAAAATAGATTGGGACCTTGCTCCTTATGTTGCCCGGTCCTTCCGCAAGCACCTGCGTAAGGGACTCCGGCTGTTTGAGGAAGAGATTAAGCCTGCGCTGTCTGAGGATGAACTACATATAGCCAATACCCAATTGCAGGCAATCTGCCCTCGTTCCTATGCATTTGCACGCGAAGAAACGGAAACAGAGACCCGACAGGCCGCTGAATCGCTCATTCATAACCTGAACACCATGAGCAGTCGGGCAGGGGGACAAATTCCGTTCACTTCACTAAATTACGGGATGTGCACTTCCGCTGAGGGACGGCTTGTCTCGCAATCACTGCTGGAAGCCACGATTCGCGGCCTGGGCAGCGGGGAAACTCCTATTTTCCCACAGCATATTTTCCAGTGTAAAAAAGGAGTTAACCAGGCAGAGAGCGATATCAACTACGATTTGTTCTTGAAAGCAGTAGAATGTTCCAGCAAACGGATGTATCCGAATTTTGTGAATGTGGATGCCACCTTCAACCTGCCCTATTACCGTGCAGATGACCCGGATACCATCATTGCAACGATGGGCTGCCGTACCCGTACCCTTGCTGACCGTTTCGGCAGAAACCGTCAGAGCGGCAAGGGCAATCTCTCATTTAATACCATTAATCTGGTGCGGCTCGGGATTGAATATGGCATTTGCACAGGCAAGCGCAAGCTACCTGACCGGGATGGCTTTGACGCCAAACTGGAAGAGGTTATGCGCATTGCTGTGGATGGACTCATGCATCGCTATCAAATCCAGACCAGCCAGCCTGCCAAAGCTTCAGACTTTATGATGCGCGAAGGGGTATGGGAAGGCGGAGAAAAGCTGGAGCCGGATGAAAAGGTAGGAAACATACTAAAGCATGGTACGCTGTCGCTCGGGTTTATCGGGTTAGCCGAATGCATGAAGGCACTGTACGGCAAGCACCACGGAGAAGATGACGCTGTATACCGTGAAGCACAGCGAATCATTACTTCCATGCGCATGTATTGCGACCGGATGAGCGAATACCACAACCTGAACGTTACGTTGTTCGCTACACCTGCCGAAGGTCTGTCCGGCAAGTTTACGCTGCTGGACCAACGTGATTTCGGGATGATTCCCGAGGTAAATGATCGAGAATACTACACGAATTCTTTCCATATTCCTGTGTATTACACGCTGCCTGCTGCCCGTAAAATCAGTTTGGAGGCTCCGTTCCATAATCTGTGCAACGCTGGCGCGATTTCGTACATCGAGCTGGACGGCAATGCGCGGAATAACCCGGATGCGTTTCTTAAAATTGTGCAGTACGCACTTGATCAGAACATCGGCTACTTCTCCATCAACCATCCGGTAGACCGCTGCACGGACTGCGGCTATGAGGGAATTATCGGGACAAGCTGTCCCCAATGTGGCACAGACGAGGAACACACGCACTTTCAACGCTTGCGTCGGGTAACCGGATATCTGACAGGTGATTATACCGTTCGCTTTAATGCTGCCAAGCAAGCCGAAGTTCGCGACCGGGTGAAGCATAAGTGAATTTGTGCGGCTATATTCCGGAATCTCTGAACGAAGGGTACGGCCTGCGCACCGTCGTGTTCATTAGTGGCTGCCGCCATGCCTGCCCCGGCTGCTTCAATCCGGCGTCGTGGAACTTCCGCGCAGGTGAGCCATTCACGCCCGAACGACAACAGGAGGTCATCCGTGACATCATGGATAATCCGTTGTTGGACGGATTGACCCTCTGCGGAGGAGATCCGTTTTTCTCGGCGGAGGAATGCTCACAATTTGTACGTGACTTCCGCGCAGCCTGTCCTGATCGAAACGTGTGGGCCTATACGGGTTTTGTCTACGAGGACTTGCTCGCGGATCAGGCACGACGGGAGCTGGCACTGCTATGCGACGTAATTGTGGATGGACCTTTTGTAGAACAGCAAAAGGACCTGACTCTCCGCTTCCGGGGCAGTCGCAATCAGCGTCTGGTGGATGTAAAAGCCAGCATTCAGGCAGGTCACGCCGTTTCATTAGCTTGAGATAATCTTATGCTCTGCCAGATGTTACACCCTAAGACAAGTCCTCCTACGGGGAAGGCTTGTCTTTTTTCTATTGCGCATCCTGTCAGTTTCACTTATGATGATGAACAAGTATACGAGTGCATAAATATTCGTCATACCTTAATTCCATAGCTTGGAGATAGGTGTCTGTTCTATTCAGTTCAGACTTAAAAGGGAAGCCGGTGCAAATCCGGCACGGTCCCGCCACTGTATACGGGGAGTTTTCAGCTATTCATACATCCACTGGTCCACACACAGACCGGGAAGGATTGCTGGAAGTCATGATCCGTGAGTCAGGAGACCTGCCTATTTCAACAACATCGCAAGTACCTACGGGAGATAGGGAGGTGTTAAGAGCAGTCACCGTATTTTTGTTTTTTAATCACGGAGGCATTCTTTCCCCTACTCATTTTTAAGCCTTGGGGATGGAATGCCTTTTTTGGTACGTAAAAATAAACTGGCTACCAGCTAGGAGGAAAAGTATATGTCTATTACCAAATCGTCTCAATGGTCTGGCTTGATTAGTAGTAATCTGGGTTATCCCCGTATCGGCGGAAACCGGGAATGGAAGAAAGCACTGGAACGCTTTTGGAACGGCAGCATGGACGAAAGCGAACTGCATGTCGAGATGAAAAGATTGCGCCTGGAGCATCTAAGCAAGCAGCAGAACAAGGGAATTGACCTCATTCCTGTCGGTGACTTCTCCTATTACGATCACATGCTTGATACATCCGTAATGTTTGGTCTGGTGCCAGAACGTTTCAACTTTCGGCCCGCAGGCCCTGTTCCTCTATCTGTTTATTTCGGGATCGCTCGTGGGCAAAAGGGGGCTACCGCCAGTGAAATGACCAAATGGCTGAATACCAATTACCACTACATCGTGCCCGAATTGGCAAATGCAGCCCCGGTACTCACCGAAAACAAACCCCTGCAGGCTTATCGTGAAGCCAAGCAAGAGCTGGGCATTGAAGGCAAACCGGTCCTCATCGGTCCTTATTCATTCGTGGCCCTGTCCAAGGGCTATGAACATAAAGAGCTAGCCGACATTGTACGAAGCTTCCTGCCGTTGTATACCCGTGTCCTGTCTGAGCTAGCAGCGGAAGGTGTTCAGTGGGTTCAGATCGATGAGCCTGTACTGACCACCTCATTCCCGGTAGAGGATTTGGACATTATTCAGGAAGCCTATGAGACTTTGGCCCAAGCGGCACCAGCCTTAAACATTATGCTGCAAACCTACTTTGGCAGCCTGGAGCATTATAAGCGCCTGTCCACTCTTCCGGTGCAGGGGCTGGGTCTTGATTTTGTGCATGATGATGGCGAAAATCTTCAGCATGTATTGCAGCACGGCTTTCCAACAGATAAAACGTTGGGCGCTGGAGTCGTTGACGGACGAAACATATGGCGCAGTGATCTGAAGGCCGTAGCTGCGCTGCTCAGTCAGCTGGCGGAACAGACAAGCGCCACACAGCTGATCGTACAGCCGTCATGCAGCCTGCTGCACGTGCCGGTCAGTCTGGAAGCAGAGCAAAAGCTGGACATAGAGCTGGTGCATGCGCTGGCCTTTGCCGATGAAAAGCTAGAGGAAATCGCTGCTCTGACGGCTGCACTTGGCGAGCGCAATCCATCCGCTCTTGCGCAGGTTGAGCAAAGTGCGGATGCGGTAGCCCGCTTCAACAGCTCAGCGGCACGTGTACAGACGGCTGCCGATATGGCCGCACTGCTGGCCAAAGAGCCTCAGTCACGCAGCGTTCCTTTTGCCCAGCGTCGTGTGATTCAGCAGGATAAGCTGAAGCTGCCTCCACTGCCTACAACGACCATCGGCAGCTTCCCGCAAACCGCCGAGGTTCGCAAAGCTCGTCTGCAATATCGTAAAGGAGAATGGTCTGCCGAGCAGTACCGGACATTTATCCAGCAGCAAATCAAGGAATGGATTGATATTCAAGAGGATATTGGTATTGATGTGCTTGTACACGGGGAATTTGAACGAACAGACATGGTTGAATTTTTTGGCGAGAAGCTAACAGGCTTTGCTTTTACGCAAAACGGATGGGTGCAATCCTACGGCTCCCGATGCGTCAAGCCGCCGATTATATACGGGGACGTTTCGTTCGATCAACCTATGACTGTGGAAGAAACAGCCTTCGCTCAATCCTTGACTTCCAAACCTGTTAAAGGAATGCTTACAGGTCCTGTGACCATTTTAAACTGGTCCTTCGAACGTAATGATATTCCGCGCAGCCAGGTTGCTTTGCAGCTGGCGCTGGCATTGCGGGCAGAGGTAGAGGCACTGGAACAAGCGGGCATAGGCATGATTCAGGTCGATGAGCCTGCCATTCGCGAAGGACTTCCGCTGAAAAAAGAGCAACAGCAAGCGTATCTGGACTGGGCGGTTCAAGCCTTCCTTGTGACCACAGCCACCGTCGAGCCTGCGACCCAAATCCATACACACATGTGCTATTCCGAATTTCAGCATATGATCCAGTCCATCTCCGATATGGATGCCGACGTTATATCTATTGAAACCTCGCGAAGCCACGGAGAACTGATTGTCAGCTTTGAGGATCAGGTATACGACAAAGGCATCGGTCTAGGGGTGTATGATATCCATAGCCCGCGCATTCCCGATGTGGCCGAAATGCTAAGTATGATCCAGCGTGCCCTGCGCGTCCTGCCATCAGATTTGTTCTGGGTTAATCCGGACTGTGGCCTGAAAACCCGTACCAAGGAGGAATCTATTGCCGCATTGCAGCAAATGGTGCAGGCTGCTCAAGCCGCCCGGGATGCGTTGGCTGTATCCAATTGATTCTGTACATCCTCGTACCACCGCTATTATTCTCACAATATTCTCTTCCCCTTTCCGGTCCTTCCAGCTAAGGCCGGAAGGGGAAGGATTCCCAATCCTGCCTAGGCCCACCCTCTCATAAAAAGAGATCTTTAATTCTGTCGAATACTTCACAATCTATATTTTAATAAATGAAATTAAAGCAACGTTCTATTTGCACATTTAAGCAACATTCGAGATATTTCTAAATAGAACTACTTTCTTCTACAGGATTCGCTAATTTATGAGCCCTGAAAGGACGAAAACCAGTCATTTTTCACGAGATATTTACTTAATAAAAATTTAATACCTTGCATTAATCAGTACATGATGTTAAATTATACCTGACTACTATTCCATGATTAGTACCTTGATAAATTAAGTACAAACACACATGTTTCTTCCCTTTACTCCGAACGACATCTATGAATCATTAATAACATCTAGGAAGGGAGCACCGCTCGTGAATGTGAACATCCAATTCAAAAAAGGGGTGCTTGAACTGTGCGTTCTGGTTCTAATTGGTCGCAGGGACCGATATGGCTACGAATTGGCTCAGGCCGTTTCCCGTCATATCGAAGTAGCCGAAGGGGCTTTATATCCGCTGCTTCGCCGTCTGGTATCAGAGGGATACTGCACAACCTATTTACAGGCATCGACTGAGGGACCTCCCCGCAAATATTATCGTCTGACCGATACAGGCAACCATTATACGACAATACTTACACGGGAGTGGAATGATTTTGTCCATCATGTCGCAAGCCTACTGGAGGAAGGAAACAACAACTATTAACAAACATGGACCACGGTAGAAATGCCCTCTGGAAACACTAACAGACCTGCAGGTAGATATACATTCGGGTAATGTAAAACTTCAAAATGCCTTCGTACAAAATACATCCATCACTGCTAGTTCAGGCAATGCCGAAATTACTAACCTTCAAAGTACCCACCTGTCGCAAAATAAACATCCGGCAATTTTACAGCCAATCAGGTTACAACAGATATGGCGCTGAGTCTTACTTCAGGCGATGCCACCATTACACAACAAACCACAAACAACCTGGAAGTAGACTCTGATTCCGGTGATGTAAAGATTAAGCAGGCTTTATCATTGGAGGCGAGGTTTGGTTCAAGGAGCTTAAAATTGTATAATGTAACCATGTGCTCAAATGTACAAACCGTTATACATTTGTAAGGAGGAGACTGGATGGAGCTTAAAAATAAAACAGCTATTATTACGGGGGCCAGCAAAGGAATTGGCAAAGCAATTGCCGAAACCTTGGCCAAGGAAGGCGTTAATCTGGGGTTAATTTCACGCACATTGGCTGATCTGCAAAAATTGCAGGATTCGCTGGGAAGCAAATACGGCGTGAAGGTGGTAAGCGCTGCTGCAGATATATCGGATCGCGCACAGGCCGCTACCGCTGTAGCTTCGCTGGAGCACGAGCTGGGCGCTGTCGATATTTTGATCAACAACGCAGGAATCGCTACCTTCGGTACAGTCGCCGATATGGACCCTGAAGAGTGGGAGCGTATTATTCGCGTCAATTTGTTAGGGACCTATTATGTTACACACGCGGCTCTCCCAAGCATGCTGGCACAACAGAGCGGAAATATTATCAACATTTCCTCTACAGCAGGAGAACGGGGCTTTGCAACAGGCTCAGCGTATTGCGCATCCAAGTTCGCTTTGATGGGCTTCACGGAAGCACTGATGCAGGAAGTTCGCAAATCCAACATTCGTGTTACCGCGCTGACCCCAAGCACCGTCAATACAGAATTGGCGGCAAACGCAGGCTTGCCTATTGGCGACGAAGACCGCATGCTTCAACCGCAGGATTTGGCCGATTTGACATTGGCCGCATTGAAGCTGCCTTCGCGGGTTCAATTAAAAGTAGCCGGTATTTGGACAACCAACCCACAGTAATTCGACACGACATCTTAGATTCTTTGGCTGTATCATGCTCCGGTAGGCGTAACTGTACGTCATGCCGGAGCTTTTTTTAGCATAGTCAACCAAAACAGACTGCAATATAAGCGCTTTGTACTTCCAGCATACATAACATACCATCTTCGCAACCATAAGCGCATTTCATGAAAGGGGAAAAAAATGATGAAAAACACTGGAATGACACGACCTTTAGACCATTTGGGCCGTATTGTACTACCCAAGGAGCTACGCAATTCCATGAATATTAATATTGGTGATGCCCTCGATTTTTTTATTACTCCGGAGGGCTTGATGATTCGCAAGTATACGGGGGTTTCTTGTTATTTTTGTAGTGCCGTAGATAACTTGAGCTATTTCAGAGACCACCTCATATGTCATAACTGTATTGAAGCCCTGAAAAGTGGCAATCCTTCCAGTCATTCGAATGAAGCCCATCCTGCCCCGCCCAAGAAGAGAAGGAATTACAGAAATCAGAATGAACTTCTGAATAAATTAAAACAGCTCATGCTGGAGCACCCTAATGTATCTCAAAAAGAATTAGCTGAAATGCTCGAACTGTCTCAGGGACGTGTATCACAGCTTAAAAAGCTTCTGCCTTAAATCGCTCTTATCACCCCCCGTTTGGTCCTACCACACCAAAAAAGAGCTACAAGCTCTAGGGGTGATCATTCTCATGCAATGTCAGATTGTTCTATAACCGGGACCCGATAGGCCAGCAAGGACTCGTCTATGACGGCAGATTTAAACGCTGCTTCGATTTCAGGCACCAGTCTAAGCGCATAGTTCCATGCATTTTCTTCAATTTGCAGTGCAAGTCATTGCCGGGTCCCTATCTCATGGGCGTCTTTATACAAATCAGCAATACGATATTATGCCTTGTTACAAAGGAGGGGACCATGTCAGAAGATTATTATGTAGGCTGGGGAACGCTGGCCCTTATTAATGCTGGCTTGGCACAGTCCAAAAATCGGAGCGGGCTAAACTGGTTCATGCTCTCACTATTAATAGGGCCGCTGGCTACCCTATTTATCGTTGTATGGGATAAACTGGAGCCCTGATTCAGCAATTAGACCCTCCCCGTTATTATCCGGAATGAAAAGGGCAGCCTTGCGGCTTCTGCTGTAGCCCTGTATCTGTTGCTATATTAGCCTGTCTGGGCAGATATGGTTTCTCTTGAACTCCAAACTTTGGCTTAACGAGCCGATTATCGTAAGAGCTGTGAAAAATATGCGTTGCCGCCGGGGATAACGGCGGGATCAGCCATGTCCAATCGCCTGTCAGCTCACGCCCAGCCTTGGCTTCTCGTTCCTCAAACAGCCGGAATTGTGCCGCTGCGGTATGGTGGTCGACAATGCTGACTCCTGCTTTTTTAAAAGAATGCAGCACGGCAATATTCAACTCAACCAGCGCCCGATCGCGCCACAGCGTTGTTTCGCTGGTAGTATCCAGCCCCATCAGCTCAGCCACCTGTGGCAGCATGTTATAGCGGAAGGTATCCGCAAAATTGCGGGCACCGATTTCTGTTTCCATATACCAGCCGTTAAAGGGAGCCGCAGTATAGACGATACCGCCAATCTCCAGCGTCATGTCCGCAATCATAGGCACCGCGTACCAACGCAACCCCAGTGATGCCAAATCCGAGAGCTCTGGATGCTCAATGGATACCTCCAGTACCAGATGCTTGGGAATCTCAAATAGCTTGGGAGGCTGTTCACCCGCTTCCACAACCAACGGCAAAATATCAAAAGGAGTCATGGCTCCCTGCCATCCCAAATCTCTACAAGCCTTAGTAAAATCCAGCGAGATCGGGTCCCCGATCACTCCTTCATCCGTTTCATAGCCGGCATAACGGATAAGCTGATGATTCCAGATGCGAATATCCGGCAGTCCTGGTTTGGAAGCGCGAAATACCGTCAGCGTCGGCTTGATTTTACCGCCATTCGTCCCTATTCGTATATGCTCCAGTAGCTCGTTTGCCACTTCCTCTGTATCTGACGCGTTACGAGCATCCCTTACCAAAAGCTTGTCCCAAAATAAGCGCCCGATGCAACGATTGCTATTGCGCCAAGCCATAAGTGCCCCGTGCTCCAGCTCTTCGAATGTATGATCATACGTTCCGGTAGTCTCTATGTCGTGACAAATATCAAGAAGCCGGGCTTCCGCTTCATCGCGGCTTCGGCCCAGCTCCTCATAACATGTATATATAAACTGCTCCGCTTCATGTAAAAGCTGTTGCTTCACTTCCATAGCATACACCCCATCCCGGTGGCTTTATGACTCATGAGCCCGTGGTCTTCCACGTCTTCTCGTCATTATACTCCAGTGGCAGACTGGAACCAACGGGATGTATGTCTTGTTCACTTGATCTCCATATCCATGGAAATTTACCCCAATACTTTATCCCAAATACGCACTAAGCATCCAGATATGTTTATCCACAGCTTCTCTCAAACCATTAAGAAGATCCTCTGTCGCTTTATCATGTGCCGCATCCGCTGCCTCCATGCCGTTAGCCAGTTCACCAGTAATGGTTTTGAAATCAGCAACAACGGACTTCACCATGTCCTCAGCTGTTTGCTCACCTGCGGACTCCTGAATGGCCGACAATTGCAAGTGCTCCTTCAAGGTAGCAGCTGGACGGCCGCCAATGGCCAGCAAACGTTCAGCAATCGTATCCAGATTGGCTGTTGCTTCATTATAAAGCTCCTCAAATTTAGCATGCAATGTGAAGAAGTTAGGACCTTTTACGTACCAGTGGTAATAATGCAGCTTCGTGTACAACACGGACCAGGTAGCTACCTGACGATTCAAAGCCTTATGCAATTCTTGAATAGCCTCTTGTGTAGGTTGTGCGTTCGTTTGATTTAATGTACTCATGTGTAAAATCCCCTCTCGTTTATCATTCAAAATATAGTTGGTGTAAAGCTTGGATGCTCGTTAACAGTAGTGTCTGATTTTCTTCTAAATCCCATGCGTCAATCCAATAAATATTCACTAATTAACTTAGACTTAATCTAAATCCTGTTTTAATTATAACACGATGGTGATGTTTTTCAAGCTTTTATTCGACTTTAATCATGAAGATTACGTGAAGTTGCCAGTTCACTCAGAATTCATTGGTTCCTCGCTTCATTTATTGCTCGTCTTCATTAAGAAGAGAGATGACATAGCCTCAGTCACGACAAAAAAGAGCCGACCCACATGGGGGTCAGCTCTACTGTTATTCTTGTATTTCGGAAGGTTCTACGATTAAGGGGACAACCTTGCCCGCATTTACATCAATCAGGCCGTGATCGGTAATTTTCAAGGCCGGGCTGACCGGTAGAGAATGCGTGCTCAGCGACATGATTGGATTGTAATGGCGGTAGCCCAATGACAGCATGGCTGAACGCAGCTCCTTCACTTGGGCCGCAACCATTTCCAGCGGCCCTTCTGTTAAAATCCCGCCTACGGTTAACGGCAAATGGGACAGTACCTTGCCATTTTCAACTACGCAAAAGCCGCCTTGGCTGGAAAGAACCGTATTCGCGGCCAATACCATGTCCTGCTTGTTATGCCCTACGACCAACAGGTTATGGTTATCGTGCGAATAGGTGGTTGCCACCGCACCCCGTTTAATCGTATCTCCCCCGATCAAACCGTAGGCACGGTTGCCGTTCTTGCCATACCGCTCAAACGTAGCGATAAGTCCGTGCTCACCCTGCTCCCATATCAACTCACCCTGCTCCACTTGTGTAGGTGCAATCCGCTCGCTTGTAAAGGTCGATCCATCCTTGACCATCATGATGCGGCATTGATGCGTTCCATCAGCTACATCCATCTCTACAGTAAAATCCTGCACCGTGAGCGGCTCCAGCTTGACACTTTGATAAAAATGGTCAGGGAAGCGGTGTTGCATCAATTCCTGATGGTATTCCTCGAATTTATCAAATACCTTGGTCCCGTCCTTATAGACCTGCTCCACATCAAATTGGCCAAGGTCGGACAAAAGCACAAAATCAGCTAGTTTTCCCGGTGCAATCGTTCCACGGTCATGCATGCGCATCCGTCCCGCTGGAGTATAGGTAGCCGCATAAATGGCGTCCTCAGGCTTCATCCCCATCCGGATCGCTTTACCTACAATATGATTCAGATGTCCTCGCTCCACGAAGGAGTCCGGCATCACATCATCCGTTACGAAGCAAAAATGCTGTGCCACATCTTCCTGAATCAGGTAGTCCATCACCTCAGGAGTCATAGATTTTTCCTGAATCTCAATAAACATCCCTGCGGCCATCCGTTCCTTCATGCCTTCAATGCTTTGATGCGTATGGTCTGAACCAATTCCCGCATAGATCAACTGATGTAGGTCCAAATCGAGCAGCTGTGGAGTATGACCTTCAATGATCAGCTCCGGGTAATGCTCACGAACATGGCGTAAGATGCGATTCGTTTTACTGTCCGGGTCACGGATCACATCCACATAGTTCATAATCTCACCCAGGCAAATCATCTCGCCGGTTTGCAGCAACGTATCAATCTCAGGAATATCTATTTCGCCCCCTGAGGTTTCGAGCGGCGTTGCCGGGACAGAGCTTGGAATACCGTAGAACATATCAGCCACGCAATCCTTGCTGGCTTCCATCATTTCCTGGATTCCTTCCAGTCCAAAAACATTCGCCATTTCGTGTGGCTCCGGTACAATCGTCGTCACACCGCTGCGAATGAGTCCATAGGAAAAAGTGGCTGGTGTAACCATCGTACTTTCAATGTGCAAATGAATGTCGATCAAGCCGGGAATCATATATTTCCCGTGCCCCTCCACAATTTCAGCAACCTCGAAAGACTCCAGGCCACGCTGACCAATGTACATAAACTTGCCGTCAAGTATAGCAACATTGCCTACCTCGAACGTCTTATAATAACTGTTATACACCTTAACTTGTAAAATCATTTTGTCTGCACGCATGATGTATCTCCTTATTAAACCCGCTGATTATTGGACCAGCACCATTTTATCTGCCGGAAAATGCAGGGTAACCCGTTGACCACTGAGGTAAGGCGTATCCATCTCCTGATTGGCGGTAAAGCTTCCCTTCGCCGTTTCTACCACATATTGATAGCTGCGTCCCAGGTACGTACTCACCTTAATGATGCCCGGAAGCTCATTTTCTCCCGTCTCGTTGCCTTCTGTACGAATGACCAAATCATCCGGGCGAATAGCGCCCTGACGAGCACCTGGTTGAGCTGTACCCTGATTACGAGCTACGCTGAACGATAGATCGCCTGTATGGAGTCGAATATGATCTCCTTCTTCAATACGTTCGTCAAAGGCCAGAAAATTATTAAATCCAATAAAACGGGCAACAAATTCGGTCGTTGGATATTTAAAAATGGTCGATGGCGCATCCAGTTGCTCGATGTTTCCCTTATTCATAATCGCAACCTGGTCAGAGATCGAAAAACATTCCTCCTGATCGTGCGATACATACACGGTAGTGATCCCCAATTCCTGTTGAATACGGCGGATTTCTACACGCATATTCACACGCAGATTAGCGTCCAGATTACTCAGCGGTTCGTCAAACAGCAGCAGGTCGGGTTCAATCACAAGTGCCCGGGCAATCGCGACACGTTGACGTTGCCCTCCTGACAATTCACCGGGGAAGCGCTTTTCGAAGCCCTCCAGACTGACTGTGTCCAGCATATCCATCACACGGCGTTTTACATCGTCTTCCTTTACCTTGCGCAAGCGCAGGCCAAAGGCAACATTATCAAAAACAGATAGATGCGGAAAGAGTGCATAGCTTTGGAATACAAAACCGAAATTCCGTTTGTTGACCGGAACCCGGGTATAATCCTTATCTCCAAACAAAAATGTTCCTTGTTTGGCTTCCAGAAATCCTGCAATGAGACGAAGCGTAGTCGTTTTGCCACAACCACTCGGTCCGAGCAACGAAAGCAGTTGCCCACGTTCGAGCTGCAAATCGAAATCCTGCAAAATCAGTTGGTTGTCATAAGCGACCGATACGCGATCCAGAGTAAGCAGTGCCATTAGGTTAAAGCCTCCATTACCTTTTAGTGAAGTAAGACAATCCCATCAGTCGTTCGATCAAGAACATAAGGATACCGGTCAAAATCATCAGCATAACTGAAATGGCTGCAATCGTCGGGTCAAAATAATTTTCGACGTAGGTCAGCATTTGAATAGGCAAGGTGCTGAAGCCCGGTCCTGTCATGAAGACGGAAATGTCGACATTGTTGAATGATTCCAGAAAGGCAATCAGGATAGCCGCTATAATACCTGAACGGATGTTGGGCAGAACCACCTTGAAAAAGGTTTCTAGCCGTCCGGCTCCCAAACTGAGCGCTGCTTCCTCAATCGCAAAGTCAAAGTTAGACAAGCTGGAGGCAATGACCCGTATAATGAACGGCAGCATAATCACTGTATGTCCGATTAAAAGCCCGGCGTATACCGGCAAATGATACACAATGATCAGATAGCGCAGCAGCGTAAAGCCAAGAACAATACCCGGTATGAGCAACGGGGAGAGGAATAGAGCATTCAGTGCATCCTTCCCGCGAAATGAAAAACGACTAAGCGCATAAGCAGCAGGCATACCAATCAGCAACGCCATGATGTTACCCAACAAGGAGACGACAATCGACGTTTTGAACGTGGACATGAACAAGTCCACCTCAAAAATGTTCTCATACCAGCGCAAGGAAAAGCCCTGCGGCGGAAATTTTAATACCGTGCCCGGCTCGAAAGAAGTGACCGATATGATCAACAGCGGACCGAGCAGAAAGATGAAGACCAGCAGGCTAAAGAAGCCTAGTCCGTAATGTTTCTCCCGCATATCCACCTACCCCTTCGGATTGAGTTTATGGGCCGCCTTGTTTAAGAGACCGACCACGATAAATGTAATGACAATCATAATCGTTGCAATAACGGAGGCTAAAAACCAGTCGTTCAGTGTCATCGCGTTCTGATACAAAAATGTAGCGATAACCCGCTGCTTTCCACCAAGCAATGCTGGTGTCGTATAGGCAGTCAGGCTGCCAACGAAAACAAGAATGCTTCCGATGATCAAACCCGGCACAGACAGCGGAAATACAATTTTACGAAATGCGCTGAACCTTGAGGCTCCGAGGCTCTGAGCAGCATGAACGAGATCACCGTCGATATTTTCAAGTACACCGATCAGTGAAATAATCATCAGCGGCAAAAACAAATGAACCAGACCAATAATCATCGCCGCCGGGGTGTACAAAATATTCAATGGCTCGTCCACGATTCCCAACCCGAGGAGCACGTTATTTAGCAGGCCTTTACGGCCCAAAATGACCATCCAGCTGAAAGACCGTACCACTGGACTCGTCAACAAGGGAAAGATAGCCAGCGCCAGCAAAATCCCTTTACGACGCGGGGCCTTTTGCGAGATATAATAAGCCGTCGGGAAGCCCATCAATATACACACGAGTGTCGTAACGACACTAACTTCCAGTGTAGTCAGCAATATTTTCAGAAAATAAGGGTCCTTGAAGAAATGAAGATAGCCTTCTAGGGTGAAAGAGCTGTTCTGTACGAAGGTCGAGCCGATCGTCAGCACAATCGGAATGACCATGAACACCGCCAGAAAGAGCAGACCTGGCAGCAGCAGCCAATACAAGTATGTTTTCTTCATGGGTAGCTCCTTGCGGTTATCAAAATATTATTCCTTGTTCAGCACCTGGATAAATAATTCCAGAAAAGCTTCGCTATCCACCTGCTCGCACACGTTCATATTGGGTCTATGATTGAGACGGTTTTGCACATCGCCCACCGTTTGTCCATCACATAAGCGGCTGGAGGTTTCCACGTCGACATACAGCAGCGAGGTTTCTACCAGCCTCGAATCCAGTGCGACGCCCACGGCAAGCGGATCATGAAGCGCACATGCTTTTACCCCGTTGCGTTCTTCATATCGTTTGGTGTAGACGGCTGTGCTTTCAGCCACATAGTTACGAATGGCCGGATCGGTCAGGCGGGCAATATGATCCGCTGTTAGCAGCGCTTTCCGTGTTACATCCAGTCCAACCTGTACCAGCCGTTTAAATCCGGCATGAAATACGATCCGCGCCGCTTCAGGGTCGGCATACATGTTGTATTCGGCCACAGGCGTAATATTGCCGCAGCTGTGAATAACACCGCCCATAAAAACAACTTGATCGACGCGTTCCGTCAGCTCGGGACACTTCAGCAGCGCCAGCGCCAGATTGGTGAGCGGACCGGTGCAAATGAGCGTCACTTCGCCCGGAAGAGCCATCACCGTATCAATGATGACATCCGGAGCAAAACCTTCGGACTCCGATATGGCCGGGATCACTGTACTCAATGCGCCCCCGATCCCGTCTTCTCCATGTACACGGTGCTCATGCAACCCTTTACGTATTAATGGCGCCTCGGCCCCCCGATAAACCGGAATATCCGGTCTATCCAAAAGGTCGAGGATTTTGCATGTGTTTAATGTTGCTTGTTTGAGCGACACATTACCACATACCGTAGTAATCGCCTGGATATCCAGCTGACCACTTTTGGCCGCCAGTAAAATACCTAACGCATCATCAATACCTGTATCTACATCTAATATGACTTTTTTCATTATTGTGTAACTTCCCGGTTCCAGCGGTCTGTCCATGCTTTAATATGGTCGTTAACGAATTTCATATCTAGCTTGGTCAGCTTGTTCACCACATCTGTACCGTACGTAATTCCTTCTGTATCCGCACCGGACAGTACCACCTGCGTGTTCACCGGAGAATCCACTTTCGCCTTGGCAGACTTCTCTTGAACTTCCTTACTCAGCTGCCAGTTGATAAATTCCTCAGCCAGTTCCTTTTGGTCGGAGCCTTTCACTACATTAATCGTGTTCATTACTGCATAAGCACCTTCACTTGGAGCTACAAACTTCGCTCCTGGCACAGCCGCCTGCAAATCTTTGAAGTACATTTCCATAATCGGTCCGCCTGCGATTTCCTGCTGGCTAAACATGTTGACGAACTCAGATGTTTTACTATAAAACTTAACGATATTCGGGCTCAGCTCCTTCAGTTTCCCGAAAGCTTGATCCTCATTGAATTCCTTACTACCTGCTACCTTGGAGGCTGCATCTACGATCATCGGTCCAGCTGTTGCTGTGATGTTCGGCAAAGTCACGTTTCCTTTAAACTCACTGCCCCACAGGTCAGCCCAAGAGGTCACATTCTTTTTCACCAATTCCGGATTGTAGGCAATGCCGAGACGGCCCACCGTATAAGCAGGACCATAATCCTCGCCCAGCGGTGCTTTTGCAATATCATAGATTTGGTTCAAGTTTGGCACCTTGCTGCGATCCAGCTTTTCAAACAGCCCCTGTTGAATCCCTTGCTGAGCATAATAATCGGACAGATAGATCAGATCGACATCCGTACTTCCTTGACTGATTTTATTCAGCCGCTCTGCGTTATTTCCAATTTCCACGACAATATCCACGTTATGTTCTTTTTCAAAGGGCTCGTACACTTCTTTTTTGAAAAAGTCTTCGGAAAAGCCCCACGTGGAAATAACCAGCTTCTTTTTCCCATCAGCTGAGCTGTTTTTTCCATCTGTCTGACCGCCAGTAGCATTGCTGCCGCAACCTGCCAGTACCACAGATGCCAAGGCCACAGCCACGAATCCTTTAAACCATTTTTTCATTAGAAACTCCCCTTTTTTTTAATTCGTCACACCTAATGACACAAAAAAGAAAAGTACTCTTGTAAAACAAGAATACTTTTCTTCGTAAACAAAGAATAAGTTGATCCCGCTGCGCGTTATAACAGGTTCTCCCCTCAGATAGATCCGAAGCGAAAAGCCGAATATCCAATTGTATTAGGATTCCTTCAGTATGATGTTCGTGATTGCCCACTGCGTTGCTGAATCGTAATCGCGCAGTAAAGCCTCAATTTCGAGCCCCATATCCTCAACCAGCTTTTCGCGAAGTCTTTTTTTATACAGCATGGACATTCGGAAATCCACTTCCAGCTTCAAGCCGGGGGCTTCCACTTCCAATGCCGCCGAGCGTGGAGAACGCCGGTGCTTCGCCACAAAGGAAACTATGTTGTTCTCAACGGTGGCCCGCAACAGCGTGGTCCCGAAGCCGAACAGTTCCTTTGAAACTTCATTGTAAATCTGGCACATCCGCTTCTTGCTTTCGTTACTGTCGAGCAGCGTCATGAACCCACCCTCATCAGCATATTACGTACAATCAATCTTTCAACACGATAGATTATACATAAATATAGGATAAATAGCAATCATAATCCCTGATTCAATAACATATGACGCGAAAAAGCGAACAATATGTCGAACTTTGTAGAGGTTTAGAATATTTTCCGTTTTTTTGTCTGAAATATCATAACCGCTTTTTCGTCTCCATTTCGGGAGAATAATTTTTCTCTTCTACTATATATGTAGTTTGAATACGTCATTTCTTCCAAGCACATTTAACCGTACACCGCTGGAATCCCCGCGGTGTACGGTTTATTTTTTAATATGTAGCTAACTGAGCTGGACTGGAGACTTTTATGAAAAAGCTGATTGAATTAACGAGGATACTACAAGGGCAGCCGGCCACACCAGCATAAAATTCGCTATAATATACGCCTTCTTAAAAGCATAACGGTGATAAAAATACCAACAGCTCCATGAAATGAATACTCCTAACGGGTAGCTCATCAGGATATAGACAAAAATATAACTGATCAGGTGATCACCGGCTGTCGGTGCATCAAAGGAAAATACAGCCAGCATCAGCATGAGTGGATAGAATAATAACGTTAAGCTATAAACAATATTCAATATAAGTAAAATAACGAATGCGTTTTGATTTTTCATGATGTTCTCCTAACTATTGCGGTTACCTATCACCATTGCGCTGCCCGTTTGCGTTTTTCTGCCCGTCGATCAGCTTCTTCCATTTTGCGAATATAACGTTTCAACTGCTCTTTATGCTCGTCCAATTCTTGTATTCGTACAGTTGTTCCCTGGAGAAATACCTCCATTTTACGTGTTAATTCAGCAGCCGATTCGCCCCGCCAGTCTTGCAGACGACCATATATATTTCTCATCTGCTGCTCTTGATGCTGAAGTCTTTGCTTGAGCTGTTCGCACTGCTGTACGGCCCTCCGCAGTTCCCCCAGGCTCAAAGATATTCTGCTCATCTCTTTTGCCCCCTGTTGTGTTCTTCCAGCTGATGATCTATTTACTGATCCACCACCGTAAATTCCTGGCCCTTGCGATCTATATACTCCGCGATCTCCGTAATTGATTCCTGATACCAGCGATTAATCCGATCCAACGTCGCCGTTGCACTATGCGCAATCGGGGTCAAAGACTGACTTTCACTGGTGCCGATATGAGCCTGAAATAACTGGATGGACGCTCGGGTATCGCTGGAAAACCCATGCAAGCTGGAACGCATCTGATTAGCCGCATGCTTTAGCTCCTCGGGTGTTAATTGAATTGTGCCTCCATTTTTGTTGCCTACAAAATATGCCCCGCGTTGCCCTGCTCCCATGATATTCAATCCCAGTGCAGTAGCTGCAAACTGCCCGAAGGCACCCATTTGACCACCGTAGCGTTCAACCAAATCACCCATAACTTCCTTGAATTTCGCCTCCGCCGCAAGCCTTTCCTCGTATGCCTGTAATCGCGGGTTGCCCTCTACCAGTTGTCCGTCCATCGTGTACAGTAGATTGCTGATATTGCCATCTGCATTAAATGAGAAATAATCCATGCTATGTGTTGTTTCTCCCATTATCGAATTATAGAACTTTGTAATGGGATCTTGTTGCATCATAGGCAGCGTAATGGGAATGTAAACAATGGGAGACCATTTGGGGCCCAAGAAAAAGTCGGCCCACTTATTTTCTCTTTTGATCGGTAACGAAACAGGAATAGTAAATTTGGCTTCATTAGCGGTCTTATAATCATTATTTATAAAGTAGGTTGTACCAACATGCGGCTTTGCATCCTTAGCTCCCGAACCGATGGTATCTTTCGGATTGACATAAGCGACATTCGTCTTTTGAAAATCTCCGTTTTCTACTTTCCTTTGAAGATCATCCGGTAACAAATGTACAATGCTTGGTGCATTATAACTAACCGAGGACAGTCCGTTCCGTACCGCAACATATTCTGCCTCCGCTCCTCCCAGAGAATGACCTGTGGTGGATATTTCAGCAGAGGGATACTGCTTCTTCACTACATCATACAGATTTTGAGCTTGTGTAAATTGATTATTCTGGTACTGTGCCTCATATTGATGAAACGCACTTTGCACTTGTGACGGGAGTTTGTCCATCTCTCCCTTGTTATTTTCATAATATTGATGGACTTCCTCCAACGTTTTCGCACGACCACCCACGACATCATTAATATCGGTCCCCCAATCCATCGCCACACTCCACTTTGGGCGGTCAGGCGGCTCAGTACCTCTATAACCTATAATCACCTGATCGGTTTTTTCGTTATAAAAAACCGTCGCATCAAAACCTGAGCCATTGGTGTCATGCAGCATTGCCCCTTCAGGTTCAACAATCTTCCAGTCGGGAACAACTCTGCTTTTTGAGTCTTTTGCAGTCAGTTCCCGGTCATATATTCTATCTGCAATGGTCCAATATGTTTTATCACTAATGAAGGTCAAATCATTCCCGCCTTGTCTATTATGTAAATATATTATAGAGTTATGAAAAAGATGATTACCAGAAAAGGAGAATTACACTTGAACAGAAAAATCCCACTAATTCTGGCATTTATTTTAATGGTTATATACTTAGGAGGTTGTTCCAACTTGTCTAACAACGAAAAAAAAGAATTAGTAGACGTCGCTACTCCTATCGGCGTGAAATTTATTAAAGAACACTATAACGCCGATTTCATATTAAAGGATTATGCTGTAGATGATCCGGCCATCCACTCAAGAATATATCTGTATGGATACATTAAAGGTCACGAAGACAGCAAAATTACGATCTACTATAACTATAAAACGAAAGAAGTCATCGATGTCTCCGGGCCGGATTGGTTTATTGACAGTGAGGTTCCCAAATACAAGACCCCTTCTTCCTGAGAAGGGTTTTTCATAAAAAAATTCTTTTTTTAAATTAGGTTATTGCGGATATTAAAGTCTAATTTCTCCCATATTAAGAAGTAGTATTATTATAGTGCATCCTATTTACAAGGGATATAGCCGAGAGGAAAAATAAGTATAAAGTCATTGAATATCGCACATCTGGTCTTAGTACGTGGTTTCTGTGGAATAGGTCTTTGTAACCGTATGTTAGTAGAAGATTGCACAGATAAACATAATCTTTAATTGTTGTACAGTTTTAAAGACAGATTTTCGTGTGTTCACTTTACCAGAAGGAGAAAATTTATTGAAGAAGAAAAAATTTTGGATTACTATTCTTGTCTCGCTCTCCATCCTTGTAGGTGTTTTTTATTACATGCAGTACACATCGAAGGTAGAAAAAGAAGAAATCGTACAAGCTGGTATACCTATCGGGCAAGACTATATTAGAAAATACTACAATGCAGAATTTATATACAAAAATAACGAATTTATTGGCAGTTACGTTAACTCTACTGTTTATCTTCGTGGCTATATAAAAGGACACCAAGACCAAATCATATCTGTTGCCTACGATTATAAAAAGAAAGAAGTACTTGATGTAAGCGGACCAGGTTGGTTCATTGACAGCCGGAATCCTAAAAAGTATTCAGAATATTGAATCATGAATGCAGAAAAGGCTCCTGAGGAGCCTCTTCCAGTCGTCACAAGACACATTTACCGTTCTTCACTTTTGGTACTATCCTGATTTACTACATGAATAAAAGGATATTCGCCTCTGCTTATTTTACGTTTCCATTCTTGAATCATATCTTCCTGGGTTGGCGGTTGCTCATTCACGATTGCTCCAGTAGTTACTTTAGCCATGACTATTTACCTCTCATGATGGATTTAATTATTGCGTCTTTATCTTTTCTCCAGTCATTTTGATGTTACCATCCATTTCTACCAGACTCGTTTTACATTTTAAACCGATGGCATCTTTTGCTGTGACTTGTATTGTGTTACCCGCATTGAACACCAGATTCCCGTCGGCTTTTACACGGATATCTTTCTTGCTCCGCAGTTCGATCCCATGGTCATCCAGCAGTCGAATCACCACTTCATCGTCATTCCCGGTGATTAAAATTTCATTTTTCTCAAATATAATCGCTTTGCGGTACTTGGTCATAAATATTTTCGTTGACGGGTCCTTAATAAAGTCGCCCCCTTTGGATCTCTTACGGATCGAGTGGGTTACAATGGCGTCTTTTTCTTTAGTGGTGGGAAAGTAGATATCTACAAAGTCAAACAGCTCCGGCATGCAGTACCATCCTGTATTCCCTTCTGATGTATAAAATGTAGCCGTTGGAAAAGCGTAGGTTTCCTTGACGTTTGGCTTTACCTTATCCATTTCATAAAAGAAAACCTTCACATGATCCTGCTCAATTCCAATGACCTTGGACTTCAATGAGATGCCGCGAATGTTCTCATTTAAAATCAATTCCTGCTTCATTCCATCGGCTGTCGTTAGCACATATTCATGCCACAAGGTATTGTGCCGTATAAACGCAACAGACTGCAAAACGCACAAGTTTTTCCCTTTGAATTTAACCTCAGCCCCGATTTGTAGCAGGACATCTTTGGCCCCTGTTGTTTGCACTTTATAATACAAAAGATCCTCGTCCTTGCTTGCCCCTGGTTTGGTCTTTCTGGTCATGGAGTAGTTATACTGTTTTAGCTCACCTTTCGTGATACCGTCAGGCAACCCAAAATAAAACTGAGGTTTTTCTCCTATCGGATCAGGTATCAATCCCCAGCCAAGCCGAGACGCTATACGTTTCAGAAACGACCAGTCCGTCTCATCGAATTGCATCGTAAATTCCTGTAAAAGCTGATCCTTTAATTGGCTCGTACAATTAGCTTTAGGATATGATTTGAGCACATGCTCCAGCAATGCCTGCAGCTTCATCTTTACATTTTGAAAGGATTGTCGGTGAGGCACTTCATCCAACTGGCTTGTATAGGACACAGCTTCAGCGACCAAATGAGCTACATTGGACACCAGCTTGATTCGGATCTGCGTGGTTAATCCCCTGAACAACACAATCTGTTTATGATCATCATTCACATAAGAAATAACCAGCTTGGCTCCTGCATCCATATGAGCTGTGTACTCTTCCATTTGTGTACCGTTTAACACGCCCGTCAAAAAGACCTTCACATGCTCATTCATTTTCTGTACAACTTTAACCTTCGGATTTTGAAGAGATAGAACAGCTCCGTTATGCTTGATGATTGGATATCCCATGTTTCTGCTCCTTTGGTCGGTTAGTTTACGTTTATCCGTTGTTTGCTTACGTATTGAATGACATCCTTGATGGTTTGGTTATGTCCCTTATCATTGAGGGCCTGATCCAGTGCAGGGAGTATGGTAAAGGTTTTATTTTTTCTCTGAAAATATATGCCTGCCATAGGGAAAGGCTCAGTTCTATCAGGCCCTCCAATCCCGTTATCCACATTGGCGATGATGATAACATCTTTCAAACCATCGTTATTTACATCCTTGAAAGCTACCGCTTTTACGCCTCCATAAAATGCAACCCACCCATGGTTCCCGTAGAACTCAGGGAACGGATATACAATATGTCCTTTATTATCTAGTAGAAAGAAAAAGTATTTACGAAAACCTTCCGTATATCCATATGTGGATACAAACCGTACTTTCCCAAAGCCTTCGAAAGTGGTTCGAAAAGACTGTGACTCTTCAATTTCATATTGATTGGTATCCAATTTCCCTCCGTTAACAACGGAAGCAGACTGATCAACAACAGGACTTAGTTCTTTCCATAATTCCTTATTTTGCTTCATGTCATCCGGAATCTGTTGAAGGCGAATTTCATACTCTGCGTGGTCCCCTGCTGCATGAACCACAGGAATACTAATTCCCAGTGAATCGCTTGTGAGATAGCTAAACGTATCTGATTCTGACTCCTCGGCTGAACCTTCCAGTACATCTGCGTCTGTTAACGATTGATTTAACTTATCTTGAGTAAAATTACCGATTAAACCTTTTTGTGCTGGCTCTACAGCTGTGAATTTTCCGCTTTTTAAAAGCTCAATAAAAGGTTTTTCGATCTTTATGAGATCACTCAATCTTAATTTTGAAGCCTGCTTCATATCCAGGTTAGTTGTATAGAAAATATGATTAGGATAGGCTGCCTTCTTCACATAACGAATACCCGTGTATTCAATACTCAAGAACCGTTCACTTTGCCGTTTAATCTCATAATCAATTTCGAGATGAGCTCCAGAATCAGAATAGCCGTATTCGTGTAATCTTTTTAAAGCTTCGTTCTTAAGCAATTGGTTTAAAGACTTCTGCTTTTCAGCATCCTCAAGCTTCGTAATTTGAGGATACTTAATAACGATTCCGTTTTCCGAATATTTTTCTTGAATGAGTTCATAGCTTTGCTGCTCACTATGAGTATCTGAGGTGAGGCTATGTTCAGAATCTATACGGACTTCTCCGCTTTTGGAGAACTCAATGATAATGTTCTGTTCAGATTCATCACTGTTTATTAAGAAACCATCGCCGTGGTCTAAAACCTCGATACTCATGCTTTCATGTTGCCGATTTTCTAAAATAAGCTCATCCACATCCTTGTTCAGTTCCCACGCATCCGGGAGCTTCATCTTACCTACATCTATACTTTTCTGCGCCCACTTTTGCCCAGACAATTCCCACAAATCAACAAATACGGGGTTTGGATGATAAATGGAGACATGTCCCCCTAACGACAACTGTATTCCGTGCTCTGAATCCCGAACGATAAAATCTGTAGTTAATTCTGGCCCGTCATTCTCAAGCATCTGGGCATGCACAAGTTCCTTCGTACTCCACCACTGAATAAATGTGTATTTCCCTCCGATTGTACCTGTCACCGTAGTGGGTGCTCTATAATTCATAACTCTAACATTTAGCTGCCCACTTTTTATCTGAAACAATTTTGTTAAGATAGTGAGATTGTTATCAAATTTTTCTACTAGTTCTCCATCCTTCATCTCTACACTTTCTGGTTCGTTTAACAACAAATTAAGTTCCTGTGTGAACTCCTCAATCTTTTTTTGTCTGACATCAGATTCCACATTCTCATCGTTGGTTAAATGAAGTTTTTGTACTAACGCATCCAACTTTTTCGAATAGGAAATCGTTTTAGCATCATTTTGGAGAGAAAGCGCATGATTTGTTTTTGTTATTGAAGAATCATTCTCTTTTGTACATCCGTTCATTACTACACAGGAAATTAGTAGTAACAGGACACACCATATACGACTGTCCTTTAAGTGATTCATGCTGCATTTCACGCTCTCTATAATTTATCGTTTATCTCTATGCTCATAATCCTCCACTTGCCCGACTGCTTTTCTAATGTAAACGTAATTTCTTTTTTCGCCCTTTCTTCTTCTGAATTATCTTTTACCGAATATACTTTTCGGTTATCATCGCTGCTAACCTCATTAAAACTCAGTTCCAAAACCGGGTAAGATAAATATGCTAAACCGGAAAAATCGACGGCATCCTCAAAATCATACGTTTGCCTTGCTGCCGGATCGATGAGCTGGTCCATTTCAGGGAAAGGTAATCCAAACCATTTCATGAGATAATCATCTTCTAGGTAATTCAGTATCACGGCCTTAGGGTCGCTTGGATACACAAACTTTTTACTTTTATTTTTATATAAAAGCTCCATTTTTTCAGGTCCTGTTCCATCATATTTTTGAGAGACTACGATGGTATGCTCCTGAGTGTCGCTAAACTCGTAATAATCGACACTTTCAAAAACACCGTCATGATCAGTATCTTTTAACGTCCGAATCCCTTGCCCTGTGGCATTAGGAAAATCCGAATTTATACTTTTAATATGATTATTTTCCAAAGCATATATGGAGAATCCCTCTGAGTAAGCACCTCCATCGCCTATAGAGTATACAACGATAAACTTTTGATCCGTTTGATCCAGCTTCATGATTTTCACATCAGTATTTAGGTGCACAACTATAACGGGATCCTCTAGTTTATCAATGATGTGATAGCCATCATCCTCCTCCCGAACTACAAATATGTTGTAAATCTCCTCTTTTTCTAATCCAAAAGCAAGCACGTATTCCGGCTTTCCATCACGGTCCAAATCTTCTTTTAATACTTTTTGAAGCTGCTCATTTTGGGGTTGGATTTTTTTTATAAACTGATCTAATGTGTTAGAATCTTGCACAGTGTGTTTTGCAGAATCTTTCACTTTCTCAGGACTAACAATAGTTGGTGTAGACGATTTAGGAGTGATACTTTTTACCTCGGCCTCTTTATTCACACCACAACCACTAAAAATTAAAACAGCTAAAACAAGTACAAATAACTTCTTATTAGTCACGCTTTCCCTTCTTTCAAAATGCCTATTTTATAATAACTTGATTACTTTGATGCAGCCTGTGTAGGTTCAGGGCAAGCCGTTGCAGGCATATTCTTATAAACGGGTATT
Source organism: Paenibacillus peoriae KCTC 3763 (assembly GCF_000236805.1). Taxonomy (GTDB): domain Bacteria; phylum Bacillota; class Bacilli; order Paenibacillales; family Paenibacillaceae; genus Paenibacillus; species Paenibacillus peoriae. Next base: position 383,324 of record NZ_AGFX01000018.1, on the reverse strand, counting down.
CTAAAAGTAAGAGGTGCATCTACGGTTTTAAGACCCTTGGAAAAACGATCCGACTTTACATAAGCATCCATAATATTCGTAGCATATTGCTTACTAACAGTTCCATTGTTCCTAAAGGAATTTACATTCCACTTTAAGCTATAAAGCGTATCTTGCCCTGTTTTAATATAATTTCTATAAATCCATTTACCTCCGCCGATTATTGCACTGTCGACAGAATTCCAGTTCTCTGACTTAGCCTTTTTTGCACCATTTGTGAGTGCACTCCCATCGTTTGCGCCAATGCCATACATATTGTACCATCCGCTATATCCGTTGACCTTTCCCTTGCCTAAAGTAGAAGTCCCACCTCCCGATTCAACCATGGCTTTTGCCGCTAAAAATACTGCACTCGCTTCATTGCCTCCTGCCTTTAGAAATACATCTCCTTTATTAGCCAAACTTTTGCTTAGCACTTTATTAACTGCCTCTTTATTTTGGGTGTTCTTATCATACTTTCCTGATAAAAATTGGAATACACGAGACTCAGTCAGAAAATTACGCGGATCTAAAAAGTATGAAACTGCCTTAGGAGAAGCAGCATTATATCCTCTATCATATTTGAACTTAGGGTCTTTCCAAGACGGTTTGTATCCATATTTGTCTACTGAGGTACACACCAGTCCATTTTTCATTTCTGCCTTGAGAAAACTATTAAAATCTACATTAGTTTCTTCCGCTATAAAACGCCAAGAAGGATGTTGCTTGTGTAATTTCAATAGCGCTGGTCTGTATGATTCCGGGAATTTAGCAAGCTCAGCTTCAAAGCTATCATTTCCTGACTTATCAGGAGGTGCTTGTTCAGGTTTATAATCATCCTTCGGTTCGTTGGTAACTGGTTCTTCTGGTGGTGCTTTAGTACTCGTATCGATCAGACCCAACTTCTCTCGTATAGCTCGTCCCGCTTCCTCAGCAGCCAGCTTTTGCTTGATATTTCCGCTTGCTTCAGCGGTCATCCAGCGGACGGTTTCTTTTTGCATCTGCTCTTGGGCCGACTTGGGGAATGTCGCCATTTCGCGGAGCTTGCTTCGAAGTCCCTCTGCCAGCTTTTGCGCTTTACGCATACCGACCTCGTCTCCACTCGCTTGAGCGATGTACCAGTCCTCTTTGTATTTACGCATCCAGGTTTGGGCCCAGTCGGGATAATTCAGTTTTTGTTTCCTCTGTTCTGCCGCCAGATCAAAAGCCTTTGCTTTCCTGTGCGCATTAGCGGTTGTTAAAGCTTTCAACATAGGGGTTGCACCAAACGTTGGCTCTTTCCACTTCATATGCCTTCTCCTTTGTTAGGAATGCTAGAAGAATCGTATCTCCGACATACAGGTATCGTGATATTTGATTCCTCGCTCTACTGCCTCAATCGTTATTTTCACGAATGAAGTATGAATAGGGTTATCAAGAAATTGGTTGCTTATAAAATCATTATCTATCGTCAAAGTCTGTCCATTTGAAAACTCCAGTTTCATTCGTTTAACTCTATTATTTACTTGGAAAGCATTAGATGACTTAGCTAAACCATTAATAAGCTCAAACCCCTTCAGTTCTTGCATAGAGCCGAAATCAATTTTGATCCACTCCCCAATTCCGTCTCCCTTAACTCCTTCGCACCAAGCTGTGCTTGCATCTCCATCCATGATGTTCCCGGCAGTATAAGAGTTCCCTGCTTGGTCTGAAAGTGTAGATGAAGCAATAATTTTCTGTGCCGTGATGTTTTTTCGATATTTCATTAAATCCGTTGTTGTCTGTACCCATTGTGTAGGGGACACGTTATAGCCTATCCTGTGGAATACATTGGAGTATTTTATAGGCAGACCTGTTTGGATGTCTCGTTGTTGCATTTCACCCTTCGAGTTCAAATAAGCAACCCTGTGGTTATCTGAAGTTATAACAGGAGATTCTGTGGCTTTCATTAGTAACTTCTTCTCCCCAGTCCTAATATCCAACATATATGTCTTATCCCTCTCGTAGGAAGAGAGAACCAATTGATCGTTATAAAGCCACTGTTCGATCTGTATTCCTTCTAATCCTAGCTTGATTTGTTGGATTAGCTTGTTTTTGGACAAGTCATATATCAATACATTATGGTTACTATTTACAAGGGCAAATTGGTTACTGTCAGGCGAAAACACTGGAAGATCGAGATAGTGACCATCATTTAATTGCCCTAATGCTTTAGCTTTCTGTCCCTGGTTCATATAATAAAAAAAGGCAGCATCATCTGTGTAAACACACTTGCGTAAGTCAGGAGACATAACGGCGTAGTCCCTATTCAGCACCTTAAATTCATACATTTTCTTAGTGGTAGATAAATCAAAGATTTTGATGATTAAATAATTCAAATCCTGCGACTCTCTAAATAAAGCAATACGCCTGCCATCATCCGAGAACCCAGCCAGGTACAACTCATATTCAGGATACGTTTCACCTTCACTTGCATGTAATTTACCTATAATGTCGTACAAATCAATAAAGGTATTGCCTGTAGGATCATCCATATCAGCGAGATATTCCATGGGCATATTTCCATTTTCCGCTTCAAACAACAACCAATTTACGGGCCTTTTTGCTGGAGAAAGTTTCTTGGACTGAGAGACAGAAGCATGATTTCCATTCTGCTCTTGCGCTTTTTGGTCCTCATTCGATTGTATACAGCCGCATAGCATGGAAAAGATTATGGCGAATAACGCGATTTTATTTATTAGCACCGCAATTTTTTTCGTTTCCTACAACTAATCACAATAACTTCAGCTCACCTATACAAGTATTTGGGAAGTCCGTGCCTTTTTTCACTTCTAGAATGGTAATCTTAACGAATGATGTTCGTATAGGTTCATCGAACTTGAAACGTGCGTCACTACCCTCAAGCATTTCAGATTGCCCATCCGAAAAATCAAGTTTCATTTTTTTGATTTTACTTACGTTTAAATACTTATTATTAACCCACATGGTGTTATCGGTTATATCTATACCTCTCACCTCTTGAGTTGAACCCAAATCTATAGTTACCGTTTCCCCTACTCCGCCCCCCTTGGTTCCTTCACACCAAGAGGTTGAATAATTTTCATCTGTTAAATTGTTCACATTAAAAGAACGAATACCCTGATTAGGTAGCGTAGAAGAGGCAGTAATTCTTTTCACTTTAACCTTGTTGCTATACTTCATATAATTAGTTTTTGTTTCGATCCACTGTATTGGAGCCGTGCGTATTCCTTGTTTTTTAGTAAAAGAGGATATATCCTCCTTTCTTCCATCGCTCAGATGAACTAGATACATTTTTGAAGCTTCGTATTCTGCGGACAGCGCCAATTTTTGATCAGGGGATAGTATAAATGGTGCCGTACTTTTAGTTACCCACCTTTTTTCTCCGCTCTCTATATCAAATGAATAGACATCTTTTGTGTAACTGTCGTCCTCTTCAGAAATTGTATAAATTAATTTATCTTCTTGATCCCATTGCAAAAGCGAAACCATAGACCCTGCAAGTAAGCGTTTTGCTCCACTAATACCGGACAGATTCAGCATGATAATACCTAGTTGGTCATTTTCCTCAAAACAGAATCTAGTGCCATCTGGAGAAAATAATCCTGAACTAATGATACCTAAATCTATTTTACGTTTCCCAAGGTCTATTTTTGTCGTTTTCCTCTTTACTGCATCATATAAATACACTTGCCCATTCAACCCATAAAGATATTTACTTAAATCAGGAGAGACTACGGGGTAAGCCGTTGAAGGCAGTTCAAACTCGGACTCTTTTTTTCCTGAGTTCAGATCATATACCTCAAGAATGTGTTCTTCGTCCCCTTCTTCCATATCAGAGATTGTCCTTACGATCGCCATTCGACTTCCATCATTTGATACTCTACTGACAGTTACTTGGGAGTCGCGATATTTTATTCGCTCTTCTTTAGTTTGCATCGCATCTATCAAGTCATCGATACGTATATATGTCTTTCCTGTAGGATCATCTAAATTGGTCAAAAATTGAGTCGGATATGGGTCTTCTTCTCCATTTAAAAGCCACCGTGCTTCTTTCTCAGTAATATTTCTAGTATCTTGTGTTACCCTGTGTGATGATACTTCTTGGGAGTGAGGAGACGGGACAGCTTCCTCTCCTTTAAACCCACTACATGCCGATATAATGGCTACAAAAGTAATAACCAGTATGATTTTTATAGAATTCACTTTCTCACCACTTTCTCATCCGTTCTTAATAAAGCCTACCCATTAATCAGGTCAGTGCTATTTTCTCCTGACAGAATAGCTTTGAATCAAATAGTATTATGACGTTCAAACTACTTGCTTACTTTCTTATTTGTTAATTATTGAGCCATCATCTTGTATAATACGTCTAACTGCTATAACGTTTGTATATATAAAACCATAACCCTCTCCCCAATCTTTGCTTAATTTATCTATTGTTACATTGTGAGATGGCTTGCGATCCTTTTTCATTTCAGCAAGAGTACGTGCCCAACCATGCTCGTGAATGAACTTTCCATCTCCCACATATATTCCTACATGATCTACTTTGAATTCGGTTTTTTTCTCCGCACTCCCCCAATCAAATAAGATTAAGTCACCTAATTTGAGATTCTTATAGTCCCCGCTTTTTCGTAAATTCTCATGACTCACTTTGGTTCCCCGCTGGATTTGAGCACTTGTATTACCCCCTATATGCACATTTAATATGGTCAAGTACACGGAGGAACTAAAATCAGAGCAGTCCATGTATATAGGTGGGTTATCGGGATCAAGCTTCATTGTTTTAATTTTAGAATCCATACAGTAAGGAATCTTGCCTAAAAACTTCTTGGCGAATTCTACAATGGCTTTCCTTTTCTCCTCAGCAGAGCTGTTGGATGGTGTAGGCTTCGGTTCCTCCTTCGTCGGCTTTTCAGGAGTAGTCGGCGTCTTCTTGCCCGGTTCCGTTTTCGTTGTCGGAGCAGCTGGCGTTGTAGCCTTATTAACTTTAGGCCACGGAAGAATGCCGTTGGCTACTTGATGCAGGTACACTGCGAGCACATCACGGCCATAGCCCTTATTCTCCAAGCCGTATTTTTTCGCAAAATCGTGCAATGCGGCGTTAAGCTCCTGATCCCAATCGCCTGTAGTCGGCAGCTTGTATGAGAAGCTATCCGGATATTTCTTGGCAAGCTTGTTCAAATTTTCTCTCGCAAGCAGGCTGTTCACGCCATACTTGCTCCGCAGGGCAGCCGCTTCCTTGGCGATAGCCTTTTGATCGGCTATGGTCAGCTTATGAGCCGCATCGGCGTATTCCCCGGATAGCTCTTCCAGCCGATTCGCATCGAGATAGGAGTTGGCCGAATGGCCGCGAATCAGCTCGTTGATGATCACATTGTCTCGCAACTGGTTGGCGAGAAGATGCATCTGCTTTTGCTTGGCTTTATCGTTGGCGCCATGCGCTTCCCACCATTGGGACGTGTACTCATGCATTTGCGCTCTGGCCCAGGCAGGCATACGATCTATTTCTGCCACCTGCTGACGCAATTGCTTGGCCTTGGCCGCTGCTTCCTTGGCAGCCTTTTTGTCCCCTGCTGCCACAGCTTTGTAGTAGTCCGTTTTATATTGAAGCAGCAAATCCTGTACCCATTGCGGATACCCCTTCCCCTTCAATTCCTGAACCAGGGATTTGTAGGCCTTCAGCTCTGCATCAGGCACCTGATTTTTCACGAGCTTACCAGCCTTGATATGAAGCGTTCCATCGGTTCGGATATAGCTGGTTTTGCACGTCAAAGACAGCTCGCGAGTAGCGGTCATCTGTACCTTTTTGCCATGCAGCACCAAGTCTGTATCGGCGTGAAAGGTAAGATCGTGATGACTATACACGTGAATACCGGAGGCAGGATTTAAGCGTACAAGTATCTTTTCTTTTTGGGTGGAAAAGGCTACTTCTTTGTCGTCGAATCTCGCAATTTTTTGAGTTTTGGTATGGAAAAGCTTTCTTTCCGGCTTGCTGATTTCATCTCCTTTGTGATCTCTCTTGCGAAGAGATTGAATCACATGAGCATCCCGCTCGTTGCTCGATGGAAAATACAAATGGACATGATCTCCAAGCTCAGGCATGCAATGCCAACCAATCCCATCCCCGGTGTACATCGTCGGGTAAGAAAACCAGCAGCCTTCGGCTTTGGACTGCAAGGCATCTACAGACAAGTGGAGCTTGACGGCCTCTCCTTCACTGTCTAAATCAATAACCTTTCCCTCAATCGAGGCTCCTTGTATAAACCGATTATGTATAACCTCTCTTGGAATACCTGCTTCCGGAACAAGAGCATAATCATAGGTCATGACACCTTGCTTCATCTCTGCATGAATCTGATCAATAATCCAATGCTTTCGTTGAAACACAACAACATCTCCAAGCTCAAAGCGTTTCGTATCCTCCACCTCAGCGTATATATACCTGGAACCTGACTTTGTTTTTTGAAGAGTAAAATTAATACCATGCAGCTCACCCTTCACCTGTTCCTTCGAGGTGCCCACCCACAATCTTGGGAACACGGAGGTGATCTCGGCAATCAATCCGGTTTGCAGGTGAGAGGCCATTCTTTTCAGAAACTCCCAATCAGTCTCTCGATACTGAATAGTAAAGCCATCCAACTTGTTATCGCTGTCCCTCAGGTCAATAAAATCCCCGTGTGGATAGGCATCTACGAGCTCGCGGAATAATTGATAGTACGTCCAATTCCCGTTTTGAAACGAACGGTTTTTCGGTTGTTGATCCAGCAAATATGTAAAAGAGGCTGCCTCAAGGTACATGTGATATACGCCATTTTTGAATCCGATGCAAATATTGGTGACGATTCCTTTAAAAATACTAACCGCCCCTTGATCTTCATCCGTCTCATATACCTCCAGCACATCCTCAGCGTAAGCTAATCCATCATACTTTGCATGATCCTCATCCGGTATGAGTGCAGTGATGTATACCTTGCCATGAGCATTCACCTTCTGCGTCAATTTAAAATCCAGCAGCCGGACAATTTCATATGGAGCATTCACTCTAATATTGCCATAAGTCAGCACAGTTCCAGCCAGTCCCATCTTACAACCCCCGTTTGCTTTTCATGTGATGCAAATCCCTGTAATCTGTTAGCTATTCCTGCCCATCTGTTGTAAATGAAATTTTGCCGCACCACATGCATAAATTCGTGGAACAGCTCATAAGGGCCGGAGATTGATCTACGTATACATCTCTTTTTCCATTCAACCAAGGCATAGATACACTCGGTTTGCAGGGCTGTGGAATTATTTTTCCGGAATTACCTTTGTTAGCAGAAACCACTGCAGGATTATGCATACTGCGGCACGTTCCGAAAGACGGGATATGCGTGTGCGGGTAAAAATCCTGAATATTCCCCTGCAATTTATCGCCAATGCTGATCCCCCTGTTAGCTGAAACGCTAAATCTTCCCGTATGACTCCCATAGCTGCAATGTATCTGTGCCCCGTCCACTACATAGCTCTCACTCATTCCTGGACTCTCCTTTATATAGATGGACTCGCTGTATCGACCTTTTGTAATTTCAAGCCTGTCAAATTAAACTTTAAAATACATTCAGCCACATCGAGATCTACAATGATATGATGATTTGCATCCTGAACCCTGAAAATCTTGTGATTCCTCACTGCATATTCATCTAAAATGATTTTCCTCAGTGTACCGTCCCTATGATACTCACTAAGCTGTGATAAACACATAAGGCTAGGCGGGTGAGCCAGCCAATACCTCGTCTGCTGCATTCGCTGCATATCGGCATAAACAACCAGCTTCCAGTTGAAGCCCGCTTGATATCTATCAAAAATCTCCTTGAGCTGTTCGGAAACGATGGGTACCGGATACTCCATAAAATCAATATAGTCTGCGTCACCTGAGACATAAAATTGTAAAATGGAATCCTCTGCACTGGCTGCCCACTCCAGTAGCTGCCTGCGATTCATCTCTACGGGATGCATATACTCTGTGATACGATCATCTTGCTGAATCATGTAATATTCCATTGGCTGCTGCATACACCACCTTACTGATTCCTTTATACTCCCCTATTCGTACTTCCAAATCATCCTCGCACCTTAGCACCTTAAATTCCGGTGTTTGTACAGCCTGTCTAATAGCATCCCTGGCTAGCTGCAAAATATATTGATGAAATTCCTCTACAGCATGAAGTGCAAATCGCTCTACATCAGGCTGAATAACCTTATTCATATAAGGCTTTCGGAGCTGGCTCAATTCATCCACCGATTCTCCCCAAAAGCTGAAAGCCCAGCCTGCATCATAAACTCCTTGGCATGGCCCAGGATCAAAGAACCAGCTTTTATCATAGGCTTCGATGATATAGTTATAGTTTCGCTCCATCAGATAGGTACGCCGCATGGAATAGGTTATGTATCCGATCCTGCCTTTGGGCACCTCTATATGATTAGCCTGCTGACAAATCCATTGAAAGGATTGAATAAAAGATAAGATGAGTTCTTCTTTTCGCTGTTCATACAAAGACACTACTTGGTGTATTTTCTGATTTAGCACCTCTTTTGCGTAGGTCTCACGAAAGTGTTCTAGTGCTTCCAGTCTATTCATAATCCCACCTCTAAACCTATTATATAGAATATTTACATGATATTACTGGTACTATCCTCCTATTTTATTACACTTTTTTCATATGATGAAATTTTAAATGAAGCGTGAAAAACTTTGAAAATCACCAATTAGTTTCATGAATATGTATTTATATGCCCGATACCTCCCAAAATAGCCTTCTCACTAGACCTACAACATGGAGGTTTGCGCAAGCGAGTAGGTAAATCGAAGCAGAAAGCTCGGGCTGCCTGAACACAAAAAACCCGTGACCAAAAACGTCACGGGTTTTGATATATAGTACTTGCAGATGGATTACATCGCACTTCAAGCAGCACGTATAGACGCAGCCAGGCTTAGTAGCGTTTGGGAGCAGCCTGCTTGGCCAAATCTGTCATATACGTAAAAAAGGCTTCCGGGTCTGTGTCATATACCAGATTCACAGGACGACCTTCCGCCTGTTCCACTGTTCTGCCTTGACTTGGACCTTCAGCGATGACGCTGCAATGCACCGTCTTTTTCTTGACAATGTCCGGGCGTCCGACAGATGCAGTGGTCAGAACATCCCACAGAAAGTATGTTGAATTCGTTTCACTATAAACGAGCGGCGGACAGCCTGCATAGCAATTGCCCAGGAAATCCACGCCCTCATAGCGGCGCTCGGCAGCCCAACGGTTGCGTACGGCTGGCGTTAATGGCACTTTGCTTGTGCTTTCCAGCGCCACCAGGTCAATCGTAATGCCGCTTTGCCATACACGGTAAGCCGCTTCGGGGTCCCAGAACACATTCCACTCTGCTGTGCCGTCATGCTCTGGCTCCTCTACATTTCCTTTTTCAAAGGTGCCGCCCATCCATACCAGCTTTTCAATCTTGGCTTCAATGTCCGGTGCCTCATCCAGCGCGCGTGCCAGATCGGTTAGCGGTCCGGTGAACAACAACAGCGTTTTACCTTCCGCTCCACGTACCTTTTCGATCAGATGCTGATGAGCCGGCAGGGATGAAAGCGGCGCTTCCATGTGCCCCGATTCATTCAGCACTGGTAATGCATCCACATAGAAGGAGTGTAAACGCCAAGCGGCAGGAAATGGATTTTTGCCGCGTGAATTGGATTTAGCAACTTCCACAGGCCCTTTATTTTGTCCAAAACGATCAATAATTTTACGGCTGGCGTCCGTTGCAGGCTCCAGGTAGCCATCCGCTGGAATCACAGATACTCCGGTCAAATGAACCTGCTCCATCTGAAGCAGCATAAACAGGGATACCAGATCATCTACTCCACCATCATGATTAAAATAAACGTTTGTCTGACTCATCTGTCTCTTCCTTCCTTTATCCCCGTAAAACAGGCTTGTTCTTATCGGCATCATTCTTCATTATGCCTGATCGCTGCACAGGAGTAAATGTGCTATGGTGATTTAGATCAGTTAAAAAATACATATTTTTACCAATTATATATGCTTCAAATTTTATGCAATTACTTTTATAATCTAATGAATAGCAGGGAAGAAGGTGCAGCCTATGGTATCTAATCTGAACGAAGCCGAAGATAGTTTACATGCCATCATTGAAAAATTGCGCAGAGAGCTTGTTACAAAGGCACAATACACCGCATTTACCGACCCTTCCATTTTAGAGTTAAGCCAACGTCTGGATCATTATGTAGTCCTTGCTCAACTGAAAAAAAAGGGCAAATACAACTAATGTCTCCTTTCTCTCCGCCACAGAATCCCCTCTTAGGGCCTTATTCACATATAAAATAACCGCTTCCCTATCCGTCCCTGAACCGCTTCTGCGGTTCTGGCGCTGGATAAGGGGAATCCTGGTCATATGTCCATTCCACCAGTGGGGGACATCGCAGAGGGAGGCAGACTCAGTGATGTCCTCGTGTTTTTTTACCCTTCCACCTTCGCTCCATAGGAGCGAGCCACGGCTACGGCCTGCTGGATATCCAACTTGGCTCCAGTGATATTCAAATCTTTAAAATTCACACCATCCATCTTCGCGCCGCGCAGATCCGTTCCCTGAAGATGTGCTTTATGCAATCTTACGTGAGTAAGATCTGCTTCGCGCAAATCTGCCTTTTCCAGATTACATTCAGACAAGTCTGCCTCCTTGAAGCGTATTTTCCGCAAATCCTGCTTCCTTAAATCCGCATGACGCAGATTCGTATAAGACCAGTCTCCCCCCGTAATCGTAATCCCGTCCATATTGGCCCCCGCAAAATCCGAGCCCACCAGCTTGCAGTTGTCAAACCGGGCTACAAACAGATTGGCACTGGTGAATAGACAATTTGTAAAAGCAGACTCCTTGTAATGAGAGGCATTCAGAATGGCTCCGGTAAAATCACAGTCCACAAAAGTACAGCCTTCCATGAGCGACTCATTCATCTCCACTCCCCGAAAACGGCATCGGGTAAACTCACAATTCGTCCACTCGCCTTCCCTGGCATCCATCGAGCCAAAATCACGGTTTTCATAGACCTCATCTGCATAAAAGAACATGTTTATCTCCCCTATTCCCTGTCTCAAAATCAGGCGCTCAGCTTTTCGGAAAGGATCGCTCAAAGCCGCTTTTCATTTTCCCAAGCAAGGCCTTCATGGTCTCATGATCCTGTGCTGTAAACTCCGTCATACATGACCGGATCAGCTTGGTGTAATAAGGACCTACCGTTCTCAGCAGCTCTCGTCCGGCCTCCTTTAATCCGATGGTCACCATCCGCCCGTCACTTTCGTGAGCCACGCGTTCGATCATGTCATCCCGTTCCAGCCCATCAATCAGCCCTGTCATGGTTCCCCGTGTGACATCAGCCTTTTCAGCCAGTTCCGAGGGTGTCATTCGATGCGGTGCATAAAAATGTAACAGGCTCAGGACAATGACCCGGCCCTGTGAGGCTCCCAGCCTGGTAAGATCCGTATCCATTTCTCTGAAAATACTGCTAGCCAAGCGCGCAAAAGTCACAAAAGTCTCCATATTGTCCACTTCGGCCTCCTCTTGACCAAAACGGCGCAGCACCCCGCGTATGGAGTCATTATGAAAATTAAAATTCATAGCCTGTCCATTCCTTCCCTAATCCCGCTTGTTCCACCAAACGATAGCTCCTCCATTCCTCCGGCAGCAAAGAAGCATACGGCTCCTTGGCAAATCGATCATCTACCAGCACCAGCAGGCCTTCGTCCTGCTCTGTACGGATAAGTCTGCCTCCTGCCTGAAGGACTTTATTCATCCCAGGGTATACATACGCATAGTTAAAGCCGTTCCGTCCTTGCTCTGCAAAGTATTCACGCAGCACATCCCGCTCTGCGCCGATTTGCGGCAATCCAACACCAACAACCACAACCCCGTTCAAGCGATCTCCCGGTAAGTCGACCCCTTCGGCAAATACACCACCCAGCACGGCAAAGCCGAGCAAGGTACGCTCCTGTCCAGGCTGGAATGCCTCCAGAAAGCGATCGCGCTCCGGTTCGGTCATACCCGGACTTTGCACCAACGTATCTGCCGGTACGTCCCGAATCATAAACTCCTCGTATACCTCGCGCAGATACGGGTAGGACGGGAAAAACACGAGAATGTTCCCTTTACGTTCCTCTGCCAGTCCGGCCAGCATATTCACAATCGCTCCCTTTGAGCGCTCACGGTCCCGATAACGAATAGAGAGCGGCAATAGACGTACATCCCATTGCTCCTGATGGAAGGGAGAGGGAACCTGCAACGTATAGTCCTCCTCCTTCGCTCCCAGCATATCTCGGTAATAAGCAAGCGGCGTCAATGTTGCGGAGAAGTAAACAGCGGAGCGGTAGCCCTTAATAGCCTGTCCGAGCAAATGCGAAGGATCAAGGCAGAATAGCTTGACCCGCACTTCACTGCGTCCCGCTTCAATATAGGTAACGTAGCGTTCATCGTACAAAGCGGCAATTCGCAGCATATTTTGAGCGGCAAAGTATGTATCCAGAAGCAATGCATAAGCTGCACCTGTACTGCTCGCACGCTGGACGCCGCTCACGCTGCCACCCGTTACCAGTTCACGTTCGGCTGCTTCCACGAAAGGTGCCAGCAGTTCCAGCAACGCTTGCGGTGCGGACGCTTCCACTGTTTTTCCTGCGTCCGCATGCAATTTACGCAGCGTAATCATATGCGCGTTCACTGCGCTCGCAGCTGCGGCGATCTCCGGGCTGAGCAGTTTAAATTCCCTTTTCAGCTCCAGAAAAGACGATTTCAGCATTTCCGCCGAAAACATATCCCGGCCGCGTTCCACCAGGTTATGCGCCTCGTCCACTAATACAACGCCTTTTCGCTTCTGCTCCTCCAGCAATCTCTTCAAAGAAATACGCGGATCGAAAACATAGTTATAATCACTGATTATACCATCCGAGACATACGCTACATCTAGTGAAAATTCAAATGGACATACCCTATGCTTGCGTGCATAATGCTCAATCACTGCCCGAGTCATTAAGGTCTCATTGGCCAAAATATCGGACACCGCACCGTTGATTCGGTCATAATAGCCCTCACACAGGCTGCATGCTCCGGCATCACAATCATTTTCATCCTTAAAGCAAATTTTATCCTTTGCAGTCAAGGTCACCACGTGCATGTGCAGCCCTTGAGTCTGCATTTTGGCATACGCTTCTTCTGCTGCTGCGCGGGTCGTAGTACGGGCCGTCACATAATATACCCGACTCACCACCCCTTCGCCGATGGCCTTGATTGCAGGAAACAAGGTGGATATTGTTTTACCGATACCCGTGGGTGCTTTGGCAAACAGGCTGACCCCTTCGGCAATCGTTTTGTACACCGAACCCGCGAGAGTTCGCTGGCCTGAACGATATGTGTCAAAGGGAAAGTCCAACGCGCCAATACTGGCACCCCGTTGCTCCGCGTGTGCTCTCAGCAGGAACGCGTACGGTGCATAACCGGCAATCATCTCCTGTGCAAAAGATTCCAGCTCTGCAAAGGAGAGTTCCCGTCTAAATCGTCGAGTGTCTTCACTGTGTGCCTGTACATAGGTAAGCTGTACCTGCATGGAAAGATGCTGCTCCTCGCGAGCAATCATATAAGCATATAAGAACGCTTGCGCCCAATGTACGGGTTGACCATCCCCCTGGATTTCTTCGAGGGGCAGAGATATCGATTTGATCTCATCCACCGTCCATACACCATCCAGCTCAATCAACCCGTCACAGCGGCCTTCGATAATAAACAACGCATCCTGATATGGAATTTCCGTGCGCAAATACACCTCTTTGCGGTCATGCTCCTTATAGCCTTTCTGGATTACCTGATGCACACGAGTTCCTTCCAGCATACTGCTGTTTGAGCGGAAACCACTGTGAATGCTGCCACTCCGATGCACGTATTCCACAAGTGGACGCACAGATATGTGAATTGGTTCCTTCATACGATCACCCGTTCCGGTTATAGTCCTTTCACTTTATCACGAAGATAAAGGAAACGTAAGGGACATAAGCATCGTTTGTAGTCGAATGGTATTCACTCGCACATAATTTTTACCGAAATATAGAAAGTAGGCTTATTACTTTATTCTCAGCAGTGTCCAACTCACATTACAGCATAAAGGATAGGGTTATGTTAAAAGAATTAATTAACAATTTCGGATTATTAACGAGCTTCTTATTCTTTGGAAATTTGCTATCACGAAAATACGAACGTTACCTGGAAAAACATATTTATATCCGTCGGGTAATAAGCGGGTTAATGCTGGGACTGTTTGGTATTCTTTTAATGATAACTGGTTTATGGATCAACGGGCATTTTGTGGTCGATCTGCGCCAATTGGCTATTATCATCTCTGTTTATATGGGAGGACCGATATCCGGTCTGTTGACCGCCCTGATCATAAGCCTGTACCGTATTTACATCACCGGTGGTTGGACAGATGTTTCTCTGACTGCTACTGTCAATTGCTTCATGACACTGGGCATTTCACTTACCTTCATTCGAGGAAAAAGCCTCACGCTCCGCAAATGGATGTCAGCCGTGATTGGAGCTGCTGTTGTATCGCTGTTATCTACTTTTTTTGTGGTTAATCCTCCTAATAATGAAACGATTATAATCGTCACAACCGTTAAGCTGCTTGGCGGCTTGTTCACTTATTTTATGATGTCCCATATCAAAAAAACAGAACGGGCCATTCATCTGCTCGAAGAGGCAGCGAATCGGGACCATTTAACCGGGTTATACAGTCCGCGCGCTTTCGATGCTTTGTTTGAAGAGGTCTTTCATACTTCCAAGGCTACAAAACAACCCTTTGGACTCGTGATGCTGGATATTGACCACTTTAAAAAAATTAATGATACGTATGGTCATTTGAACGGAGACACCGTCTTAAGCCAATTGGGCATTTTGTTAAACCAGGAGTCTACAAGGAGGGCGTACCCCTCCCGCAAAGGCGGTGAAGAATTTGCCATTCTGATTGGAGATTGCGACAGCCAGAAGGCAGCAAGCCTTGCCGAGAAGATTCGAAAGGCTGTGGAACATGGCCCATTCCAACTGAATGACGGAACCATCGTTCCTCTGACAGTATCTGTCGGAGCAGGCAGTTTTCCTGACATTACAGTGGATAAATTATTGGAGAAAGTGGATGACGCTCTATATGAGGCCAAACGTTCAGGGCGCAATCGGGTAGAGCTGGCAAAACCATGATTATTAGTCGCTAAATGTCAGGTAAGCTGGATTATTGTTAATAAAATGTGGTAAAATGGAAAAAACATTGCTATAAAGATTCTTCTGCCGCTAGTGGAGACATGCCTTACAATCGACTTGGGGGGTGGGCTTTCTGAACCTCGAACAATTGGAGAAACTCATGGAAAAAGAACGCCGCGAATTGAATCGCATGGCTAACTTACATGGATTAAAGGATGAACGCGTATTGGACAAATCCTCCAGGCTTGACCGAATTATGGACAAATACCTTCACACCAAGCGAGCGGTAAACCAAAACAATCAGGCACATTCATAGACGCAAGCTGCATCGCTGCCCATAAGGGCAGCTTTTATTATGGGCTACTTACTGCCATACTCTGTCCGCAGCAGCTCCTGTGTGAACGATATCCATTCTCTGGCTGCAAAGGACAGGTAACGATCCTTCTGCCAGATCATTCCCAAATGCCAGGGGATGACGGGGTCTACCAACGGAAGAATGCGCAAGCGCTCGGAATCCAGATCCCGGCAAATGGCCTCTGGCAATAGCGCTATCCCCAGGTTCGCTGCAACCATTTCGCTAATCAAATCCCATTGTGAGCTTTCGTAGACTACACGCGGCTGAAAGCCGGCACGGACACACTCCGCAATGATACGGTCATGCAGCGTAAAATCCTCGCGGAACAGTACAAACGCTTCCTCCGCCAGCGCGGATAACGGAACCTCCTTGCACTCAGCCAATGCATGCGTAGGGTGAACGAGCAGATTCAGCTTTTCCTCCACAAATAGAAACGTCTCAAACATATCTCCACTCGCAGGCAGCACAATCACTCCGATATCCAATGCCCCGGCTCCTACGTCCCGCTCCACTTTCTTCGCCCCATCCTCGAATAATTGAATGGTCACATCGGGATAAGCCTTGTGAAACTCCCCAATAACACGCGGAAAAAAGCTCGATCCAACCATCGGCGGCAGGCCGATACGGATATGTCCTTTTTTCAGGTTCATCAAATCACTCAGCTCCGAGGACAAGCTCTGAAAGGACTTCACAATCGCTTGAGCCTGAAGCTCAATCACCTTCCCAGCGTCCGTCAGCTCGATTCTTTTGCCAATTCGGTCGAACAAGGTAACACCCAACTCATCCTCCAGGCTTTTAATCGTCTTACTGATCGTTGGCTGTGTAATGAACATGCTCTGGGCCGCCTTTGTAAAGCTGCGCAGCCGCGCTACTTCTAAAAAATATTGTAAATGTCGGATATCCAAACTTGCACCTTCTCCCATAGACAAACGGAATACGTTTCATTCTTTATATGCATTTTACTCATGAAAGCTGGTGATGTAAAATTTCATTACAGTTTGAAAACAACGAAATTCAAAGATAGGAGTTAATATATATGAAAAGCTTCATACGCGGTGTCCTCCAGATTGCCGTCCTGATGGCCTTTTCACTCATCCTGAACGCGGCAGTTTCCTGGCTCCACCTGCCTGTACCCGGTAGCATTGTCGGTATGGTAATCCTTTTTATTCTGCTGCAAACCGGTTTGGTCCGACTAAGCTGGATTGAGGTTGGCGCGAACTGGCTGCTGGCTGAGCTGCTATTATTCTTTATTCCCTCCGCTGTCGGTGTTATGAATTATTGGCCGATGCTGGAACACGATGGTATGAGTATTATGCTGGTGGTGTTGCTCGGCACCTTTCTGGTGATGGCCTGCACGGGTATGGTCGCCAGTCTGCTTGGTAAACGAAAGGAGCACAAATCATCATGATCGGTCTTCTATGTATTGTATTGACACTCGCTATTTATTGGATGGCCAAACGCATGTATCGCACCCTGCCCAAGGTGTATATGTCTCCATTGCTTATTACACCCGTTGTTATTATTTTGATTTTGACGCTGACGGGCGTGAACTACCGTTCCTATAATTCGGGTGCGCACTTGCTGTCCACGCTGCTGCAACCAGCTACGATTGCATTTGCTGTTCCTTTGTACCGCAACTTCCCTGTGTTGAAGAAGCATGCGTCCCAAATCGTATTTAGTGTGCTGTCAGGCTCCGTTGTAGCTGTATTGTCCTCCATGGCTCTTGCCAAATGGATGCATCTGGACTCGTCGCTGCTCAGCAGCCTGATTCCCCGCTCCATTACGACACCCATTGCCATGAATGTATCACAAGCGATTGGCGGTAATCCAACCGTCACGGCTGTATTCGTTATTTTGACCGGCTTGAGTGGTCTCATTATTGGTCCGATGATCGTCAAGCTGTTCCGTATCGAAAATGAAGTCTCGCGCGGGGTACTGCTCGGTACCGGTGCTCATGGCACTGGCACCTCCAAAGCATTTGAATTCAGCTCGCTGACAGGTACCATTTCCAGCATCTCTATGGTGCTCGCCGCTCTCTTTACGTTGGCGGCTGCACCGTTCCTGTTCCATCTGATGCTGTAAGCATTTATATACCAAAAGAACCTCCGTTCCACAAATAGCTGGTGGAACGGAGGTTCTTTGCATATTCGAGAGCACTGGAAGAGGGCACCCAAAGACGCAAGGACGCTCTTCGCATCGCTTTATCAAATGGCCTTCACGACGTCTGGCTTCTTTTCTACCTCTACAGGCGTCACCGCTTCATGCAGATAAGCATCCAGCTCAGCCGCATATTGGCGCTCTCGCGCAGGGCTCCAGCCTGCATGTTCAGACATCAGTGCAATGACGAGCTCCTTCCAGCGCTTCACCTCGTCAATCTGGAAGAACAGCGCTCCCGTTCGACGAATGAAGAAATCAGACGGGGTCACCGTCATTTCCTGCTCCATCGCATACAAGAGCGGGACACGCACTTCCAGAGGCAGCGCCGCTTCCGTCTCCGTGGCCTCCTTCATGCTGCGCGCCGCGATGGCAAACAGCCGCTCTGTATTGGAGCCGTATCGAGTGGCCCATGCTCTGGCCATTTGTGGCGATAGGCCGAGCACAGCACCCGCCGTGGCTTGCTTGCTCACGAAGGCGTCCCAGCCTGCCGAGCCGCCTACGCTGCCGCCCGAAATCGGGATATGTCGGGTGCGGCACGCCCGGAAGCTCTGCCCATGCAAGCGTCCCAGCTCGCGTACTGCTCGATCCACGACGAGTTCGGACATTTTCCGGTAGCCTGTCAGCTTGCCTCCCGCAATCGTGATCAAGCCTGAACGGGATTCCCAAATTTCATCCTTGCGTGAAATTTCCGAAGGGCTTTTACCATCTTCATAAATAAGCGGCCGTACCCCTGCCCAACTGGATTCCACATCCTTATCACTCAGCTTCATATCCGGGAACATCCCGTTGATCGCCTGAAGCACATACGCCCGATCTTCGGCAGTCATTCGGGGATGAGCTGTATCCCCCTCATATACCGTGTCGGTCGTACCCGCATAGGTTTTGCCATCACGCGGGATCGCAAATACCATGCGTCCATCCGATGTATCGAAGTACACCGCCTGTTTGAGCGGAAAGCGCTTGGCATCAAATACCAGGTGGACACCTTTTGTCAGGCGAAGCATTTTACCCTCTTTGGAGCGATCCATCTCCCGCAGCGTATCCACCCATGGTCCGGCCGCGTTAATGACCAGCGATGCCCGAATTTCGTAAGGCTTCCCTGTGACCCGATCCGTTACACTTGCGCCGCTGATTCGTCCGTCATCATACAGCAGCCTGTCAGCCTTGGCATAGTTCACCGCCAACGCTCCTCGCGCAACAGCCTCCTTCATAACCTCAATCGTCAGGCGAGCATCATCTGTACGATACTCTACATAGCTGCCGCTGCCCTTCAATCCTTCCCGCTTCAGCAAAGGCTCACGCTCCAGCGTAGCCTGGATGTCCAGCATGCGGCGGCGCTCACTGCGTTTCACTCCAGCAAGAAAGTCATATACCAGCAGACCAATCGAGGTGGTGAACGCATTAAACGTACCCCTCTTGTGAAAAGGAAGCAGCATACGCTCCGGTATGGTCACATGCGGGCCATTTTCGAATACGATCGCCCGCTCCTTCCCAACCTCGGCTACCATCTTAACCTCAAACTGCTTCAAATAACGAAGACCGCCATGCACCAGCTTGGTAGAGCGACTGGACGTGCCTGCTGCGAAATCCTGCATTTCCACCAGCGCCGTCTTCAAGCCGCGATCCGCGGCATCCAGTGCAATTCCGGCTCCTGTAATGCCGCCGCCAATAATTAATATATCAAAATGCTCCTGCCCCATACGCTCCAAAACAGCCGTTCTCTCCTGCGCAGCAAATCCCTGTTCTCCCATCATCTATCCCTCCAGCTTTGTATATATTCACGATGCGATCTGCCAACCCAGTCATCAAAAGATATAAAAAAAGACCACGAACATCACTGCGGCATATGCCGAGCGGTTCATGGTCTCTCCAAATCTCCTGACGAGTATTAACTTATCCATATCGTAGCACACACTGTACATGATGAAAAGGGAAATCTACCTCCTATTACTTCTTGTAATGCTCGAACAGCTGTTTATTGGATGTCGTCACCGCTGTAGCTCCCGCAGCGAGAGCCGCTTCCACATCCTCCGGGGTACGAATCAGTCCGCCCGCCAATATGGGAATACCCGTACGTTCACTGACCTCTTTAATCATGGGTGGAACAATGCCTGGCAGCACCTCGATGTAATCAGGCCGTGTTTTTTCCAGCAGCGCGTAGCTTTTTTCCAGCGCAATCGTATCCAGCAGGAACACCCGCTGAACCGCAAGAATTCCCTTCTTTTTAGCTGTGGCAATCACTCCGGACCGGGTCGAGATAATCCCGAACGGCTTAATCTCCTGACACAAATATTCCGTTGCATATTCATCATTTTTCAAGCCTTGCACCAGATCGGCATGCAAAAGCATCTGCTTGTTGCGACTCCTGGCTAGCTGGTACAGGCTGCGCAGCTGCGCTACATGCGTATCCAGAAAAACCGCATACTCATAGGAGCTGTCCAAAATGCCCTCCAACTGCTTCATGTGCTTGGCAGCAGGCAAAATGCGTTGTCCCTGAAATGGCATGGATATCCCCCTTAGACCCCTAGGCTAAAATATCAGTCAAATCTTTCAAATTTTATATTATCACTCTGTGTAACGAACGTGAAGCGGTTTCATTTTTAGGCATATATAAAAGGCTGTCTTCCCGGCAGTAAATACCTTCGGGAAAACAGCCTTAGTCCTTAACAAAAGTAGATTACATCCTACGTCAGCACCCTTAAATGCTTTATATGGTACTAGCCCTCAAAGCCTTGGCGCAGCCACGAGGTAGCGAGCGCGATTGCACCGCGCTTCGCTGCGGTTTCCGCCAACGTGTTCAGCATCACGAAGTCGTGAATGATGCCCTGGAAACGTACAGCGGTCACATCTACCCCCGCTTCACGCAGCTTGCTCGCATACGCCTCGCCTTCATCGCGCAGCACGTCGGCCTCACCTGTAATGACCAGCGCACGCGGCAGTCCCTTGAGCTGGGCTGTGGTGGCGCGCAGCGGGGAGGCCGTGATCTGCGCTCGTTCGTTGGGATCGGTCGTATATTGATCCCAAAACCATTGCATTCCCTCACGGCTCAGGAAATATCCTGTGGCGAACTCGTGATACGATTCGGTGTCAAAAGAAGCATCCGTCACCGGATAAAACAACAGCTGCTGCCGGATGGAAGGACCGCTGCGCTCCTTCGCCAGCAGGGTTACGGCGGCAGTCATGTTGCCGCCGACACTGTCTCCAGCTATCGTCAGCGTATCGGGCTTTAGCCCATGCTCCTGTCCATGTTGTGCCACCCATTGAACGACTGCGTAGATTTCCTCAATCGCTATCGGATATTTGGCTTCAGGTGACAAGCTGTATTCCGGGAATACAATTGCTGCCTGTGCACCCACTGCCAATTCCCGTATCAGACGATCATGCGTATGGGCATTCCCGAATACCCAGCCTGCTCCGTGCACATATACAATGACTGGCAGATCGCCAGTCACCTGCTGTGGGCGAACAATTTTGACCTGAACCTCACCTTTTGGACCACCTGAAATCGACAGATCCTCCACATCTGCGGCAGGCTTGTCTGCTGGACCGGATTGAACCTCATTGACCGTTTCACGTCCTTTTTCAGGGCCCAAATCATACAGAAACGGGGGGTTGGCAGTATCATCTGCAAATTTTTGTGCTGCAGGCTCAAGCTGTACTTTTTTACTCATGTCAGTCATCCTTTCTTGTCCAAGGCCCTCTAAGGTTCATGTTTTCATACATAATGCTTATATTTGCCCATTCAGCCTTACTTTATATACTTAAACAAGTCTCGTTTTTTCCAAACCGGAAGATTTTGGTTGGCTTAGTAGAAGCGCTTGACTTTCATTTTATATTGTAACTATAATAGTTACATATCCAAGTTCGTGAATGAACAGGATGCACTTACGAATAAACTAATGAACCATCCACATTATATTTACAGGAGGCTTTCTATTATGAAAATTGCAGTTATTGGTGCAGGCGGTAAAGCAGGAAGTAATATTGTAAAAGAAGCATTGGACAGAGGACATGAAGTAACCGCGATCGTTCGCGACCCGGCTAAAGTAACAGAAAACCGTGCCACTGTGGTTCAAAAAGACGTTTTTGACCTGAAAACAGATGATCTGAAAGGTTATGACGTTGTCGTTAACGCTTTTGGCGCCCCATTTGGACAAGAGCATCTGCATGTAGACGCAGGTAACGCACTGATTGAAGCACTGCGTAATGTGTCCGGTACACGCCTGATTGTCGTAGGTGGTGCAGGCAGCCTGTTTACTGATGAATCCCACACCCTTTTGGTCAAAGATATGCCTAATTTCCCGGATTTCGTATATCCAACAGCAAATAATCAGGGAAAAAACCTGGAAATTCTGCGTGGCACCAGCGACCTGAACTGGACTTTCATTAGCCCTTCTGCTGAATTTGCTCTTGGCAGACGCACAGGCTCTTATCAAGTAGGCAAAGACACGCTGTTGGTTAATTCCAAAGGTGCAAGCTATGTCAGCTATGAAGATTATGCGGTAGCTGTAGTCGACGAAATTGAAAAGCCTCAACATCTAAACCAACGTTTCACGGTGGTATCCGAGTCCTAATTTCCGCATCTAAGCAGTACATTTAACATAAAAAAAGGCCCTTCCGCTGCTTTCTCATGCTGGTTAGGAAGTCCATTTTACTCCAAATCGGACGGTCCGTGCACGCAATGAGAAGTTGAACTCGAAGGGTCTTTTCGTTATGACTTGTCGATGTTTTCGTTATGATTTGTCAATGCTGACCTTCTTTTTTGGTTCGTGAGCGGAAGACTCCTTCTTATCGCTAAAACATAGCTTAAGGATCGGAGGGGCGGCCAAGGTCGTCAGAATGACGGCGATGATCACCGATGTAAAATATTGCTGTGCCAACAGACCCGTCTGCAGACCGGTAGCTGCGATAATAAGCGCGACTTCACCACGCGATATCATCCCCGAGCCGATCGCAAGCGAAGAACGGCTATCAAAGCCCGTCAGCCGCGCCCCGATACCTCCCCCGATTAGCTTCGTCACTAGCGCAATCATTGTCAAAGCAACCACAAATCCGAGCTGCTGGGCCACTCCCTCAAAGGAAACATTTAATCCAATACTGACAAAAAACACAGGGACAAAAATGGAATAAGCGATGGGCTCCACCTTTTCCCCCACGATGTGCTTATGGCTGGTTTGCGCGATGGCAATCCCGGCAGCGAAGGCTCCGATAATCCCTGCCATTCCCAACATATCAGCAAAATACACAAACCCGAAGCAGATAATCAGTGCCCCTGTGATGACTGCTTCAGTCACTTTTAGTGGTGCAAGTATTTTCATCATCCACGGGACAACCAACCATCCCCCCAGCACAGCTCCGACGAAGAAAATCAGCTTTTTGCCGATAAGAAGCGCCAGCGATATCTCCTGCCCGCCCATACCGAACACACTCATCATCACTGCAAGCAATACCACCACGAGCACATCATCCAGCACAGCCGCCCCCAAAATGGTCGAGCCTTCCCGGGTATTCAGCTTGTTCATATCCTTGAGCACCTGCACCGTAATGCTTACAGAAGTAGCGCTCAGGACAATCCCGAGGAACCATCCTTCATTCACCGAGAATCCAAAGGCTTCCCCCACACCAAAACCGCAGACAAGCGGCAAAATAATACCTCCAACCGCCACCGCTACTGCCGGCTTCCAGTTCCGTCTGAGTTGATCCAAATCGGTCTCCAGTCCGGCAATGAACATCAGCAGCAGCACGCCGATCTCAGACATATCATGAATTAGCGAATCATTCTGAACCCAGCCCAGGACGGCAGGACCCAGCACGATCCCCGCGATCAGCTTGCCCAGCACCGCTGGCTGACCGAACCTGACTGACAGATGACCCGCGACTTTTGTGAACAGCAGAATCAAGAGAAGATAGAGTATAAATTGCATAGACTGCCAGCCTCCTTTTGTATTAGCATTTGGACATAAAAAGGGAAACCTGAAGTACAGCACAGGTTCCCCTCCAAAAGACAAAGAGGAGCCTTGGTGACAGGCTCCTCCGGTAATTCATGTTCATTTTGATGTTGTCGATCATATTCGTGCAATGAGTAACTTTATCTGTTTATTATACCTCTTCTACAAACTCATGTAAATGTGGTTCATCAGCACTCTGCTTTTTTCACATATCGGTCGCGGTATTCATGATTCAGCATACTCATCAAAATCGAATCGTGGTATTCATGATTGTAGAATAAAGCATCCCTTTGCACACCTTCACGCTGAAAACCTACCTTTTCATAGCAACGAATGGCCCGTTCATTATAATCAAATACATTCAGCTCAATCCGGTGCAGATTACAAATACCGAATCCGTAACCCAGCATCAGAATAAGTGCTTCGCTGCCGTAGCCTTTTCCTTGATCTCCCTGCTCATTAATGGCGATACGGATGCCAGCGCTGCGATTCATAGTGTCTATATCCTGCAGGGCGATATCTCCGATGACACGATCATTCTCGCAAAGTGCGATCAGAAGTAGCAGGCTTGAGGTATCCTGGCCCTTAGCCTCAATATAACGCGCAATTTGATCCTTGGTAAAGCTGCGCTGTGTGCCTGTCAGCCTCCGCACATCCTGTTGGAACAACGTATTATAGTATAGCTCTGTGTCCTCCACATGAATGGGACGCAAGTATACCTGTGATCCTTCAAGCAATCGTGCTATAGGCGCGGTTGTTGATTCTGGGTGATTCATGGGTTATTCCTCCTTAAAGTTCCGAACTGCAAAACCTAAAACAAGCGACTACGCAAGATCAACATGTTGTTCCGTCGCAGGGCTGGAATCAGCGAGAGGCTCGCGCCAAATCACGGATTGCAGCAGTAATCCCGTCAATCCCAGGACGCCAACAGTCATTCCGATCCAGACAAAAGCAGTCCCTGCCCCGGCTATTCGAATCAATAATCCCCCGGCCAGTGGTGAAATGATCATAATCGCACCAATGACGGTACTCTGGATACCGAAGACGCGCCCCACCATATCAGCCGGGGTTTTGGCTTGTAATATATAGTTCTGAGTGATGATGTAGAGGCCGTTTCCCACGCCCAGCATAGCCCCAATCATAAGCAGTACGGGCAAGCCTGTCCCCGGTTGCGCCCAGCCCAAAGCGGCAATAGCTCCGCCAACCAACACATAGCCTCCACCAAGCCCCCAGCCCGCGCTTATGCGATTCAAGCGATTAAGCACCAGCATACAGCCGACGGCGCCAGCCCCTATGGCTGACACCAGCCAGCCGAGCAACGACTCATTCCCCGGAGCGAGCACACGCAGCAGCGTCGGGAACTGGTAGTCAATCATGAGAATGGCGATCAATCCGAACAGCCCGAATATGAGCGTATGCAAAAGCATTCGACTGCGCCAGAGGAACGCCCAGCCCTCCCGCCACTGGCTGAAAAAACGGGATGCGTGGGCAGGCTTCTCCTGCATCTTGGCCTCATCAGCCTCAGTCGCTGTACGCGGCGATTCCGGCTTTCCTGGCAGCTCGTCAGCAACCGTTTGCTGCTCTGTGCCGGCCAGCGCCGGACCGATTCCGCGCAGCGGCCACAGCAGCAGGCCGGAGCAGAGACGTAGCAATGCATTTAGAATAATGCATGCCTGGGGGGACAGCACAGTCAAGGTCATGGCGCCCAGTAATGGCCCCGCCACTTTGGAGGCCTGATTGACCAGCCCGTTCAGCGAGGTCGCGCGGAACAGGTCGCCGCTGGCGACTACCGTGCGGGTCAAGCCTTGCTGTGACGGCATTTGGAATACGCCAGCCGCCGCGCGCAAGCCCAGCAAAGGCAGCAGCCACGCCGGGCCTGGGACGGCGAGAATCGCCAGCGTCAATACGGCGATAGCTGCATCACAGCCGATCATCAGCCGGGCCTTGTGTACCCGGTCGGCTAACGTACCCGCGATGGAGCCCAGCAGCAGCCCCGGTAGCGCCATCACGACCGGAATCAGCGCGATCAGCATAGGGTCGGCTTCCCAGCGATAAGCAACAAGCACCTGAATGGCGATGGCATCAAACCAATCGCCAAAGGAAGCGGCCGTGTGCGCTGCAAACATTCGCCGAAAACTTCCATTACGCCAAATACCAGGCATGGATTGCTGCTCTTTCTTTTTCTTCATTCCTACTCACCCTGCTCCCATTCTCTGCTTCTTTAGCAATAAGAACATTCTAAGGAGTCTATATCAGAGGAATATCAGACAGCGAAAAATATCAGACCCCAGAAAGCGTCTGCTCCAGCCAGTTCCTCAGCGCCGGACGATGCAGTGTTAGGCCGTTGTCCCGATCAAGTCGTTCGTACCGAGTCGCATATTTCTCTTCCAGCATGGGGTAAGTGCCGCAAAGCTTCAAAAAACCACGGATTTGGCAGACTGCTTTGATTTTCAGCAATTCCTGTTTACCCATATCAAGGGTATCCAACCCTTCATCTATGAGCCGCTCGGCGTTGTCCACATCCCCAGTACGCAACAGCATAAGTCCGCGCATCAGGCGATAACGGCCCAACTCGCGCAAATATGGAGCCTCCGACAGCAGACCTTCCAGACGATCAGATAGTTCAGCAGCCTTTTCCATATGATTGGCAACCAGATGCATGTACATCTGCATCAGCGCAACAGGCATCACAAATTTATCAAGATCATCCCGCTCCATGACCATCAAGGTCAGTGGCAGACCTTCCTGTGCGCGTTCAGGTTGGCCATTCTCCACATAAGCCTCCAAAATGTTGAGAATACGCAATTCTCGCTCCTGCTCTTCGGACAGTAATCCACTGGAAAGCGCACGCTCACATAGGGCAAGCCCCTGATCCGTCACCCCGGCTGTGCCTGTATATAGCAGCAGCATCCAATACAATCGATCTTTAGGAGCAAAGTTCTCCTGTTCCAAAAACCACAATATATCCGCCTGCACAAACCGGGTATACATTTGATAAAAGGGAGACAGCTCAAAACCCATCTGCTCCTGCTGGGCAGCAAGCGCTACGATGGAGTTCCCCTGCCCTAGCAGATGGTATTTTCGGAACAATCCATGGACAGCGTCCTGCACCTCCTGATCGTATAAGGACGGATGAATGGGTCGCTGCACGTCAGTCAGAGTCAAGCTGTAGCCATACCCTCTGACGGTATGAATACAGAGCGTATTCCATGACTTGAGTTTTTTGCGCAATCTGTAGATATGATCATCCACGGTACGCTCTACCGGATATTCCAGCGGCCATACGTGGTCCAACAGCTGTTCCCGGGTGAACACCTGGCTCCGGTTATCATATAGAAAGCGCAGCAGCGCAAACTCTTTGGCCAGCAGTATGACCTGCTCTGTACCACAGATGACACTGTAGCCCACTGCATCAAATTGCAGCCTGATCATCCACCTCGCCCCCGACATATCGTTTCTTCGCTGCACCCAGCCCCGTAAACATAAGCACAACACTCAGGCACAAAAGCAGCAGCAGCGGAATCGTCCAGCCTTGTGTCGCATCATGCAAATAGCCGAACAGCGTTGGCCCAGTCGCCGCCAGCAAATAACCGAAGGATTGCGCCATACCAGACAGCTCTGCCGCCTGCTGCGGTGTTCGCGTCCGCAAATTAAAAAACATCATCACTAACGGAAAAGCAAAACCGCCCGCTATACCGATACAAATGACCCAAACCACACTCCATTGTGTGGCCCCTAGCAGAAATCCGCCCAGACCGATAAAATACAGCGCAGCCATAATGAGAACCAATATCCGCTGATCCTTCAACCGTGCTGCCCAAATCGGCACAATAAAGGTAAACGGCATTTGTGAAAACTGCAACACAGACAGCATCCAGCCCGCAGTCTCAGAATCCATTCCCTGTCCGCTCATCATCTCGGGAAACCAGGCGGCAGGGACATAAAACAGGGCAGATTGCAGTCCCATAAACAGCGTCACCTTCCAGGCCAAAGACGATTTATACACATTGACGGTTCGGGCGGATATTGTCGCCTTATTGACCGTTTTGCGTGCTCTGAGAAGCTGGGGAATCCAAAGTAAAATACCAATCACACCCATAATGGCCCATATTCCCAATGCACCACGCCAGCCCATACCTCCGTTCAAAGCGAGCGGTATACTCAGACCCGATGCTGTTGCAGCAACCACATTCATAGCTACTGAGTATACGCCAGTCATGAGCCCACTGTTGCGAGGAAATTCCTCTTTAATCAGACTGGGCAGCAAAACATTGCACACGGCAATAGCCAATCCCAGCATGGCTGTTCCGGTAAATAATGCGGTCACCCCCAACGTGGAACGCACCACAATACCTGCGGTTAACAGCAGCAAGGCTGCAAAAATAACACGGGATGACCCAAAGCGGCGCGACAGATTAGCCACAAAAGGCGATAATAGGGCAAAAGCAAGCAGCGGTAATGTCGTTACTAACCCGCTCAGTGTATTTGAGATATGCAAAGAATCCTTAATCAAGCCGATAAGAGGCCCTACAGAAGTAATCGAAGCGCGCAAATTAGCACCTACCAGAACCACTCCTGTGGCAAGCACCCAAGGACCGGCATACCACAAAGATTTGTATACTAAAGCTCGTTGGTGTTGCTGTGAATTCATCTCTCCATTCTCCAATCCTTCTGTGTTATGCTCAAAGGCTCCAACCTGGTGTACGGCTGGAGCCTGAGCAATTTTTCTCTTATTAAATTATAAGGGCATTGATGCCATATGCATAGGACGGATCAGCATAGCACTCCAATTCTTCCAGTTCAGCATACAGCTCCAACCGAACAAACAAAGGCTGCCTGCAAGGATTTTTTCCTTTGGAGACAGCCTTCAGCTCATGACTCAGATGTATTCTACGGTGCTTAACTTGCTTATAAGCTTAACGTGCTTAACGCACCAGCCAGCCGCCATCCACGGCAAGGATATGACCATTCATATAATCGGAACCCTTGCTGGCGAGGAATACGACAACCCCCATCAGGTCAGAAGGATCGCCCCAGCGGCCCGCAGGAATACGCGACAAAATTTCCTGATTGCGGCTCTCGTCCGCACGGATTGGAGCCGTGTTCGCAGTAGCAATATAACCAGGAGCAATCGCATTAATCTGCACGTTATGAACTGCCAGCTCATTGGCAAATGCCTTGGTCAAACCAGCCACTGCGTGCTTACTCGCTGTATACGGCGGAACGAACTTGCCACCCTGAAAAGCAAGCATAGAAGCGACATTGATAATCTTCCCGCTTTTTTGCTCTACCATCACCTTCGCTACTTCCTGACTCAGATGATATACAGCATTCAGGTTGATTTCCATGACAGCGTCCCAATCCTCAGCCTTGTACTCCAGCAAAGGAGCGCGACGGATCGTTCCCGCATTATTGACAAGAATATCAATCTTGCCGAATTCCTTGACGCATTCTTCTACAATTTTCTTAATCGATTCTTTTTTCGTCAGGTCAGCTTTATGAAAGACAACCTTCACACCTGTAGGTTCCAGCAGACGTCTGGTTTCTTCATACTCTTCAATGTTAGCTACGATGAACAGATTAGCGCCCGCTTTGGCCAAAGCTACTGAATAGCCCTGCCCCAAACCCGTGTTGCCTCCTGTTACAATGGCTGTTTTGCCTTTCAGATTAAAAAAATCCAATGAAAAATTGTCCAGACCCATACTTACGCCTCCATCACAGTTTAATGTAAATCTATTTAGTTAAATAAATCCGCTTGCACTTTACAGTGCTGCACGAATTTCTTTATATTTGGCTACATAACGCGCCGCATTTTCTGTAATCAAATCATAGCGGCCTTCCTTGGCCGGAGCCGTCAGATTGCCTCCAATTCCCACTGCAACACATCCGTTGCGCAGCCAGGTCTCCATATTATCCAGATCAACGCCACCGGTTGGCATAATCTGCACATGAGGCATAGGGCCTCTGACTGCCTTGACAAAATCGGCTCCCATCGCACTGCCCGGGAACAGCTTCACTACATCACTGCCTAATTTCATGGCTTCCTTGATTTCATTCAGCGTCATACAGCCAGGCATATAAGGGATCGCGTACAAATTGCACAGCTTTGCTGTTTCTTCTTCAAAAGAAGGACTCACAACAAACTCCGCTCCAGCCAAAATCGCGATTCTCGCCGTCAGTGACTCCAATACTGTCCCCGCACCAATAACAGCCTGATCCTTAAATTCGTCTCTCAATCTACGAATGACCTGGTCTGCATCCGGCGTAGTAAACGTAAGCTCAATATTGTCCAGGCCGCCTTCAATGCAGGCTTTGGACATTTGGTACGCTTCCTCCGCTGTGTTCCCCCGAATAACTGCGACAACACCAACCGAAGTGATATGCTCCAAAACTTTCTTTTTCGTCATGTTCCTGATCCTTTCCACGAATAGGATGACCATGTACCATCAGCCGCTTGCAGGTCTCCGTTTCAAAACGTCAAACGGATTAACGCAACTCGCTCATGGCTACCTGATCCATGTCTTTGTATGTTTTATTTTCACCAGCCATGCCCCAAATAAAGGTATAGCTGCCCGTAGCTGCACCGCAGTGGATAGACCAAGGCGGAGAAATAACCGCTTCATCATTCTTCATAATCAGATGACGCGTTTCGTTCGGCTCGCCCATCATGTGGAACATTCTTGCGTTCTCTTCCAGCTCAAAGTAGAAATACACTTCCATACGGCGGTCATGCACATGTGTCGGCATGGAGTTCCACACACTGCCGTTTTCCAGCGTCGTCATGCCCATAACCAATTGGCAGCTTTGAATGCCTTCATCATGGATATAGCGACGCAGCGTGCGATGGTTGGCCGTTTCCTGTGAACCCAGACTTTCAGATGGCACATCGGCAAAAGATTGCTTCTTTGTCGGATACGTCGTATGAGCCAAGGCCGAAACGATATAAAATTTTGCAGGCTTTTCACTGGAATCGCTTTCAAAGATCAACTCCTTGCCACCTTTGCCTACGTAGAGACAGTCTTTCGTGGCCAGCTCGTAGGTTTCACCGTCTACCTTGACCTTACCGCTACCGCCGACATTGAAAACACCCAGTTCACGGCGCTCCAGGAAGGTTTCCGCTTTGATTTGATCGCTGCCTTCCAGCGCAACAGATTTATTCACGGGATAAATACCCCCGATAATGACACGATCCTCATGCGTATAGACCAACTTTACTTCCTCAGGCACAAACAGATCCTGAATCAGATAGTGCTGACGCAACTCTTCAGTCGTAAAATGCTTGGCATGCTCGGGATGAGTTGAATAACGCATTTCCATAAAAACATTCCTCCTGTTTAGATAAACTTTTTTATCAACGGAATTGTTATAAAAGCGGTTTCTAACTCTACTTCTTAGCTAGAATTGTAATTATTATCAAAGAGGGTGTCAACCCAAAACTTCACTAAACCTTGAAAAATACTGATTATTCACGGATTTTTACACGTTTTTTACCTTTTGATAAACAAATTCATATTTTTTTATCTACATTATCCAAAAAGTTTTTAATAAATATATCAACTTCATCATTGTGAAAAACCGATTTATGTGATAATTTCATTTTATTCAGGTGGTGCATACGCTTACAGATTTAGTTTACTAAACATAAGGAGGAATTCAAATGACCGCAACATTGGATGCTGTTACCTTCGGAGAACCGATGGCCATGTTTTATGCCAATGAAGCAGGCTCTCTGGATGAGGTTCGTTCATTCACCAAAGCGCTGGCCGGGGCGGAGACGAATGTTTCGGCCGGTTTGGCGCGTTTGGGACTACGAGCGGGACTCGTGACCAAACTCGGCGAGGATACGTTCGGCAAGTTCATTGCCGATGCGCTGCGCCAGGAGAAAATCGACACCCAGAACGTCATGTTTACCAAAGACCACTCTACCGGAATGCTGATTAAATCCAAAGTCACCAGCGGTGACCCGGAGGTGGAGTATTTCCGCAAGCATTCCGCCGCTTCCACACTGAGTATCGCTGATTTTAACGAAGCCTACTTTGCCGGGGCTCGTCACCTGCACTTTACAGGTATATCTGTCGCACTTTCCCCTGAATGCCGCGACTTCGCCCGACATGCGAAGCAGTTTATGAAAAAGGCAGGCAAA
The DNA here is from genome assembly GCF_000236805.1 of Paenibacillus peoriae KCTC 3763. Classification (GTDB taxonomy): domain Bacteria; phylum Bacillota; class Bacilli; order Paenibacillales; family Paenibacillaceae; genus Paenibacillus; species Paenibacillus peoriae. Next base: position 351,423 of record NZ_AGFX01000018.1, on the reverse strand, counting down.
ACCGTATCCTTCGATCCCAACCTCAGACCCAAGTTATGGCCTGACACACAAACGATGGTAGAAGCGATTAACGAAGCGTCTGAGGGCTGCGACTGGCTCCTGCCAGGCATTCATGAAGGTAAAATATTGACAGGCTACACCTCGCCTGAGGATATCGCCTCGTTCTACCTTGACCGCGGCACCTCGCTGGTCATCATCAAGCTGGGAACAGAAGGTGCATACTACAAATCCGCAGATGCAGAGGGATATGTCAAACGCTTCCGCGTGGATCATGTCGTGGATACCGTCGGAGCCGGTGACGGCTTTGCCGCAGGTGTCATCAGCGCGCTGCTGGAGGGCTTGCCCCTGGCCGAAGCGGTCAAGCGCGGTAATGCCCTTGGCGCGCTGGCTGTCATGTCAGCCGGAGACATGGACGGCTATCCGACGCGAGCCGAGCTGGAGTCCTTTTTGCTCAGCGCCAGCATGAATTAGGCCCGGTTCATTCCCCACGTAGCCTTCACCGCTATTAGCGCAAGCTCAACAAGGCTGAATCAGAAGTCGGCCTTAACCTTCAATAGCCCGTATTCGCTTTTGTGTGACCTGAGCAGCATACGCATGCTCAGGCCGTACAAAGGAATACGGGCTATTTTTATAATATATGACATGATGCTCGTCTCTACAGCGTTTTGACCGATTCTCCCCGATTAATATCCGGCACAAAACGGTAAATGATCGGAACCGATTCGCCGCCCTCCTCAATGCTGGACAGCAGTGTCTTGGCCGCCTGCTTCCCCATATCCGCAATCGGCTGAGTAATGGTCGTAATCGGCGGATTGTAAATATGAGCAAACTCCGCATCATCAATCCCGATAATGGACAGCTCCGCCGGAATGCGTATGCGGCGGGCATTTACATATTTCAGCGCCTCTGCCAGCACGATATCATTCCCGGCCAATATCGCAGTTGGCGGCTCCGGTAGCTGAAACAGCTCTTCCAGCGTCTGCTGAATTTCTTCTCTTGGTACACTGCGCATATATTCCTCCCGGAAGGGCAAGCCAGCTTCCTCCAGCGCCTTTTTGTAACCGCTCAGCCGCTCTACTCGTGGCGTAATCCGGTTCACTCCAAGCGGCAGGGTAATCAGCGCAATCCGCTCATGCTTATGGGATACCAACTCCTGAATTGCCAGCTTAATCGCCATTTCGTTATCCAGCAGCAGGCTGCGCGTATTCACACCGTCCACCAAGCGGTCCAGAAATACCAACGGGTACTTTTCACGAATGAGCTGGTTGTAAATATCGGCATGCTTGCCTGTCGGGAAGATAATTAAACCATCCACCTGGCGGGCCTTGAGCATCTCAATATACTGGCTCTCCTTGTCCGGATTTTCGTCAGCGTTACAAATGATCACCTGAATGCCAAAGCGCTGCAATTCCTCCTCAATCGCGCGGATGGACTGGATCGACAGCGTATAATCAATGTTGGCTACAATAACACCCACCATAAACGTTCGGTTTTGCTTCAAACTGCGGGCCAGCCCGTTAGGCTGATAATTCAGCTCCTGAATCACCTCGGCAATCCGGTCTCTGGTCTGATCACTCATATATTTATAGCGTTTGTTCAGAAATTGCGAGACTGTGCTTTTAGACACTCCCGCCTTCTGGGCAACATCTTCAATCGTCGGCTTCTTCATTGGTACACTCCTTGTCCTTCATGTACTGCGTTAGTGCAACAAAAGTATATCTTTTTTTTAGTAAATTTACCATACTTCTATTTATGAATGCCATTATTATATAGGCTGAGCTTAAAACTTACCTGTGGTGCCACGGTGCAGACGGATGGTGGCAGCAAAAAGAGGCAGCTCAAGATGTTCTCTTGAACTGCCTCTACGTAATCATAAATGCTGCTCGACATCAATGTGCCGGAATCGGGGCTGCAGGCTGATCCGGTGTATCGTGCTCGACCAGCTCATGCTTTTCCCACAAACGGCTTCTCCAGCGGGCATACATAATGACGGCACGAGTCCATTCATCAGCTGCAATAGCCAGCCACACACCTGCAAGTCCCATTTCCAGCTTGAACACAAGCAGATAACCAAGCGGCAAGCTCATGCAGACCATGGAGATCAATCCCATAAAGACCGGGAATTTGGCATCTCCAGCAGCACGCAGCGAGTTAATAATAACGATATTCGTCGTCCGGCCGGTTTCCAGCAGGATGCTAAGTAAAATGACCTGTGCTCCCAAACGGATAATTTCAGGGTTTTCAGTGAACAGACCGAGTAAAGGCACACGGAAAAAGATAACTATCGCATCAATAATCACGGTCACGAGCAATGCCCATTTCACACTGCTTAATACCCGCTTATAGGCTGTATCCTTCTGTCTGGCTCCCACGAGCCTTCCCACCACGATCGCCGTACCCATACCGACAGCCATACTGAACAAATAAATATAGCTTGAAATATTATTCGCATATTGACGCGTAGCCATCGCCTCTGCGCCCAGATAAGTTACATATAGCGTAAATATGAGCTGACACGACTGATACATAATGGACTCCAGCGCGGACGGCACACCAATACGCAAAATTTTAGAGATAAATTTTCTGGACAACTGGACGTAGTATTTCCACTCAACACGCACCTCGGTGACCCGGTACATGAGCCAGAAGAAGATCAAGAGACAAATAAAACGGCTGCCTACCGTAGAAATAGCTGCCCCCTCTACGCCGAGCGTTGGCATTCCCCAATGTCCGAAAATCAAAACATAGTTGCCGAGAACGTGAATCACGTTCATCAGCACTGATACATACATCGTTTCCCGGGTAAACCCATGTGTACGAATGGTTGCCGCCAGCGCGTTAATCAATGCCTGAAGGAAAATAGCTCCCCCGACGATACTTATATAGGAATCTGCATAAGCTAGAATATCCCCCTGGACGTTCAGCCATTGCAGCATATGAGTACCAAAGACGAGAAAAATGACGCTAAGCAATAAACCTACCATTAAATTCAACGTAATGGCCGTGCCCGTAACCTGGGCCGCTTCGACAAGTTTTTTAGAACCGATATATTGAGCTACGACGATAGCAGCGCCGTTGCCGATAACCTCCAGTACAAGGATGGCAATTGAAATAATTTGGTTGGACGCGCCCACACCCGAGACTGCATCATCAGATACAGAGCTGAGCATGAATGTATCGACGCTTCCCATCAGCATAAACAGGAACAATTCAAGGAATATAGGCCATGTCAAACGGAACAAATTCAGTTCCTTGGCTTCGGACAATACCGAACCATTTTTTTGTAATCTGGTTGTCATTCATTCACCTTTCTTCATAGATTTAATTTAACGATCAAAAGGTATGTTAGCACAGTCATTCTGAAAATACATCCCGTTTGCGTAAAATGATTTGCAAAAACGTGTAAGAATTCATTTATCACTTTCTTAAACATTGATTATCGAAGTTTATTGAAACACAACATGGCACGATTATTTCTGTAATCCCGGCTTTTCCGACAGAATCAGGATATAAGGATATAATATAGGATGAGCCTGTGAGCATTGCCGCTGACAGACTGCGTAGATGGTTATAAACTAAATTTTTAAAGTATGATTTATGAAGCATACTGAAAATTCGCTTTTCATAGGTTCACACTGCAATAATAAAGGAGGCTTTTTAACAAATGACTCAATCCTTTCAAGCCCTGGTCGTCGATCAGACGCAGGACGGTGAAGTTCAGGCACAGGTGCGTTCTTTAGACGCTGGCAGTTTACCTGCTGGAGAAGTATTGATTCGTGTCGCTTATTCCAGCATCAACTATAAAGATGGGCTTGCCGCCCGCAAGGATGGCAATATTGTCAAAGCCTATCCGTTCGTACCCGGTATCGATTGCTCTGGAACGGTCGTGTCTTCGGAGGATGGCCGCTTTAGCGCAGGACAAGCAGTGCTCGTGACCGGATACGGGTTCGGTGTATCTCAATTTGGAGGATTCAGCGAATATGCGCGCGTACCTGCGGATTGGGTCGTTCCGCTTCCGGGCGGACTTACGCTGAGAGAGGCGATGATTTACGGAACAGCCGGATTCACGGCAGCCCTGTCGTTATATCGACTGGAGCAAAACGGCGTCGCACCGGATCAGGGCAAAGTACTCGTCACCGGAGCGACGGGTGGTGTAGGCGGTGCAGCCATTGCCCTGCTAAACAAGCAGGGCTACCATGTCGTAGCCAGCAGCGGCAAAGCCGATGCGCACGAGTACCTCAAGGCGCTCGGAGCCGCCGAGGTCATTTCGCGCGAGGAGGTCTACGACGGCGCGGAGAGCATCCGGCCGCTGGGCAAGCAGCTTTGGCAAGCGGCCGTTGATCCTGTAGGCGGAAAGCCGCTTGCTTCGCTGCTCAGCCAGATCGCCTACAACGGCTCCGTTGCCGTGAGCGGCCTGACGGCAGGCACCAAGCTGCCTACGACGGTGCTGCCGTTTATTTTGCGCGGCGTAAGCCTGCTGGGCATAGACTCCGTCTTCTGCCCTTACGACACCCGCGTAGCGATCTGGAAGCGGCTCGGCAGCGACTGGAAGCCAGAGCGGCTGGTAGAGCGCGAAATCGGGTTGGCAGACCTGCCAGCCGCGCTGGAGGACATCCTTGCAGCCCGCTCGCAAGGAAGAACGATTGTGCGGCTGGCTGATTGAGCGGAAGTATGATCCGCAAGCGGCCATGATATCGTTTTTTACGTGAAGAAGTGAAAGAAGCCTGTAAATCTGCAGTTTTGAGATTTACAGGCTTCTTTTTTCGTGTGGTATATGCTGTGAAAATTACTTCACAGAGCCTTGTGTAACGCCATTGATAATCCATTTTTGTGCCAGCAGATACACGATAATCATCGGCAGCAAGGCCATCAAATATGAGGCAAAGGCCAGATTAAAGTCGGTATTGAACTGCCCCTGAAACACATACTGGACGAGTGGCAGCGTATACTGCTCCGGGTCACTGATAATGATGAGCGGCAGCAGAAAGTCGTTATAGGTGGACAGACAAGTGAGAATTCCCACTGTAGCACTGATCGGCGCCATCAGCGGAAATATAATGCGCCAAAATGTCCCCCATGTCGTCGCACCGTCTACCGTGGCCGCCTCTTCCAATGCCACCGGAATGGAGCGAATATAGCCGACATACACGAAGACATTGAATGCCAGACCATACACCGTATGCAGCATAATCAGTCCCAACGGATTGGTCATATGAAGCCCTGAGGCCAGTTTCACAATCGGCAGCATGATGATCGGGAACGGAATAAACATGGCGCTCACAAAGTAAAAATATAACCCCTTAAAAAATCGACGCTGCATATTACGGGCAATCGCATAAGCGACCATCGAATTAGTCAGCAAAGTCAGGATGACCGTCGATGTCGTGACCATCACACTGTTCTGAAAAGCGCTGAAAAAGCTGGTCATTTCCACAGCACGACTAAAATTTTCCCAATGCAGCTCGGTCGGAAAAGCAAAGACAGAATGCGCCATCTGCTCGGGATTTTTAAGTGCAATGGTTACCGTCATATAGAGGGGAAACAGGATAAATATCGTCCCCAGCGCCACCAAAAGCAGCACAAGCCAGTTGGTACGTCTGCTCGTTCTCATCAGTTATCCATCTCCCTTCTCTGGAGGAATCGCAGCTGCAAGATGGAAATCATCGCGATGACAATAAAGTAAATGACAGAGTTAGCCGACTGATACGCAAATTCTCCGCCTCTAAAACCTCCAGTGTAAATCAGGTGCGAAATGGACTGGGTTGCTCGGCCCGGACCACCGTTTGTCAAAGCCACGATCTGATCGAACACCATCAGGGAATTTTTCATCGCCAGTACCATATTAATGGTGAAAAACGGGGCAATTAACGGAAAGGTAATGCTCCAAAATTCACGCCATTTACCTGCGCCATCCAGATTGGACGCCTCATACAAGCTTGTCGGAATGGTTTGCAGCCCGGCCAGATAGAGAATCGTATTAAAGGCAATCCCCTGCCATACGGCTACGATCACCACCCCCACCCAAGCCAACTGCTCGCTGCCCAAGATGTTCGTCGATAATGAAGCAATCCCCAGACGCTGCCCCCAAATCGTAAATACGTTCGAGAACAAATAATTGAATATGTACCCCACAATCAGCACGCTCAAAATATTAGGCAAAAAATAAATGCCCCGAAAAAAGTTACGGAACCGTATTTTAGCATTCAGCCCCATGGCAATCAGCAAGCTGAGGACGTTAATCGCAATCGTAGCCACAATCGCAAACTTGAAAGTAAACCAGTAAGCGTTGCCCACATTGTCGTCCTGAAACAAATTCACATAGTTTTTGAACCCGACAAAGTGATACTGATGACCAAATCCGTTCCAATTGGTGAGTGAATAATACAATCCCTGCAAGGCAGGCAAGGTTAAAAATATAAAAAACAATAGCACCGCCGGCACGGTCATCCAGTAAAAAGCCGTTAGTTGCTTGTTCATGTCTCATCCTCCTCCCCTATCGGCGGTTAGCTACTTTATCCCATTCACGGTCCAGCTTCGCCAGATAGGCGTCGATGTCCCCATTTTGCAGAAAGGCCTGCACAATGGAATTCAGTTGCACAGCTTTGGGGATATAGTGATCAGCAAAATCAATGACACGCCCCGCTTTAAAATACGGCAGCAGCCCTGCCACGCTCGGATCATCCTGCGTGACCCCCTTCACCGCCGAAAACAGTGTTTGCTCTGTAATGTACTGCTTGCTATTCTCCGGCTTCAACAGGAAGGCAATAAACTCCTCGGCCTCCTTTTTATGCGGAGTGCTTTCCGAAACGGCCAGCAGTGTATCTATACCGGACACCAGTTTGACTGCCTGCTCGTCGTTTCCTGTCGGTAACGGAAAAAATCCCAGCTCCACCTTCGGATTAGCCTTGCGAATTTCAGATATCGCCCATGTGCCCTGGATGTACATCAATCCCTGCCCGTTAGCAAAGGCCCGGTTGCCGTCGGCATAGTTTTTGCCAAAATTGTCGCCATGGCCATACTTCAACAGCTCCAGCTGCTTTTGTGCAACCTCGAGGTACTTGTCCTGAAAGGTGACCTGGTTTTCACGCCGTTGCAGGAAGAAATCAATGCCCACCAGATTCGGTCCGAGTGCATTAAAGGGAAGATTCGTCTGCCAATCATCTTTATATGTAAAATAAAACGGGATTTTACCAGCAGCCTTGATCTTTTGCGCCGTGGCAATCAGTTCGTCCCACGTTTTGGGGATCTGTAATCCCATTTCTTTAAAGAGCGTTTTGTTGTACATCACACCATTCGCATTCGCAGCGTAAGGGATTCCGTACACTTGATTTACTCCGGTGACGTCCTTGAGCATTTGGAGATAAATCGGATCTACAGTGCTTGGCAGCTTGGTGTTAGCCAAATCCGTAAAAATACCGCTCTGTGCCAAAATGGAATAGGTATCGGTGGCTCCAAGCCCCACGATGTCAGGCACATCGTTTTTGACGACCCGGGTTAATAGCACGGTCTCTGCCTCCGGCGGGTTCACCTGTGTCACCTCAATGCCGGGATACTCCTGATTGAATTGAGCGATCAGCTTATCGAAGGAACCCTTGGCCTCTGGCTTGTTTTGAAAAAACTCCATTTTCACCTTGCCTGAGGCATTGTCTTTGCTGCATGCGCTTACAATAATGGCAAACAGAAGGATTGATGCCAACACGGACAGCCTTTGAACCCATTTCCACATACTCATACCTCCTTTTCCCCTATGTCAATCTATGCGGGACTAGACAATTAATACCCGTCCCTTGCGGAAAAGAAACGGTACATGCTTATCAAGAAGCTGGCCGAATAACGGCAGCGGCGGCGTTGAAAAAAAGTCCTTTACCTGGACCTAAGTCGGGGAAAAATATAGTCTTCAGACGAGTTTATTAGTTTGCCTCCTCCCCTTATCTTTGAAATAAGAAAGTAATTAATACCAACTAGAAAGAATCAGAGGAGAGAAGGAAATTGAAAAAAGTATGGCGTTTCATCGTGTATGTGTGCGTTTTCATTCTGGCTGTGGGAGGAACCGGCGCGATCGGTTTCATGAGCACGATGCAGGAGGCTATGTCGGTTTACGATAAGCCGGTTCCTGCTTCTTTACAAAGCATCCAAGCTCCTGCCTATGATTCGAAAAAGCCAACAGTGGCCGTTATTTTGGCGAATGAAGTGACCGAGGTATTCGATTTTCTCGTACCCTACGAAATGTTCTCCATGACGGGCTCGTACAATGTTGTTGCGGCAGCCCCCGACAAAAACATCAAATCATTAACGGGTGGCCTTGATGTCGTACCGCATTACACTTTCGACGAGTTGGACGAATTGACGGGGAAAGGTCCGGATATAATCGTGATCCCTTTCATGCCGATTTTGGATGAGGCGAAATACAAGCCCGTCCGCGATTGGATAAGGAAGCACTCCAGCAAGGAAACGACCTTGTTATCTATCTGCAATGGGGCGGAAAATTTGGCAGATACCGGCCTGTTGAACGGGAAATCTGCGGCAACACATTGGGGAGATATAAGTAGATTGGAAAAGAAATATACCGAGATTACTTGGAAAAGGGATCAGCGTTACGTGTCTGATGGCAACATAGTCTCCTCGGCCGGCCTGACTTCGGGGATCGATGCCACACTGTACGTCATATCCCGACAAATGGGAGAGTCGGCAGCGGAGGAAGTGGCGAAAGAAATGAATTACCCTTCCTACGATTTTGTTCAGCATCCGCAAATGGAGCCTTTCACGGCCGGATTAAGCGATATCGTGTATGTTTTGAACAACGCGTTTCAATGGAGCAAGAAAAAGAACGGTGTCCTGTTGTATGAGGGTGCCGATGAGCTGATGTTATCCTCGGCGTTTGACACGTACGGGGCTTCCGGCACGACGACAACATTAACGATATCAAGCAAACGCGAGCCCATCGTTAGCCGGCACGGCCTGAATCTGATCGCCCGATATCAAATAGGTGATGTCCCGAAGCTCGACAAAATGATCTTTGTAGGGCCGGACGTTAAGACGCGCGCTGCGGGCGATATCCGAAACTGGAACGAGAACGGCGGAAAGGCAGAGCAGCTTTACCTGCACAGCGATGCGCCAGAGCGATTCGCAATGGAGCCTGCATTTGAAGATTTGGCGAAGCAGGAAGATATCTGGACGGCTAAATTCGCCGCCAAGCGGCTCGAGTACCGCGCCACAAACCAACTTAAGCTTGAAGGAGCGCCATTTCCATACGAAGCTTTCGGTATACCAATCGTTGTTGGCTTGTTATCTCTGTTCGTCGTTTATTGGATAGATAGACGTTTCGTAAGGAGAAAGACCGTTTCCGCATGAAACGGAAAGCCAAAGAAGCATCCAGACGGCCGAGTCTGAATGCTTCTTTTTCGTGTGCGCTTCGTGAGGCGGAACCTTCGTCAGAAGAATACTCATTCAGCATAGTTCCACCTCAGGGCTACCTTTATATGAAATATACGTTGCCTATCCAGCAACCGGTCTGCCACCGATCTGCCACCTACTCCAGCTCAACCCACTCGCCGAGCAATGCGTCCAGCTCCGCTTGCAGCCGTTCACGCGCGTCCCACAGCTCCGCCATGCGCGCCGTGTCGCTGCTTGTGCCGAGCAGTTCCAGCTCGGCATCCGTCGCCGCCAGCTCCGCTTCCTTGGCGGCAATAGCCCGCTCCAGCCGCTCGCTGGATACAGCGGGCGTGCGGGACGGCTTCGCGGCTTTCGCTCCGCGCGCCCCCGATGCCGTTCCGGCGTCGGACGAGCCCCGGTGGCCTGCCGCCCCGGAGCGTGCGCCGCTCGCATCGGCTCCGGGGGCAGCTCCTGTATGCGGAGCCGTCCCCGCGCCGTTGCTGGCTGCATTGGAATGTGCAGCCAGACCCGAGCCTGAGCCGCTGCCGGATGCGGCTCTACTCGCAGATGCCGCGCGTACCCCGTCATCCCCCTCGCGCTGCAGGCGGGCGCTTGCCAGCTCCCGCTTCTTCGCCCGGTATTCATCAAAGCTGCCCAGGTAAAAGGCCAGCTTGCCATTTTCCAGCTCCCACACACGCCCGGCCAGTTTGTTCACAAAGTAGCGGTCATGCGAAATCGCCAGCACCGTTCCCGTGTAGGTGTCCAGCGCTTCCTCCAGCGCCTCGCGTGAGTCGATGTCCAGATGGTTGGTCGGCTCATCCAGCACCAGCAAATTCGGCTTTTTCATCACCAGCAGTGCCAGCCGCAAGCGGGACCACTCACCACCGGACAGCATGCTCACAGGCTTAAACACATCGGCACCGTAAAATAAATACTTCGCCAGCAGCCCGCGCGCTTCACCTTCCTCTACACCGGCTTCTTCCTTGAAATAAGCAAGCACGGTCGCCCGGCTATCCCGTTCTCTCTCTTGCTGTGCCAGATATCCATATTCCACGCGCGCGCCCCATTGTACCGTCCCCGCATCCGCGCTTTCCTGACCAAGCAGCAGCTTGAGCAGCGTCGTTTTGCCTGAGCCGTTATCACCCAGCAGCGCCACCTTTTCACCAAACTCCAGACTGCCTGTAGCCCCTTTCAATATCTGCCGCTCTCCGTAGGATTTGACGATCTCTTCAAATGCCAGCACCCTGCGACCCGAGCGATCCTCCGGCCTTAAGTAAAACTCGGCACTCTGAGGGTCCAGCACAGGCCGCTTCACCAGTTCCATACGCTCCAAGGCTTTACGGATCGAGTTCGCTTTTTTAAAAAACTTTTCGTTGTCGCCATTGCGGCCCCACTCTTCAAAGCGCCGAATGGCCTCCTTCATCTTTTTGATCCGCTTTTGCTGCTCCTGATAATCCTCAAATTGCAGCAACAGACGTTCTTCCTTTTCCTTGACGTAGCCGCTGTAATTCGTATAGTACGTAAACGCCTCGCCATCCTCCAGCTCAATCATCTTGACGGCGACCCGATCCAGAAAATAACGATCATGGGATACAACCACACACGCACCTGTATAGCCCTGCAAAAATTGCTCCAGCCATTCCAGCCCCTTCAAATCCAGATGGTTGGTCGGCTCATCCAGCAGCAATAAATCCGGTCGACCGATGAGCTGTGATGCCAGCGCTATTTTTGTCTTCTCTCCACCAGACAATGAACCGAAGCTGCGCGTATACATGGCTTTGGGAATGCGCAATCCATCTGCCACCTGATCTATATTGGCATCCATTTCATAGCCGCCACTGCGCTCGAACCGCTCCTGCAAGACAGCATACGATTGCAACAGCTTCTCCAAGCAATCTGTATCCGCCGCCACAACCGAATCTGACATTTCCTGCTCCAGCCTGCTCATCTGGCTGCGGCAATCCTTCAGCTCACGATAGGCGTAAGCCAGCGTTTCGTACACGGTGAAGCTCTCAAACTCCGCCGGGATTTGCGGCAGGTAGCCGACTTTCGCATCCTTGGCGATGACAAGCTGCCCCTCATCCGGGCGGGACAAACGTGCAATCAGGCGTAGCAGGGTCGTTTTGCCACTTCCGTTGCGGCCGATGAGTCCCACCTTTTCTCCTGTATGGATTTCAAATGAGGCACCATCCAAAATCAGATTCGCAGCGTGATATTTCTTTAATTGTTGACCGTTTACAATATACATGTTCAGGCTCTCCTTTATTCAGGAAGACCCTTACCTGGGTAACACAAAAAGAGCCGCAGGAGCAAGCCCCGCGACTCTTCGGAAGGTACAGCAATCCGTTCGAGTTAAGGTAGGCGTCTTCTCGCGATGTTTACAACCGTATGTTTAAAATTGGACAGACTTCTCCCGTTGTATGGAAAAGCATGCATAATGCCAGCCATCGCAATCGGCAGCTGGCTAATACGGTTGTTCAGCATCTCGTGATTCACCTACCTCACCCCCTTCTTCATAATTGTGTGTAGTATAGCATGGTTTATCGCATTATGAAAGAGGGGGGATACCCTATCCAACTATAAAATGGATTGATGTCCATGCCCTCTGACTGTCTGCGATGCCTTGGTTCTCGTAATCGAAAATACGCCGCATACAAATGCAACAATCACAAAAACTCCACCTACCCAAGCGTTCGTAGCAACAGATTCACTATGCTCAATCACTACCCCGCCCAAAGCCGAGCCAAGAGCGATCCCGACCTGGAGTGCAGAGAAGTTAAAGCTTTGCTGAATACTACCCGATTCGGGCGCATGTTCAATAAGATAGCTTTGCATCGGCGGCGACAAAGCCCAGCTCAGTATCCCCCAGATGATCAGGAGCGGCGCAAATACATAAATCGAATGGATCGAAAACGGCAGCAGGAACATCACGGCGATAAACACACCAACGACGATGAGAATACTTTTCGCTGTGCCGAACCGGTCGGCCAACGAGCCGCCAATAAAGCCGCCGCTCACTGCCGCCAACCCAAAGACGAAATAGGCCACACTCACCCACGAGGCGTTTAAGCCCATCATATTTTCCAAAAAAGGAGTGAAATACGCATACAACGTGTAGTGCCCCGCCAATGTCAGCGTGGTCACTAGATGAGCACTGATCACTTTAACATTTTTCAAGGACTTCAACTGCTCGCGCATAGGCACAACATGCTCCGTAGGAATTCGCTCCATAAACAAGTTCATGACGATCATAGAGACTACCGTCAACAAGGCAATGATAAAGAACAGCACACGCCAGCCCAATGCATTTCCAATCAGCACCCCGGCCGGAATGCCGAGCACGATGGACGAGCTGACCCCCATGGAGATGACACCGAGGACTCGGGCCTGATAAGCCTTGGACACAACTTTGACCGCAATGGTCAGCGATAACGTCACGATGAGCGATCCGCTTGCAGCGGTAACGATACGGGATACAAACAATACAGCATAATTGGGACTCCAGAAAGCCAGCAGGCTTCCCAGAATAAAGATAAACATCGACCACAAGTACAGCCGTTTCCGTTCAATTCTGGCGGTCAGCGCCAATAAAGTCGGCCCAGCGATGGCGTAGACGAGTGCATAGATCATAATAAGCTGACCCGCCGTACTCACTGAGACATTCAGATCCTGTGCAATCTGAGGCAGCACGCCACCGATAATTAACTCCACCAGCCCCACTGTGAAGGTCGCAAGCGTCAAGATAACTACTTTAAAGTTCATTACATTAGCTCCTTTGCTGTCATGTAAATCCCTCATATAACGTAAAAAAATCCTGACCACAAGAAATGTACAAGACGTACACTTTTTGTAATCAGGATTTATCGGTTCCTGGTAGAGACCCTCAAACCATATTATTGAGGTTATACAAATGGGGCATTCATTTATTACGCATTTACGAAGGTTATAGCTAACACTATAAAGGAGCCTGTGATTAAGTTCAACCCCTACAGCCGCAAAAATTCGCTCATGGCACGATCGGACAGATAGGGCAGGTACTCATGACCGTATTCGTGATACAGAAGCATTTCCTTGTCAGATACGATTTTATTGTACACCGCAAACTGCGTGGAAGGCGGACAAACGATGTCCGACAGCCCTGTCACAAACAGCACCCGCCCGCGAATGCGATCCGCCAGATGTTGAATATCAATATAGCCTAATTTGTGAAACAATGCCGCCTCGCGCACATGATTCGGATCAAACCAACGAAAATAATAAATCAATTCCTCATATGCCGATGTCGTTGCATCCAGCGCCCACGCTCTTTTATAGTCCGACAGGAACGGATATACCGGGACCGCTACGCGGACACGCGGCTCCAATGCAGCGCAGGCAACCGTCAACGCCCCTCCTTGGGAGCAGCCAAATGCGCCGATTCGTTCAGGGTCGACCTGCTCCATAGACATCAAGATACGCACCATCTGCACGGTATCCAAAAATACATTGCGGTAATACAACCGATCCGGGTCAGGGTCATCAATTCCACGAATCATATGCCCGCGAATCGTCGTTCCCAGAACCTGCAAGTTGTCCTCGGACAGCCCGCCTTGTCCCCGGCAATCCATAGCCAACACGGTAAAACCGTGCGCGGCATAGCTCACCTTGTCGAACCAATCGCCGCTGTCACAGGAATATCCGTGGAACATGGCCAGAGCAGGCCCTTTTCCCGTAACCTGTTTGGGACGGGCAAGCTTGCCATGAACCTTTGCTCCGCCTACCCCCATAAAATACAGATGGTAGCACTCCACCAGCGGAGAGGCAAAATCGGCCGGCTCCAGCGTATAATCCAGCGGCTGCTGCTCCAGCTCCTGTAGCGCCCGCTCCCAGTATGCATCAAAATCCGAGGGCTTCGGACTACTGCCCGTATACGACTGCAATTGCTGTAAAGACATATCCTCCGGCATCAAAATCTCCTCCTACATCCGGCCCAATTCATGGTCATCGGCGACCACTTCATCCGTTGCGATGACATACTTCAGCATGTCTGACACTGTCGTATACGCGACACCTACATACGTATCGGCTGCCCCATAATAAATCGCGATCCGCCCAGTGTCGGCATCATGCAGTGTAGCACACGGGAACACTACATTCGGCACAAAGCCCCGTTCCTCGTACCATTCCTCCGGGGTCAGCACGAAATTGGAGGAACGATATTTAACCCTGGATGGTTCATCCTTATCCAGAACAGCAACTCCCATGCTGTATACTAGCCCATTGCACGTGCCCGTCACTCCGTGGTAGAGCATGAGCCAGCCCTCAGTCGTCTCAATCGGAGCCGGTCCGCCGCCAATCTTCACTGATTGCCACCAGCCCTGTCCGCCCTTGCTCATCACATGACGGTGCTTGCCCCAATACACCAGATCCGGGCTTTCGCTGAGAAAAATATCGCCAAACGGCGTATGACCACTATCGCTCGGGCGGGATAGCAGCAGGAAGTTTCCGTTTTGCTTGCGGGGAAACAGCACCCCGTTGCGATTGAACGGCAGGAACGGATTTTCCAATCGTACAAAGCTTTTAAAATCCTTGGTTTGCGCTATCCCCAACGCCGCGCCGTAAAAATCTGTACACCAGATGATATAGTACGTATCCTCCACTCGCACCAGTCGCGGATCGTAAGCATATCTTGGTTGATAATTGTTTCCCTCCTCATCCACCAAATGCATCCGTTCCTGTTCAATGTCCCAAGCCAACCCGTCGTCACTCCAGCCCAGATGCAAATGCGGGCGTCCATTAATCGTTTCGGCCCGGAACACCCCCACAAACCGTCCCTCATACGGCGCTACTGCACTGTTGAAAATGCGTGCAATGCCCGGCACCGGATTCCGTCCAATGACCGGATTCTCCGTATGTCTCCATACCGGAGCCTCGCTGCCTTCAGGCTTATCTTGCCATGGCATGTTTGGCAGGCTGTCTCCTACAATTCGTACGTTATCTGTATCCACATTCAATTTACTCATTCGTACCCTCTCCTCTCACCGAGACACTTGATTTTATTAATTTTCTATTAAACCTTGTTCTATTTCACTGAACCCTGTGCGAATCCGTTATAGATGTATTTTTGTAATGATAAAAATGCAATCAGTGTCGGAATAATAGCAATGATAATACCCGCGCTGATCACTTCCCATTGCGCGCCATACGGACCTTTAAACTTGAACAGTGCCGTCGATATGACCTGCAGGCTTGTTTTGGGCATATACAGGAACGGGGTGTAAAAGTCGTTGTAAATATTAACGCCCTTGATAATAATCACGGTCACAACGGCAGGCTTCAGCAGGGGCAAAATAATGCGCCAGTAGATCGTCAGATAGGAGGCGCCATCCAGCATGGCCGATTCATCCAGCGCCACTGCGATCGAATCCAGGAATTGCAGGAAAATATACACCGCAATAATATCGGTTCCCAAATACAGCAAAATAGCTGCCCAAGGTGTGTTAAACAGTTCCAGCTTGTTGATAATCTGGAACGTCGATACCTGTGTCGTTACCCCCGGAATGAGGGTTGCGAGCAAGAACGCCCCAAGCATAAGACTTTTGCCTTTAAATTTAAAGCGGTTCAAAATATACGCAATCATGGAGCCCGTCAGCGTTGCCCCGATGATTGAAACCAGCAAAATAAAAGCCGTATTCACAAATCCGGTTAGCATATTACCGTTCACAAAGGCTTTGGCGTAGTTCGTCCAGTTCAGCCAGTTCACCGGGGGAGTCAGCGGGCTGGTGGACGCATATTCAGCCTTCGTCTTCAAGGAAGCGAACAAAATCACGACAATCGGCAGCAGTGCGACGAACGCACCCAGCAAAAGCGCAGCATACTTGATACTGCTTGCCAGCGTTCTTTTTAGCATATACATGATTAGTCCTCCTCTCCCCGAATCAGCACACGTTGAAGCAGTGTAACCACGATCACAATCAGCAGCAAAATCACCGCCATCGCCGAGGCCAGGCCGACCTTACTGTATTTGAACGCCACATCAATCGTTTGGATCACGAACGTTTTACTGCCATTGGAGCCGCCAGTCATAATATACGGAATATCGAATGCACTAATCGCACCGCTAATTGCCAGGATCAGATTCAGCTGCAAAATACGTTTGATACTCGGCAAAATAATGTACCGGAACTGATGCCAGCGGTTGGCCCCGTCAATATCAGACGCTTCGTACAGATCACTCGATATGGAGGAAATCGCACCGAGAAACACAATAAAGTTAAAGCCCATGTATCTCCAGATCGACGTGCCAGCCAGCGAAATGTTGATAATCTCCGGGTTGCCCAGCCATAGCTTGATATACGAACCCAGCCCCAGGGCCTGAAGCAGCGTATCCAGTGTGCCATCCGACTTGAAGAAGAATAGAAAAATAAAACCAATGGCCACCCCGTTCATCAGGGAAGGAAAAAATAAAATGCCTTTAAACACATTTTTAAACCAGGTTTGAAAGCTGAGAATGGTTGCAAAATAAAGGGCCAGACCCATCTGTACAAACGTGGCGACAAAGTAATACAGACTGACCTTAAACACCGAGAAATACTCGGGGTCGGTAAAGATTTTGATATAGTTTTCAAAGCCCACATATTCCAGACGCTTACTATAGCCGTTCCAGTCCAAAAAGCTGTATTTGAACATGTTGATCACCGGCAAGTACGCAAAAGTGATCAGCAGCGCCAGCGGGATAAATGAAAAGGCTGCAATAATCGCCAATCTTTGTTTGGAGTAGCTGAGATTCGAAAATTTGAACATGCTGCACCTCCTGGCTATCCGTCCATCGACTGCTACCTCGATCCTTTCTAATCATCAGTTCAGATGACTATTTGGCTTCCTTCGCAGCCACTTCAGCTCGCGCCTTCACCCATGCGTCATTCAGATCCTTCATAATGGTGTCATACGATTCCGGGCGGTTACCAACCGCTGCCTCAATAATGCGTTTCTTGAAATCCGGCTGCCACAAGCCGATTTCTCCCTTTTTGTCGATTTTATCAACAATCCCTTCCTGTCCTTTTGGAGAAGGAGTGAGCGTTTCAAAGACGACTCCCTGATCTCCGTATTGCTTCAAAATGTCAGGCATTTTTGCGCCATTCAACGGACTGATGCTGCCCGCCTGTTCTACGGCATAGTTGGACTTCTCGGTAAACCAGTCCACCCAGGCACGGGCCGCTGCTTTATTTTCACTGTTTACGTTAATACCGAGGTTGTAATCACCTGCCAACGGAACAAGCACCTTGGAGGCATTTGTCGGAAACGGCATAAAGCCGATATCATCCTTGTTGGTCGCTGTGCTTTTGATCTGGTCAATGGCCCAGGAGCCAAGTACCATCGTACCGATTTTGCCTTGTGCCAAATCCGCCTTGGAGGTTTCCCAATCCGTGGTGGTCGGGTCTTTTTCGATCAGACCATTTTTAGCCGCATCGTACATGATTTTATACAACTCATAGTGAGGCTGACCCTTCGTGAAATTGTCGTCTGTATTCGGCTGTGTGACATTCACATATTCCTTCGTACCCGCCACCGTGGCCAAATCAGCTTCCCACTGGGTCAGTGCCCATCCAGAGGCATAGTTCGTAAACAGCGGCACCGCCTTGGTTTTGTCCTTAATCTGCTGGAGCGCTTTCAGAAATTGATCCGGAGTTTTGGGAAGCTGCGTGATTCCCGCGTCCTTGAACACGTTTTTGTTATAAATCACGCCGGAGTACGTCATCGCTACCGGAATACCGTAGACATTGCCCTCCACCATACGTTCTTCAATGCCGCTATACTTGCTTTTCATCTCCTCGTAAGTGCCCAGCGGTTCGAAAAAGTCGGGAAGCTCTGCAATGGGAATGCTGGTAGGAATAAGCAAGACATCTCCGTAATCTCTGGTCCCCATCCGAATTTTAATCTGGCTCTCATAATCGGCTAACGCCTGAAAATTGACCTTCACATTCGGATATAGCTTGTTAAATTCCTTGGCGTAGTCCTGAAACACCGTATCCACAATGTCTGTCCGTTGTGTAATGACCGTGATTTCACCCTCCACATCCTTCGGATCAGAGCTGGCTGCTGGCGTATCTGATCCTTTTGGGGCACACCCTGCTAATAATCCTGCTAACAACAGCACCGATAGTAATGGCACCAAAACCTTGGACAACTTCATGAAACGACCCCTCCTGTTGTTTTAAAATAAGGTTATCGTTAAACTAATAAAATCATTCTATTATGATAGCGCTTACTATGTCAATTTTATTATTTTGTGAATATATTAAGGTGGACAAACAAGGGATACACAGCGACACAACTTTCCTGCTGCATGCCGTTTTACCTTTGGATAACTGTGACTGATCAGGAGAGTTGACAGCTTTTTAATACATGATTATGATTTTGTATGAAGTTAACGATAAGCTAACGGATTTCAAAAAGGAGGGTTCTGCCTCTTGGACACGTTGCTACATGAGATCAGACAGGAATGGAAGGAACACATACTCCCGTTCTGGCTAGGGTTGAAGGATGAAGCGCACGGTGGATTTTATGGTGAGGTAGATGTCGATCTGCACGTCCATAAGAAGGCCAACAAGGGCGGGATAGCCACTGCACGGTTGCTCTGGTCATTCTCGGCAGCAGCCCGTGTGACCGGGGAAAACATCTATAAGGACGCCGCACGACACGCTTTCCTGTTCCTGCAAGAACACCTGATAGACCCGGTATATGGAGGCATGTACTGGATGGTAGATCACATGGGCCGTCCAGCGGACACGTGCAAGCACGTCTATGCGCAGGCATTCGCCATTTATGCCTTGTCCGAATATGCGCGGGCAACGAGCGACCCGGATGCCCTGGCACTGGCTAAGGAGCTGTTTCACCTGCTGGAGCAAAAAGGATATGATCGCACCCGCCAGGCATACGGTGAACAATTTGACCGGATGTGGAACACACAGCCTAATGAGCTGCTCAGCGAAAACGGGGTTACCGCGCACATCACGATGAATACGCATATTCATGTTCTGGAAGCGTATACCGGGCTGCTTCGCGTACAACCGGACGAGGAAGTAAGGAATGCTCTGGTAAATGTACTGGACATTTTATACAGCCGTGTTTACGATGCTTCCGCCTGGCGGTTGGAGGTATTTTTCGACAGTGACTGGCGTTCTCTGCTCGACCTGACTTCTTACGGTCATGATATTGAAGCCAGCTGGCTGATTCAGGACGCTATGAATGTGCTGGGTCACCATCCCCTGAAATATATGGACATGGTGGTGGATATCGCCCATGCGGTAGCCGAACGTGCTATTCAGCCAGATGGTTCACTAATCAACGAACGGGAAGGCGATCGGGTAGACACCTCACGTATTTGGTGGGTACAGGCAGAAGGAATCGTCGGCTTTTACAATGCGTATCAACGCACACAAGACGAACGGTTCTTACAGATTGTACGGGATTTGTGGGCCTACACTCGGCAATATATTGTAGATTCACGCCCCGGAGGTGAATGGTTTTGGTCCGTTCAAGCGGATAGCAAGCCTGATCCGAGAGAGATTGCAGGACCTTGGAAATGCCCATATCACAACAGCCGATTTTGCATTGAAATGCTGGAAAGGATGGGAACGAAATGATTCATACCCAATACAATAAGCTGCTGGCGCTGCAAGAGGAACTGATTACACGTCCGAATGAGGTCAACACCACCTTTTACAATGGCATCTACGAGCGCTACCGCTATCCTGTACTCACACGTCATCACGTCCCGCTACATTGGCGATTTGATTTGAACGAACAGACCAACCCGTTTTTCATGGAGCGTCTGGGCGTGAATGCAGCGCTAAACCCGGGCGCGATCTATCATGAGGGCAAATACATTCTGGTTTCCCGCACCGAGGGGCTGGATCGGAAGTCGTTTTTTGCCCTGGCCGAGAGCGATAACGGTATTGACCAGTTCCGATTCATCGATGCCCCATTGATATGGGACGATATCGATCCTGACGAGACGAACATGTACGATATGCGGCTGGTGAAGCATGAAGACGGCTGGATCTACGGCATTTATTGCTCGGAGAAAAAGGACCCGGACGCTCCACCCCACGACACCTCCAGCGCTGTCGCTCAGGCCGGACTGGTTCGCACCCGCGATCTTCGCACCTGGACCCGCCTACCAAACATTGCCACACATTCCCCGCAACAGCGCAACGTCGTCCTGCACCCCGAATTCGTGAACGGCCAATACGCCTTTTACACGCGTCCGCAGGACGGATTTATTTCCACCGGCTCGGGCGGGGGCATTGCCTTCGGTCTGTGCGAGGATATTACACAGCCCGTGATCGAGAATGAAACAGTGATTGACGAGCGCTGCTATCATACGGTGTACGAAGCCAAGAACGGACAAGGGCCCGCTCCCATCAAGACCAACCGCGGCTGGATTCATATCGCTCACGGTGTGCGCAATACGGCTGCTGGTCTGCGATATGTGCTGTACATCTTTGCCACCAGCCTAGAGGACCCTTCGCGCGTCATTGCCAAGCCCGGCGGGCATTTTATAGCCCCCTATGACGAAGAGCGCGTCGGGGATGTCTCGAACGTTATTTTTTGCAACGGAGCAGTGGTTAACGAGCAAAATGAAGTCTTTATTTACTACGCCTCCAGTGACACCCGTATCCATGTGGCAACAACGACCGTCGACCGCCTGGAGGACTACACGTTCAACACACCGCCTGACCCACTGCGTTCACTCGGCAGCGCCGCTGTCCGCCGTGAGCTGATTCAGCGCAATGAAGCGCTGTTGCAAGCACAACCTCATTCTTCGCAGCGGACATAGGCCGCAAGCTTTATCCTGTCTGCGGAACCATGTATACTATCCAGAGAACAACTGTTATCCGCAGGCTAATCGTTGTTCTCTGGGCAGCTATGCCGCTAATCTTTATATTTACAGAACAGCTATGCTGCTGATGTTGATCTTTTTTAATTGGAAGGCGGAACAGGAAATGAAGAGCAACGTAACGATGCGGGATATTGCAGATAAGCTGGGGGTTAGCAGTGTGACCGTGTCGAAGGCGCTCAATGACAAAGAAGGAGTTAGCGATGAGCTAAAGGAGCGTATCAAGACGCTTGCCGGCGAAATGGGCTACCGTTTCAATACCGCTGCCAAGTCCATGAAGGAAGGCCTCACCTATAACATTGGCGTTGTCATTCCCGAGCGTTTTACAGGCCCCGGCCAATCGTTTTATCTGCATATCTATCAGCAAATTTCACGGGAACTCGAACATTACGGCTACTACGGCATCCTCCACATTCTCCATCGCGAGGACGAGGAGCAGCTTCATCTGCCACGTATCTATTACGATCGCAAGGTGGATGGCTTCATTCTTCTGGGACAAGTAAGCAAGCCATATATCGAGCTGGTTCAATCCATGGACCTGCCCAAAATGTTTCTTGATTTTTATGATGAGCATGCCGATATCGACTCTGTAGTAACCGATAATTTTTACGGAGCCTACGAGCTGACCAACTATTTGATTGCCCAGGGACACCGGGATATTGCATATGTGGGTAATCTTTATTCCACCAGTAGCATTCAGGATCGTTTCCTGGGCTACTATAAATCCTTGCTGGAGCACAGGCTGCCCCTACGTAACGAGTGGGTGCTCAGCGACCGGGACGACGAAGGTGTATACGTTGATATGGAGCTGCCCCAGCCGCTGCCGACCGCCTTCGTATGCAACTGTGACCAGGTGGCGTACAACCTGGTGCAAAAGCTGATTGCTCAGGGATACCATGTGCCTGAGGATTGCTCTGTGGTTGGGTTCGACAACGATGTATATGCCACTCTTATTGTTCCGCAGCTGACCACCGTTGGAGTGGACATTGAACAGATGGCACGTACCGCCATTGAATCGATGATGAAAAAAATAAGCCATCCCGGCAGTCGTTTTGGCCGAGTCCTTGTACAGGGTCACATTGTGTATCGTGATTCCGTGCAGCGTGTGGAGAGGCCGTGATCGATGCAAGCATGTCTTGGACAATCGGTCCCTCTCAAGGCTCCACAATCAAAAGCCGCTCAGCATGTGCTGGGAGCGGCTTTTGGTGTTCATAGACGTTGCAAATCCTGATTCAAGAGCGATGGGCGACAAAGGAATTGCCCGCCTGATTGAGAATCGGCAGCATCCGCATTTCCTGCCCCATTGAAGCTTGGCAGAGTGGACACACCGGTTCACTCAAAAAGGTAAAATCCGTTCGCATCCAGCCGTTGCAGCCCTCGTTTGTACACGACCAAATGGCTGTATTTTCCTCTGGAATGATCTCCGGGGCCTGGCGTCTGTACATCTACATTCCCCCTCGGTTTTTATAGGGTAATCCCCTGTCAACATTCTGTTGATTCTCTCCTGTGCGGGTATTAATATGCTCCAACCTTCGAAAAATATGCGTATTTTACCAAAATATTTATTTACGGATTGCCTTGGTCCAGAAGCCGCCATGAAATTGCTTCGGTTCTACCGTAATAACAAAGGCCTTGGGGTCCAGGTCCAAAATCGATTGGTACAGCTTATTCTGGTTGATCCGTTTAGCCAAAATTTCCATCGCCAGACGTTCTCCGTCCCGCCCACTGCCCAGCCAGGCTGTAACGCCGTATCCTTTATCCCGCAGCGCATTGGCAATTCCTCCATTGATCTCATTGCTGATGACCTTGACGGTGACGTAGCCGAGTGCTATTTTTTCCTCAATCCAGGCCCCGATAAGAATACCCAACGCATAACCAATGGCGTATACTGCCAGACTCGCCACCTGGTCCAGATACTTGAGCACCACATTTAAGCCAAGCACATAGACCGTAACCTCCACGGTGCTAATGAGCGCAGCGATATACCGCTGACCTTTCAGCGTCAAAATCATGCGCAGTGTATACGCCGACACATAAATAATTTGAATAACGAGAATAAATAGTAAAATTTTGAGCATACGCTCACTCCCCGCTTCACGTTCTGATTTGGTCTATACTCATCATTATGCCCCTGTATGTCATATACAGCCTCAGGTTTCGTATGACGTTTTATCAACAAGTCTCGTTGTCTTGTGCAGCGGGTTTGTTTTATTTGGGTTCGTTGCTTTTTTTAAAAAAACATTTGTGTAAACAGGGCAACTTTTACGGTTAATGTTGCGTCTAAACAATATAAGCACAACCAGCAGTTACTCTTCCAAACGTGTTGGATTTTGTAGGTATTAATGTTACTCTAGTCTATGAACCACGCTATAATTCTTAAATAAAGGGGTAGACCAACGAATGAAATCATTGAAATCCATGAAGAAGCCTGTCATCATCACTGCCGTGTCGGCCTTGGCCATCTCCGGGGCGCTGTTCAGCCAATCTACATATGCTGCACAAGTAACTAAGCCGATCCAAGCAGTATATAACAATATTAAAATTATCTACAACGGAACCGAAGTTCCTTCTGATGCCAAAACAGAACCATTCCTGCTGGATGGCGTGACATATATTCCGCTGAAGCTGGCAGGTACAGCTCTGGATAAAAAAGTACAATGGGATGGCACCAACAAACGCGTAGTTATTACTGACAACGGCGTTCCTATTGATCAATCTACGGTTACAGCACTGAACAACCAGATTACAACACTGACTCAAGAGCTGAACACAGCGAAAACAGCGAACACCACTAAAGACGCTACGATTGCTCAATTGCAAAAAGACAATCAGGCGCTAAAAGATACAGCTAGCAAAAGTAGCACCGATACCTTGAAAGATCTTGAACGTCAATTGAATAGAGACTATCGCGATACAAATAACGCCAATGCAGATATTACCCTAAAAGGCGATAAAGACGATATTACTGTGACCATCGAGTTGACAGAAAGTAGATGGAACGATATTTCGAATAGTAGACAAAAAACTTATCTAGAAGATATTTCGGAGGATATTTTAAAAACCTTTAAAGATGCTGATATTGAAGGAACCGTTAAAAATTCAAGTAACGGAAACAAACTTGCAACCTTTGACTCCGATAGTAAGGGGAATGTGGATATAGAAAAACTATCCACCAAAATTGATCTAAGTGAGATCAAAAGAGTCTTGCTCAACGACTTTGATCGTAAATATAACAATGTTTCCATAGACTTTAGCGTAAAGGGCGACTCCAGTGAAGTCACAGTGGATGCTTATGTTAAAACAGATGATTGGAATAGCTTAACCTACTACCAAAAGAATAGAATCCAAGAAGATATTATTTCAGACATTAGAAATAAAAATGTATCACGTGTAAAAGGTGTTGTTCATTCGAACGAAAACAATAGCACACTGGCGACATTCAACTACTAAGTTGAATGAATACCAAAAATAAGAGGGGTCCAGAATGGACTCCCTCTTTAGACTGTCGAAACTTTCTCGATAGTCTTTTTTTACATTCAATTCATTTAATACGACACCGCATTAATGTCATGAAAATATAGGTGACTGTAGCGATCCGTCTGGAAAAACGTTATTTTCCCAATTTGTATAGAATATAACCAAGAAAGGAATCTTAGTCTTTGAAAAAGACAGTTTCTCGATAAGCTGAAGACAGGGAAGATATCCTCCCTGTCTTCTTATCACAATTGTAACCTTTATAGTCTGAACAATTACTTAATCAACCTGCCTACGGAAGTAATGTATTTTATATAATCACTATCCGCATTGTTCGCGCCTATATTTCTTGTATACACCAAATGACCGGGGCTGGTTATTTTAGCTTTGTGAAACGTACCGGGTTTAGAATAAGGATCTACGCTATAGCCCCTTTGCTATACACAATCATAGGATTAAAGTCGATTTGCTTGAATGCGGACGATAAACCGCTCTCATACGTAGCATGAATATCCAATACACCCTTTAGGCTCAAAGTCAAAATTACGATGGATCAGTTCAGTTGAATAGGCTTAACATGGAAAAACATCTGCCAAACCACATTGTTGTAAGTCCCACCCGACAACAAAGGAAATGACAGATGCTATCCAGTATATTTTAGCTTGAGCCATCGTTTAACTAATTCTTCTTATCGATTCGGATTTCTGATCCACACACTTGGACCAAAATGAGTTATATAATCGGTGGGCCAATCAATCGTACCGAACCACTGACTTCCATCCCAAAAAGAGTAATCCCGATAGCTATCCCATGGATAATAATAATCTGAATTAAATTTTGAGACTACCACTTCTGAAAACTCTCCATTGATAGCACTGCCATAGATATTGCTGCCATCAAAGTTTTTTTTCGCTATTGCCGTCACTCTCTTAACAGACATGTTTGATAGGTCAGAGAAGTCAAAAGAGGTTTGCATAACGACAATTTGATTGTAGTAGGCTAACAGATAAGCGTTATAGGTACTATTATCAATATAAAATTTAACTGAGTTGTACCCCTCCCCATTTACCCACGTATCTATAGAATATTTATACTTTTCATTTTTAATGTATCCTTGCCACCTTTGTTGACCCGTTTGAAAGGAAAATCCCCCCTCGATTCCCCGTCCATTCTTCGCATCAAAACCGTAATACATCCATGGCTGTTCGCCTGTTCTTATGCCCTCAGCCCTTGGCAGAAGCGCACTTGCATTAACCCCATCAAAACCATCATAATTCAATTGAACCCTTGAGAAAGTTCCCGTTGTCCCTCCACTCACCTCCCAGGGAGTAGGATTTCTTTTACTTGATATAGAAACATCATGTTTGTTGTTTGATTCACTCAAAGAGCTTGTTTCCGTATAAGTAGCATCCATTACACTTTCCTCTTTTGGTTCAACTTTATCCGCCATGCCTACATAACCTTTTTCTGAGCTGTATACTTCTCCATCGAGCGTAAGATATATGTATTCCGATTTGTTAAGCTTCTCCAGATTTTGTTTTAGATCACTGTTATTATTTCCACTCTTTAGCGATGTACTATCCACTGTATTGAGTAGTTCAGCAATAGATGCTTTCGGATTAACAGCGATCTTGTGTTCTTGAAGCTCATGGACTATGGCCCGCTGTTTGAGATTTTCAAAAAATGAAGCATCGTACGTACTGGATTTCGATTCCGCATAGGCGAGACTTCCAGAGAGTGTGGAGCACATGAGAATGGTTGCCAACCCCATACCAAGAATTTTCCTAAACATACACAAACCTCCTAGTTATTTTTCTCGTAAGTAGTGTACTCCCACATGCATATAATCACAACCAAAATTTATAGTAAATGACTAAATAAAGAGTGTTCTTTTTTACATATAATGGTGTATAGAAGATTCAATTAAATAGCAAAAAGAGAGCGCTTATGCGCTCTCAAATGGTTGAGAAACCCCGTCTTTTTGAGACGTGGGTTTCTTTTTCTTTACATTAACCAAGAAAGACCATTTTAAACAGCATGGTAGAACCAATGGCAGGACGCCCGTTGTCCGCACAATACAGCATGCTTAACTTCTCATGAATTAAGGAGAAGTCTATATATGTAAATCAACATAAAAGGAGCTGTCGAGACTTTCTCGACAGCCTAAGAAGACAGGAAGGCTATTTCCCCTGTCTTCTTTTTTCAAAACTGCAACCTTCGATAGCTGAACAATTACTTAATCAACCTGCCTACGGAAGTAATGTATTTTATATAATCTTTATCCGCATTGGTTGTACCTGTATTTGTTGTATACACCAAATGACCAGGGCTGGTTATTTTGACTTTGTAAAACATACTGGGTTTAGAATAAGGATATACGCTATGGCCCCCTTTGCTATACACAATCATAGGATTAAAGTCGATTTGCTTAAAGTCGGGTGATAAGCTGCTCTCGTATGTAGCATAAATATCCAATATGCCTTTTTTTCGATCCCACTCAAAGGAAGTAAGATTAAATGCGTTCGCATCCATGACCTGAGCCAGGTCTTGTCCCTTAAATTTCATAAGAACAGGACTTTCCGTAAAGCTATCGTGCTTTAGTGACAATAATTCGCGCTTAGGGTCCCACTCCATCTTCGCATCTGTATCTTTCAACAGAATGGATACCGGTAAAAACATTGCATTGCTTTTCATGATAGGGACTGTATCCATTGTCACTGGTTCACCGTTAACCGATATTTCGGGTGATCCGATTGTGACCGTTACATTACGGTCCAACAGATCGACAGAAGCGGTTTTGCTCGCTGCATTGTAAGTTACTTTGCCGCCCAGTATGTCCTCAGCCGCTTGGAGCGGTATAAGCAGTCTCCCCTTCTTATCCACAAAGGGTGATGCAGGGTAGGTATATAAAACGTAATGTTCATTGACCTTGAGGTGTATCGGTGTTTGGCCTTGAGCTTGCGCTGATGCCCAATTCGTGTTTGTAACACCCAAACTCATTAAAATCATAAGGCAGATTAGTAATCTGATTTTCATAATCTTAATACCCTCCTCGTTATTGTTCGTTACCAGTGTATCGTCACAAAAATATCATATCAACCATAATTTACAACATATACCCAAAAATACACATGACATTTTACATATACTGGTTTATAATGGATTAAACTGCAAAACAAAAAGAGAGCACAGATTTGCACTCTCTTTGAATAAAGCATATAAAAGCAAGAAATATTAATAGGCCAATGCAAAAAGTCCTTTAATGTGGGACAGGTAACGGATGTTACTGCCTTCTTTCATCAAAGTAGCTACAGCGCCTTTCAGTTGGGTGGCATTCGCACCTACAGTACCGATCGCGTCTGTTCTGCCCAAGCTGCCCAGCGTACCGGAGAATACAGGTGTGAATTGTTCCATATTTGCTCCGTTAAAGTAAGCAAACAGGTTGTAACCCACCGTCTCGCCCATTTGCCAAGCCAACTGTGCAGTTGGAGGGTATGGACGCTCGCCTCCACTCGGGAACACCACTGCGCTGTCACCAGCCAGGAAGATGTCTTCGTGGGAAGTCGATTGCAAGGCTCCATTCACAGTTGCACGACCACGGTTCACTTCGATACCGGATGCGCCAACCAGTGCGTTACCTTGTACGCCGCCTGTCCAGACCAGTGTGCTCGTTTTGATCGAACGTCCGTCCTTGAGCAGAACTTCGTCGGCTTTCATTTCTGTAATTGGAACACCAGCTACGATTTGAACGCCACGTTTTTCAAGGCTTGTAACTGCACGATCAACCAGTGCCTGCGGGAAGCCTGCCAAAATGGATGGTCCAGCTTCTACACAGTAGAGGCTAATATCTTCGTAGTTAATGCCTTTTTCACGGCAAACTGCAGGCAGCTTGTCAGCATATTCGCCCACCAGCTCGACGCCCGTCAGACCGCCACCGCCGACAACGATTGTGGCATCTGCTTTGTTACCGGATTGCCTGTAAGCATCCAGACGAGCTTCCACATGTGCGCGAATGCGATTGGCTTCCGCCACTGATTTCAGTGTGAAGCTGTGCTCTTGCAGTCCCGGAATACCAAAGTAAGCCGTTTCGCTGCCCAGTGAAATAACGAGAGCGTCATAGCTCAACGTAGCGCCACTGGCCAAGGTTACTTTTTTATCGTCCGGTTTGATTTCCGAAACTGTATCCACTTTCAGGATAATATCTTTGTTACGCAGCAGTTTCTCCAAAGGAAGTGCAACAGCTTTTTCGGCAATTGTACCTGCCGCCAAACGGTGCAGCTCCGTAATAATTTGGTGCGACGCAAAGCGGTTTACCACTGTAATGGTTGCTTGGCTAGCGTCCAGGTGCTGGCGTGCTGTAAGAGCGGCCAGCAATCCGCCGTATCCGCCGCCCAAGATCAAAATTTGCTTCGACATGTCCATCCTCCGTTCTTGATCAGATAATTATTTACTTTCGCGTTGGCGCTCATTCAGAATATCCAGGAAAGCCTGGCTGAAACGAAGCGTTTTTTGTACATTTGGATCTTTAAGCATTTTGAGCAGACCAAACAGACCTACACTGCCGTCTGTAGTTTGTACGCGGTCGTTAGCTTCAATGGCAGCAGAAGCCAAACCTTTCGCCGACTCTGTAACAGGCTTCACAAACTCTCCCATGGAGTTTTTCATATCTCCGAGAAAGACAGGGTCGGTTGCCAAACTACGAGCTACATCATAAGCATCGGTCATCAGAGTAACCATCTCAGTCAACTTGGGCAGATTCTCTACCAGCACGGTCAGCGATTGCTGAACCTCCGGTTTCATCAATTGGTCCAGTACATCCCGAGACTCTTTGGCAGCTTCTTGTGTTACAGCCACCTCTTGTTGGTTTTCAGACATGCGTGAACGTCCTCCTTTACTGTGAAAATAGAAGTCCATTCCTTTCTCATAACCTGTATCTATATACTCTAGCAATAAAACATTCTATGAATTCGCGCCCTTAAACATGCAAGAAGCACAGCTTAAACCGGCCTATACCCTAAAGGGCAAGACTGATCATCGCAGATGCCAATTGTATATTGCTCGGACGGTATTCTGTTGTTGTTACTGCTGCGGAATATCTCACGAAGCGCTTCTCCGTGACTATAACAGGCCGAAACGGAACCCTATACCTCTATATTACACTGTTTACAACACAAACGTCGAAAAAATTTTAAATTTGCACAAATTTCTGCAAATTTTTATTTGTTATTTTAGATAAAAATTAGAATAAGCTCGTTTTTTGTCCAAGTTTACCGTTAAAAAGGGGCATTACTATAGGCTGATACTCCCTTGGGAATCACCCTACGTATGCAAGATGTCCTCAGAAGTATCGGAATCATCAGGAGTCTCGAAATCATCAGGAGACGGCAGCGGCACACCGGACTCAATGAATTCCTCTACATCACGGGCAGCTTTAATCTGGTTGCACTCGTTGCAAGCACATACACAATTGACCGGCGTCGTGTGCCCGCCTTTAGCCCGAGGCAGTAAATGATCAATTGTATCACCATAGCCGCCGCAGAAAAAGCAGGTGTAACGGTCCCGCTGGAGCACGTATTGGCGAAATTCCTTGTTACTGTAGAGCCTGCGAACGGTGTATGGGTTTACAATCACCGCCATGCGCTCTCTAACCAAAGTCATCGCCAAATCAAGCTCAATTTCCTGATGCCAGCGTCTCCCCTGATCGGTTTTGCCTCTGAGCCGAATCATGCCGTTGCGATTGAGGCGCAGCGCACGGGTATCCGCAGGCTTTAGCCTGCTAAGCAGATTCCGCACCCGCTGCCGATGCCGTTCGCGCGCCTTATCTGTGACCGGCTTCCTGCGGGGGAGATGAGGCAACAGGTCAGACTGTGCCGATGAATCCAAGCTTGGTGCAGCCTCAACTTTCCCCGGAGTATTCCGCGTCATAGAAGCGGACAAGGGCTTCATTTCCTCGCCGGAAGAAGGGGCGGACGGAGCCACGCGCTCTTGTGCGGCTAATCCCCGGCAAGAACGGCAAGGACCGCGGCGGGAATACGGCCCCGCCCGGCGACCGGTTCTGCGCTGAAACTCCGTTAGCGGCTTCAGTTCCTGACAATACGTACATTTTTTCATCAGCGGCTCGCCCGCTTCATTTCTGCTTTGCTGCGGTTCCGTCATGCTCTCCCCTCCTTCCTCCGTCGCTCATGCTTCTTCATGGGTGATCCTGAAATTTGTACCCCTGTTAAGTTAGATCCATTTTAGTTAGCTCCATTTTATCGTGTTCACGCTTCCTTTTCTAGCCACCCCATGGCTGTAACGATCAGGTATAACAAATTTTAATGATTTGGCATACGTTATACAGCAATGCCTGTTCTTCGTTTAGCGCCATATTAACCGTCTGACGTTTAGCCCCCCTCACTTGGTGGGTAACTTGTTATATATGGAGGAGGGACGCATATGAAAAGGAACCATACGATGATGCAGTTTTTCGAGTGGAACGTCGAAGCAGACGGTTCTCACTGGCAGAAACTTGCCCGCCTGGCACCGGAACTAAAGGCTAAAGGAATTGATGCGATATGGATTCCGCCTGTCACCAAGGGCCAATCGCCCGAGGATACGGGATACGGCGTCTATGACCTTTACGATCTGGGCGAGTTTAATCAAAAGGGTGCAGTACGCACCAAATACGGAACCAGGGAAGACCTTTTGGAAGCTGTCGCCGCCTGCGTTCGTCACGGCGTGACCGTCTATGTCGACCTGGTCATGAACCATAAGGCCGGTGCGGATGAAACCGAAGTGTTCAAAGTCGTCGAGGTTAACCCGGATAACCGCAATGAGGTTATTTCAGAGCCCTTTGATATCAAAGGGTGGACTAAATTTACATTTCCCGGCCGTCAAGGTCAGTATTCCACATTTCAATGGAATTTTGAACATTTTAACGGAACCGATTATGATGCAAGTCAGGGCCGGACAGGAATTTATCGTATTTTAGGCAAAAATAAAAGCTGGAGCAAAAATGTAGATGATGAATTCGGCAATTATGATTATTTGATGTTTGCCAATATTGACTATAATCATCAGGATGTGCGCAGGGAAATGATTCGCTGGGGCCAATGGCTGGTGGATACCCTGCAATGCAGCGGATTTCGTCTGGATGCAATCAAGCATATCAATCATGAATTTGTACGGGAGTTTGCCACGGAAATGATCAAAAAGCGTGGACAGGATTTTTATATGGTGGGCGAGTTTTGGAAGCCGGATCTGAAATCATGCCAGAATTTCCTGGATACCATCGATTATAAAATCGACCTGTTCGACGTATCTCTCCACTACAAGCTATATAGCGCTTCCTTGGGTGGCAAGGATTTCGATCTAAGGACCATTTTCGAGGACACGCTGGTTCATACTCACCCCCTGAACTCGGTCACTTTTGTCGATAACCATGATTCCCAGCCCCATGAAGCGCTCGAATCCTGGGTAGAGGACTGGTTCAAGCCCAGCGCCTATGCACTCATTTTACTACGCAAGGACGGTTACCCCTGCGTATTCTACGGGGATTACTACGGTATTCAGGGCAAAACACCCGTGAAAGACAAGCAGGCTGAGTTAGACCCGCTCCTGTATGCCCGCTACCATAAAGCCTACGGGGAGCAAAAGGATTATTTGGACGATCCCCATATGATTGGATGGGTGCGTCAGGGCATTCCCGAATTAAAAGGCTCTGGCTGCGCTGTAGTGATCACTAATGCCGACAAAGGGGAAAAGCGTATGTTCGTAGGAAAACAACGCGCAGGAGAGCAATGGACGGATTTAACGGGACATCACGATCACGCTATAACGATCGGGCAGGAAGGCTACGGCGTATTTCCGGTTCGTGCTGGCAGTGTATCGGTATGGGTACTTCCCACCGGGAATGACAGTTCGGAAGCAGACGATGAAGCGGGTGCTTAACTTTGCCCGGACAAAGAGGACAGGACGCGAGAAGGCGCCTGTCCTCTTTAGTTTGGTATCCTCCCACTATTCCGTTACTTTGCTTTGGTTGGCTACAGCCTGCTTTTTCGCCTCCACATGACTCGGATCACCCAAATAAAAGCGTCGGATAGGGTCTATATGATCGTCCAGCTCATACACCAGCGGAATGCCTGTCGGAATATTCAAATCCAGCAATGCGGCCTCGTCCAGATTCTCCATATACTTGATCAATGCGCGTAAAGTATTGCCATGTGCGGAAATGATAACTCGATCCTTTTTGAGGATCAATGGTACAATTCGCTGCTTCCAAAACTCCCCGACCCGGTGCACCGTATCCTCCAGACTTTCTCCGAGCGGCAGCTCCTCCGGCTTAATATGGCGGTAACGCTCCTCCCTGCGCGGACTCCGTTCATCCTTCTCATCCAGCATGGGAGGTCGCACTGTCAGACTGCGCCGCCAGATATGAACCTGTTCCTCGCCGTATTGGACAGCAGAATCCAGCTTGCTAAGCCCCTGCAGCGCACCGTAATGGCGTTCATTCAGCTTCCATGACTTCTGCACGGGTATCCACAAATGATCCAGCTCATCCAGGATGTGATACAGCGTGCGGATCGAACGCTTTAGCACAGAGGAAAATGCCAAATCAAACGTATACCCAGCCTCCTTGAGAATACGCCCCGCCTCAATTGCCTCATGCGTTCCCTGTTCAGTCAGGTCCACGTCCGTCCAGCCTGTGAACAGGTTTTGTCGGTTATACACACTTTCTCCATGCCTCACCAACACCACTTGATACATACACCCACTCCTCTCCTGTTTGTCATTATGTTTATGTTTACCCAACTTCTATGTATTTAACGTAATCCCGGGTTGTCTTTTTTTCATCCTTAATCTTTTTCTGAATGAGCAGTTCCACTTGCTTCTTCCAGAGAATGAATGAGAAGTCTATGATCGATCGGTGACGACATGACAAGCAGGCTCGTGTAGGTTCCATACTTATCGCACTGGTTGCTAAACTCTTCGAGGGTGTGCATCGAGTTGGTCACTACTTTTAATAAATAACTGTGTTCTCCGCTTATACGGTGGCACTCGGCAACATGTGGAGATGTATGGACAAAATCAAGAAATGCATGGCAATCTCTAGTCCGAAACAAGATATAGGCTGCCGTATCCTTTCCTATTTTTTCAGGAGAGATGATAGTGCGATATTCCTTGATAACTCCTTTTTCTTCCATTCGTTTAACTCGTTCTGTTACAGCAGGTTGGGACAAACCCACGCATTTCCCTAGCTCCGTCATTGAAATTCTTGCCTGACTTTGAAGATAAAAGAGGATTTGTTTGTCTACATGATCCACTTTGAATGCCCTCCTTTAAATTTAATGTTTTTATGAGAAATTCATTTAATTGCTTTGTATAATCATCATAATGGATTGATTACGTTATGTAAAATGAATGATTTAGATTATATAATAAAACTCACATCGATAAGGTGAACCAAACATGAAAAGATAGAGAGGATGGCTGCCCTTGAGCAAATATGTTTTAAATAAGGTAGGAGCAGTAGCAGATTTAGAAGTAGATATTGAAGAGGCTATTGATCGTACAATTGACGAAAAAAGGCTGGTTGGTGCTGGTTTACGAGTTGCCCTTAGTGAGGCGCAATATCATAGTTGCGCTGCCGGATGTCCAGACCGTGAACAAAAGTCTGGAGGGACCTCTCAGTGAGCCACTCCTTCTCCCGCAAAAATATAATTGCATTGGCTGCTATATGTTTGTCCGCATTGATGTTCGGCCTCGAAATTTCCAGTGTGCCAGTGATACTGCCAACTCTGGAAAAAGTATTGCATGGCGATCTTAAGGATATGCAATGGATTATGAACGCTTACACCATTGCATGTGCCACAGTTCTGATGGCTGTTGGAACGCTGGCTGACCGGTATGGAAGGAGGCGTATTTTTATTATCAGCCTCGTCTTGTTCGGTATTACATCCTTGATTTGTGGCTTGGCGCAAAGCACATCGGTTCTGATCATCAGTCGGTTTCTTCAAGGGGTGGGTGCTGGTGCGATGCAGATTTGCCAAATAGCAATTCTTTCACATCGGTTTCAGGAAGGACAAGAACGCAGCAAAGCCTTTGGCATATGGGGGATCGTGTTCGGTATCGGCCTCGGTTTTGGACCTATCATCGGCGGCATGATCGTAGCCGTGTTGAACTGGCATTGGGTTTTCCTTGTCCACGTTCCGTTGACCATCCTCACTTTGATTCTTGCATTCGGTGGCATAGAGGAGTCCAGAGATCCGCAGGTGAAAAAGCTGGACATTATCGGTATCGTCACGCTTTCGTTGACCGTTTTTGGCCTTGCATATTTTATCACGCAAGGGCCGGAACTCGGCTTTACCAGCAGAGCATCCATCAGCATCCTTGTTGCAGTAGCAATAAGTTTCATTGTTTTTCTATTTGCGGAAAAGCTCAGCACCCATCCGATGTTTGACTTTTCCGTATTCAAGATACGTAATTTCTCCGGCGCTCTCCTTGGCTCCATCGGCATGAACTTCAGTTTCTGGCCGTTCATGATCTATCTGCCGATCTATTTCCAGAGTGGCCTGGGTTACGGCACCGTAGCCGCCGGGCTGTCTCTCTTGGCTTATGCGCTGCCCACCTTGGTAATTCCGCCTCTGGCAGAGCGTTTTTCGCTCCGCTATCAGCCGCGCATAGTCATTCCATCAGGTATGTTCATCCTCGGTATGGGCTTCATTTTGATGAAATATGGCAGCGGCAGCGATCACGCCAGTTGGTTGACCATGCTCCCTGGCTCCTTGTTGGCTGGTATTGGGCTTGGCTTAACCAACACGCCTGTAACCAACACGACCACCGGCTCTGTTCCGAGTGCCCGTGCAGGCATGGCTTCCGGTATAGATATGAGTGCCAGATTGATCAGTCTGGCCATCAACATCGCTGTGATGGGGTTCATCTTGCAGGAAGGTATTCTGTCTTATTTGAAGGGTGCCCTTTCCGGGACTCTCAATGCAGTGCAATTGCGGTCTGTAGCCGAAAAAATAGCCGCCGGAAATACTGTATCTCTCAGGCAGAGTTTGCCAGAACTCTCCTCTCTGGATGCGTCTGGAGCCGTCGTCCATGCAGCGCTTGTGCACGGCTTTGGCTTGATAATGCTCTATGGCGGTATTGGTGTCTGGATTCTAGCCGCGATCAGTTTTATGATTTTTAGACCTAAGAGAGCATAAAGATGAAACAAAAGACGACCTCAATTTCCTAGTAATAGGGAATGAAGGCCGTCTTTTTGTTATTAATTCAGGTCCTCCACATATCGATAAAAGCTCAAAACGACCGATGTACTGATCTAAATTATGCACCAACTTATTTACATTTATTACATGGACATGTATTTTTATTTTTATCTCAAATAATTCATTTTATTAAATAATTATGATCGTTATGTGGGATTGGGAAGAGGAATATTTTTGCATAAGGAAGGAGTGGTTTCTGAGGTTTCTGACTGAACAAAGTGATGTTTATTCTGATACATACGATTGTACTGATTAATTAGTTCGTTCAAAAACATAGCCTGCTCAAGTACGCAAGCATGTCCAAAACCATACTGTTTAAAAAGATCATGCAATCGTTGTCTGGCACTTTCGATCTGTTGATTTAACGTTAAATTTTCATCATTGTTCATGTCCATTACCCCCTGATAAATCTCATTTTATGAGGTAATGAACAAATGCATTATGATCTTTTTTTGTCAAAACAACAAAATAAACAAAAAAACCAGCCTAAGGGCTGGCCAAGGTAATATTTCTTAATTGATTAAAATCTCCCCATGTGTCCTTGAACTCGGATTGTGCTTGAGCTCAGGATTTCGTTAGGACTGGTAGTGCAAACACTAGTAAAAAACTAATCGCTACAAATAGCAAAACCGTCTTTTCGATCATTTCTTTCCCACATGTTGTACCGAGCTTGTATTCCAGGTTCAGCATATGCTCTGAAACGCTCAAACAAACCAACACAATTAGCAATAAGAAGTGCATGTTTAAAAGTAATGGCTTTCTCAAAAGTATCTATTAAACATTTGAAACCATATGAGTATACCGCAGGTACTTAGTCCTCCTTGCTGAACTTGGACAACAGATCCAGAATCCGTACATACAGCCACACTAAAGTCAAGAGCAATCCAAAAGCGCCGTACCATTCCATATATTTGGGCGCTCCTTGCTCGGTCTGCTCCTCAATGAAATTAAAATCCACCAGCAGATTCAAAGCGGCAATGACCACAACAAATAAACTGATGCCGATGCCAAGCCAGCCTGTCTCATGGATATACGGAACATTCATACCGAATAAATTCAAAATAAAGTCCACCAGCGTTACCAAAGCGATTGCCAACGTGCACAAAACCACGAAAGAGATAAAGCCCTGTGTCACCTTGATGATTCGCTGTGTGTACATAAAGAGCATCAGTAACAAGATACCCACGGTCAGCAAAATGGCATTGGCCACAATACCGGGATATTCATACTCCATATAAGCTGAAATACCGCCCAAAGCAAAGCCACTAAAAATCGCATAGACTGGCGAAAGAAGTGGAGCTGTTTTTGGAAAAAAGAATATCGCAAGGGCCATGCCGGCCATACCGAACAAACCCGCGGTCATCATGGATAGCACTTCTATCAATCCCTGGTCGTTTATATACCAGGTTATACTGCCAGAAATGATAAGCAGAGCAAGTAGCAGCAAGGTTTTGTTTACCGTTCCTCCGATGGTCATGCGTTGTTCGCTAACTTCTCTTTCATCTTCACGTAAAAAAATGTCATCACGTAAAACCGGGTTGCTTAAGCTCATTCAAGGTACTCCTTTTCGATGTGATATTTTCTATGCCTGACCTGCTGATTCTCTACGTCGTATATGTATATATCGGCACAATTCGACAAAAGTTTCAGAAAATTTCAAAAAAACTCTAGCTTATTTTGCAGCTACCAGCAGCGAGATTGTAGATTTGCGAAGGTAAAAGGATCGTCATAAAACTCACCTCCCTTGTGTTCGATAGTGTATTTTATGCTTCAAATCTATGAACGTAATCATTAATTGACTCAGGAATAAGTCACAATTTACAAGATTTATAGATTAACGCACCTTAAAATACACGAAAGAGGGGTTGCCCTCTCAGATTCTTGCAGAACCTGCGGGCAACCCCTTTTAAATCATGGAAACCTTACTTACAGTATAAAGCCATTTGTAGATTGCCTTTGCATCCTTATTTTACGATAATGCTCAGTTCCTGCGGACTAAAACGGGAAGGGGCGGAAACCTTCACGTGGATATTGCCAGCCTCACCCTTCGTACGAATCCAGAACGCAATCCGCCCACCAATGAGCGCCAAGCTGGCTGGGCCTATCAATTCACCCACTCCCTCGACCTCCACCGAAACGGGATCAGCATAGAACGGCAAGCCGTTGCCGTATTCGTCCAAAGCGTCCACCACAACTCTCGTCACGTCCCAATCACCCGCCTCCAGCACGGTGTCGTCTGCGGACACCCGCAGCTCCGTCGGCACCGGATTACGCGAGTAGCGTCTGCGAATCACTTCTTGACCGTCCACATACCCGATGAGCACCGCATCTTCCCACTTCATGCCCCAGTGGCCTGTCAGCTCGTCGATAACGACGGGAGGATGTGGAAGCGCCGGGTACTTCTCTCGGTTCGGACGATAAATCCCCTTGCGCTCGTCACCGTAGATAAACTCCACCTCATCGCAATTGGTGAACACGACCAGCGGCACGATGCCTCCGATATTTCGCTCACCACGGGACCAATACGTAACCGGCTCCATCACAATTTCCTGCTCGATATGCTTCTGGCTGCGGTACACATTCGCTGCAAATTTAGGCAGACGAAACATATCCATGACACCGTGGTAGCAAATTTTATCACCAGAACCAAAGTCGGCATGTGTATTATAGTCAAAAGCACACCAGCCAATCGCTCCGGCAATGCCCTCATCGGCATAGGAAGCATTTTGCACCCGCGTATGGCGCAGTGCATGTTCCATCACCCGTTCCTCCTGATCAAAACGCTTGGTCGGATACATATGACCGTTATATTCGGTCACCAGATAAGGAACCGGGTGATCCAGCTTGGTCACAGACGACGGCTCGCGCAAAGCTGTCGTTTCGCCATCCACGTCTTCCGTATTGTCATACGTATCAAAATTGCGAATTTCCTTCGCCAAATATTTTTTATGCCCACCGTCATGAACAAAATCGTTCATTGTATATACATCTTCCAGCAGCTCGCTGCCTGTGATATAACGTACACCGCCCGTAGCGCGGGTCGGGTCCAGTTTGCGTGCAAGCTCATTGGTACGGGCGTACAGATCATGGTCATCCTGCGATTCATTAATCCGTACACCCCAGATCACGATGGATGGATGATTGCGATCACGGATAATCATATCCTCTACGTCCCTTACCACCTGTTCCTTCCACGCTTCACCACCGATATGCTGCCAGCCCGGAATTTCCTCAAAAACGAGCAATCCAATCTCATCACAACGATCCAGAAAATGACGGGACTGCGGGTAATGCGACGTCCGCACCATGTTCAGACCCAGTTCTTCTTTGAGTATATCGGCATCACGTCGCTGCGCTCTTTTGGGCATCGCATAGCCGACATACGGGTAAGACTGATGGCGGTTCAAGCCGAGCAGCTTGAGCTTCCGCCCGTTCAGGTAAAATCCGTCCGGCTGGAATTCGGCTTCGCGAAAACCGAAGCGCACGGTCAGCTGATCCAATTCTCCCCCGTTCCGCAGCAGCGTCAGCTCTGCTTCATACAGCTTGGGATCGTCCGGTTCCCACAGCTGTATATCACTCAACTCCTTCAGCTCCAGTGCCATATCGCCCGCACTCACTGCTGTCGGTCCGGTCTCCGCCTTCAAGCTGCCTCCATCCAGCAGCCGTAAGGCGACCGTCAAATCGTCCTGCTGAGCACCCATCCCCTCCAGCTCGACAGTCACGTGTACCGCTTTGCTTGCCGCGAGCGGCTCCGGTGTCTGGACGAATACCGTTCCGAAATGTACAGGCTCGACGACCCGGAGCTGCACCTCCCGGTAAATACCGCCATAGGTCAGATAGTCGATGACTGCCCCAAAGGGAGGGATATCGTCTCGTTCCGTAGAATCGACGACAACCGTAAGCATATTGGAACCGCCATATTCAGCAAGCTCGGTCAATTCAATACTGAATGGTGTATAGCCGCCTTTGTGCTCACCCGCTTTTACTCCGTTCAAATATACCTGTGCATAGGACATAACCCCTTCAAAATCGACATACACCCGCTTACCCTTGGCAACTGCCGGGATATCCAGGTTCCTTTTATATGTGGAAACAAATTGAAACGCCTTGTCATCAAAATAGTTATACGGCAGCTCCGCATTGGTATGCGGCAGCAGAATGGGTTCATACCGACTCACATCAATCCCTGCATTTACTTCACTCTCGACATATTCAGGACGGTAAAACCACTGGTCATTCAACGGCAAAATGGTACGCATGGGCAGTCACCTCAACCTTTTATTTTTTTACTCTTATACATAGTAAAATATCTAAGTAAAAATAACGAGTAAAACTTAGTAAAATAAATATATTTTTAATGTAAGCATTTACAATACAAATGTCAATTCCTTTTTTGTAGATCTACCCATAGCAAAAACAGCCCCGGTAAACCGGAGCTGTTCAAGTCTTTTACTGATTTTACTTTACATGAGTATGCAGCGGCGCACTGCTGTTGCGAATCATGAGCTCGGTCGGAATGGTGACCTTGCGTCCCACCTCGTTCGGACCGTTCCGCACCGTATGCAGCAATAGCTGAATGCCTGTCTCTCCCATCAGCTCGGTATACGTTTTGACCGTTGTCAGGGAGGGAGTCAAATATTCTGCTGTCGGAATATCATTGAAACCAACGATTGAGATACGCTCCGGGACAGCAATGTGATGCTGCTCCAGCGCCTTCAACGCTCCAATAGCCACTGAATCGCTCGCAATGAAGAAGGCCGTAGGCAGATGCTCCGAGCCTGCGAGGATTGCGGCTTCCATCGCGCGAAAGCCATCTGCCGCCGTTCCGCCGCACTCATGAACGTCATCCGATGTACATAATCCGTGCTGCTCCTTGTACTGCAAAAAGGTCTCATAGCGGGCATCCAGCTCTGCCAGTCCAGTATCATGAGCTTGTTCATCCCGCCCCATGCCCACATATCCGATATGACGATGACCCGCGTCCATCAAATAATCCAGTGCATCGGCTGCAGCGCGTGCGAGGTCAATGACCACATAGTCTGCGCCCATGCGCTCCACCGAGTGATCCAGAAAGACACAAGGAACGGGCAGCTCCAGCATATGCTCTACCTCTTTGCTGCTAAAATGCCCCAGCACAATTAGCCCGTGCAGCCCTTCAGACAAAGTCTTCAGGGCGACCAAATCTTCCCGTCTGAAAATGCGCTCCAACTGCGCCCCGCTTTGACGGCACTCTTTTTCCACACCAAACCGGATGGACAGATAATAAGGGTCCTCCAATTCCTCGTACGCACTCATCCAGTGCACCATCCCCAGTCGGATCGGCCCCTCCGCCTTTTTGCGTGGCTGCCGGCCGATACCGCCATTTTTACGTTTAACAGTCGTATATTTCATCCGTTCGGCAACTTCAAAAATTTTACGCCGCGTTTCCTCTGACACTGACAAAGTTTCATCATAATTCAGTACTCGGGAGACCGTAGATATAGAAACCTCCGCCTCCTGAGCGATATCTTTTAACGTAGGCATTGCAGACTCCTTTAATCGTTTTACTTCATTTTTACGTTCTTTTACTGTTATCTTACCCGTCGTACCCGTGCAACACAACCCGTCAATTGAAAATCCCGATCCATTTTTTTCATATCTAAGCCCAATCATGATAAAATACATATCATTAGGTTTTAGAAAATTCCCATTATATCAATAATGACACCAAGGAGGATATACACATGAAACAGGAACTGATTGACCGCCTGACCACTTATGTTCAGGTAGATACCCAATCCGACGAAAGCAGCCACACCTGTCCCACCACACCAGGACAGCTCACATTGGGCAATCTCCTGGTAGATGAATTGAAAGCCATCGGTATGACGGACGTAACCATTGACGATAACGGTTATGTGATGGCGACTCTCCCTTCCAATACGGATAAAGAGGTTCCCGTCATTGGCTTTCTCGCACACCTAGATACCGCAACCGAGCTGACTGGCGCAGGGGTAAAGCCGCAACTGACAGACTCTTATGACGGAGGAGATATCACGCTGAATGCGTCGCTGAATGTGGTGCTGTCTCCACGCGAGTTTCCCGAGCTGGCTCAATATAAAGGCCATACGCTGATTACCACAGACGGTACCACCCTGCTTGGTGCAGACAACAAAGCCGGGATCGCAGAAATCATGACAGCCATACACTACCTGATAGATCACCCGGAAATCCAGCATGGCAAGATCCGCGTCGCCTTTACACCGGACGAGGAGATTGGAAGAGGACCGGAACGCTTTGACGTAGCTGCTTTTGGTGCTAAATATGCTTATACCGTCGATGGCGGACCGCTCGGAGAGCTGGAGTATGAGAGCTTCAACGCGGCAGCCGCCCATATTGCCATCCACGGAGTAAGTGTCCATCCCGGTACGGCTAAAAACAAAATGGTCCACGCGGCCAAAATTGCCATGGAACTGCATAGCCGTCTGCCTGTGGACGAAGCCCCGGAATATACGGACGGTTACGATGGCTTCTATCATCTGCTGGAATTTAAGGGCACGACAGAACATGCAAAACTACACTATATTATCCGTGATTTTGACCGTAAGAGCTTTGAAAACCGGAAGGCTTATTTGACCAATGTGGTAAAAGAGCTGCAAGCAGCCTACGGAGAAAATCGCATCACGCTGGAGCTGAGAGATCAGTATTACAACATGAAGGAGAAAATCGAGCCGGTCAAACATATCGTGGACATTGCCTATGAAGCGATGAAGAAGCTGAATATTGAGCCCATTATCAAGCCAATCCGCGGCGGTACTGACGGTTCACAGCTGTCCTATATGGGACTGCCTACACCAAATATTTTTACGGGTGGAGAGAATTATCACGGTAAGTTTGAATATGTATCGGTGGACAACATGGTGCTTGCAACCAAGGTTATTGTTGAAATCGTTCAATTGTTCGAACAGCATGGCAAGTGAAACCATGCAACAGCAGGCCAATAACCTGACGTTGTATATTGTGAAATAAATAATCGGCATAAAAAAGGGGAGCCCACTGATCGCAATATGCGTAAAAGTGTGCTCCCTTTATTTACAAAGGCCCTACTGGACCTCATCACGGAAACCCAAAGCTCAAGCATTATGGGAAAAAACACCGTGATTTGAAGGATATAGAGGATTTAACCCTTCCACTGCATCTG
Source organism: Paenibacillus peoriae KCTC 3763 (assembly GCF_000236805.1). Classification (GTDB taxonomy): domain Bacteria; phylum Bacillota; class Bacilli; order Paenibacillales; family Paenibacillaceae; genus Paenibacillus; species Paenibacillus peoriae. Next base: position 308,264 of record NZ_AGFX01000018.1, on the reverse strand, counting down.
CCACCGGAAAAGTAATACTAAGAAACGCCAAGACCATAGTTACCGAGATTAATGCCTTTTTCATCATGAAGCCCCCTTAATAAAATGGTTTGATATTGCTCTTGCTGTGACGGTGTTGCCAAATCTCGATAAGCCTCAAACAGAGTAACCAGCGTCCTGAAATCAGCATCTGCTTCCACATTAACAGAGAATTGCAGGGAGACAAGGACATAGTTTAAAGCAACAGCGTACTGCTGCTTTTTGAAATAATAAATGGCTAACTGGTTGACCAGCTTTATATAATATACGCGGTTCCCTCTATCTTCATAACTTTCAAATATCTCGATATCGCCAGCAAAATCGTTCAGCAGGTCATCTATATCCCAATTATTCAAATTAGCCGCTTCGGCAATACCGATCAGCCCTGGAAGTACCTCCTCGTCATTATTGTGAAGAAATTGAACATATTCAGGCACAAGCTCCCTTTTGCCCGAAAGTAATTCAATGGTATACAAATTGGCTTTAGCGAGAAAACGGAACCTCTCCACTTCTTCTTGACCGCTCTGATCCAGTCCCATAAACCAACCCATTTCGCCGTACTTCATAATATAATCTTTAGCTTCCTGATACTTGCCCTTATTTTGATAATAAATAGATTTAGCCAGATAGCTGTAAGCATAATAAAACACCAGCGGGTGTTTGGTGCCCAGTGTCTCGTATTTGCCGTCCGCAGCGTTTCTCAGTTGGGCATGATACAGGCTTGCTGCCAACGTATGCATGTAGTCTGCAACCTTGTTCGCTTCATCCCAATCATTATGCGTGTAGCTGAGTCTAAACAACTCACAAGCTTTATCGAGTTCGTGGCTGTCCGACAACAAATAAATGGCCTCCCTTAGGTTCAGGACCTCTTCCACTAAAACCCGCCTCCCTACCAGAAAATTACGGTTTCTCCTAGCCCAATCACTATCCTTCAGGGCAGCTATGCTGCTAATTTCTATATTTTTGCATACCAGTATATTACAAATATAGTCAAAAACTTACTTGAAGTCAATTCAATAATAGGAAAATTATTTTTTTTGCAACCTGACAATACTGTGTACGGTTAAACAGGCTACGACTAGTTGGTTCCCACCGCCCCCTCCTCACAGGTGGTTTTAGGAAGCTACAGTATCGTCCGGGTAACTACGTTACGAATTAGTGCGTACTTTTCAAGCGGATATCGTGGCCTTACAATCAGACCTGTGCATGGAATCCAGAATAAGCAGCACTTAACAAAGCATGTACCCGTTGATCAAATACAAATTAACCAAAGGAGTGAAGTTAATAACATGGAACTTCAACTGGCTTTAGACTTAGTAGATATCCCGCAAGGTATTGCATTGGTAAAAGAGGTGGAGTCGTATATTGATATCGTTGAAATCGGTACGCCGATTGTCATCAACGAAGGACTTCATGCGGTAAAAGCAATGAAGGAAGCATTCCCAAATCTGAAAGTGCTTGCTGACCTCAAAGTGATGGATGCAGGCGGTTATGAAGTGCTAAAAGCATCCGAAGCTGGTGCAGATATCGTTACGATTCTGGCTGTAGCCGAAGATGCAACGATCAAAGGCGCCGTAGAAGAGGCTAAAAAACAGGGCGGCAAAAAAATCCTGGTGGACATGATCGGCGTTAAAGACCTGGAGCAACGCGCCAAAGAAATCGACGCACTCGGCGTAGACTATATCTGTGTGCATACAGGCTACGATCTGCAAGCGGAAGGACACAGTCCGTTTGAAGCACTGCAAACTGTCAAAAAAGTCGTAAAAAACTCCAAAACAGCCGTGGCTGGCGGCATTAAGCTGAGCACATTGGCTGAGGTAGTGAAAGCTCAACCGGATTTGGTTATTGTCGGCGGTGGAATCACTGGCGAGGATGACAAAAAAGCTGTAGCTTCCCAAATGCAGCAGCTCATCAAGCAAGGTTAATTCCAATGGAAACCTCTCAATATTTATCCCAGGTGCTCAAGGAGCTGCAACTGGTTCCACAATTGATCAGTGATGCGGAATCGGAACAGTTGATTCACTCCATCACCGCTGCGAACAAGGTGTTCGTGGCCGGAGCGGGTCGTTCAGGATTCATGATCCGTTCGCTGGCGATGCGGCTGATGCATATGGGGATTCAAGCATACGTGGTTGGGGAAACTGTAACTCCCGGCTTGGGTGAAGGTGACCTGCTGATCATAGGCTCAGGCTCAGGCGAAACCAAAAGCCTGACCTCCATGGCGGAAAAAGCGAAGAAGCTCGGGGCCTCCCTGGCGCTTCTAACCACTTCCCCAGAGTCCACCATTGGCAAGCTGGCTGACATGATCGTCAAGCTGCCCGGCGCCCCCAAGGACCCGGCCAACAAGGATTACCAGACGATTCAACCCATGGGCTCATTGTTTGAGCAAACCCTGCTGCTGTACGGTGACGCCTTGGTACTCAAGACGATGGAGCTGCGCAAGCTGACCTCCGCATCGATGTTTGGCCAACACGCCAATTTGGAATAGAACGGTTATATCTTTTTAGATAACAAAGCAGACTGTCTTCCACATGTCGGAACATGTGAAGGACAGTCTGCTTTTGTGCTTTTATTAAATCGTCTTCCGAATTTAGTCCAAGCCATCATAGGAGAAATATGCAAAATAGGCCGGGGTTGCTGTAACTGATGCCGCTTCTTCAGCCGCGGCATGTAACGGAGAAGGTGAAACGGGTAGCTCTTCTCCGCCAGCATTCATTGTAGCGTACATGCCAATCAGTGCTCCGGTAAAACCGCCATTGCGTTCGGGCGAGACCACATAGGCCGGAACCGTGGCAAGCGGCACCCAGTTGCCCGGGCGTATAGCATAGGACAAGGCAAAATGATACGCATCGAACAGGATGCGAAGCTCTACGCCTTTACCGCTTGGTATATCGGGTGCCACCGGGAGTGGTGCGAAGGCCAATTCAGCTGGCTTGCCCTGATCTGTGACCGAAGCCACGACGGCAAGCGTGTCGCCGTCTCCGCTCCGCCGGACACCCAGCGTGAAGTGACCGCGCTCGTTAAGCCGCACTGCAAGTCCGGCTTCCTCGCCCGCCTGCTGCGGTTGAAAATGGAGCCGACTGTGGACGGTGACCTGATGATGCCGCAGCCGGGTGCCGAGGAACACGCTCGGCGCTTCGTCCAGCAGCGTGTGGCGATTGCCGGTAAGCGTCAGCCAGCCGGGACGTGCGCCCAGGCTAACGCTGGACTCGCACAGCCTGCGCGGAGCCGTCCAGCGGCAGTCCAGCCACCGGGCGGCAAAGTCATCGCGCCAGCTATGACGCTGTACGGGCGCGGGCTGCGGAGCAGCGTTGGCACCGCTCTGCTCCGCAAGGCTGAACGGCTGACGGTCTACAGACATGTGCAATTGCACCATGCCTATGTTGTTGTCAGCCACAGGCCACCCGTCCGATGTCCAGTGGACGGGTGCGAGAAAGGTTTCGCGTCCAAGCACGCTATACGAAGACGGAGCTTCGGCCTGGAGCATAGCGTCTATGCGATCAGCCGCAGGCCGGGCGTCCACCACCGGACGGACGCCGAGGAAGAAAGCCCACCAGTCGCCCCGGGTGTCCTCCACCAGCTCGGCGTGGCCCGTGTTTTGAATCCGATGCGACGGAAGACCGTTATGCGTGAGCATCGGCTCTTTCATCCGCTCGAACGGGCCATACGGGCTATGTGCCCGATAAACGAGCGTGCGATGATCACGCCCCGTGCCGCCACAGGCGCAGAGCAGATAATAACGATTGCCGATATGATACAGATGCGGCCCTTCAGTCCATACGCCGCCATCCCCATGAGCAATCGCTACAGGCTCGGTCAATGCCTGGCCCGTCGCGATGTCTATCTCATATTGAATAATATGAGACTCAGCACCTGCCCCGGATTGTACCGTCACATACACTTTCCCATCATCATCAAATAGCAGGGAAGGATCGATGTTTCCGTAAGGAATACGGATCGGGTCAGACCAGGCTCCGGCAGGGTCCACAGACGTGATATAAAAGTTGCCTATCCCCATCACATCCGTTGTAATCAGGTAAAATACACCCTGATGATAGCGCAGTGTCGGCGCATATATGCCTTCCGAGCTTTTCCGTGAAGACAAATCAATCTGACTGGATCGATTCAACGCGTGCCCGATCTGCCGCCAATCCGTCAGGTTGCGGCTATGGAAAATCGGCAAGCCCGGCATATATTCAAATGAGCTTGTCGCCATGTAGTAATCCTCCCCGACACATATCACACTCGGATCAGGGTAAAATCCGGGGACAACCGGATTGGTATAACGCAAGGCAGCCATAGCTCCAGCTCTCCTTTGGAACAGCTTTTACTCACCCGTTTCCACCCAGTTATTCGTTACTTTCCCGCTGGCAGCGACGGCACTTTGGACGGATCCACCAGCGCCCAATAGGCATATTTGGCCTTTAACCGTTCATCGAACAGCAGCGGCTTATCCAGCCGGGCAATCGGGAAATTGCTGAGCCACGTATTTCCGTCATCCGTTCCCCAAATGGTCACATTACTGATATGCTCCTGCTGTCTGGAAAACATATCGAACAACGCCCGATAGCGTTGAGCCTGCCGGATCAGCATGGATTCAGGTATCGTTTCGTAGCGATCCGTATCATTGGAATAGAGGCCCATATCAAGCTCCGTGATCTGGTTGTCCAGGCCGAGCGAAGCAAACTTTTCAATGGATTGCTCAATCTGACTAATAGCGGGGAACTCCAGGCGAATATGCGATTGGTGACCTACACCATCAATCGGCACTCCTTTAGCAAGCAAATCACGCACCAAATTGTATAGGAAATCCCGTTTTTTCGGTTCGTCCGTGTTGTAATCGTTGATGAACAGTCGGGCATTAGGGCCTGCTGCCTCCCTCGCAACACGGAACGCTTTTTCAATATAATCCTTTCCGGTAATCTGATACCACATACTGCGGCGCATACCGTCTGGCTGGTCAGGATCAATGACTTCATTCACCACGTCCCAGTCGGTAATATCATTTTTATAACGGGCTGCAACAGTACGAATATGCGTCTCCAGTCGATCCAGCAATAGCTTTTTATTCTCAGCAGTCGGTGTCATCGTCTGTCCATTCTTATCCTTGAACATCCAGTCTCCGGTCTGGTTATGCCACACCAAGGTATGGAAGCGAATCGCCAGTCCGTGCTGTTTGGCGAATTGTACAATCTTGTCCGCCTCTTCCCAATTGAATTGTCCCTCGGACGGCTGCAAGGAGGCGGGCTTCATCTCATTTCCTGCCACGATGCTGTTAAAATGCTTTTGTACCAGCTCACCGTAAGCCCCTTCGGTCTGGAATGCCATAATCGCTGTACCGATGCTGAATTGCCCCTGATATATTCCATGCAAAGAGGGGATATCCTTCTCAATCGCCAGTGGGGGAACAAGAGACAACTCAAAATCATCCATATAAAAGGAGGATGTTCCTGCTGCCGTTTCCAAATACATAGAAACCGCATCCGCATCATGCGCAAGCGTATACGTTCCCGACAAATGCGCCCATCCTCCTGTCGTAATCGCCGTATCGCCTATCACCGTTTCATACGCGCTTTTACCCTGATAATCGCGCTGCACGCTAAGTCTCACCTTGGCAGGCTGCTCGCCAGGCGCCAGCTTCACCCAGGTGCTGACCGTATACTGGCTGCCCTTTTTCAGCTTGGCTGTCACATCCAGCTTGGGCCCGGCATATGCCTGTTGTCTGCCTGTGGTCAGCAGGCTGTACGAGCCGGTTCGCGCATCGGCATTCGAAGCCCGCACCTTCTCGGACCCTAAACGGGATACCCAGCCCTGAGCTGTACCCTCTTCAAAACCGGATACGATACCATCGGTCGGCTGCGTTGGGGATGGAGTGACTGGTGTTTCCGACACCTGTCTGATTTTCACTTCATCCACATAATAGGCCTGTGCGGGATTCGAGTTTTCTATATACAGCTTTAATGCATCCATCTTCCCGGTAAACTTATATCTCCCTTGAAGTTTGACCCACGCTGTATCTGCTGTCTCCGTTTGTGCTACTGTCTTCCATTCTGCAGAACCGCCTGTCGCCTGCTGCTCCATCGTCAGCTTAATCACGCTTGGAACCGCAGCTTTGCCGTCCAGCTTCACATATCCGCTAATTTCATATTCCACGTCCGGCTGCAAAAGCGGCTTCACATCCAGTTCCGCACCGTTCCAGTTAGCCGTGCGGGAAGTTGTCTTGAGACTATGCGTGCCGCCGTATGCCGCCTCCGAGACGGATGCAATTTGGGTATTAGCCCCTCGTGGCTTCCAGCCCTCGCTGTTCCCTTGCTCAAATCCATATGTTCCGATCGTTTTATTCACACCCGCCGTCGCCAGCATGGTCTCCGAAACCAGCGGGGAATGTCCCACAGACGGAGCCGCCTTCACTCCGGCCCCCCCACACAATCCGACAGGCAGCAACAGTGCCCCAGTCAGCATCACACAAAAAGTTGTAGACCTATATGAACGCAATGCAATTCCTCCAATACTCAATTTTTTGAATTCGTTTTTGGCACCATTGAAGAATTTCAGTTGAATTTCAGTTGCTCTATCCTTTGACACCTCCCAGCGTCATTCCCTTTACAAAATATTTTTGTAAAAACGGGTAGACCAAAATAATAGGCACAGAAGCGACAATCGTCATCGTGGCACGAATGGAAGTAGGAGTAACCGCCTTCGCCATATTTTCCGAGCCTGCAAACTGGCTGGCATAGTCCTGAGCGTTAACGGACGTATTGGAATTTTGCAGGATTTTCATCAGCTCATACTGGAGGGTGCTCCATTGCTCATACGACGAATTGTACAAAAACACATCAAACCAGGAGTTCCATTGCGAGACCGCCGTGAACAGCGACACCGTCGCCAGTACCGGCACACAGAGCGGCAAAACAATGCGCACAAAAGTGGCAAACTCCCCGGCCCCGTCAATACGCGCCGACTCCAGAATCCCTTCCGGCAATCCTTCAATAAAGGATCGAATCACAATAACGTTAAACACCCCGATCAGCCCGGGCACGATATACACCCAGAAGGTTCCAAGCATCCCCAGCTCCCGTACCAGAAGAAAGTTTGGAATCAACCCACCGTTAAAATACATTGTCAAAATAAAAGCAATCGAGACAAACTTGCGCAGCACATACTCCGGTCGGCTGATCGTATACGCTACCATCGCGCAGCAAAACACCGAGGTTACCGTACCCGCAACCGTACGCAGTACAGAAATCAACGTAGCATGGAAAATCGTCGCTTCCTTAAACACAAATTCATAATTGCTCCACGTGAATTCACGCGGCCACAAATAAATGCCTCCCCGAATCGAATCATTGGCTTCATTAAGCGAAACCGCCAGCGTATTCAAAAACGGATACAGCGTTACCACCATCAGACATAACATAAACACCATATTGCACGTATCAAAAATCCGATCCGAGGGCGCCCGAAATCGCCCATGCAAGGCCTTCCCTTTGCCCATGACTTCCTCTCCTTTTTAAAAAATAGCCTAGCCATCCGACTGGGCACCCTAATGCAATTATTTTTTTGAAGCTTGTTGGTGTTGTTATTTAGGAACTGTTAGTTGAGTGGTTACATTAGTGGCAATTGGAGTGGACTATTGTGAGTTATTATTGTGTTATTAGAAGTTGTACACTAGTTCGTTTATAAGGTCTTGATAAGGTCCGCAAAGCGTCCTGTTAAAAATCCCCCCTGCACCTGTAGTATGAGGAGCACACCTTCTGTTATCGCTACCACCAGCTCACCCCTTAAAGAACAAGCGATAGCGAAGCTGAGCCAGCCATCATGACGCAGTTGCCCAAGGAAGCGCGAGTCACGCGCCTTCCGTCAATCTCTTCCCTGCCCTTACCCTCAGTTCTATAAAAAAAGTAACTTTATGGCGGGGAACAGCGGAGCGGGCAGAATTGTTCTGGAGAAGCGGTAGCGTTCGCCTTTATCCCCGGATTTTAACCTATAAATTCCTTATTCCAATAAGAAAATCTGGGGATAACAGCGATTGGAAGAACAATCTGCACGCGAAGCGACCTCCCTCCCATAACTCACTCTTTTCTCAGAACAATCTTTCCTCCCCTAACCGCTTCGCAATATGATTGGCGCTAAACAGTAAAATAAAGCTGACTACTGTTTTAAACATCCCGGCAGCAATGGAAAGCGAGAAGTTGCCCATCTGGATACCATATTTCAGGACGAAGATATCCAGATTTTCCGAATAGTCCACGTTCATGCCGTTACCCAATAAATATTGGGGCTCAAAGCCGGATTCCAGCAGATTGCCGATGTTCATAATGAGCAAAATGATGAATACGGGCTTTAATCCCGGCAATGTCACATGCCAAATTCGCTGAAAACGCCCTGCTCCGTCAATCTCAGCCGCCTCATACTGCGAGGGATCAATCATCGTCATCGCGGCCAAATAGATAATGGTGTTCCAGCCAACATTTTTCCATACCTCCGATGCACCGAGAATGCCCCAGAAATAGCTTCCCTCACCCAGCCATAAAATAGGCTCCTTGATCAGTCCCAGCCACATCAGCACCTCATTGACAATGCCGCCGTCCGCCGACAGCGCTGTACTGATAATGCTGGCCGCCACCACCCACGAAATAAAGTGCGGCAAGTAGCTGATCGTCTGCACCACTCGCTTGAACACAATTTGACGAAGCTCATTCAGCAAAATCGCCAATGTTATAGCGGTAACGAAGCCCAGCACCAGGTTAATGAAGCTCATCGCCAGCGTATTGCGCATCACCCGCAGAAAATGTTCATCCTGAAACAGGAAGCGGAAATGCTTCAACCCAACCCATTGCTGATCAATCAGCTTACGGGCAGGCTTGAAATCCTGAAAGGCAATCGTCCAGCCCCAGATGGGTAAATACTTGAAGATAAACAGCCAGATTAAAAAAGGGACGGACATCCATACCAGTGCCCGCTGCTGATTCAGTCTGTACATAAATCCCCTAAAGCCGGCTAGCCGTGAGGATGGCAAAGGGTCCGGGGAGGTCGTGGCAACTGTCGTGCGGCCCATAGATGCTTCCTCCTTTACTTTTTATCGGCAATATCTACTTTTTTTGTAACCTCCTTCGTGATCAGCTCCTCATACGCCTTCACGTCCAGCTTGTTAAATTCAGTCGAGTATTCATTCCAAATCGCGTCAAACTGTCCCGGTGCAGACAGTACCAAACGCGGGAAATATTTGCGCTGCAGGTCTCCCTTCTTTTGCTGGAAGAGCTGTGCGGGTGAGCCTTGGGCAATCGGGATACTCCAGGCCGGATACCATGGGCGCTTGTCAGGTGCGGAAAACATTTGCGAAAAGGACTCTACACCATAGACTTTCAGCAGCTTTTGATCTCCCTCGGTGTAGGACATACGCGCAACCTCAGGCTGCCGCCCCGGGCTGACTGAGTTGCCGTCAGGCAGGGAGGAGCCGTTGCCATAGCGCGGCCAATTATATTCAAAATATTTGAACCCGAAGGACTCGCGGAACGCATCCAGCGTTGTCTGCCTGATTTGCTCCTTCGTCCGGTACATACGCCCTTTTTCATCTACATCATAGGTTTCGCCCTTAACTCCCCAGTGGGATAACACTTGATTTTCATCTGTCAGCAGGTTGTCAAAAAACTTGATCATACGCACCGGGTCCTTGGCGCTGACCGTAATTCCAATGCCCCGGTTATTAATGAATGATGGAGGATCAAGGTACTGATCCTTAATATTTTGATCGTATACAACGGGCAATCCCACATATTCCAGATCATCATTACCCGACTGCTTGGAGGCTTCCTGAAGATTATTTAACGCCTGCCCTACCTGCCAGCGGTAGTCAAAAAAGCCCAGCACTTTGCCCGAGGTCAGCTTCGCTAAATATTGATCGTAATTGTCCACAAAGGACGATTTATCAAACAGGCTCTCCGCATTGAGCTGATTCAGCTCCTTCAGATACCGCTTCGTGATTTCCTCATCCCCATAATCTGTGGCCTGATGCGATTTCATATCAATGATTGTGCCGCCATCGTTCGGATAGCCTGCCAGATGCATAGGCGCGTTCGTAAAAGCAAAGAATTTATCCTGCGTGGTTAATGACAAGTACCCGGTCAAGCCTTCGTCTGCATGTTTTTTCGCGTAGTTGCGAATCAGAGTCAAATACTCGTCGAACGTTTTGATTTTGGGGTATCCCGCTTCCTTCAACACCCTGCGCTGCACCCAAAAGGCTCCCTGCTCCAAGTTAGGCGCAGGCAAATAATCGCCTACCACCGCGCTGAGCGGTAAAAAATAAATATTCCCGTCCTCCGCCTTCATCAGGTTGTAATACGGTCCATATACACGCTTAATATTCGGTCCATATTTGTCGATCAAATCATTCAGGGGAATAAAAGCCCCGGCATCCAGCAGCTTATCAATCGTGCCCTCGGGCACAATGGCATCCGGGTAATCGTTACTGGCAATAAATGTACCGATCTTCGTATTGGCATCCCCTACCAAATGCTCCAGCTTCCAGTTTACGCCCGTCTGTTCCTCGAGAATCTTGCCGATCCGCGTCTCATTCGTATTGATGTCCTTGCCCGCGTTGGCATTAAAATACGTGAACGTGACCTTCTCCTTGCTATCTCCCGGCACAGGCTCCTTGCCCGCACTTCCTGAGCAGGCAGTGATCATAGATACCATAACGATGAATACCAGACCCAACATTCCGAACCTTTTGCTTGCCATGTCAGACAATCCCCTTTCGGCCTCTTTGTTGGTTATATGTGGATACCAAATTGTAAGCACTTTCATTTTATAAAATGCCATGAATTTCGATCACCCGCCAATCTAAAGGTTTTGCTTAGGAAACTAAAGGTGAATTATTGTCAATAGGATTCACGTTGTGATAAAATAAAATAAAGAAGATTATAATAGAAAAGAGCAGAGATGCGTCAACATCTCTACTCTCCAGCAACAGCCGCTTATAAGGGCGGTGGCTTTGAACTAGGTGCAGAAATAGACCGCTAACCTTTGTCGGAGGGCGGTCTATTTTCTTTTGCTTTGGTTCAATGCAATGACAATCGTGACGATCAGTCCGATCAACGCGATAATTAGCGTACCAAACATCATCATTAATGTCAGCGCATCTTTAACCTCCACAGGCATCACCTCCTTTGCAGGAGACTAGCCGACCGCGCCATCTAAGCCATTCTGTTGTTAGGAGAATTATACCATAGGGATATCCATAAGTGGAAGAATAAAGACAAGCTCACTCCCGGTCCGCGGGGATCATGATACGAATCTCCGTCCCCTCCCCGGGCGCACTGCGTATACCAAGCTCAAAGCAGCTTCCGTAATAAAGCTTCAGCCGGTAGATAACATTCTGCAAGCCGATACGCTCGCCCATTTCCTCCTGTCTTTGCATGTAGCTGTACAGCCGTTGTACCTGCTCCACCGACATGCCGACTCCATTATCGCGAACCGTTAGCAGCAGCCGCTCCTCCTGATGCTCAAAATGAATCTCAATCCGCCCCCCATGCTTTAACGGCTCAATGCCGTGAATGCTCGCATTTTCAACCAGCGTTAGTACAACCATTTTCGGAAGCAAATAGTCCAGGTCTTCGGATCGCGCCTGCACTTCGTACTGTATCCGCTCACCAAAACGATATTGCTGAATTTCCAGAAAACAACGGATCAGCTCCAGTTCCTCTCGCAATGTGACCCTATCCTTGTTCCACACCAGCGAATTGCGGAAAATCCGCGCCATGTTATGAATAATGCGAGCGGTCTCGTCCTCATGCTTTATCAGGCTTCGCATACGAATTGTCTCCAGTGCATTGAACAGAAAATGCGGATTAATCTGGCTGTGAAGTGCATTAAGCTGGGCATGCCTGCGCTGAATCTCCATATTTTTTCGCTGGATATCCGCTACATATACATCGTTAATCAGTCGCTTTATTTTAAGCGTCATCCGATTGAATTCACCTGTTAGCTGCCCGATTTCATCGCGCGATTCTGTACCAGGGATCAGCTCAAAATGCTGATTTTTCACCTTTTTCATATACCTCAGAATACGATGAATTCGCACGTTCAGCGAACGTGTAATCCAGACGATGATCAAGGTAGGCAGCAGCATATTCATACAGGTTAGCAGCAGTACGAAATTGCGGGATTCCTGCATTCCATACAGCACTTCATCTCCCGATACCACAGCCACAATGCTCCAGCCATTGAGATTGCTCGTCAGCACATAATTGGTCTTGAATTCTATGGTGTCCTTGGGCAATTGGAGCTCATTATAAGCCACAGCCTTAGCGTTTATATCAACCTTGGAATCGGTCGTATATTCGATGTCTCCCCGTTCGTTGAGCAGAAAGAGACTGCCCTGCAAATTCAGATTATGGAAAATATCTCGGATGGACGACATCCGCAGCTCTATTTTCAGTATTTTCTCGCGACCATTTTGGGAATAAAAATAATTCATCCGCCGAATCAGGCTAAAGGGATGCAGCTGTTCACCCGTACCGTCGTCAGTACGTACAAATATAGGCTTGGACTGCCGTCCGGGCGGGATTTGGCCATACCAGGGCAAGCTTTTGACCCACTCATCTATAAAGCTGATTCCCCCTGAATTCAGCAGCGTCGGATTATCTGTGTAGATCGTAATTCCACCCACAGAATGGTATACAGGACTGTAAGTATTGTTCAGCATACGACGTAAATAAGAATCATAGGCGGCAATATAATCAGCGGGGTGAGGATACGTTTGCTCCAACAGCTCATTGAGCTGATGATCGGTATAAAAGATAGACGAGATTTCCATCGCATCCTCAAACTCACGATAAAATTCAACTTTTATCTGCTCCAGCGCACGGGAAATATCCTGCATACGCTGTTCCTTTACATTTTGCGAGGTGACGTGGTAGAAAATCAGATTGGTCAGCACTACGGGCGCAAACACACAGAGGAAATAAAGCAGCAGCATTTTGTCTCGCAGCCGGACATGATCAAATGTTGTACGCAGCAGCTTCATTCGCTGGCCCTCTCTGGCCCATCTCCAACGTTCAGGCTGTTGCGGTATTCGCTTGGCGTGGCATGCACCTTCTTTTCAAACTGGGTAACAAAATAGTCTGAACTGCCAAAGCCCACACGCTCAGCAATTTCATAAATGCGCAAATCCGTCTGCCGCAACAGCCGCTTCGCCTCCCGAATACGCAGCTTCAGCAGGAATTCGTTAAAGTACACGCCGTACGTTTTTCTGAATAATTGACCGAGATAAACCGGATTCATGTAAAAGCGGGCTGCAATACTTTTGAGGCTGATATTCTCGGCGGCATGCTGCTCAATGTAGGCACGGATGTGCTGGATGCCTCCCTGCTGACGCTCCTTGCGCAGAACTCCAATATATGTTCCACTTTCCTCGGCGAATGCCATAAACAGCCGCTGTAGTTCACCCAGTGACAGGTTCATATCCTGCCAGTTCATCATCGGTTCCAGTGACTGAAGTGAGCGCTCATTTCCCTGCATATTTTGAATGACTCGTACAATACTGTGCACGCATTGATGCAGACTCATTTTCATAGCCTCAGGGGCATAGCACTCCTCCCGAAAGCTGCTGAATAGATGCTCCACGGTCACACGCAGCTCTTCCAGCCGCAGTTCCTCGACTTGCTCCGTCAAGCAATCCAGTAGGTCCTGATGAATGGTCCTGTAGTGAAGTGAAGGCATTCCTCCCTCCTCATATACCACCATACCGCTAGGGTCATGAATATATTTATGGAGCACTGCTTCCCTTGCACAGACATAGGACTGATGAATATCCTGCAGCCGGTTCACAGGACTTCCTGCATAAATGAAGACCCGGCTGGCCACCCGATCTTTCAATGACTTCATCCCCTCTATTTCCTGTTGTAGCGCTTTCATAAACACCTCCACTTTGGCTCCAAAGCACTCTAAAAAGAAGTCCGGCACAATGAGTCCAATCCGGTTACGGTGCTCATGGACATAGAGAGGATGTTTGCCGTCCGATAAACGATGAAGCGCCTGCTCTATAAGCTCCCTAAATTGGAAAAGCGACAACAGGACGCCATCGTCACCGCGACGCCATGGATGCTGATCATTCAGTTCGACGAGTACATAGTACATATGTGCCGCTTCCCCAAGCCGCAGCTGCTGTTCCCAACGGGTCATTTCCACGCTATTATCCACGTTGTTCATCATCAATGTCTCTAATAGCCCGCCTGTGCGGTGGTTTTGATATAGCTGTGCATTTTGCTGCTCACGACGCAGCCTTTCACCCAGTCTGCGCAGCGTAGCCGAAAAATCACCCACATCTATCGGCTTGAGCATAAAATCATAAACCCCGTAGCGAAGCGCCTGCTGCGCATAAGCGAAATCACTGTAGCCACTCAAGATAATAAACGCAGGGTGCTCTGTACTCCGCTCAAGCACAGATCGAATTAGCTCCAATCCGTCCAGTACAGGCATACGAATGTCGGTAATGACCAGGTCCGGGTGAATACTGGCGATCAGTTCCAACGCATCCTCACCGTTATCGGCTTCTCCCACGATTTCAAAGCCACAGGCTTCCCAGTCCATGATTTGAAGCAGCCCTTTGCGGGTGAATATCTCATCATCCACCACGATGGCTCGATGCAGCTTCATAACCTGCTTCCTCCTTTCGTGTATGTAACATTTTATTTTGGTTAACTATTCCAAATGTCTCTAGTAATATGGTAATGTGAAAACATCGGGAATTGGAAATTGTTGTTACACCTATCATTTTCCCGATTCATAGACTTCAATAACCTCTTAAGAAACACCTGCCTCAGACCTCCACAACACGATCAACCTCTGTTTAGTGAAAGTTTTTAAAAATACTGTATTGACTCCTTCTATTATTTTTAAGTATATTGATAACGATAATCATTATCATTTAGGGGTGAATGGTGATGCACATCAGTGGGTCCTACTGGATCTCTTTTTCACTATACTAATCTATTTTCAGGAGGGAACAAGATTGTTGAAGGTTTGGAAAAACAAATGGATTGCAGGCTTTCTTATCGTCTTACTCATAAGCAACACCCTGCTTGCTGCAGGAATAGGATTTGCGGCTTCAGCGACAGATGAGAACAGCATTGTGCTTTCACTGGATACCGCAAAACAGAAAGCGGATGCAGTAACAAGCTCCAGCTCAGGCGAGCCTTCCTTTAAGGAGAAGCTGGAAACAGGAGCCTTAAAACAAAGCGGAATCGCCAGAAAATCCGTTGCAGAGGCAACCTATGAAGCATCAGGAGAAACCAATGTAACACAAGCCACCTACGAACCCTCGGGCAAAGTAACCGTAATCGTGGAATTACAAGCTGCCCCGCTTATTTCCAGTGCTTCCGCCAAGGCTTTCAGTAATCGACTGAATGCTCTGCAAAGCAGTGGGCGTACCCTCACAGCCCAGCACGAATCGGTAAAAAGCCAGATTCGCGCGCTCTCCACTAAGGATTCATCTTCCTTAAAAACTTTTGGATCAAGCAAGATGGCCGCCCCCAAATTAGAAGTCATCTACGATTATTACATGGTTATGAATGCGATTTCGCTAAAGGTAGATTACCAGCAGTTGAAGGAGATTCGACAATTGCCTGGTGTTAAAAACGCCTGGGTAGCCAGCACCTATGAAAAGGTCGTGCCAAAGCAGTCCATGGAGCCTCTCATGGCGAACAGCTCGGGAATGATCGGTACTCCAGCGGCAGCTGCGGCCGGCTATACAGGAAAAGGAATGACGGTGGCTGTTATTGATACCGGTCTGGATTGGAAGCATGAAGCCTTTTCCACGCATATGCCTCCCTCATTGACCCTAAAACATAGCCGCCAAAAGGTTAGTGATATCCTAAACAGTACCGATATGTCTGCTGGCAAAGTGAAAGTAGATGATGTCTACATGGATGACAAGGTGCCTTACGCCTATGACTATGCTGACAAAGACACCAATGTTATTCCCTCAGCCAGCTCTGACAACTCCCACGGCACTCATGTGGCAGGCACTATAGCTGCGAGTGGCGATAAATTAAAAGGGATTGCACCTGACGCCCAGTTGATGATCATGAAGGTGTTTGATGACATCAACGGATATACCAATGATGCTGACATCATCGCTGCATTGGACGATTCAGTCAAAATGGGAGCAGATGTTATCAATATGAGCCTTGGCTCCAATGCGGGCTTTTCCACAGCTGGAGAAGCAAGCAAGGATGCCATGTACAGCAGAATTGAAAATGCCGGGATCAACCTGGTGGTCGCTGCCGGCAACAGCTACAGCGCCGCTTATCAAAACCAGTCTGGCTCCAACCTCCCGTTTGCCAATGAGCCCGACAGTTCCATCGTAGCCGCTCCTTCCACCTATGAAGCCGCCTTATCCGTGGCAAGCATGGTGAATAGCGGTATCTCGGACGCCCCTTATATTCTCGCAGGCGATCGAAAAATTATTTTCAACGATACCTCCAGTGCCGCCGATCCCAAAATACAGGCGTTAAACCGTACATACGACTATGTATACGCTGGTTACGGAAGCGCGGAGGATATCCAGAAGGCAGGGGATTTAAAAGGGAAAATTGCCTTGATATCCCGCGGCGGCCAAATAAGCTTCCAGGAAAAGGTCAGCGCTGCCTATGGGGCTGGCGCGGTAGCGGCTGTTATTTTCGACAATGAAACAGGCAAAGCCAACATGGATATCAGCGCCTATTACATCCCGGCCGTTTCCATTACAAAGGAAGACGGAGAGTTCCTGCTGAACCTGGCTGATAAAAAGCTGACGGTGGATGAAAAATTCAGGACAAATGCGCCTAATCCGGATGGATACAAGATGTCGGAGTTTTCTTCATGGGGCGTATCACCGGATTTGAAGCTGAAACCGGAAATCACTGCACCCGGAGAAAATATTTATTCTACCGTTCCTGGCAATCAATATGAGACGATGAGTGGTACATCTATGGCTTCTCCTCATATCGCCGGAGCCGAGGCTATAATAAAACAATATGTCACCAACAAATTAAATATTGCAGATGCGGTGGAACGGGAAAAGCTGGTGCACACCCTGCTGATGAACACCGCCCACCCTGCCAAGGATACGGATCAGCAATATTACTCCCCACGCAAGCAGGGCGCAGGCTTGGCCGATGTGAGCGGAGCAGTCACGACTGGAGCTTATGTGACGGTTAAGGACAATGAACGACCTAAAGCCGAACTGGGCTACAACAAGGCAGGAGCCTATTCCTTCACCTTTGATATTCACAGCATGTCGGATGAGGCGTTGACTTATGACCTGAATACAGCGGCTTTATCGGAAAAAATAGTGACGAAGGATGGCAAGAGCCTCTTTGCGCAGAAGTCTACAGACTATACCGGAAAGGGCATCCAGGTACAATACAGCGGTGCAACAAACGGTAAAGTAACTGTACCTGCACATGGGACAGCAAGCATTACTGTGAAAATCACATTGTCGGATGCGCTCAAAGCACAATTGGATCAAGCAACAAAAAACGGAACCTTTATTGACGGATTCGTGATGCTGAATGCAGAAAAAGGTGTGAACCTCTCCATTCCGTTCGTCGGATTCTATGGAGGTTGGGGACAACCTCGTATTTTCGATGGTACGGAGTATGGCAAGGAAGGCTACTCTATGCTAGGCAGTACAGTTTATAACTTGTATCCCGGTGTGCAATATCTTCTGGGTCAAAATCAGGTTGCCATTGCCCTGGATCTGAACTGGGGAGTTATGCCCGAGAAATTCGCAATTTCCCCGAACAGCTTGGGGAACAGCTCAAAAATTGTGGGTATCTCAACAGGCATGCTGCGGAATGCAGAAAGCTTGAAGTATACCCTTACCGACCAGGCCGGAAACATGGTCAAAGAGTTTAATTATTCGCATGTGCCCAAATCCATTTACTATCCAGGCTCTGGTGCAATCAGTTGGGCGGAGGCTCTTCTCGGCGACCAGCCTTTCTTTGACGGACTGGACCAGAATAATAACGAGGTACCGGAAGGAATATATACCTTTAAGATTACCGGGGTGGTCGCAGGTACAAACGGACAGGGAACCGATTCCTGGACCTTTGATTTCGCCTATGACAAAACAGGCCCCAAGCTCGCCGATTACAGCATTTATAAAGAAAATGACAAAACGTATCTGAAGATGACCATCAAGGATAACCATTATACCAGCGGACTGCAATTAACCACAGGCAATGGCGGCGCATTGTCCAATCTGGTGGCTATCAAGGATGCCGATGAAAAGCTGCCGGACGGAACCTCCGTCAATACAGTAACTATGGATATCACTGATTTGAAGGACAAGCTGACGAAAAACGGTCTTCCTACAGATAAAATCTCCGTAGATATGTTTGACTATGCGTTCAACTACAGCAGTGCATCTATTGTTCTTGAGCCTGTAGGAACAGAAGGCATTACACTGGATAAGGAGGCTCTCTCCTTAGTTGTCGGTACGACTGAGGATTTGACGGCGACGATTACGCCGGTAAATGCCACATCCAAAGCGATTACCTGGACCAGCTCTGATCCGGCTGTGGCTACCGTCGATACAGAAGGAGCTGTTACGGGTGTGAGTGTCGGTACGGCAACGATTACGGCAACCTCCAATGGCAAGTCAGCTTCCAGCCAGGTTACGGTCACACCGATCGGTAGCCAGGGTATCGTGCTGAACCGTGCGGCGTTGAAGCTAACCGTTGGTTCAAGCAAGCCCTTGAAAGCCACTACCAGCTCTGAAGTTTCAGGTCCAATCAACTGGACAAGCTCTAATGCGTCGGTGGCTGCTGTAGATCAGAACGGATTGGTACAGGCAAAAGCAGCCGGTACAGCAACAATTACGGCGACGGCCTCTGGAAAATCCGCCACCAGCCGAATCACGGTAGAGGCAGTCTCGAGCACTGATTTCACTATTGTGAATGGAGTTCTGACGAGCTACAACGGCCCGGGCGGTCACATTGTCATTCCCGATAGTGTAACCGAAATCGGCGAGGAGGTATTTGCCTACCGCGAGGATATTTTGTCGGTGAAAATTCCGGCCTCGGTGAAAAAAATCGGCAGAGCGGCATTCAGCTATGCCAAAGAGCTTAAAGTGATCACTTTATCAGAAGGACTGGAAGTGATCGGGGAAAGCAGCTTTTCCGATCTCGCCAAGCTTGCCCAAATTACACTGCCGAGCACAGTGAAGGACATCGGCGATAGCGCCTTTGCCCGTGACACAGCTCTCAAATCGTTGCACCTGCCGGATGGTTTAACCCGAATTAATCCGGGAGCCTTCCAGGAAACTCGTAATCTCGTTTCCATTAATATTCCGGAGAGTGTAACGGAAATTGGCGACTCTGCGTTCTCTCTTACAACCAGCCTGAAAGAAATCAAGCTGCCAGACGGGCTGCTCATCATTGGCCGTGGAGCTTTCACTTCCTCGGCGATCGGGTCCATTGAAATTCCGGACTCTGTCACTTCCATCGGGGATGAAGCCTTCTGGGGAACCCGGATCGCTACCGTCCAACTGAACAGTGGGCTGCTCACCATTGGAGCAAGAGGCTTTGCAGAAACGCAAATCTCCTCCGTTGTCATCCCGGACAGTGTAACCACCCTGGGAGACTTCGCATTTGCCGAAAATGCGAAGCTAGCCAATGTCTCCATTGGGAAGGGCGTAACTCTAATGGGACAGCAGGCATTTGACAGCACCGGCAGCTCAAGCCTAAAAAATATCGAAGTATCTGCGGACAATACAGCCTTCTCAAGCCAGGACGGAGTGCTATTCAACAAGGACAAATCGACCTTGATCCGCTATCCCGCCGGAAATGGTAGGGATGCCTATACGGTTCCTGACACCGTGACCAAAATCGAAGATTATGCCTTCCATGTTGCAGCCAACTTGAGCTCCATCACGCTTTCGGATGGCCTGCAAACGATTGGAGAGCATGCTTTTGATTCCAGCATTAGTCTGCTTTCCCTGACGATTCCCGACAGCGTCAAAACCATCGGGAAGGCAGCGTTTACCCACTCAGACAAACTGGAAAAGGTGAAGCTAGGAGACGGGGTAGAAGAGCTGGGTGCGTATGCATTCGCCTATAGTGGCAAGCTGACAAGCATCGATCTTGGCAAAAGCGTCACAAAAATTGGCGACTATGCCTTCCAATACAACAGCAGTCTGGTGGAAATCACGATTCCAGACCAAGTACAGTCCTTGGGCAGCTTTGTACTGTCCAACTCCGAGCGGCTGTCCATTGTGAATATCGGGAAAGGTGTGACCTCCATTGGCGGTAATCCTTTTGCCAGCTCACTGATGATTAAGAGCGTTAATGTCGACCCGGACAATGCTTCTTATGCCAGTGAGGAGGGTGTATTGCTGAACAAAGCAAAAACCAATCTCATTCTATATCCTGCGGCTAAACCGGAGTCTGTGTATAAAATTCCGGCGACCGTAACAAATATCAGTAATTACGCCTTCCAAAAGGCACAGTTCCTTACAGACATCCAATTTCCCGAGGGATTGTTGACCATTGGTACTTCTGCTTTTAACAGAACGAACAATCTGAAATCCGTGAAACTGCCTGACAGCTTGACGGAAATCGGAAGCTTCGCCTTTTCTGATACAGGCATCGAAACCATTGTGTTGGGAAGTAACCTGACCAAAATTAACGACTGGGCCTTCGCTTTCTCCAATCATTTGAAGTCCGTTGCCATTTTGGACAGTAATACTACACTCGGGGAGTTTGCTTTTGTTGGTTCTCCTAACCTCAGAACGGTCATTTTGGGTGAGGGTGTATCCGACATTGGCCTGGGAGCATTTAGCGACACACAAGACCTTACCCTTTACGGGTGGTCAGGTTCCAAGGCTGAAGCATATGCGGAAAGCAATTCCATTCCGTTTAAGGTATATACGCCATTGTCCGTACAGTTAAAAGCCAAGCATGAAGCGGCAGAAGGCATCATCGCCCTGAGCGCGGAGGCTGTCGGTGGAATCGGCAACAAAACCTACTCTTTCTGGGCACTGAATGAAGACAGTCAGGAGACAGTAACGCTTGATACCTATTCAACCGGTGACACCTATCAGTGGGCAACCCCACAGGTCGGCAAGTATATCGTTTATGCAGATGCGAAGGATGAAACCGGAGTAATCAAAACCGGTGCCCGGAAAATAGAGGTGCTGGCGTCGGGTGAAGTGATCATTTCAGCCAATCCGGCTACCATCAGTCCAATATCCCGCAACTTTGACCTTGGCCATCCAACAGATGTGACTTCGGAAATTATCTGGAACGATGCTCATAGCGTTACCCAAGTGGTCTATGGCGTGAATCAAGGCCCTAGCCGAAGTGTCACAGAAGCGGTCTATAACAGGGATGTGTTGGTCGAAGGCCACGATTATACCGTAAAAGGAAATACTCTGACATTGAAAAAAGGCTTCCTGTCCGGCCTAAGCCTAAAAGAAGGCGACACGGTCAGCATTGAATTGCTCTTTGACTTTGGAGACAAGGCCGTATTCACGGTCCGAGCCATCCAAAGTACTATAGAGGTAGATGCGAGCATCAATCCGAAAACAGCCAGCTTTGACAAAAAAGCCAGCAATCAGACGGATATAGAGACGACCATTACTTGGAACGATGCTTCCTCCATTACCGATATCAAACAAGCGGGAGTATCCATCGGAGCAACGGCTTATACTGTTAACGGCGATGTTCTGACGATCAAAAAAGAGTATCTGACAACTCAACCGAAGGGCAAGCTCCCGTTAACCGTGCAATTTGATAAAGGCAACGATGCTGTATTGATGATTCAGATTTCCGACACAAGCAGCAGTAAAGATGACAATGACGACCAAGACGACAGTATCGACAATAACAGCGGTAGTAATGGCAATAATTCCAGTGGCAGCAGCGGCAGTAGTAGCAGCGCCAGCGGAAGTTCCACAACCGCGACACCGAGCACAGCCTCGTCTGTCCGCGTACTGGATGCCAAGGGGAATTCCATTGAATCATTTACTACCAAGCTGAACAGCAGCACAGGTCTGGCGACAATTACAATGGATTCCGATTTCCTCAACAACGCCTTCGCTGCATCCCAGGCGGATGGCAAAGGAATGAAAACAGTAGAGGTCACCGTTGAAGCGAATCAAGCCAAATCCTATGAGCTGACGCTACCGACAAGCTTTGTAACCAGTGCGGATGCATCCCGTGCCATTCAAATTAAGACAGGGATGGCAGTCGTTACCCTCCCAGGCAACATGTTCGGGACTGCAGAAGCAGCAGGAGCGCAACATATTACGCTGGAATTAAGTTCAGGCAGCAACAGCAAGCTGGATGCACAAGCACGATCTCATATCGGAACTCGTCCTGTGATTGAGCTGAATCTCAAAGCCAACGGCAAGCGATTGCCATGGAATAACAACAATGCGGCTGTAACCGTGGCTATTCCTTATACACCTACAGCAGCAGAACTGCAAAAAGCAGAGCATATTGTCATTCAGTATGTAGATGCAGCAGGTCATGCTACTCCGGTGACTTCAGGAAAATATGACGCATCCATTGGAGCCGTTCGCTTTACTACGCATCATTTTAGCCAATATGCTGTAGCCTATGTGGACAGATCCTTCCAGGATTTAGGTCAACACACTTGGGCCAAGAAGCAAATTGAGATCCTGTCCTCCAAAGGCGTCATCAACGGTACGACGGCAAATAAATTCTCTCCTGCGGCCAAAATCACCCGCGCGGAATATCTGACGCTGCTGGTGAAAACGCTGGGGTTGACCGCAAGCTTTGACAGCAGCTTTGTCGATGTTAAGCAAGGAAGCTACTACTACGAAGCAGCAGGCATTGCCAAAAAGCTTGGCATTGCAGGCGGCTCCGGTGACAACAAGTTTAATCCGAATGCACCTGTATCCAGACAGGATATGATGGTCATGACCGACAAGGCCCTGCAAAAGGCAAACAAGCTGGCTGCCACAACCTCAACGGCTGCACTGGATTCCTTCAGTGATCGTGCAGATATTGCTGGTTATGCTGCTGCAAGCTTGGCTGCGCTGGTGCAGGAAGGTCTCATTACAGGATCAGACGGCAAAATAGCCCCTAAAGCACCAACCACTCGTGCCGAGGCTGCTGTATTCCTGTATAGAATCTATAACCAAAATTAAAATCTTCAAAAATAAATTCAGTCTGGCATAGCAGCAAATTCAAAAAGGAGATGAATCCCTGGTGGGGGGTTCGTCTCCTTTTTGGTATTTACTCAAAAAAGCTTCATTGGCGACAAAGAACTTTCTTATTGTCCTATTCGGGGCTTCAGACTATCGCTCAGCGATGATACTGACCGCTTGCAGATGGTCGGCGTACTTTACAAACTGTTTGCGCATACCCATAACTCTTGCCCGGGCAGCATGGTTGCGCATAAGGTTAAAGGCAATTTTGCCAAATCTCAACCAGCCCTCATCCTGAATGATACGTGGCAGATGCAATAAGTGCATGGGGACCGTATAGATTTTAACAACCTTAAAGCCTTCCTCTTTCAGCAACTGTTCCCATTCCGATACCGTCAACGGTGTCGCATTCACTCTCATGGCTACAGCCAAATCCTTGTAAATCTGCTTTCTGAGCTCAGGCTCAATATCATTTGAAGCTAAGCACATCTCATGGATAGCATACTTCCCGCCCGTTTTCAAAAGCCGTCTGGCTTCCGAAATAATCTGTCCTTTCTTGGCTCTTGTGTGCATCGTCAGCATAGCTTCCCCGTATACCACCGTCGCAGACGCATCCGGCAACGGAACCTGTTCAGCGTCGGCAATAATTACTTCCCGGTTTGCTCCGTTTGCATACGTTTTTACGATAGAAGCTGCCTTCTCATTCTGTTCAATCGCAATATAATGGCGGGGATTAAGCTGCAGTGTCATTTGGGCAGTTATGCCCAATCCGGGAGCAAACTCAATAATCTCATCCTGCCTGGTTACGTCAAGTCCCTCAATCATCCAACGTGTCGTTTTTAACCCTCCGGGCCTAAGCACACGCTTACCGAGACTTGCCAATACCCAGTGCCCTGGCACCTGTTTGTAATCTACTGTCTGCATCGGCCATCAACACCTCTTCTTAAAATTCGATAATGATATTCATTATCAATATAAGCGTAAAAAAATTTAACCTTTTTTATTTTTTGTTTTATATAGCGATGGTAATGTGCTCTCTTTTAAATGTTTTGCGCATAGCTTTCACTTGGCGTTTTGGTCAACACCACATGTAGGCTGGAATTCGCCTCTGCACCACCACGATAGGAAAAGTGCTCATCTCCTGTAAGATGAATGATATCCCCTTGCACAACTGCCGTTTCTTCACCATTCACAGTTACAGTACCGTTGCCTTCAAGAACAAGCAAATATACATTCGCTCCTGGGTGATTATGTGTTGGCAGCTCAGCATTAGGAGTAAAGTTGAGAATAAAAATTACATTGTCAGCTTCCTTATGCACAATTCGTTTTGTAAACGCAGCTTCTTTATATTCCTGAAATTGAGTAAGGTTTGATATTTTCATATTGGTTCACGCTCCTGTTTGAAAGTAGATTTGCTTGTGATGGATTGAGACACCTGACATGCTGCTCTCAGGCTTTTCAATCGATATGACCTTATTGTATTGAAATATTCCGCTCATCTTGTGATTGCAATCACTAAACTAAATTTAAGTCGAAAATACTTTTAAAAATTCAAAAATTTGATTTCAATCAACTTTTTCATCGTTACATCCAACTAGAATCGAATTGTGCTAAACAAACAAAACGAGCAGGAGGTTGTTCCTATGAAAACAGGATTTCAACTGGCAAAAGATATTTATTGGGTAGGAAAAATTGATAATCGTGAGGTTCCCTTTCATCGTCTTCTACTATCGAAGGGTACAACATATAATGCATATCTGCTGAAAACTGGGAAACCAACCATTATAGATACCGTAGATATGGCGTTCGGTAGAGAATTTGCAGAGGCTGTAGCCGAATTGATCGATCCGCTGGACATTCAATATATTATCGTCAACCACACGGAACCGGATCACTCCGGCGGATTGGCGGCACTTGCTGCCAAGGCAACGAACGCTACGATTGTCTGTACAGAGATTGCCGTTCCGGAAATTCAGCAAATGTACAAGCTTCAGCATCGCAACTTCCTCGTCATCAAGGATGGAGATCAACTGGATATTGGAGGCAAGACACTGCTGTTCAAGGAAACACCTTACCTTCATACGGAAGAAACCATGATTACGTATTGCGTGGAAGACAAAATCTTGTTCCCGTGCGATATTTTCAGCACACACGTGGCTGTAGAGCATCTATTTGCCGATGAAGCCGATTTTGATATCACCGATGACTTTATCGGATACTATCAGGCTATTATCCATCCGCACCGCAGATATGTACGTACATTAATCAACGCGGTTGCTGACCTGGATATTGAGATGATTGCCCCTTCCCACGGCTTCGCGATCCGGCATACTATTCCCAAATTCATTGATTTATACGCATCTATGAGCACCGAAACCAAGGATGATAGAAAAGTAGCGATTGTTTATGCCACCTTAAAAAATAATACCAAAAAAATGGCAAACATTCTGAAGGACTGCTTTTTAGAGAACCAAATCAAGGTGGAGGTATGGGACGTAGATAAAGCGGATGAAACAGAGATTTTGAATAGTATCGCCTCAGCGGATGCTGTTTTCGTCGGCAGCTCTACCAAATATGCCGACATGACGGGCAAGCTGGAAGACCTGCTGCAAAAAATGCAAAAGATGAATCTGGAAGGCAAGCTGGCTGCTGCCTTTGGTTCCTACGGCTGGAGCGGAGAAGCTATTGAAGTTGTACAGGATTACTTGAACGGTACCAATATGAAGGTCCAAAGCACTTCCGGGGTAATCAAATCAACCGGTATGACGCATGTGGAATTCCCGGTACGCGTCCGCTTCTCTCCTACAGAAGATGAAAAAGTGAAGAAAATTAAAAACGCCGCTGAATTTGTCTCAGATCTACTACTTAGCGTCATTTGAACAAAGACAGCGTATAGCGAATAGGAGAGATACTGAATGGGTAATCAACATTACGTTATTATCGGAGGGAGCGTTGCCGCCATTAACGCGGCAAAAGCGATCAGGGATCATGATGAACTGGCCGAAATTTCTATTTACGGGGAAGAAGCATCCCTGCCGTATAACAGAGTCAAGCTTTCCAAGGGACTATTCACTGACCTGCACAGCGATAAAATCCTGATCAAAAAGGAAAAATGGTTTGCCAGTCAACGGATTAATGTGTATTCCGGCACAAAGATCACCGCGATACACGCAGAGGACTGCACCATCGAAACAGCCAACGGGCAAACCGTTGCTTATGACAAGCTGCTGCTGTGTACAGGAGCTCACAACCGTAAGCTTTTGCTGGACGGAGCTTCTCTAAGGAATGTTCACAATATCCGGTTTCGACAAGATGCAGACAAACTTAAAACGGAATTGCGACAAGGAGACCGGATATGCATCATCGGCGGTGGTATTCAGGGTGTAGAAACCGCCTGGTCCTTCCAGCAAGCCGGGTATTCCGTAACTATTCTGGAAGCTTCGCAACGGCTTATGCCCCGCCAACTGGATGAGAAAGCCTCCGCTATCTTGACCCAACGGATTACCGAACTGGGCACCAAGGTAAGCCTTGGACAAGGCGTAAAGCGTATTACAGGCACAGATCACGTAGAAGGCGTGGAGCTGCAGGACGGGTCTATTATTCCCTGCGAGCATGTCGTGTATTCTATCGGCATTGTGCCTAATACTGAGCTTGCTCGCCAAGCCGGACTTGATATTGGAAACGGCATTCGGGTGAATGCACAGATGGAGACCAGCTTCGCCAATATATATGCGGCAGGTGATGTAGCCGAGTTTCAGAATAGAGTGGATGGATTATGGGAAAGTGCTATAGAGCAAGGGAAGATAGCAGGCGCTAATATGGCGGGCGCTTCCGCAGCTTACCAGCGTCCCATCCCTGTCACCCTGTCCAACAGCTATGAAAGCCCCTTGTTTTCCATAGGTTTGGTAGACGAACAAGTCTGTGACACCAGCCTGACCCGTGAAAATCAAGTTTCTTATACACGTATGTTCATACAAAACGGCTCTATCTGCGGCGTGATCGGTTTTGGGGATGCCCTTGCTTCACTTCCATACAAAACAGCCATTATCCAGGGACTCAAACCGGATGCGCCAGAGCTTACAAAAATTTTAGGATGACAAGGAGAACTAAACATGAAAAAATATGTATGTCAGCCCTGTGGATACATTTATGATCCTGCTGTGGGTGACCCTGATGAAGACGTTATGCCAGGTACAGCGTTCGAAGACCTTCCGGAAGACTGGGTTTGTCCAGTCTGCGGTGAGGATCAGAGCCATTTTGCCCCAGTAGATGATACAGAATAACAAGAACACGCTATACTTTTTAGTTTCCGGTTTATGAATGGAGTGAATGAATGTGAATGAGATGTCCTGCCCCTGCCAGTGCGCAGAGGAGCCCTGTGCCCGCAAAGTGCCTATCTTTTCCTCTTTGTCCTGCGAAGATTTGTGTAAGGTTAGCTCCATGATCCGACACCGCAAATATCAGAAGGGCGAGGCCTTGATTGTCGAGGAACAGGCATCCGATACGTTGTACATTATTAAAAGCGGGCATGTCAAGCTGCTGAAGATGACGCCTCAGGGTAAAGAACAAATTCTGCACATTCTGACAACTGGCGATTTTTTTGGCGAGTTGAATATATTTAATAACGACGAGCTGAGCAATTTTAGTGCGTATGCCCTAAAGGATACTGATATTTGTATGCTCACCAAGGATGATATGGAGGAGTTGATCCGCAACAATCCCGATATCTCTTTGAAGCTGCTCAAAACGATTACCAAACGCTTGGCCCATACCGAAAACCTGGCACAAAGCCTGGCTACCAAAGACCCGGAAATCCGCATCGCCTATATGATTCTTGAGCTTGGACATAAATATGGCAAACCGGACGGATCTCACATTAAAATAAACCTCCCCCTTTCACGCGAGGAAATGGCTAATTACGTAGGTGTCACACGTGAAACCATCAGTCGCAAATTCGGAAAATTTGAACAGCTGGGGATTATTCATACTAAGGGTACACGAGAGATTACCATCTGCGATATAGAGAAACTGAACGAATATATGGATTGAATAAAAACCGCTTCTTTGAGCCTATGGCTTGTGGTGACTTGACCACTTCCCATTTGCCAAAGAGCGGTTTTTTTTGTTCTGTACATTTTGCAATCAACTATTATTAAATTGTTTTTTTATGTGTTCAATTAATTGATGGTGCTGGGGATCTAAATAGCGATCGTCCCAGATTAAAACAAACTTGACAATGATTTGTTCTTTGAGCGGAATAAATTTCAATTGATTTATTGAATCAGGTAAAAACTCCTTAGCCAGAAAACATATTCCAAGATTAGAACGAACCATATTTAGTGCATCAGAAATGTCACAGTTGGCAATCACCTTTTTATGGCGCATATTAAACTTCTTCGCATTTTGAATAATATATTTATGATTATAAGGTGCGTGCTCTATTTCAGTGCTAATAACGGTTTCGTTGGCTAACTGCTTGAATGTCAGGCTTTTTTTACTGGCAAAGGGATGGATATTTGGGAGAACCGCATAAATGGATGTTGTAATTAATTCCTCGTAAGCAAGACCACCAAAAGGATTTTCTTGGGTATTGTCATAAAAAGTGAGCATACAGCCTATATCAAATGTATGATTTTTGACTCCTTCAAATACTTTGGAACTGCTGGTACTGGTAATGCTGTAGCTAAATGAAGGATTAGCCTGTTTATAAGTGACAAGTAAATCTGGAATATTTCGATAAATATTTCCGGTCATAAAACCAAGACGCAGGTTTGATTGCTGAGATTTGGAAAACGCCTGAATTTCATTGATAATATTCTGCTGATGGATTAAAAGTTCTCTGGCACGGATTAAAAAAAGCTCACCGGCCGGTGTCAGTTCTATACTTCTATGGTTTCTGATAAACAACTGCGTTTTTAATTCAGTTTCCAGCTGTTTAATGTGACTGCTGAGTGCAGGTTGACTGACATATAGCTTTTGTGCGGCCTTTGTTACGCTTTTTGTTGTAGCGATGGCTATAAAATATTCTAATTGTTTTTGTGTCATAGAACTCTCCCATAAGAAAAAACTTATATTAGTATAAATTTTAAAGTATTTCTCAATAAAATCAATCTTGGATATAGTTAGTTCTACAAGATAAAAACATCAGATACAGGAGTGGTTTATGGGGGCAAAGAGCTTGAACCAAAAAACGAAGGAGTGTAGAAAATGAGTAAAGTACCCATTAGTGAAGAAGAAAAAAAGTCACCGTATTACAAATATTATTTTATGAGGGATATGGCGCCGATCCCAGAAGAAAAACTGGAAATGTTGGGAAACAATCCACTAACACCTGAAACTGCTTTAAAGGTGGAAAATATGAATGATTTATTTAAAGACGGTTATCTTCCAGGAGAGTTTGGATGGACTCGTATGGAAGATGGCACGTTAACGATGGCAAATATAACGGATATGCCAGGAGTTACTGTGGACATGTTTGACTGGTGGATTGCATGGCACGGACTTGAACCGATGAGGTATAAAATTTGGGATCCGGAAGATCATTATTATTGTTTGACACGACATCCTGAAAAAGCAAAAGATACACAATTATCAATGAAAGAACGGTATTGGGACACCATTCACGATGTCATTGAAGATATTGGTAGCGGCAAAGAAAAAATAGAAATCAATTTTAGAGCACCAAAAGATATTGGTTTTGACGAAACGCAGCTTAAAAAATTTGAAGGCACAATTGTTTGTGCCGGCAATGAGAAAAACCCGGTAATTATGTGCCACTTTTTGCGCCCAACGGAAAATGGATGTGAATTAAGAACACGTTTCTGGATGGGCTATTGTATTAAAGACGGAAAGCCGAAAAAAAAGCTATTACCGCCAGTAAAGCTGATACCTGAATCAATAATTATAAAATTACTGGAACATAATATGAAGGAGTTCACTAACTTAAGAGCGATTTTACCGGAAGTTTATCAGGAATTTAAAAATGATCTGAAATAAGTTCCTTTAAATGAAGGTGTCTAACTAATAAATAGCCGAGCGTTGGCGCTGGCTCTGGAGGATGCGCGATCACCTGTGTGGTGACCGCCCCTCACTCAATCAGCAGATAAAGGAACTATATTCCCTTATACGATTGATTTTCTACTTTACCCTTGGCGATAGCGACGCTGGTCTCCCCCCTAATTGCTCCAATGGAAGCTCCGGTAGAACCATGTCCTTGGCAGGAGCAGCCTCCATCGTGTTGGATTTGGAGCAATCCCATACGACTTTGACCAAATACCCAAACAGTAGCACGTTCAACAACGAGGTCACACACAATATGATACCGTACTGATCCCGGGAATTGGAGCTATAGAAAATATCAAAGGTGTTCAGGAAAATCGTAAGACTGAATCCACCCGCGAGCCACAAAAATCTTCGATCCCGCAAATACAGATACGCCAGTACCGCCAACGCAGCGGCAGGGAACAAGTATCGTTCATGCATGCTGGAAGCAAAGGTAAATACACCTGCAATTAGCACCAGAGCAGCCGCTGCCGCAAATTGTGGTTTCCGGCTGCGGATATACATCCACCACGTAAACAAAGTCACCAGTACAATGCAGATCATACCCCATGTATGGTAGCTGAGCAGGAACAACGTCGTAGTATCCTGCGTATAATTGCCGCCAATCAGTGCGAAGAAGTTATACGCGTTCACGGAAGCATACGGATATTCGCCAACCGTTCCCTTGTATAAATCAAGCAGCCATAATGGCTCCTGCCCCCACGAAAAAGGCAATATGACCAGAATGGTCGTCACAACCGCTCCGCCGACGGCCAAAAGCCAAGGCTGTATTTTACGCTGTCTCAGCAGCTCAAAGAACAGAACCGGCCCATAAATAATCCCCTGTGGCTTCATCAATACCGCTATCGTAAACAATACGGTGGACCAGCCGATCCGGTTTTCCACCAGTAGCACAATCATGCCCACAATCAGCATGGTAAAGAATGAATCTACCTGACCCCAGAAGGTCGAATTGATAAATACAGCCGGGTTAAACACATAGAATATAGCCAGCCCGAGGCTAATTGCATAGCCGACCCGTTTGCTGGCCAGCCGGTACAGCATGTACGCTGTCACGATATCGGCTAATATATTCGGAAGCCGCAGCAGCACAGACATATAAGGACTGAAAGCATCTGTAGAGCCGATTTTACCGATCACATATAAAATATAGATATAGAACGGCGGATAATCACTTGATCCGTTCGTGTAAAAGCCCGATAAGCTATCCGCTGCCGTCATAGCCCAGTTACGGAATAGCATTAAATCCATGTGACCCGAGATCCATGGGGCGATCGCCATTCTTAAAAAGAATCCCGCACCCAGCACGGTCCACAGCATCAGCCCCCGGTTACGTTCCCCGAGCTTCCATTCCCGTGCCCGAAAACGGTACGCAATAAACACGAACACACCGAAGAATAAAGCGGCAAAGATCGCCAGCGGAGTTGCATAAGCAGATGAAGAGTTTCCACTTCTTCCACCCCCCATACCGCCGCCAGGGCCGCCCATGCCAGGGCCGTTGCCGGACATGCCGCCCGGACCTCGGTGCTGCCCGTCTCTAGTAGCACCATTGCCCCCGGATGTGGAATTGTCATTCCCGGCCGTTGTACCTTTGTCACCCGAAGTCGATGTATTCTGGGTGGACGGCGCGGCGGCTTGACCTGTCATCCCCTGGTTCTTGCTGTCAGAGCTGCTCGTCGCATCCGTAGATGTTGAAGCTGCGCCCTGATCCTGCCCTGCTGCACTTCCTGCTCCACGATTTCCGTCAGTCTGACCGTTGGAGGGACGTTGCCCCGGTCCTCCCATGCCCCCGCCAGGTCCTCCCCCGAATCCGCCGGACGGGCCCTGCCTAAAAGCGGCGGACTGGGACGCCGAGCTACCCGAATAACTCCATAAAGAAACGACACTCACGACAGCACACAATATGAGACTACATAGAAGGATATATTTCAGACCGTTCGCTTTCCAAATGTTCAAATCCGATGCACCTCTCTCTGTTTCTATTTTCCTCATATTGTATCTGCCTTAGCTTAGGACTTTGTGAGTTCTGGCTGAATGTTGGCTGAATATGGGATCATTGCGCTGTGCATTTCTGCTCCATATCCTTAATTGCCCTTGCCAGTTGAGTCTGCGGATGCTGCAGCATGTTGCCGTGCCCGACAGCCAATAAGGACGGCTTGAGATGCGCGAGCTTTTTGGCGCTTTCCAGCGAGCGTTCCTTGTTCCAGGTGGCCAGTGCGGGAAATGGAAACAGCGGCTTGATCCTTCCCGACACCGCCACACCACCCCGGACCTGGAAGGCATCACCTGCAATCAACGCACGGGTGCGAGTGTCCAGAAATGCCATCGAGCCCGGTGTATGCCCCGGGACGCTGATCGCCAGCAGCGAGCCTACATGGTCCCCATCCTCCAGCAAAACATCAGGCCGGGTAAGAATGCCTTTCGGCACACTGCCCCGAATGGGAGTATCCGGTTCACCCGCCTCCAACGACACATCACCCCGCAGCAGCCGCGCATCTCGTCTGGAAATGAACACCTGCGTAGCAGGGAGCCTTGCTTTTAACCGATCCAACGCACCCACATGATCCTGATGGGCATGGGTGAGTACAATTCGCATAATCGGCTTCCCCATCCGCGCAGCAGCCTGTTCTATACCTTTTGTACTGTAAGGCAATCCGGCATCGATCAGGGTGAACCCATCGTTCTCCTCCACCAAGTAGCAGTTCACCGGGAACAACCGGGGCATAAACGTCAATTGATACACATGTTGCACCTGAACGATACGCATTCATCTCATCTCCTTGTTTTATAAAACTAATCATATTAGTATTATAAATAATATCATTAGTTCGAATCAAATTTTTTCTTTCATATTCATCTGGAACTTGTATTTATCACATAGCGCTGAACAATTATCTTTGGTTTAGCAACTGCAGCGTTATTTCGCAGCGAACGGTATCTTTGGGCTATCATTCTGGCCGGTTAAAAAGCAGCAAAAAGGCCGACCCGGAATCCTGCTTCCGGGTCGGCCTCTCTATCATGTAATACAAATACCTTTCGATTCATCAACCTTGCCGAACAGCCTCGGCAATAGGCGTACTGCCTGACACCAAATCAATCGCACGTTGATACGTCTGCCGTTCATCCAGTACAGCTACTACGGTCGCGGCCACATCCTCACGGGAAATAGAGTGGCTGCCAAGATGATCCCCGGTAGCGACTTTACCGCTCCCCGGCTCATCTGTCAGCCCGCCCGGACGAAGGATGGTGTAATCCAGATTGCTCGCTTCCAGCAGACGGTCTGCATAATGCTTCGCCACGTAATACGGCTTAATCGACTCGGGCCATTGCTCCCGCTTCTCTGCATGCAGGGCGCTGACCATAATGAAGCGGCGGATACCCGCTTGTTCGGCAGCCTCCATCGCTTTGACCGCTCCATCGAGATCAATGAGCAGGGTTTTATCTGCTCCTGTTTTCCCACCGGAGCCTGCCGTGAACACGATAGCATCGCTGCCTTTTACGGCTACGGCAATTTCGCTAACCGTCCCTTCAAGGTCAGCTATCACCGTTTCCGCTCCCAAACGCTCAAGCGCCTCGGCCTGATCCCGATTGCGGATCAACGCCTTTACACGATGTAATTCATTTTGCCCCAATAGGCGAACGAGATGTCTGCCCACTTTACCATTGGCACCGATTACCAGTACATTCACTCATATCCCTCCTGTATTCGCAGTTTCATCTCCATGATTATACAGCAGTATTTTACCCTTCGTATCAAGGAGGCAATCATGCAGACTACGGCTTGTTCGACCTCAGGAGTTTTCTGAGAGCCCGGCATTCCGCTGCTGCTGCACGCGCAGACCTGCCAAAAAGGTATCCATCATCACTGCAATGCTCCGATCCACTTCCACAGGTAAACCAAAGCCCCCCTTCTGTTCAAGCGAGGCAAACCCATGCAGAAGACTACGGAATCCCCTGGCTGCATGAATACAATCCTCCTCCTTGAATCCGTAGCCATTGGACAAGACAGAAATGACAAGCTCTGCCACGCGATCCGCAGCGTCCCTCAATTCAGTATCCTTGCGGTCGGTTGCATACAGCATCGCTTCATACAGTCCGGGTCGCTCGCGAGCATATCGCATGTACGCTCTCCCCATCGCAGTCAAAGCATCATCACCCGCTCTGCCAACCGCCGCACTTGTCAAAGCCTCCTCTAATTGCTCAAGGCTATGCAGTGCCAGTACCTGACGCAGTCCGTTCAATCCGTCTACGTGGTTGTACAAGGACGGAGGACGAATGTGCAGCTTTTGCGCCAGCGTGGTGAGCGTGACCTCCCCCATCCCCCGTTCATTGGCAATATCCTCGGCAGCTTGTAAAATATCTTGCAGCTTTACTCCGTTTCTCGGTGACATCCCTATGTCTCCTTTTATCGAACCCTATTTTCATTTTAACTAATCCTGTTAGTCTATACAAAGACAATGCTGTTTGCAACAGTTGCCGTACACCGGGCCTTTTTATTGGACCCTTTTAGAGGAAGAGTATGTCAGCCATTACTGATATAATAAAAGAAATAAGCTCATAAAGCGGGTCTGATAACTTTCTTGATCCTCTATAAAGGAGAACACTATATCTATGGATTCCATACCACTTCCAGCGATTGAATTTAAGCACATCACCAAGTATTTTACCGGATCTGAGCGGCAACGTGCTGTCCTGAACGGAATTACGGCAAAAGTCTCTCCCGGCAAAATCACCACGCTCGTCGGCCCGTCCGGGTCTGGCAAAAGTACACTGCTCTCACTGTGTAACCTTTTACTATCACCGGATGAAGGAGAAATCAGTGTATTCGGCAAGCCTGTATCCGAGTGGGAAATCCCTGAACTGAGACGGAAAGTAGCATTGGTTTTTCAGGATGCTCCCATGCTGCAAGGAACCGTCCTGTACAATCTCCAAACTGCAGAGCGGCTGCACGGTACGGTACTGCATGATCCGTCCGGCCTGTTGGAACGCGTAGGGCTCACCCACGACCTGTTGGATCAGAAAGCGCAGGATCTGTCCGGTGGTCAAAGACAGCGCTTGGCCTTGGCCCGGACGCTCGCCAACCGCCCGGATATTTTACTGCTGGATGAGATTACCTCCGCACTGGACCCCGCCTCGGTTAAAGAGGTTGAGGATCTGCTGCTGCAAATGAACAAGGAAGAGGGAACGACCATGATCTGGATTACGCATCATATGGAACAAGCCCGCAGAGTGGGCCACGAAACATGGCTGATGATCGACGGAAAGCTCGTGGAGCAAGCGGATACCGAGGCTTTTTTCCATGCGCCACAGCACAATGAAACTCGCAGGTTCATAGCAGGAGAATGGGTATGACGATTGTTGCCCTGATTCTTTCCCTCGGTTTTGTATTTATTGCCATCGTCATGTCCAAATCCTTCAAGCTTGGCCTGGATCGGGATATTATTATCGCCACCATCAGAGCATCCGTTCAGTTGCTGGCTATCGGTTATGTATTACATTTGATTTTCGGGATGCAGAGCTACGGATTTATCGTATTGTTCATTCTGCTCATGATTACCGTAGCCTCCCAAAATGTGGCACGCAAAGGACGATTTATTCCCGGTCTCATGTGGAAATCATTTCTGACGCTGCTGTGTGTGGAAATCGTTACACAGGCATTCCTGATTAGCCTGCATATCATACCGGCGACAGCCAGGTATATGATTACGATTAGCGGCATGATCATTGGCAGCTCCATGATTTTGTCCAGCCTGCTGGTGTCCCGACTCAAGTCAGAGGTCCTGCTGCGCAAGCCTGAAATCATGCTTATCCTGGCACTGGGCGGCACACCAAGACAAGCCATCTTTCCCATACTCAAGGATTGCATACGTTCCAGTATGATTCCAACCATTGAGGGACAGAAAACGCTGGGGCTGGTCCAGCTACCCGGTATGATGACCGGGCAGATCATCGCAGGAGCCAATCCCATTGCCGCCGTTCGTTTGCAGCTGCTGATTGTATTTACCACCATGACCTCTGCGATTCTGACCAGCGTGCTGCTCAGCCTGTTTATTTATCCGGTATTATTTACCCGCCAGCAGCAACTGCGCACAGAAGCATGGGAACGCTAATCCCTATCAGACTAGGGTACTTTTGCAAAAGTCTATCTGCCGATGATCGGCAGGTAGGCTTTTTGGTGTATATTCTGGTCCCTGCACGAAATAAGTATGCTGTGATTTATATCATCAGGCTTTACAATATACATATATAGGTTAAATACCTATTTTAAGAAAGGTCACAGAAACAAGTCATCTAACAACAAAAAAAGGAGATAAAAGCATGGACCATCGTTTATTAATCCAAAACGGCTGTGTACTCACGCTCGATAAGACCCTGGGTGATTTTAAAAAAGCGGATATTCTTATCGAGGGAACAAAAATTGTCGCTATTCAACCGGAGTTGGAAGCATCCGATTGTGAAGTTGTTGACGCTGCAAACATGATTGTGATGCCAGGATTCGTGGATACACATCGCCACACCTGGGAATCTGTCGTTCGTAATGTAGGTGCCGATTGGTCGCTCGAAAAGTACCTGGGGCGTATGTACTATGGGAATATTGGAGCTAAATTACGTCCGCAGGATGGGTATGTAGCCAATCTGCTGGGTGCGCTGGAAGCGTTGGATGCAGGGGTTACCACACTACTGGATTGGTCGATGATTAATTCACCCGAACATACGGATGAGCTGATCCGGGGCCTGCAAGAATCGGGAACACGAGCGGTCTTTGCCCACGGAGCTCCTGGAGACGCCGAATATTGGTCCAGAGAAAGCCAGATACGACAATCCGATGACAGCAGACGGGTGAAAAAGCAGTATTTCTCATCAGATGACCAGTTGCTTACCATGGGGTTGGCCATAAGAGGACCAGAATTTAGCGCATGGGAAACAGCAGTCGATGATATTCGATTCGCTCGGGAGCTCGGTGTGCTGTGTACAATGCATTTAGGGTTCGGGACATGGGGTTCGGTGGATCGGTCGATTGAAAAATTGCATAAGGCCGGACTGCTTGGACCAGACCTTAACTTTGCCCATGCCAATACACTCAGCTATGAGGAGTATAAGCTAATCGCAGATTCGGGCGCCTCCATTTCCGTAACTCCGGAAATCGAAATGATGATGGGACATGGCTACCCGGCTACAGGGTTGTTTATGGAGAACGGAGGAAGACCCTCATTAGGAGTCGATGTCGTCGTATCAACCGGTGGAGACATGTTTGCACAAATGAAGTTCGCTTTGCAGGCAGAACGTTCCAGAATCAACGAGAAAATCCTCGCCAAAGGAAAAATGCCGGTGGAATTCACCATTTCCGCACGGGACATTTTAGAATTCGCGACGATTGACGGCGCCCGAGCCTTGGGACTGAATCATAAGATCGGTACGTTAACTCCGGGGAAAGAAGCTGATCTGATTATGATTCGAACCAACAATCTGAATATGTTTCCGGTCAATCATCCGATCGGTGCTGTTGTGCAATGTGCCAACACAAGCAACATCGATTCGGTGTTTGTGGCTGGAAAAGCTGTCAAACGAAATGGAAAAATGCTGCATGTAGACGTCCAACGTTTACGCAATTCAGCCAATGAGTCCAGAGATTATATTTTCTCACAATACGGAGTACCTGAAGAGGCATGGCCAATCTGATTGGCTGTAGGGTCATGAAACAAAGCAGGAATTATCAGCTGCATTTCCCGGAGGGATACGGCTACGCAGTGTTACGTCTAGTGAAAAAAATGTAGTGAAAAAATCCCCAGAAGCCGCCACGATCAGAATGCTGTTAATCATCTCGCGGCTTCTTTTTTAGAATGGAACAGGTAAATGAACCGGCATCTAAGCTAGTTTGTGGTAATAAGCTGTGCGGAAAGCAGACATCCCCATAGCCGTCGTTTACTTCACTACACTAGTTTTCTGGTATTTTATTGGATACGTTTTGGATCGTTTGATTAGAAAATTGAAAAATTAAAATTTATTGGAACCTGTAGCCATTACTATCAGAATTCCTCCTAAGACAACCAACCAAGCCAGCTTCTACTTAGATATGGCCTTAGTAATGTTTACATATATAGTCTCATTTCTTTGAGTACTGTCTACAGTCGCACCCACCACTTCTGAAACAAATCTGAGCGGCACCATCACACGGTTAGGAGATACTGGCATAACAGGCGCACCAGGCATTGGTTTTTCTTTATCATTTACATAAGCTACTCTACTTCCAATAATCAGACGCACGATTTGACCATTTCCAGAACGAATTGTAACCTCCTGCTTCTCTCTATTCCAACTTACAGTTTCACCCAAATTCTCTGATACAAATCTAATAGGAACATACGTTGTATTGGTTGCCCGTTCGATATAAGGATTGGCATCAGCAGTGACTTCAACATTGTTTACTTTAAGGACAAGATTGTACAAATATTGAGGGGGAGCAGCATTTGCCTGATCTACTGTTACAAAGAAAATCACAGCAAAGAGTATGGTATTAACTGCTTTTTTCAACATACTATATCATTCCTTATCTGGTATAAATGGATTGATTGAACTTAGCTTTCTCCACACAGTTTATTACATTTTTTGACTTTCGAATGTATTTTTATTTCATATAAGGCATTTTATAGTTATTGTGATATAATCAGTTTCATTACTCGTTAGGAGAATTAGTTTTGCATAAGGAGGGTTGGAAGATGCGGTTGTACTGGTTAATGAGTTCGTCTAAGCGCATAGATTGCTCAAGCACAGAGGTGTGTCCAAAACCGTACTGGTTACACAGATCATAAAGCA
Organism: Paenibacillus peoriae KCTC 3763; assembly: GCF_000236805.1. Classification (GTDB taxonomy): domain Bacteria; phylum Bacillota; class Bacilli; order Paenibacillales; family Paenibacillaceae; genus Paenibacillus; species Paenibacillus peoriae. Next base: position 269,209 of record NZ_AGFX01000018.1, on the reverse strand, counting down.
GCTGTCTGGCATTCTCTAATTGTTGATGTAACATTTCATACGTCTTCATTCAAATTCCCTCCCAATGAATCTCATTTTAGGATGGAATGAGTAAATATGAATTATCCATTTTTTCATTCAAAAAAAATTTGAAACAAAAAAAGACCAGCACTTGAAGCTGGTCAATAGTAGAACAGTTATAACTTGGATTAGAATCCACCCACATGTCCTTGGGTTTGGATCGTGCCGGAGCTTGGAGGTACAGCTTGAACTTGTACTGCGAATACCAACAAAGAGCTAATTACTACCAAGAACAAAGCCATCTTTTTGATCATTTCTTTCCCACACCTCCTGAGACATTTTTTCGTACTGAGCCAGTGTTTCAGGAGCTGTCTGCGCTCTAAAACGGTCAAACAAGCCAGTACAATTGGAGATAAGTAGTACATGGTTAATTGTAACAGCTTTTTCAAAAGCGAGTATTAAACATTTGAAACCATAAGGATATCTTCCTTTATTTAGGCTGTACTTAGCAAGCTTGTACCAAAACCGAACATACTCTTCTGGTAAAACCTGCTGTGTATACATGCCTTCAGATGTGGGTTCTTGATAAGCTGTAATTTGAGGCTCAAAGCGCTGAAGGATATGATCCACATCTAAATTGAAGCGATTAGCTGCTTCGATGATGTTCAAAAGTTCAGCAAAAATTTCTTTTTCGCCGGCTATATACTCTACATAATCCGGCAGCACACTAATATCTCCAGACATAAGTCTATTTACGTACGTATTAATTTTTGCCCATTGCTGAAATAAACCAATCCAATGAAGGGTATCGGAGTCCTTTTCCTTTACCCAACTTAAATCCGTATATGCACGTAAATGTTCTAAAGCCTGGGCATGGTCTCCTTGGGCATCACACACATTTGCACACAACAGATCTGAGTAGGCTATGTATGCAAACAACGGTCCATCATTAGGCTTCATTTGCAACTCTTGTTCCTTGCGTTCAGATTTATGCTTTAGGTCATATTGTATTTTCCCTAGTCTTCCCATTTCCTGAGCAAATGTAAACACCTTGTCCCAGTAACCCAATGATCTGTAGATATTCGCCAAGTCTTTTAAAGCATTAAGCTGAGTTATTTCATCCAAACGATTGACAAAAGGTTCAAATTTATTTGCTGCTTCGAGATTAATCGCTTGATCCTTCCCAATCGCAAGCTTAAACAGGCGATACTGACACACCGCAAGTCGCTCAGAATGCTGATGTTTTTCACTCTCGGCGACATTTTTATAAAGGAACGCCGCTGCTGCATTGTGACCGTCTTGGAAAATATCCTCGGCTACTTCAAAGAGTAACAGAGGATAGATAGGGTTATCCAGCAGCAGAAAGACAACTCGCTGCAAGCAATCCAGCCGATCCAGTTCCACACAGCGGTACAAAAAAGGGCTAATTCTTCGCCAGTTCAGCGGTTCTTCCTCAATACATTCTTTAACATAACGATCATAAAAATGGTCTGCGGATTGCTCCATAGCTAAAGTTATACGATCCAATTGATTAACAGAGATGGACCGATTGCCCGTTACAATTCCACTCACTGTACCCGGGTTTAATCCTGCGATATGCCCAAACTCGGTCTTGCTCAGGTCTTGTTGCTTCAGATACTTTTCTAATTCTGCTCTTATCGTAGGTGTGATTTCCATGAATAAACCACCCTTTCAATGTGGACTCTGGGGTCTGGAACCTAGTAACTGAATCTATGTAGTTCAAAAATTCATATTATTATGAAATGTTTTCCTGTTCACCATAGTACCATCTTTTGGAACAACAATGAATACTACTATTTTATTACTTATCATCTTTTTAATAGGAGGTAGATTATGAAGAACACAGGTATGACACGCTCGTTGGATACTTTGGGTCGAATCGTTGTTCCCAAGGAAATGCGGATGACTATGAGTATTGAATATGGGGATTCGGTAGAATTTTTTGTGGATGAGGAAACAGGCTTTATGGCTTTAAAGAAGTATACAGGTGTCACCTGCAAGCTGTGTGGCACAGTTGAACACCTGACATATTACAGAGCTTCATTTTTATGCATAGACTGCACCCAGAAATTAAAGAAAAATATCGATTGTTGCCCCATACCAGCTCCTTCCGTTCAAGAACATATACACACACAAAGAACGAATCAGTCGGCAGAAAAATTACTTGGACGCCTTAGAGAGCTTATGCAGGAGCATCCCCGTGCCAGACAATACGAATATGCACAATGGCTTGGGGTCTCACAAGGGCGTGTATCTCAACTTAAAAAGTTAATGCAAAAAGAAAACTCTTCCAACACGTTATAGACGATGTTGGACGGGCCCTGCGTTCATCTATGAGCTGCCTGTGGTTTAAATCAGCATGTAGCCACCACCAAAGCCCATCGGCCGCTGGCTGAAAGCCCCGAACATGAGGACGATCGAGCCGTCCTTGGAGATATGCGGCACCGCATGCTTGGCGGCAAAATATTGCGGCCAGAAATTCCCCTCAAACGGAGTCTTCGCCTTTTCCGTATCTATGGTGATCGGACCGCGTGAATAGCTCGCGCCTGTGTGAACAGATGGTCGAAGGCTCCGACCTTTTCAAAAAACGCCTGCACTTCCTCCTTCTTCTGATTGTTCAATTGGAAGTACAACTATTTTAGGTGTATACATATTTTTATTCGGACGGGTTTTCCTGCACTGTACTTTTGCGATAGGAGGTCGGTGACTGACCGGACCAACGTTTGAATTGTCTGCTAAAATGCGCAATATCTCCGTAGCCTAGCATGTCAGCAATTTGCTGCACCGACCATTGCGGGTCAGCCAACAGCAGCTTGGCTTCATGCAGGACAAGCCCGGACAGATATACACGGGGAGATACGCCAAAAACACTCCTGAATACACGGTTACAATGGGACACACTAATGCCCAGCTCCGATGAAATCCCCTCGATCCCGTCCTGTTTTTCCACTGAGCCGACTTGCCCAAAAGGTTGATTCACCCTGCCCTGAAGACGACTGGCAATCTGATGGGCAAGCTCTGCCTGCACGTATCCGCGCCCTGGCAGATGTGCCGCTTCGCTTGATACCGCCTCCCACAACGTGGCAAACAGCTCAAATACAGCGGACTGAATCCGCATACGCTTGGCCACCGAATCACCGCCCGCTCCCATGCCTTCTGGCACAGAAAGATCGAGCAGCTTGCTCAGCGCGGGTCCCATCTGCCTCGCTACCGCGCCTTCGGCCGGGAACAGCACTTGCTCCAAACGGCTCAGCAGCGAAAGAAACAGCTTATCATCAATATCAAAATGCATGCAAAAATACGTAAAGCCTTCTCCGTTACTATGGCTGGAATGGACGATTCCCGGGCGCAGAAGTACCAGATCACCCTCACGCTGCGTATAGCTGCGACCATCCACAACCATGACCTGTTCTCCCGCAAGCACGATGTTAATCTCATATTGGGGATGCTCATGTGGAGGATAGCTCCAGTCTCTTCCGACACTTCGCGTATGGATGGCAAACAGATTGACCGTCGTCCGCACATCGGGAAAAAAGAATTCCTCTCCAGTAGCCGTAAGGTCTGGATGATCCGGACGCTTCGGTAAACGTGGTGATAACATGTTTTCCCTCCTTGCATGCATAGGATTTTACTCCAGTATATCGTGTTTAGCGCGATTTGGATAAATTACTGCGCGATTTGACAATGGTTCCTCCGAGCGTAGCATGCTAGGCTCTATGTGAGATCAAGTGAGTATAGCATATGGCGAATATATGAGCATGCTGCAAAATACTTTTGTATATGTAAGTCATTCATTATTTTGAAAGGGGTTTCATGATATGACGAAAAATATATTTTATAACACGCAACACTCACCTATCGGGGCCTTTTCTAGCTTTACGCTCGGGTTTAAAGGCAATCGGGGTGGACTCGGCCTGGAGCTCGGAAAGCCTGCGGATGAAAATGTATACATCGGGTTGCAATCCAGAGACGGCAGCGTATACGAAGCCTTTCCTTTTTTTGCTTCTGCACAGGACGAAAGTACCCGTTATGATGTGGAGAAAAAGGATAAAAAAATGGAGCCGCTGCTCATCGCCTTTGCCGATCAGGACATTACCCGTGAGCTGAAAGCGGGAACGGATACATGGCAGGCCGGGGATTTAACATTCCGGCTGTACTCTCCGGTTCGCCCGGTGCCCGAGCCGGGAGCTGCGGATGAAAGCGAACTGCGGGCAGCGCTGGTTCCGGCGGTATTTGCCGAGCTAACGGTCGATAACACGCAGGGGACTGCTGCGCGGAGGGCTTTTTTCGGCTATCAGGGCAGTGATCCGTACAGCGGCATACGTATTGTAGGAGAAGACCCTCGCAGGGACGCTACCGATTCCACCCGCTCTGAGAGACTCACGGGCATTGGCCAAGGGCGCAGCACAGCCATTGTGACCAATAGCAGCGATGCAATACCTGCCAGTGGATTTGCACTGGAGAAGCTGCTCGGGGAGACTATGGCCGAGAATTTATCCTTTGGTCTGGGTATGACGGGTGCACTCCTCATGAATGTTCCGGCAGGCGAAAAACGCACGTATTCCTTCGCCATATGTTTCTATCGCGGTGGCATCGTGACGACAGGCATCGAAGCGACGTATTACTACACCCGGCTATTCAAGGATATTGAAGACGTGGGGAGCTATGCCTTGGAGCATTTTGCAGACCTGACCGCAGCCTGTGTCCAGGCTAATCGCTGGATGGAATCGGCAAGCTTGAGCCCGGATCAGGAATTCATGCTCGCTCAGGCCATTCACAGCTACTACGGCAGCACCCAGTTGCTCAGTCACCAAGCGGACGGAGAACCGATCTGGATTGTGAACGAAGGCGAGTATCGGATGATGAATACGCTCGATCTGACGGCGGATCAGCTCTACTATGAACTGATTTTGAACCCGTGGACGGTACGCAACGAGCTGGAATGGTTCGTCCAAAGGTACAGCTATCGGGATGAGGTACGCTTTCCGGGAAAGGAACAGACCCATCCGGGCGGGATTGCGTTTACGCATGATATGGGCGTGGCGAATGTGTTCTCACGACAGGGGTATTCCTGTTATGAGCTGGCAGGGATTGACGGCTGCTTCTCTTACATGAGCCACGAAGAGCTGGTGAACTGGCTATGCTGCGCCACGGTATATATCGAACAGACACAGGATCGGTCATTTACGACACGTATGCTGCCTACCCTGCGTGAGTGCTTCGATAGCATGTTGCAGCGGGATCATCCAGACCCCGCACAACGTAACGGCTTAATGGGCCTGGACAGCTCCAGAACCCTTGGAGGCGCGGAAATTACGACCTACGATAGTCTGGACGTATCCTTGGGCCAGTCCCGCAACAACATTTATTTGGGCAGCAAATGCTGGGCGGTATATATTGCGCTGGAAAAGGTATTTGCCGCAGAAGGACTTGACTCTCTTTCACGGGAGGCTGGCCTACAGGCGGACAAATGTGCAGCGGCAATCACAACCCACATGACAGACAAGGGCTATATTCCAGCCGTTATTCAGGAGGGCAATGATTCGCAGATTATCCCTGCGATTGAGGGACTAATCTTCCCTTACTTTACAGGCTGTGAGGACGCGCTTAAGCCTGATGGACGGTTCGGCGGATATATCCAGGCACTGCGCCGCCATTTGGAAACTGTATTAGTACCAGGTATCTGCCTGTTCGAAGACGGGGGCTGGAAGCTGTCCTCGACCAGTAACAATTCCTGGCTGAGTAAAATCTATCTGTCGCAGTTTATTGCCCGCGAGCTGCTGGAACTGCCTTGGGAGAAAGCGGGGCAGGCCGCAGATGCCGCTCATGTCTCATGGCTCCTTCACCCCGAGGAATCCTACTGGTGCTGGAGCGACCAAATGCTCTCCGGAATTGCCCATGGCAGCAAATATTACCCGCGTGGAGTGACCGCTATTTTGTGGCTGTATGAAGGCAAGGGCAACCGTCTGGTTTGTCCCCAGCACATGAGTCTGGATCAGAAGCAGCATGTCTGAGACTAAACTTCACCTGCCCAAAAGGAGGCTCCCAGTATGAGCAAGCGCATGGATATGCAAAAAGAGAGCGGCTATGACGCTTGGCTGCATTATCGCCGCAATCGTAAGGTGGAGAATTTGCCTGCTTGGTGCAGAGTCATCGTGGTTCAAGAGGCAGATGAAGTGCTTCACACGGCTGCGAGTGAGCTTCAGCACAGATTGGCCTCCATGTTCGGACAGCAGCCAAAGATCAGCGCCGTTCCTGTGAGTTCGCCATCCATTGCTTTGGGTACGTTCCGAGAGCATCCATGGGTCGCAGAACGATTTAGCGCAGAAGAACAGGCAGAAGTGAGCACAGAAGGCTACCGAATTCGCGAGATGGAGATTCCACACCCAACACAGTCAGCTTCATCTGATAACGATGATATCAAGGGGGCGTACATCACGGTCGCCGGGCAGACCAGTAAAGGCGTATTATATGGGGTTTTTCATCTGCTGCGCTACCTGCAAGGCGGGCTGGATGGTAAGCTACAACCCGCCACCAAAGAAGCATGGCAAGCACCCATTCTGGATGTACTGTCCAATCCGGCTAATTCCATCCGCATGATTAACCACTGGGATAACATGGACGGCAGTGTTGAGCGCGGGTATGCGGGGGGGTCCATTTTCTATGACAATCATGCCTTTACTACAAATCTGGATCGCCTTCGAGATTATGCTCGTCTGCTTGCCTCTGTTGGCATTCAGGCGCTATCCATTAACAATGTGAATGTCCATCACGTAGAAACTGAGCTGATTACAGCTACATTTCTACCGGATGTGGCCAGAGTGGCTGCGGTGTTTCGCGCTTATGGCATCCAAATCTACCTGAGCATTAACTATGCCAGCCCTATGCAGCTCGGTGGGTTAACCACAGCCGATCCGCTGGACCCCGGTGTAGCTGAATGGTGGCGGGCCAAGGCCCGGGAGGTTTATGCTGCCGTTCCCGATCTGGGCGGCTTCGTGGTCAAGGCCGATTCCGAGAATCGGCCCGGGCCGTTCAGCTATGGACACCATCACGCTGATGGCGCAAATATGCTGGCAGATGCGCTGCAGCCCTATGGCGGGCGGGTGATCTGGCGCTGCTTTGTCTATGATTGCAAGCAGGATTGGCGCGACCGCAAGACGGATCGGGCTCGCGCGGCCTTTGACCATTTTAAACCACTGGATGGGCTGTTTCGGGATAATGTCATTTTACAGATTAAAAATGGCCCTATGGATTTTCAGGTGCGGGAACCTGTCTCCCCCCTGTTTGGTGCGCTGGAAGCTACCCAGGTAGTGCTGGAATTTCAGATTGCACAGGAGTACACGGGACAGCAGCGACATCTGTGTTACCTTGTTCCGCAATGGAAGGAGGTACTGGATTTTGACACCTGTGCGCAGGGGAAAGGCTCCACCATCAAGTGCATCGTGAGCGGCGCTCTGCATAGCAAGAGCGATTCTGCTTCCAGCCGCAGGAGGGTTATTGCCCATGCCGACAGCGGCAGTTTCCAGGAGGAGCCGACGAATCATGTCCCCAAGCATGCAAACTATGGGATCGCCGCTGTATCTAATATTGGAGCCGACGCTAATTGGACCGGGCATTTGCTCGCCCAATCCAATCTTTACGGCTATGGTCGGTTGGCATGGGACCCGGATCTGTCCGCAGACGAAATCGCGGATGAGTGGGTTCGACTGACGTTTAACGGACAAGGGACTGATGATGCCAGTGCAGATTTGATTCCTGCCATTAAGCAAATGCTGCTCGATTCGTGGAATATCTACGAATCCTACACCGCTCCTCTCGGGGTCGGCTGGATGGTCAGCCCCGGTCACCACTATGGGCCGGATGTGGACGGCTATGAATATTCGATGTGGGGCACTTACCATTTTGCCGATTGCCGGGGGATTGGGGTAGACCGTACGACCGCAACCGGAACGGGCTATGCTGGACAATATTTTTCTCCTCATGCCGATATTTACGAATCTACTGACACCTGCCCGGATGAACTGCTATTATTTTTTCACCATGTTCCTTATACACACACGCTCCACTCCGGCCAAACGGTCATTCAGCATATCTATGATACCCATTTTGAAGGCGCGGAATGTGCGACCCAGCTTAAAGACACATGGATCAGTCTGCGAGAGCAGTTGAATGAAGGGATATATGAACAGGTGCTGGAGCGGCTGGAGCATCAGGCTGAGCACGCCAAGGAATGGCGGGATCGGATCAATACGTATTTTTACCGCAAAAGCGGCATTCCCGACCAAAAGAATCGTCCTATCTATTAGCAAGCAAATAACCCTTGCAATACTTGCATACACGTTGGAACGTTGCTTCTATACACTTGGATTTGCTTTTCCCTGTGCTGCTTGCAATTCGCCACATCACTAAAAGGCATGTGTCTGATTCAGACCGTGCCTTATTTTTTTGGCCTGGACTCGTTTGAAAACATACGGCTGTAACTGCAAAATAGTCATATTTCTCCCCTTTGAGTGTGCAATAAATTCTTCTTTTTATGCAACCGCTTGCTTTATACTATTTTTGTAGACGTTTACAAAATGTTGTCGAAATAGACTATGCTTTGAGGAGGATGATCGGTTTGACCTTGTATCGAAGTCTATGGAACAAAGGGTGTCTGATTCTGCTAAGCCTTGTGCTGTCTCTGACCGCCTTCATTGGCTCACCCTCCAATGCGGCAAGCGCCGCGGTTGCTGATGATTTTCAGGCTTCCGTTATGGGACCGCTGGCGAAAATCAATGACTGGGGCGCATTCAAAAAGCAGCTGCAAACGCTGAAAAGCAACGGCGTGTATGCCATCACCACCGACGTCTGGTGGGGCTATGTGGAAAGCGCAGGAGATAACCAGTTCGATTGGAGCTATTACAAAACCTATGCAAACGCTGTGAAAGAGGTAGGCCTGAAATGGGTTCCTATTATCTCTACGCATAAGTGTGGGGGAAATGTCGGGGATGACTGCAACATCCCGCTGCCAAGCTGGCTGTCGAGCAAGGGTAGTGTAGATGAAATGCAGTTTAAAGATGAAAACGGCTATGTCAATAACGAAGCACTTTCACCGCTATGGAGCGGGGCTGGCAAGCAATATGACGAGCTGTATGCCTCGTTCGCTGAAAATTTTGCCGGGTACAAGAGCATCATTCCTAAGATTTATTTAAGCGGCGGCCCTTCCGGAGAATTGCGGTATCCATCTTATTATCCGGCAGCGGGATGGAGCTACCCGGCACGGGGCAAGTTCCAAGCCTATACTGAAACAGCCAAAAATGCGTTCCGCACAGCCATGAATGAAAAGTATGGATCATTGGACAAGATGAATGCGGCCTGGGGAACGAAGCTAAGCAGCCTTAGCCAAATCAACCCGCCGACTGACGGGGACGGATTTTACACGAATGGTGGGTATAACTCCACTTATGGGAAGGATTTTCTGTCGTGGTATCAAAGCGTACTTGAAAACCATCTGGGTGTCATCGGAGCCGCTGCCCACAAAAACTTCGATTCCGTGTTCGGTGTCCGCATCGGAGCCAAAATTTCCGGCCTGCACTGGCAGATGAACAACCCTGCTATGCCTCACAGCACAGAGCATGCAGGCGGATATTATGATTACAATCGCCTCATTCAAAAATTCAAGGATGCCGATCTGGATTTGACCTTTACTGCATTGGAGATGAATGACAGTGGCACTGCACCGAATTATTCGTTGCCATCCACATTGGTAGATACCATCTCCTCAATCGCAAATGCCAAGGGTGTTCGCCTGAATGGTGAAAACGCGCTTCCAACAGGCGGCAGCGGCTTCCAGAAAATTGAAGAGAAAATCACGAAGTTCGGTTATCACGGCTTTACGCTATTGCGCATCAACAATCTCGTCAACAGCGACGGTTCACCAACCGGTGAAATGAATGGATTTAAGCAGTATATTATCAGCAAGGCCAAGCCTGGTGATAACGGTGGCGGTACAGGCAACAAAGTAACCATTTACTACAAAAAAGGCTCCAACTCGCCTTACATTCACTACCGCCCGGCTGGCGGAAGCTGGACGGCTGTACCTGGCGTAAAAATGCAGGACGCCGAGATTAGCGGCTATGCCAAAATCACTGTCGATATCGGCTCTACTTCCCAACTGGAGGCCGCCTTTAATGACGGCAACAACAACTGGGACAGCAACAACACCAAAAACTACTTCTTTGGCACAGGTACGTCTACCTACACACCCGGCTCTAACGGAGCCGCAGGAACTGTCCAAACGGGGTCGCCTTCGGGCGGCTCTACTCCCACTGAACCGGGTAATCCCTCCAATCCAGCTCCCCTTGGCACCGACTGGAGCAAACAGAGCATTTACTTTATTATGACAGACCGTTTCAGCAACGGGGATACATCAAACGATAATTACGGTGGCTTTAACTCCAACAACAGCGACATGCGCAAGTGGCATGGTGGCGATTTTCAAGGCATTATCAATCAGCTCGACTACATTCAGAATATGGGCTTTACCGCCATCTGGATTACTCCGGTAACGATGCAAAAGAGCGAATTCGCTTATCACGGCTATCATACGTATGATTTTTATGCAGTAGACGGGCATCTCGGAACCATGGACAAGTTCAAAGAGCTGGTCCGTAAAGCGCACGACAAAAATATCGCTGTAATGCTGGACGTAGTTGTCAATCACACAGGTGATTTTCAACCGGCGAACGGCTTTGCCAAGGCTCCTTTTGACAAAGCAGACTGGTATCATCACCATGGCGACATCACAGGGGCGGATTACAGTTCCAACAACCAATGGAAGATTGAAAACGGTGACGTGGCCGGATTGGATGACCTGGATCAGGACAACCCTGCAACCGCAAACGAGCTCAAAAACTGGATCAAATGGCTGTTGAACGAGTCGGGGGTCGACGGACTGCGGGTGGACACTGCCAAGCATGTACCCAAAGGCTTCCTGAAGGATTTTGACCAAGCCGCCAATACCTTCACCATCGGTGAAGTATACAGTGGCGATCCCGCTTATGTAGGCAATTACACCCGATATCTCGATGCCGCACTGGATTTCCCCATGTATTATACGATCAAGGATGTGTTCGGACACGATCAATCCATGACCAAAATCAAGGAACGCTACTCGGATGATCGCTACTATCGTGATGCCCAGACGAACGGCGTATTTATCGACAATCATGATGTGAAACGCTTCCTCAACGATGCCTCCGGCAAGCCTGGTGCCAGCTCTGACAAATGGCCACAGCTCAAGGCCGCTTTGGGCTTTACTTTGACGTCGCGCGGGATTCCAATCATCTATCAAGGCACCGAGCAAGGCTTTAATGGCGGAGATGATCCCGCCAACCGTGAAAACGTCGTGTTTAACGCCAATCACGAGCTGTACCAGTACATTGCCAAACTGAACCGTGTGCGCAGCAGCCACCCTGCCCTGCAAAACGGCAGCCAAAAGGAAAAATGGGCAGACGACTCCTTTTACAGCTTCCAGCGCTCTAAAAATGGCGACGAAGCCATCGTACTCATCAACAACTCGTGGAACAGTCAAACTCGCACGATTGGCAACTTTGACAACCTGTCCAACGGCACCCGTCTGACCAATCAGTTAAGCAACGACTCCATTCAGATCAACAACGGTTCGATCACCGTGACGCTCGCTCCGAAGGAGATTAAAGTTTTCACCAAGTAACGACCGCATTCAGTTACATTGATTATTCAAATGTGCTAAAATGAGTTATAGAAGGTTATACTAAAAAAGAGCAAGGATGCTGGTAACATCCCTACTCTTGGCAACAGCCGCTTTGAAGAGCGGTCGGCTGTTCAAAGGCGATCTACAGAAATAGACCGTTTTCCCCTTGAGCAGGGCGGTCTATTTCTTTTTGTTTTGGTTTAACGCAATAACAATCGTAACGATTAATCCGATCAACGCTACTAATAGCGTGCCGAACATCATCATTAATGTCAGAGCATCCTTAACCTCCACAGGCATCACCTCCCTTCCGGGAGACTTAGCCGACCGCCCACCTAAGCCATTCTGTTCAATGTCTGTCTTCTAAAACAAAACAGGCACCTGCAACGAAGCGTACACTTCGTCAGGTGCCTGTTTATATATAAACAACGTGGGATTACTTAGGCCTCAGTAGCCACGTTGATATTGTTCAGGTATGGAAGGCTTCTCGCCGCGCAGCGTGACCGCTGCATGTGTGCCCCAGTAAGGATCGCGCAGTAATCCGCGTCCTATAGCAACCAGATCAGCATCCTCGTTGCCGATAACAGACTGCGCCAAGGCTGGGTCATCCAGTACGCCGACAGCGATCACCGGAATGTTCAGCGCCTCGCGAATTTGGCGCGCGAACGGCACTTGGTAGCCCGGATAGTTGCCCGGCTTTCTTGCTCCAGCCGGACCTTCTCCGCCCGAGCTGACATGAATGACATCTACGCCGGCAGCTTGATAAGCACGGCTCAACTCGATGGCATGATCCACATCATATCCGCCATCCACGTATTCCACGGCGCTGATGCGGAAGATCAACGGCATGCCCGCAGGCATTTCCTTACGTACAGCCTGAATCACTTCAACACCAAAGCGGGATAAATCCTGACCGTATACGTCATCCCGCTTGTTCGTAAGCGGCGAATGGAATTGGTGAATCAAATAACCGTGTGCACCATGAAGCTCAATCGTGTCCACGCCCGCTTGAACCGCACGGCGGGCGGCATCTGCGAATTTTTGCACCATGCTCTGTACTTCTTCCGTGGTGAGTGCGCGTGGCTGCTTATAACCCGTATCCGGGTAGGCAATGGCTGAAGGAGCTACTGGCACTGCCGCATCCTCAGCTTTACGGCCCGCGTGAGCAATTTGGATACCTACCTTGGCCCCATGTGCATGCACGCCGTCCACGATCCTTTTAAAAGCAGGAATATGTTCATCTGACCAGAGTCCCAAATCATAGTCCGTGATTCGTCCATCCGGCTCTACATCTGTCATTTCTATAATAATCAGACCCGTACCTCCAATAGCCCGGCTCAAGTAGTGAACATGGTGCCAATCGTTCGGAATCCCGTCCTTGGCTGTCACCGAGTATTGGCACATCGGAGCCATAACTACACGATTTTTCAATTCCAGGTCCTTCAGTTTATACGGTGTAAACAACGAATTCATCTAAAGATTCATCCTCTCTCTTCCAATCTTTACTGCCAAAATCGGCACAGCCCAAACGGAACAAAGAGATTCCCCAACCGGAGTATCCCTCGTATTTGTACCGTGCAGTCATTATGTATGTTGTATGTCGTAGATATATTGCACACAATCTATTATCCGCAACTCAATAACTTTTTGCAAGTAAATATTTAAATATTATTAAATATTTTTTCGTCAATACTCCTTCAAAAGCCTATCCATAGCACAAAAAGACGCCCTTACGGACGTCTCTGACAAATCAGCCTTATTGTGCCGAGCCTAATTGTACCCAGGCTTTTTCAATCTCTGCAACCGCCTGATCCTTGTTCATGTTGCCGCTGATATAAGCCTGCATCAGCTCGCCAAATTTTTGGTGGAACGTATCCAGCGAGTAGTTGACAGACAGATCACCGGATTTCGATGTTTTCAAAATACTTTCCATTTCCTTAGGCATCTCCAGGTCAGGAAGCGGCGCATCTTTAATTGGAGGAATTACTTTTGCCACTTGGGAGAACCAGTTCTTACCGTATTCTGAAGTATACAGCCAGTTGAAAAATTCAATCGTTTCCTTGGCTACCTCGGAATCCTTGTTAATACGCAGCGCCTGATCCGCCCCGGTAATGATGACCGATTGCTCGGCTTTGTCACTTACCGGATATCCCATGATGCCAATCTTGAGATCAGGATTAATCTTCTTGATTGCTTCCTCATCCCACGCGCCTTTACCCGTCATAAACGCAGCTTTACCGGATGCAAAATCACTCACTTCCGCATTGCTGTCCCGTTCCAGCGGCTTATCTGTGCCATGCTTCACCGTCAAATCAATGAAGCTGAAGAAGTTGTTGTACAGCACCGGGTAGTCCTTGATTTTGGCTTTGCCTGCGATAAAATCACTAACAAGCTGCTTCGGCTCTACGCCCGCATCCTGCGCGGCGGCATCTACATAGTGCTGGAAGATGTGCTTCCATACCCACCACTCTTTATATGCATTGGCAAATGGAGTAATGCCTTTCGCCTCAAGCTTGGTGACTGCATCCTGCATCTCCGCAATCGTCTTAGGCGGGGAGGTTACTCCAGCCTTGGCAAGCAAATCCTTGTTGTAAATCAGCGCAAACAAGTTCCCCTTCACGGGCAATCCCAGCACTTTACCGTCGCTGGAGCTCATATTCGCCCGAACTGCATCCGTCATGGCTGCCGCCAGCGGTTCATTGGTCAGATCGGCGCTATAATCAGCATACGTATCAATATCGCCTCCTGCCGTCGTTTGGAATACATCCGGTGTACTGCCTGAGGCAATTTTCGACTTGAGAATCGTGTTATAGTCCGCCTGCATGATTTCCAGATTGATCTTTACGTTAGGCTTGACCTTCTTATACTCCTCAATATACGCGTTAAAAGCATCCGTATACTCTGGTGAGGCTGTGAACATATTAATTGTAACCGGTTTCAATTCTTCGTTACCGCCAGCCTTCCCTTTCGCCGCGTCTGAGTCACCGCTGCTTCCGCACCCGCTCAACAAACCGACCGTCAATAGCAGACTGCCGGACAACGCCATCATCTTCTTTAACATGGATACTCCCCCATTTGTTTGTGATCAACGTCCATGCGCTCATTCTAAAAAATATGGTCCGATTAAAAAAGGCAGATAAGTGAAGCGTTAAGGGTAAAAAAGTAGTTTATTGCAGGCTCACGCGATACTCGGACGGTGAAACCTGATAATAATTGCGAAAAGCCTTGCTGAAGTAGTTTTTATCCTTATAGCCCAGCATATCGGAAATCTCCTGAATTTTCAGGCCCGAATCGCCCAGTAGTTCCTTCGCCTTGTCCATACGGACCTTCTGTACATATTCGTGAATACCATAACCAAACTGCTGCTTGAACAGCTTCATCAGATATTCCCGGCTCAAGAAATAAGTCTCGGCAAAAAATGAAATTTTGATATCTTCAAAATAGTAACGGTCGATATGCTTTTTGATATCCGTTATATCAAAGGGCTGGTTCCCCGCCTGGGCATGCTGAACCCCGGCAATGTAAAGCTCCAGCATTCGGGTCAACCTGTGTCCGTAGTCGGCAAAGCTTGTAAAATCAGCAGACAGCTCGCCTTCAGCCACCCGTTCCGCTTCCTCAAAAGCGCCCTTTTGATTAGACGCCGACACAGATGTGACCAATTCAACCGCTGCTTCTCTCAGCAAAAAATGAAACTCCCTGATCAATCGATCCGCGTCCTGCAAGCGGAAAATAGAGCCGGATGCCAGTTGCTTCAGCAGATCGTTTAGCAGTATCTTTGCCCGGTTCGCCTGGCCTGTCTGGGCGTCCTTTTGGATCAACAGCAGCCGATCCGTCCACTGC
The DNA here is from genome assembly GCF_000236805.1 of Paenibacillus peoriae KCTC 3763. Taxonomy (GTDB): domain Bacteria; phylum Bacillota; class Bacilli; order Paenibacillales; family Paenibacillaceae; genus Paenibacillus; species Paenibacillus peoriae. The sequence goes on along the minus strand of NZ_AGFX01000018.1, from coordinate 253,635 downwards.
ACTTCCTCTGCTTTTATCGTTTGCCGAGGCGCCGTATGAAGGACGGAGGCTCCTTCTAGCTTCAACACATCCGTGCTGTGAATAAGCGCCTTCGCATCCACGTAAGCAGACGCCAGCTCCACTACATCTGCGCAAGGCTGGCCTACCCCGGCGGCCACCACCATGCCGAACAGCCCATGCAGGTTCGTCACCGCCTTCTGTGTCACCTGTGCCAGCAGAAGAGCCATATGTTCCTCCTGTCCCGGAGCCAGGGTACAGACGGAGACGACTTCACGCTCCCGTCTTGGATGAGGGAAGCTAAAGCAGCTCAACCGCTCGTCCGATGTCTGAGCCAGCACATTCGTTACGGCAAAGTCCATCAGCTCGGTATCGCCATGAAACCGTGTCCTGCGAACCTCATCCCTGTTCAACAGCCGCAGCACACTCACCCCAAAGCGATTCCCTGGATGATCTGCCCCGATCAAGGGGAGCAGCGTCGTATTCGCCTGTCTTTTAAAGCTGCCGTCCAAAATGGACAAATACAGCTTCTCCTTCAGCTTGGGCAGCGACATATTCAGCGTAATGTTCTGGCTGATGAACTCGTTTTCGCTTTGCTTCCGGCTTTCGAGGATGTCCACGGCCTTGCGCAGCGCCTGGTTCAGATCCTGTCGATGGATAGGCTTGAGCAAATAGTCCACCACCCGGGACTGTATCGCTTGCCGTGTATATTCGAAATCGTTGTAGCCGCTAATGACAATCGTCAGCAGATGGGGATACGCCTTTTCGATAGCACGAAGAAACTCGATACCGTTCAGCTCCGGCATTTTCATATCCACCATGACCACATCTATGTTGTGCTGACTCAGCATCTCCAGTCCAAGCCTTCCGTTCGTTGCCTCAAAGATATGTTCGATGCCGAGATGATCCCAATCCCCGACAATACGAATAGCTTCGCGCAACGGCTCCTCATCGTCAATAATCAGTACGTTATACATGACTACTACCTCCCTGGGGGATGCGCATTTTAATTTCCGTTCCCGTTTCATCTGTAAGTATGAATAATCCTGCCTGATCTCCATACAAAAGCTTTAAGCGTGTATTCAGATTTTTCAAGCCGATATGCTCGCTCTCCCGTTCCTCCCATTTTTCATGGAATGAATCCAGCACCTGCTTCAGCTTGTCCTTCGAGATCCCCGGCCCGTTATCCCTGACCGTAATGGTGGCATCTGTAGCACTGGATTCGGCTGAAATCACAATTAGAATATCGCTCGATACCTTTTCCAGTGCATGCTTGATGGAGTTTTCCACCAATGTCTGCACGGATAACCTCGGAATCTGCAGCTCCATCAGCGTTTCCTCCCATACCAGCTCCAACCGCAGCCTCGTCCCGAATCTTGCTTTTTGCAGGCCCATATACCGTTCAATATGCTTGAGCTCTTCGCGGGCAGCCACAATATCCTTGCCGTTGATGGAATATCGCAACGTTTGGGCCAAGGCATCGACCATATCAGCCATGTCGAACATCTCCCGCTTTAATGCCTGTGTGGATATGGCTTGCAGGGCATTATACAGAAAATGAGGATTAATTTCAGCCTCCAGTGCCTTGAGTATGGCATTTTTTTCGACCAGCTTCATTCGATAGCGCTCATTAATTAATTCTTCGGTTCTTTGGACCATTTCGTTAAAATGCAGCGACAAATACGCAATCTCGTCATGTCCCTTCACAGGAGCCGCTGCCCCAAAATCCCCGGTGCTAAACCGCTTCATCTGGGTAGACAGCTTGTGTAAAGGCCGGGTAATGGCATTCGAGGTCAGCGTCACCAAAATAATAGACACGCCTAAAAATAAAGCCCCGATCACGTAGCTCCAATTGCGCGTCGTCGTAGCCGCCTCATAAATTTGGCGGTAAGGAATAGGCTTGATGAGCTGCCAGCCTTCCTTTTCGCCAGCATCATAAACAATCAGATACTCCTGGTTGCTGCTGCGATCTGACCACGTTACCTGTCCGCTTCCTTCCTTTCCGATCTGTGCCAACACCCCCGAATCCCGTATACGCTCATACAGCGGAAAGCTGTCCACATAAAAGGGAACCCGTTCAGGGCTGATCAGCAGCAGGTGATCTCCTTTGCCCAGTGGGATGTTCTTCATAATATCGTCGACGGCGCTCGTATTGTAATAAAAGGACAACATCGCCTGCGGATGACGGGATGCAATCGACCTCAGCACTCGATGGTATGCCATAAAGCTGGCCTGTGGTGCCACATAGCCCATATCCGAACGGGAGCCCACAAAGGATTGAAACGACTCGTTGGTCGTGCTCGCCATCGCTTCTCGATACCAGGGGAGCTTGGGAATATCCGTATTAACTCCTTTGCGTACCGTAATGTTATACGTCTCCCGGGTAACCACATAGTATTGATGGCGGTCGGCCACGTACAGATAGATGGCCTCCAGATCATTGCGCGAATAAAACATGCTGCGCAAGTAATTCTCGATGACCATACGCGAAGCATAGTCATTGTTCTCATTGGCAATCGCGTTCATGATATCGTTATAACGAAGCTGCGGAAGCGCCAACTGCTGCATCCCCTCCAGGTAATCCTCCAAATTTTGATTGACCAGCAGCAGATTATTGGTTGTGCTGGCGATGCTATGGTTGACCGACTCCTTTTCAATCATCTGATAGGAAATAATCGTGAGCGAGCCCACCACCAGAATGATCACCGAGGTAAAAAGCAGTATAAGCTTGTTCACTAATTTCTGCGTAATTCGCCTCCATATGGATCGAAGAAGCGCGCCTGCCCGCTCTGATATCATAATAATCGCCCCTTTTGAAAGCGTACACATTTTTACCCTCAACTGTTTTCTTAAATCCATTGGTCCGGCCGAGGGGCTATCCTATACTTTCATTATATCTCAAACGGCTTGGAGCGAAAGATCGGAAAATGTTGAGAAAAAGAGGTGCGTTATGCTGAAAAAGAGGGGAATTGGGGGCGACAAGGGCAGTAAATTGGAATTCGGTTTATTCACACTGCCCGTAATCTTGTGCATTACGATTGCATTTTATATTCCGTTTATCATGACGATACGCTATTCCCTGACCAAGTGGAACGGCATTGCCAAACATCCGAAATTTGTAGGTCTGGATAACTTCAAGCAAATCCTGCTCGGAGACGCCAACTTTGCACATGCAGCCTGGTTTACCGTCAAATATGCCATTCTGTACATTGTGCTGGTGAACGTGCTGGCCATTTTGCTGGCGCTCGTCCTCGACATGAAGCTGAAAAGCTCGGCCTGGCTGCGGGCGGCTTTCTTTATCCCTTACATCCTCAGCCTCGTGATCGTGGGATTTATCTGGAAATTCATCTTCATGCAGGGCTTTGAATCACTGGGGCACAGTACGGGCTGGGGCATCTTCCAGCTAAGCTGGCTGGGTGAGGAAGGGCTCGCGTTTGTTTCCATTTTGGCGGTATCCATTTGGCAATCCATTGGCTTTTACATGGTGATTTACATTGCAGGCCTGCAATCCGTACCGGACGATTTGAAGGAAGCTGCCATTGTAGACGGAGCAGGGCCGATTCGCAGGTTTTTCAGTATTATTTTGCCGTTGCTCGCACCTTCCATTACCATCTCGGTCTTCATGGCATTGACCAATTCGATCAAGGTGTTCGACGTCATTTTATCCCTTACAGGCGGTGGGCCGGGAGGTACGACCTACAGTATTGCCTATGATATTTATCGGGACACGTTCCAGAACAATCTGTACGGCTACGGAACAGCCAAAGCTTTGATTTTATTCGTCGCCGTGCTGATCATTACAATCATTCAATTGTCTATTTTCAAACGCAGGGAGGTTGAAGCCTGATGCAACGCAGCCGTACGGGACGTATTTTGCTGGAAGCGGGTATGATTATATTATCGCTGTTATTTCTGTACCCGCTGTTTCTCGCCATTAACAATTCGTTCAAAAGCTTCGCTGAGGTCATGACCGACGTCATTGCGCTGCCTAAGCAGTTTTCGCTGGATAACTACGTATATGTATGGCAGTTTATTAACTACCCACGCTTGTTTCTGAACAACACAATCATTACGGTGGTTGGGCTGACAGGTATCGTGCTGGTATCCTCCATCGCCGCCTACAAGCTGGCACGAACCAAAAGCAAATGGAGCTCCGTGATTTACATGCTGTGCATCATGCCGATGCTGATTCCGTTTCAGTCCATTATGCTAACCGTCCTGCGGCTGGCAAAAGACCTGCATTTGGCGGACAGCACTTGGGGGCTTGGCCTATTGTACTGGGGTTTTGGCGCACCGCTGGCCGTATTCATCTATCACGGCTTCGTGAAAGGTATTCCTGCCGAGATTGATGAAAGTGCCAAGATCGACGGAGCTTCGGGCTTCCGGCTTTTCTTTTCCGTGATTTTTCCTTTGCTGAAATCCGTCACCGCCACCATCATTATTATCGACGTGATGTGGATCTGGAATGATTTCCTGCTGCCCCTGCTCATGGTTAACGGCTCCCCCAGCACCAAAACGCTTACGCTGGCGGCTTATACCTTCGTTGGGCAGTATACATCAGACTGGCAATATGCCATGACCGCGATGGTAATGGCTGTGCTGCCTTCCATTATTGTATTTATCTTTCTGCAAAAATACATTGTCAAAGGCGTTGTTGCCGGAGCTGTAAAGGGCTGAGACAGCTATATGAATACAGGGTTGAAAAAAAGGACTTGCGTGTAATTAGCGCAAGTCCTTCTTGGCCTTATCGTTATCGTAATCGAGCCTGTGCATCTGTCAGCACCGCACTAAGCCTTAAACCGTCCCAATGCCTTGAGCATCTCTTCGATGGAGTCTCCCTTTCCTTGACATTTTCTCTCATTAATGATTTACTGTTTTTATTATTCGTAATTATTACGATTAAATAATTCGAATTAAGAAAGTACTGCAACATATTCAGCATTTCATAAACACTTTCGAAGGGATGAGTGATTACGTTGGCAAACACGATCGAATCGGAAAAGAAAATACCGGTTACGGTACTAAGCGGGTACCTCGGCGCTGGCAAAACCACGCTGCTCAACCATGTTCTGAACAACCGCGAAGGCTTGCGTGTAGCTGTCATTGTCAATGACATGAGTGAGGTAAATATCGATGCCGATCTCGTTCGTGACGGTGGAGGATTATCCCGCGTAGATGAGAAGCTGGTAGAAATGTCCAACGGCTGCATCTGCTGCACCTTGCGGGAGGATTTATTAAAGGAAGTGGAGCGACTAGCGCTCGACAAAAAGTTTGACTACATCCTTATTGAATCCACGGGTATAGGCGAGCCGATCCCGGTTGCCCAGACGTTCAGCTATGTAGATGAAGAGAATGGCATAGATCTGACCAAGCTGACGCGACTGGATACTATGGTTACCGTCGTGAATGCGCCGGAATTTTGGAAGGACTTCTATTCGAGAGATTCGCTCAAGGATCGTGGGCAGGAAATGGCAGAGGAGGATGCACGCGGCATCGTTGATTTGCTGATTGAGCAGGTGGAATTCTGTGACGTGCTGATCATTAACAAATGTGATCTTGTATCCCCGGAGGAGCTGGAACGACTGGAAAAAGCGCTGCGCGGCATTCAGCCAAACGCCAAAATCATTCGTTCCGAATACGGTAAAGTTGATCCGAAGGAGATTTTGAACACGCACCGCTTCGATTTTGAAGCAGCCAGTCAAGCGGCAGGCTGGATACAGGAAATGAATAAAGATGAGCACATACCGGAGACAGAGGAATACGGCATTGCTTCGTTTGTGTACAAGCGCAAGATTCCATTTCACCCCGAACGCTTGCTGAAATGGCTGGCACAATGGCCTGCTGAGGTTGTCCGCTCCAAGGGGTTGGTGTGGTTCGCCACCCAGAACCGTACTGCTTTTACATTCAGTCAGGCGGGCAGTTCTAAGCAATTCGCGCGCGCAGGGCTATGGGTATCTGCCTTGACCGAAGAAGAACGACAATACTATCTCGGTGAGGATTTTGAAAAGACACCTGACTGGGATGAACAACATGGCGACCGGGTGACCAAGCTTGTATTCATCGGTATCGATATGGACCGGGAAGAGATCGAACGCACATTGGATAAGGCGCTGCTGACTCCTGAAGAAATGGAACAGGACTGGAGCAAGCTGCCTGACCCTTTTACGAAAAAAATATAATATATAAGCTGAACTAAAAAATGTACAAGTAAAACGGAGCAGGCGGAATGGTGCTGTACAAGCAAAGCGATGGCGATGGGAACCACCATCCGTCTGCGTAGTGGCATGATAGGTAGCTTTTAAGTTCAGCTTATATTATTTATGCTTGACCCACTGCATACTGTTCAGCGGCCAAAATATCACATCCGCACGTCCAACAATATCTTTAATTGAGACAAAGCCAATGGCACGACTGTCCCTACTGTTATTGCGGTTGTCACCCATGGCAAATATATAACCCTCGGGAACCTTGGAATCCGTTATGGTCCCGTTTGGAAAGTCCACATTGTTGTATAGCTCTCCCTTGGCGTGCGCCTTCTGGATGGCCCCTTGAATGTAGGGTTCCTCTACTTTCTTGCCATTTACGTACAGGTTGTCGCCCTGGTATTGGATCTGATCCCCCGCAACACCAATAACACGCTTAATAAAATCCTTACTTTCTTTTCTGACATGAAATACAATAACCTCACCGGGCTTGGGATCACGCAAACTATAAATAATCTTGTTCACGACAACTCGTTCATCTGTCTTGAAGTTCGGTTCCATGGATGCTCCCTCAACGATAAATGGCGCAAATAGCAGCCAACGTATAATGAACACGAGCACAATGGCCACAATAATCGCTTTAAGCCAATCTATCATCTCACTTTTAACTAGCGGCTGCTTTTCCAGCAATTCTTTAGACGTTGGATTCGTCAAATCATTCCTGTTCTCCATGCGTTAAACCCGCCTTTTCTCACAGATTTCATTCCTATTATATGTATAATGTTTAAGTATAATCAAATTTTCCCAATCTGGCAAAACTGCATTTTTAGTTGAAACAAATGTGTGAACTTTTTTTCACAATCTCAAAAAAACAGCAAAAAAACTGTTGATGCAAACGTTAACATATATTACACTGTGCATATGCATCTTAGAGCGTTTCGGACATATGATAGGAGAATCTGTCACCCAGGAGGTGTCCTGTTTTTACTGGAAAGACAGCATGAACCACTTGTAAATATGCTATCTATTTCAAAATAAGAGCTCAAATAAGGAGGAATTTACATGTTTAAACGTAATGATCGTCCAAAATACGGCTTTAACGCTCTAAGTCTCGGTGTTTCTTTTGTTTTTGCTTCTTCATGTCTTATTGGAACCGCTTACGCAGATACGTCATCCAGCATTTCTTCCTCTGCCCTCTCTACAGAGATTTCCGGCATAGTTGATTCGTCTGCTGTCTCCACAACGTTGGCTGCGGGCGACTTGTATGTAGCACCAAATGGTAACGTGTCCAATCCGGGCACCATATCCAGTCCTACCACTCTTGAAGCAGCACTAACACAAATTGCACCGGGTAAAACGATTTACCTGCGCGGCGGCAACTACGCCTACTCCTCAACGATCACCGTTCAGCATGGGAATAACGGAAGCAAGGGCTCACTCAAGGGGCTTGTTGCTTACGGCAGCGAAAAGCCAGTGCTTGATTTTTCAGCTCAAGCCTTTGGTTCAAGCAACCGGGGACTTCAGCTTAACGGAGATTATTGGCTGGTAAAAGGGCTTGAAGTCAAAGGTGCCGGGGATAACGGTATCTATATTGGCGGTAGTAATAACCGGATTGAAAATGTGGAAACCCACCACAACCGGGATACTGGACTCCAGCTTGGACGTTACTCCCCTAACGCCTCCAACAGTGAGTGGCCTGCAAACAATTTGATTTTGAATTCCTACTCTCACGATAACGCTGATCCCGATAATGGTGAGGATGCTGACGGCTTTGCTGCCAAGCTGACTGTAGGACCAGGCAATGTGTTTGATAACTGCTTGGCTGCATACAATGTAGACGATGGCTGGGATTTGTATAGCAAAACCGAAACAGGCCCCATCGGTGAAGTAACCATTTTGAACAGTGTTGCCCACCACAACGGGCAGACCTCAGATGGAACGTCTACCAAGAACAGTGACGGCAACGGCTTTAAGCTGGGTGGAGACAAAATCAAAGTCAACCATATCGTGAAAAACAGTATTGCTTACCAGAACAAAAAACACGGCTTCACCTACAATAGCAACCCAGGCAGTATTACGTTGACCAATAATACCTCGTGGGACAATGGACAAAGTAATTTTGCTTTTGACAAGGGTGATCATGTGTTCATCAACAACCTTTCCTTTGCGGGAAGCTCCAGTGACAAAACAAGCGGTACAGATCAAGACAACTCCAGTGTTTGGTGGAAAAACAAAAAATCGACGAATGCCAAAGGTCTGGTAGTCAGTGCAGACGATTTTGTCAGTCTCACGCCTTCCATCACACGAGGTGCAGACGGTTCCATCCAGTTGGGCAATTTCCTTAAGCTGGCCAAAGGAAGCGATCTGATCGGCTCGGGAACGCCGAGCGGCACTAATATAGGGGCACGCTAAAAGCCCCTTCCCATCAGGACGCCCTGGCCCATCTACCAACCTAGACAATTCTGCATTATATAGCGACCGGTGATTGTCCTCATAACCATAGAAAATATGAGGTGAACAGACCATGGAACGAAAAATCACACTGAAACACACTCTCGCCTATGGAAGCGGCAACATGCTGGGAAGCGGCGCACTTGCCGTCAGCGGCGCATGGCTCATGTACTTCTATACGACCTTTTGCGGACTGTCTCCGGTTCAGGCCGCAGCCATTTTCTCCGTTGCCAGCATTATCGATGCAGTCAGCAATCCGATCATGGGCTTCATCAGCGACAACTTTCATCGAACCCGCTTGGGCCGTAAATTCGGCAGACGCCGTTTTTTCATCATGCTGGGTATCCCGCTGATGCTCGTGTATCCGTTGCTTTGGGTAGATGGGTTGGGCTTCTGGTATTACCTGAGTACCTACGTGCTGTTTGAGCTGGTATATACCTCTGTTATGGTGCCGTATGAAGCACTTGCCGCAGAGATGACCCGGGATTTCGGCGCTCGCTCCAGGCTGACTGGATGGAAAGCAATGTTTGGTAAAATGGCCAACTTTGCTGCTGCTTTCATCCCTGGTCGCTTTATCGCCGCTTACGGCAAAGATTCTCCATTGCCCTTTTTGTACACCGGGCTTGTGTTTGCAGCTATTCTGCTGATTGCCCTGGCATTTTTGTACAAAAACTCATGGGAACGTCCCGACGAGGAACTGCAAAAGGAATTGGAAGGTGAGGCTCCTCTCTCTTTTATTGATTCCATGAAAAAGCTCTTTATCGATATTTCATCGACCTTCCGGGTAAAAACGTTCCGTCATCATCTTGGTATGTATTTAGGGGGCTTTTCAGCTGAATGGCTGTTCACATCTGCCTTCACGTACTTTATTGTCTTCTCCTTGTTTCAAAGCTCGGAGACGGTATCCAATCTCAACAGCTTTAACTCTGTAATTCAACTGATTTCCACCTATTTGTTCATTCAATTTTGCGTGCGCAAAGGCTTCCGTATGCCTTTCATCGCCGCACTCGTCATCGTTTGCTTCAGCGTATTGGGTTACGGTGTGCTCTACTTGACAGGTGCCTCCAATATGATGATGTGGTTGTACGTGATCACACTGTTCATGGGACTTGGTACAGGCGGTGTCTACTACATCCCCTGGAACCAATATACGTTCCTTGCCGATGTGGATGAAGCACTAACTGGTCGTCGCCGCGAGGGTATTTATGCGGGTATGATGACGTTTGCTGGCAAAATGGTGCGGGCCGTAGTCGTCTTCATTCTCGGCTGGGTGTTACAGCACTTTGGCTTCATATCCGGGGCCGATACCCAACCGATTGCTGCCCAACACGCCATCTTTTATGTACTCATAGTGGGCACTATCGCTCTGGCGATCATCGGTATGATTGCTTCTGTCGTGATGAAGCTGGACATTGACAGCCACAAGAAGCTCATCACCGAAATTGATCGTCTCAAGAACGGGGGCTCCATGAAATCAGCTAAGCCGGAAACACGTAAGGTGTTCGAACAACTGACAGGGTTTAGTTACGATCGGTGCTGGGGCAACAACAATGTTGGCTTCAAGAGCAAGCCTGTTGACCCTAAGACTCATACTCCATCCATGTAAACCAGAACAACGATCATAGATCGAACATTTTCCAAAGAGGTGACTGTATCATGGCAAATCCGATATCACAACCAACAACCAATCCGACAAAAACAGATTCCTGGGCTGTACGCATGAGCGACTCCGTACTGAAACGGAGTCCTGAATTTTATGAAAAATGGGAATATGACCACGGTGTCATTTATAAAGGTCTGGAATGGGTTGGCGAGCTGACAGGTGATCCCAAGTATATGGAATATATAAAAAAACATATGGATCATTTTGTTGACGAAAATGGCGTCATTCAGCGCTATAAAGTAGATGAGTACAACATTGACCACGTCAATAACGGCAAGCTGCTCTTCACTCTGTATCGTGCCACAGGGGACGAACGTTATAAAAAGGCAGCTTACCAATTACGCAGTCAGTTGGAAAAACATCCGCGTACCAGCGAGGGCGCATTCTGGCATAAGCAAATCTATCCATATCAAATTTGGCTGGACGGCCTGTACATGGGTGCACCGTTCTACGCTGAATTTATCCGCGAATTCGGAGATCCGTCAGAGTTTGACGATGTGACCCTGCAATTCAAGCTATGCTACAAGCATACACGTGATCCTGAAACGGGTCTGCTCTACCACGCTTGGGATGAGAAGCATGAGCAGCCTTGGTGCAACCCGGAGACAGGCTGTTCCAAAAACTTCTGGGGCCGCTCGATGGGCTGGTTTGTCATGGCACTCGTTGACGTGCTGGACTATATTCCGGAGGATCATGCAGATCGTCCTGCCTTGATCAATATGCTGACAGAAACACTGGAAGCTCTGCTGAAGGTCCAAGATGAAACTAGCGGTGTCTTTTATCAGGTGCTCAATCTGGGCCACTTAAAAGGTAATTATCTGGAAGCATCCGCTTCCTGCATGATTCTGTATGCGATCGCCAAAGGTGTGCGCAAAGGCTATCTGCCAGAGCATTATCGTCAAGAAGCGGAAATCATCCGTAAGGGAATTATCGATGAATTTATTACGATTACCGAAGAAGGACTTGTAAATCTGAACAAAACGGTGCAAGTAAGCGGCTTGGGCGGTAAAGATCGTCGGGACGGTACATTCGCCTACTATATCAGCGAGCCTATTGTAACCAACGATCCTAAAGGGATCGGTGCTTTTATTCAGGCGATGGGTGAAGCAGAGCGCATCTAAAGCAGAGAGCAACTCCATATGCTGCACTACAAAGGACGAGGGCTAATGCTCCTCGTCCTTTTCTGTGATCCATCATTTATTTTTCAAATCCAAAATCTCTGACTCAGACAGCCCAGAAGCTCTTACTATAATGGAAATTTCAACTCCCAAAGTAAGAAGCTCTTTGGCCATTTCAACCGCCTTCTTCCGTTTACCTAGAGCCTCACCACGAGCCTCGCCACGAGCCTCACCTTCAGCTAGCGCTCCTTCAATCATAGAAGCTTCATCATGCAAGTATTTCTGTCTATCCTCATATAATCGGCGGGCTTCTGTATCCTGACTAAGAAATTCTAACGTATCCATTGCTTTCTTTAATACAGGCTCGTTCATCTTCAGCACCTCCCAATTGGATTTATCGGCGCCCTTTAAAAATAGTAACCAGTTGACCAATCCACCATTTTCAACGGGAACCGCGTGGTCGTCCAGTTTTGGCAACTCCAGAAAATGTAGCTCAATATCATCAATTAACGGGATACCACTGCGATCTTCCCGTAAGTGAAATACATTATGGTACTGCTCGTTGGGAAGAAACGAGTAATTCAGAATGTTGATGGTGACACACTTCTTCAACAGCTTATAGGACTGGCCTTCCTGCAATTGCCCACTATAAAGCTTACTCCAATAAAATAATGTTCGCTTTTCTGTGTCATACTTATTGAATAACTGCATTTCTACATTAATCAGTTCGCCCTCGTCCGTCTTTGCACGAATATCCAAGATGGATTGCTTATCACGAGGGGCATCTTTCTCCATATAAGGATTAAGAAGAATAATCTCTTTTAGAGCGGGCTTTCCAGCTTCGATAAATGTTCTATTGAGAAAGGCCAACAGGACATCGCGGTTTTCCTCACTGCCAAAAATACGTTTAAATAAAAAATCATTTCGAGGATTAAGCAACTCAGCCATCTGTAATCAACTCCGTTTAACATTAGTATACCACGCTGAGAAATCCTTAGACACACTACGCAGGAACGAACAAATTGTTTCTAATCAGTATTTTGCATCATTCGATAATTCACTTCATAACCTTAAATTCATAACCCTGTTTTTTTAGATATTCTATAATTTGCGGCAAAGCTTTGGCGGTTTCCTCCTTGCCATAGGTATCATGCATTAAGATTATGGCCTTTTCCCGACCTTTTACTGACTTTATGAATTGGTTTACCAATGCGGCTGCTTTCTTGGGTTTACCCTCTGCATCTTTGTTTAATACGTTCCAATCCACTTGATGGTAATCCTTTTGAAGTAGTACTTTATCCAATGAAGCCATCCCCTGCGGATCTCTGCTCTTCCATGTCATATGGCCTCCCGGAAATCGGACCATTCTTGTAGAGAAATCCGGCCCCAAAATGCTCTTTAAGACCTGATTATTCCTTTCAATCTCCTGCATAACACGCTCAGTATTTACTTTCCTGTGAGGATACAAATACTTATAATTATGTGAATACGTATGATTTCCGATTGCATGGCCTTCTTTAACGATTCTTTTGACGATGTTCCTTGTATGTTCGTTTTCATTGGCTTCCTTGCCTACGATAAAAAAGGTTGCCTTTACTTGCTGTTTTTTCAGAATATCCAGTATTTGAGGTGTTACCGTCACAGAGGGTCCATCATCGAAAGATAGGTAGGCTACCTTTTTCCCATTAGCTCCATCCGGCTTTTGCCCGAGCATTTGCTGGTTTAAATATTTCTCAACAAAAGCGCCATCTTCAACACCGGTCTCGTCTTTTGGTAAAGCTGCTTTACCCTTGGAATCCGTATTTGCTTTTACTTTAGATGGATCATGCGCTACGGAATCTGTCTTTTTAGCAGGCTCCTGCGTTTGCGCTGGTTTGCTGTCTGAAAACATAATAGTAATCAGAGTAATACAACCCACTATAAATAATAAAATAACAGCCAACATGAGTCTTCTTCTGTTCCTCTTTGAGCGGTGCTCACTTGCCCTACTATGTGAATAGCCCTTTTCCATAAACTTATGTACCTCCACACCACATTTAATATTCTCTCAATATAGACATATTTACATAGGTTACTTTACCACAAAGTGTGCTTCCCTTCGGATACTAAATAAGAAAAACCACCGGATCAGGGGATAACCTACTTCCCGGTGGTTTTTCACTTACATTGCTTAAAGAAATGTATGAGTATGATTGCTAATCATGAAGATTGCTTCGTTAGGGCCTGGGCCAGCAAAGACGCATAGGCTTTGGCACCCTTGGGTTTCAAATGGACTCCGTCATGTTCGAAGTATGAGTTTTTACCAGAGCTGGCTCCGTACCAATCGATCATCGTAATTCGTGAGTCCTGGGAGGCCGCTTCGGCAAGATGCTTGTTCACAATGCCCTCCCACGGTCGAGGCACACGGGTATTCACAAGTATAATACGCTTCGCATCCTTCAGACTGACCAGTAGATTGGATAGCTGGTCCTTGGTAAAGGCACCGTTCGTGCCCAACTCAATAATAACCGTCTTCCCCAACTGCCCGTTCTGTCTCAGCTGATCCAGTACGGCAGGCGCTTCCGCCATCTGACGGCCGATCCGCCCATCTACAACAGCGCCTGGAAAGGATTTCTCAATGTACGACTGCACATCCAGCATGACAGAGTCCCCAATCGCGGTCACACTTGAGCCATCCACTGTCGTAGGCGCAGCTTGTTGGGCTGAAGTTTCCGACGGTGTCGTAGGGTCATTGGTAGTCCCAGCCTTGACCGCCGTATTTTTAGGCGTTTGGGACCCGGTCGACGCTGGAGTCTGCTCCTTGCTGCCTTGGGATACTTGCGGCGGCTTGACCTGGGGCTCCCTGGAAGCCACAGATACTGTTCCATGAAGCGGAGGCATCGCCTTTGACTTCGCAATAGGCTTCTCATCGCTTGATGCCGCCTGTATCGTTGCGTCAGGAGACGCCACGTACAGGTGAACAGCGCCTGCAAGCACGCCTACCAAAAGCATAGATGCTGCAGTTGCAGGTATCCATCTCCACCGTGCCTGTCTGCGAACCGCTGAACGGATTCCCGCAATCCAGCGGCGGAATCCCTCGTGGCGGATCGGCTCCTCGATATATTTATACGAGAGTGACGTCAGAAGTAGGGTGGCTAACAGTTGTACAATGATTCGCGTGACATGCACACCATCGGTATCCACCTGAGGTGTCGTCAGTGTGATCACCGGAACATGCCACAGATACAGCCCGTAGGAACGGGCGCCAATCCAGCGCAAGGGCTTGATTCCTAGCAGTCGGCCGAGATTGCTCACCGGATGTGCCAATGCTGCGACTACAATAGCAGTGACCAGCGCGATGCCTAACAAACCACCCCGGTACAGAGACGGGTCATATTCATCCGAGGCCCACGCCCAGTGACAAAGCAGCAGCAAGCTAATGGCACCGATACTATCCAACAGCAACCGCGCCTTGGCTGAGGTCTGCTCTTTCAGCTTGCCGCTCGGCCATACCAAGGCCAGCGCTGCACCGATGAGCAGAGCGAACCCGCGCGTATCCGTGCCATAATACACCCGGCTCGGATCGCTTCCCGGTATGTAAATCACGGCCATCAAAAGCGCAGAGATTAACGCTAGACTTGTCACCCAGCCGGCGAGCACACTACGCCTTGGCATGCATTTTAGCCCCAACGCCAACAGCAGCGGCCACAAAATATAAAATTGCTCCTCCACCGCCAGCGACCACAGATGTCCGAGCGGAGAAGGTGGCCCAAAGCTTTCAAAGTACGAAACCTGATGAAAAATAAACCACCAGTTGCTCATATACACTAAAGCGGCAGGTACATCTCCGCGCAAGGCTGTAAGCCGTGACGGATCGAAAAGCAGCGAGCATAGAACAATGACAGCTACAACCGTCAACATGGCAGGCAGCAGCCTTCTGGCACGACGCAGCCAGAAATCTTTCATTTTAAAACTATGATATGTATCCCACTGACTGACCAAAATATCCGTAATCAAATACCCTGACAAAGTAAAAAACACACCTACACCCAACAAACCACCCGGCAACCAGTCCGGATTCAGATGATACACAATGACTGCGATGACCGCCAGCGCTCTTAATCCGTCCAAACCTGGCATATAACGACGTTGTGATGGCAACCGATTCAATCCCATTTCAGCCGCCGTCCTTCTTGCAAACTCAAGCTCCCTGTCTGTTCCAATGCTCTTCTGCCCTTTCCCTCTCCTGCACATCGTCTGTGCGATGCCCTGTAGCCTTTTTGTTCATTATATAAAACTTCATAATCGTAGTGATTTCAATGAAGTTAAAATTAATGACAATGTTTTTATTATATCACCCCTTTCCACAGTTAGGTAAGCACTGACAGATATACAAAAAAAGGCATCTCTTCCCTTAGGAAGAAAATGCCTTTTTTATTGATTTTGCTTAAAATTTGATAATTCCTGAGGTGTGCAGGAAGACCAGCAACATCAGGATCGGTGCAACATACCGAAGACCGAACAACCATACGCGGAACCAGACGGGTTTGAGATTGGCATGCTCGCCCGCAGTCTTCCAGTAGTAGCCTGTGAATATGACAATCAGCAAGCCGCCTAACGGCAAGAAGATGTTGGAAGCTGTGAAGTCAACGAAATCAAAGAATGATTTGTCACCGACTTTCAATTCCGGAACCAGTCCCATGGACAATGCAGAAGGGACACCCAGCAGCAGACACAGAATAGATACGACGATAACCGAGCGAACCCGGCTCCAACGGAACCGCTCCATAACATACGCTACGGGGACTTCCAGCAAGGATACCATAGAACCTAATGCAGCAACCGCCAGCAATACGAAGAACAAGCCGCCGAAGAAAGCACCGAAAGGCATGGCAGAGAACGCAGCCGGTAAAGCAATAAAGACCAGAGACGGCCCTTGAGCCGGGTTAATTCCAAAGGAAAAGGTTGTAGGGAAAATAATCATACCTGCGATAAATGCATAGAGTAAATCCCCGCCACCAACTGCCAGCATGGCTCCACCCAGCGATTGTCGACGATCCACATAAGCACCGTACGTGACCATAATCCCCATCCCCAGTGAGAGCGAGAAGAAGGCATGTCCCAAAGCAACCAATGCAGACTCTATACTAAGTTTAGAGAAGTCAGGATTCAGGAAGAAGGATACACCCCCACTCGCACCCGGCAGCATAAGCGCATTTATCATTAATACAAGCAACAGGATAACCTTGGCGGGAATCAAAATTTTATTGAACTTTTCAATCCCGTTCGATACCCCAAGCGTAACCACGACTGCTGTAAATGCAAAAACAACTAACAGCCAAACCAACGGAGCGTAGCCCGAGGAAAAGGAAGCAAACTGTCCAGCAAAATCATTATTTGAAAACAGACTTCCACTGAATGCCTCGACGGCATAGTGCAGTGTCCAGCCTCCTACAATGGCATAAAACGATAAAATAACAAATGGCACGATAACAAACATAATGCTCATCTTGCCCCAAATCGGATGACCGCCCACTTTGACCATGGCAGAAGCAGCACTTCCTCGACCCGCACGGCCAAGCGCAAGCTCCGCTAAAAGGACTGGCAAGCCTACAAGCAACAGGCAGATGATAAATAACAAGAAAAATGCAGCTCCGCCATATTGTCCAGTAATATACGGAAATTTCCAAATGTTGCCCAGTCCTGCCGCACTCCCGATCGCTGCCAAGATAAATCCGGCCGACGAGAAGCGTTCATTTTTATCAGACAGGCTATTCTGCCCCTTGCTTAAACTCATTATATCCCCCTCATTCTCTCTACTTCCGCATAAACATAAGCATGCGTACATAAATAATTTTTAATCATTATAGCGTAAGTAGGATGTAAGGTCATACATAATTTTTCACTATTTATCGAATTTATTTTTATATTGTCGAATATCTACACAATCCTACAAAAAACTACACTTTTTCTTCGACATTCTTCTTTATAATGGCCTCTCCCATGCGATTGGATACTTTTTGATAAATATACGAAATCGCCAGCAATACCACACCGAAGGAGAAGTAGGCTACGATGGTGCTTCCTGTTGTTAACAGGTGTAGATCATACAAAAGCAGCTTGCCTGTCGACAGCAGGGTCAGTCCCAAGCCAACTCTGCGAATGTAGACCAACCGCTTGAGAAAGCCGTATACGATATACAGAATCGCCAGCAGTAAATATACCAGACTGAATACGAGACCTGCATCCCCTAGACGGAACTGAACTCCTAGGAAGGCAGTAATAATGCCCAACAAATAGACACCCATAATGACCGGATACAGCTCTGTGCTTCGATAATGGCGTGTCATCAGTGCATTCAGGAAATCTCTGCTGCTGAAGAAGACTAGTACATTAAAAGCTGCGAGTACTATCAAAGCTATATAATCAGCAGCCGTATTTTGCGTGTAATTTTCATGCAAGGTGGGAACTGCTACGGTAACCAATAGTCCAAGCGCATAGCCTATGATGTACAGAGCCAGGCTGTAGTATTTGATCACCCGATCGTACAACAGCTTTACCTTAGGCAGGAAATAAGCCAAAACTAGCGATACGCAGGTGTACAGCAATACCTTGTACAAGGTGTAGTGTGCAAATCCGTCCGATACGAGAATGGCATACCAATGCCCGGCTTCATACAAGAGGTAGCAGTACACGTTCACCAAAGCCGCATATTTAAACCCTTGCATGATACGCATTTCGTACAAACGATTGTTTTTGAACGCATCCGGACGGCTGAATTGAATGGCGTAAAAGACAGTAACGATCAACATCCCCAGCGTAATGAGTGTATATTTGAGCCCAAAATAATCCGTTTCAAAGCCTGACAGCAGGTATATAGGGAAATCGACGAAAAAGAATGTGCCCAGACACAGTGATAAAATGCCCCAGCCTGCTCGCTCCAATTCCTTTAACCGGTAACGGTTCCCACCCAATGTCAGAAGAACGGCCTCGATCAACCAGCCCATGGATAGCCATCTGACTCCAAACTGGAACGGAATCATGAGGATGGCAAAGGTCAGTGAAGTCGCATAAAATAATATTTTCGTTTGTTTCTCCGCTGGAATATATCGACTAACCCATCGTCCCAGGCCCCCATACACCAAGCAAAAGACAAGCGCCAGCAAGCCTTTGTAATCATCCAGACCCGCATCACCAAAGAGAGAGTACAGAACGCTGCAGCTCACGACGGTGTTCAGAGCCAGCAGAGAGAAATCAAGCCATGACAGCTTTGCTTTCAAACGGAACGGCACCCACAGCGTCATACCGAGGTACATTACAAATGTAATAACAGCATACAGCATGCTCGCTGCGACGCTTTCTGATAACCACACCAGCACAATCATCAAAGGCGTATTGAGCAAAAAGCTGATATATTGCACAATGACCCACCGTTTGCGCAAGGATACGAGCAGAATGAGCAGGTTCAGCAGGAACAGATAGCCCATGGCGATATACACGGCGTTCCCTTCCAGCCCGTTCGCTGCCATATAGGAAAACAGCGGGAGATACCCCCCTACTAATCCGAAAGAGCATATCGTTCGCGATTCATACCTTAATGACAATAGTACAGCGGTCACCGTAACCAGGACGGATAAGCCGATACCTGTATACATCCCTATGATCTCCAGCAAAAAGTAGCTGTAAAAAATCGATCCATACAGCACGGAAATCCCGCCGCCCAAAATACCGAGCGCAAAGGTCTGCTTCTGCTTGCGGTACAGCCATTCGCCGCCGACCAGCATCAACGCTCCCAGTAGAAAGAAGGCTACCCCCTTCATATTTCCTGTAAACCAGTTCGAATAGGAATATTTAAAAGCGGCTCCTACACCCAAAATAATGAGCAAAATCCCCAGCTTGTTGATCCAGTTCAAGCCTAGCTTCATTTCGAACTGATTCTGCTTCATGCGCTTCTGCATCGTTTCTTCGCTGATCTCTTCTTCTTCGAGCTGATGGAGCTCGCTTGCCGTCTGATAGAGTAATTTTTGCTCTGCCTCGTGAAACCGCTGGCGTTGCTCCATGATCCGGTCACGAATCTCCTCCGAGAACAGTCTCAATCTGGCGACGATCTCGTCCTGATCCTCTTTAAGCTCATGTGTGGCTTGCTGAATAAGCTGGTCCACCCGGTTCTTAGCCCCATATTCAAAGGCTGTCAGCCGATTCTGCCCCTCTGCTGTTTTGGATGCAAAATAGGTCTCCAGCTTTTCACGTGAAATGCGGAGCATATTCGCTTTTTCACTCAACATTTGCTCCGTTAGCGAAGTACGCATCGTTCCATTTTCCCGCTCCATATGTCGTACTCGCTCTTCCAACTGAATGCAGCGAGCCTGGTATTCCTCAAATTTTTGTCGCAGTACCTCATTCTCCAGAATGATATCCGAGGCTTCATAGTCCGCAATTAAGGTCTGATACTCCTTGAGCAGCTTGTTCTGTTCCTGGCGAATCGTATGTAAACGATCTTTAAAATCCTCCATGTTCTCCTCCTTCGCTGTTCATTTTGGTAATCATTACATTTTACATGAAATTAACAAGGCATTATAGAGACTATAGCCCATTTTGAACAGCGAAATGAGGATTTTAATTCAATATTATTCCAACTTTTGCAACGCGGGTGAAGCAGGAGAAACATACATGAGAAATAAAGCCTACCTGTTAATTTCGTAAATATGAAATATGGATAATGTCTAATTAAACTTCCATTTATAGTCGTATATTACCCTATAATATTATATGAGTCTTGTTTGTGCAGGCGTTTTAACAATTCATAAAGGAGAGATATACATGTATTCAGTAAGCGGTACTATAGCTTTGATCTCAAGCATGTCTATGTTTTGGCTTCTATACTATTTAAGAGTCACCCATTCCGCAGGATTTAATGATGCTTTTTATTTATTTCCACTGATCTTGATTACGCTGTGTATTTATTTTTATTGGAAAGATCATGATGAAAAAAGTAGGTAAGCCAACACCTCATGATCCAGACGTTTATATCCCCACTCCGATTAGATACAGTTGGTACAACAATGGGATACAAAAAAGGGACGCTCCCAGCTCATTTCGGGAACGTCCTTCTCGTATTTGATCATTATTATCAGGTTATTATCGACACTCCCAACTGGATAAAAATCCTCGCTTAATCCACATGGTTTTGCTTTTTTTTATGAATCCATCTTCTGATCACGATGAACAAATACGTAAAAAGAGCAACGAAAAAAATAATACCGATCAGTGTAGCTATAGCAGCAGAAGTCACACCTAATAGCTCCTTGCCTTTTTTGAAGTAACTGTATATATTTTAACCGATCTAACTTTATGAAGTATAGTTCCTCCCATTTTTAATATTTTTTATATAAAGAGGATATATTGTTTGAGCCATCTTTGCAGGGATAAACATCCAAAACCAAGTAAAACCAAAAATAGTTCATAAGATATAATATTTGCAATAAACAAAAAAATACAATTAAGGAGCGGGACTATGGGTGAATTTATGGAACTTAATGGTTTGAAGTATCGGAAAACTAAGGAATATCTGCTTATTTATTTTGAACCTACGTCATTCAAACAAGGGTATGTTGTTTCTTTTAAATTTCCTCATCATCCTTATTCCAGCAAACAAGAATTTATAACTGATAGTAGAACATTTGAGTGTAATCACCTTGAGCAGTTCAAGAATTTCGACCCTGATAAATCAGCAGAATTAGAAAGGACAGGTATCGGCTTCTCATGGCCCAACAGTGGCCTGACTAAATTTTTTGAAATGGTAAATCAGAACCTATCTGTGTAAAACGAACAAAGGCATTCTGTCCTAAAATGGGGCAGAATGCCTTTATATTAATATACTGTGAATGTAATATCACAGTTTGGCACTACTCTAGAAAATTGTCTATTTGTATCCCAAGCCAAGCCTGATATTCTCGCTTCATATCTACCTGGTCTTAGTTTAGGGTAGAACGTATCGCTTACAGGCAAACCAGCCACATTTGTCGCTGTAATATTCCAATCCGTTACATACCCACCGTTATCAGCGTTGGTAAACTCAATTGTTCCTTCAAAATGATAGAAAAAGCTGAATTTTGGGTCGACAGACCAAAAAATTAAGCCTGTATCCCAACGATCTCCAGCAGTATAGACCAAGCGAACAGTACCAGCATTCCCTGTACATGTTCTCAAAGGTTCAATAGTGCTGCTTGTACTTTGTCCTTCGTCATAACAGAAATTCACTGTAGAAGACGGATTATCATATGTAGCATCTGTAATGGAGGTAGAAGGCTTTCCAAAGGAAACGTCTGGATTGACCACAGATTTTGAAAATGGCATATGTGATTCATTATCTACTTTATTTGCATAAGTGGTAGCTGGAGAGAACCCGACAAGCAATGAAAATACGAGACATAAACTTGAAACAGTCTTTAACAGGTTTTTCACATCATCATCTCCCAAATTTTTAGTGTGTTACTTGCTTTGTTACTCGTATTCGAAACAGATATTACTTTATCTGACTACACACCACCGCCCCTCAATATTTTTTTGGAAAATGTTACAATGTAAATAATGTAACTATATTCCTTTATTTGAGATTCCAAATTAGCACATATAGATATAAAATTTTTTCGATATTCGCATGATAATTGGTACTATTACTTTCCTCTAATCCATCGCAGGTATCTCCCTGTCAAGTAATTTATTACATTTAATTACATGAGTATGTATGTAGCTATCAAATAAGACATTTTATAGAATAATAAACTCCGTTGCGTGAGAAAAGAATTATTTTTGCATAGAGAACTACAAGCATAATGAATTTCGGGTCATACCAGGTGGGGCAGCCTCTTGGTCTGAAACATACGATTGTATTGATTAATCAGTTCGTCCAACAACATAGACTGTTCAAGTACACAAGGGTGTCCAAAGCCATACTGCTCATACAGATCATGCAGCCGTTGCCGTGCGCTTTCCAATTGTTGATGTAACGTTGTATCTGTGTCCATTGTGTATTCCCTCCTCATGAATCTCATTTTAAGGGGGCATGTGCTATTAGAGGCCACCATTTTTCAGCCAAAATATTCAAAATAAAACAAAAAAAAGACCAGCCAATAGGCTGGTCAACTGGCAAGAAGATCAAGCTTTGAGTCATTAAATCATGCTGTACCAATGTGTTCCTGTGGTGTGACTGTGCCGTAAGCTGGGGGAGGAGCCAGAACTGGTAGTGCAAATACCAGTACCAAGCTAGTCGCTGCCATAAGCAAAGCCATCTTTTTGATCATTGCTTTCCCACACCTCCTCATAAATGGATTGGAACTGAACCTGTGTTGCAGATGCCGCATGTGTTTTGAAACGAAAGAATAATCCAGCACAATTGGGAATTAGTGGTGCATGATTAATTGTACCAGCTTTTTCTAGTGCGTCTATTAAACATTTGAAACCATATGAATATCTGCCTTTATTGAGGCTGTATTTAGCCAGCTTATACCAAAATCGTGCACGCTGCTGTAGTAAAAATTGTTGTGAGTATTTATCGATAAAGGATGATTCCTGGTACGCTGCAATTTGGGATTCAAAGCGCTGTAGAATATGATCTACATCTATGTTGTAACGATTAGCAACTTCAATAACGTTCAAGAGTTCATTAAAAATGTGCTGTTCGCCCGCCATATACTCTACGTAATCGTGGAGGACACTTACATCTCCAGACATAAGTCTGTTGACGTACGTATTAATTTTCGCCCAATGCTGAAATTTACCTAACCAATGAAGCGTATCCGAATCATTTTCCTGTACCCAGCTTAGATCAGCATAGTTGCGAAGATGCTCTAGCGCCTGCTTATGTTCTCCCTTCGCATCACAAGCATTAGCACACATTAGTTCGGCATAGGCTATGTACACAAAAAGCGGTCTACTAAGTTTCTTTAGCGATTCTGTTCCTGTTCGCTTGGAGTTATGAACCAAATCATATTGGATCTGCCCTAGCTCGCCCATTTTCCGAGAAAATATATATACCTTGTCCCATTGACTCAATGATCTGTACACATTCGCCAAATCCTTTAGGGCATCCAGTTGATCGATCTCATCCAAACGATGGACATAGGGTTCAAATTTAGCTGCGGCTTCGAGATTCAGATTTTGATCCTTTCCGACCGAAATGGTGAACAAGCGATAGCGGCACAGAGCAAGTCGCTCCGAATGTTGCTGCCTTTCACTCTCAGCTACGTTTTCATACAGGTAGGCTGCTGCTTCTATATAGTCATTTTGGAAACACTTCTCAGCCAACTCAAAGAGTGGAGAAAGGTAGGTCGGATTATCCAGTATCAAGCTGACTACTCACTGCACGCAATCCAACCGCCCAAGCTCCACACAGCGATATAAGAACGGGCTAATTCTTCGCCAGTTGAGCTGTTCTTCTATAATGCACTCTTCAATGTACTGCTCATAAAAATGATCTGCTGGCAACTCCATCCCGACAGTAATGCGGTCCAGTTGGTTAACGGATAAAATACGGTTTCCTGTGACAATACCGCTAACCGTACCTACATTCAAATCAATGATGTGTCCAAACTCAGTCATGCTCAAGCCTTTTTGCTTCAAGTATTTTTCAATTTCTGCTCTAATCGTAGGTGTGATTTCCATGAATAAACCACCCTTCCAGCGTGAAATTTAACTTATTGCATATTTAAATAAAAAAGAGACTTGGAAAATCTATTGTATAATTAAAAGTTCATCTTTCCATAATAGTACCACTTTTTGGAATAAATATAAACACTTCTATTTTATTTCTTTTTATCTTGTTAATAGGAGAGTGTCGCAATTGTGATTCCTAAAGAAATGCGGAGATCAATGGATATTGGCGTTGGTGATCCTCTGGAATTTTATATAGATGCCGAAACAGGTTTTTTGAGTATGCGCAAGTATACCGGGGCCTCCTGTAAAATGTGTAGTTCTGTTGAATATGTGACCTATTTCAGAGATTCCTTTTTGTGCAAAAGATGTATACATGAGTTGAAAGGAAATATAGGGGTTAGTCACATTCCTGTTCCTGTTGTCAAGGAGCCTACTCACCAGGAAAAGAAAACGCATCAGCCTTCACACATATTAATCGAACGACTGAGAGAACTCATACGTGAGCATCCGAACGCTAGGCAGGGCGAATATGCAAAATGGCTTGGCGTGTCACAGGGCCGTATACCCCAGCTTAAAAAGTTGTTATAACTTGCTTAACCTGCCGAAAATCCGTATACTTACAAAAAAGCAAACGATACTATGCCTGTGAAGAGCATCCAACTCGGAGGCGTTTACGTCAAGGATCATACATTAGCGTACGATATGGCAATATGTTCCTAAGTAGACCGGACCCGCCCGTTACAGCGGAGTAAAGTGGATTGGAGAGCTATGACATCTGTCATGCTGTCCGGTCAATTTGGGTGGCACCGCGAGATATAAGCGCTCCTCGTCCCATGTGGATGAGGGCGCTTTTTGTATTTTTATCCGAAAGGGAGTGCGGTGTCATGTTGGACATCAAATGGATCAGAGAGCATCAGGAAGAGGTTCAGACAGCAGCAGACAACAAAGGAATGCAAGTATCGGTGGCAGAGCTGCTGGCCTTGGATGATCGGAGAAAAGAGCTGCTACAGGAAGTGGAACAACTGCGTCAGATGCGTAATCAGTGTAGTCAGGATATCGGGGCACTGCTTCATGCCGGAAGGAATGAACAGGCAGATGCAGCCAAGCGGCAGGTCAAAGAAATTAACGGACAATTAGACCGTCTGGAGGTCCCGCAGCAGGAAGTAGAGGAGCAGTTTCAGCAGCTTTTGCTTCTGATGCCTAATATCGTATCGCCAGATACGCCACGGGGCAGATCGGATGAGGATAATGTGGAACTGGAACGGGTCGGAACGATACCCGATTTCGGATTTGAACCCAAGGATCATATGGCACTCGGCCAGCTACACAGCCTATTCGACGTTCCTCGTGGTGTCAAAACAGCCGGAACCCGTAACTATTACCTGACGGGGACAGGGGTCGCGTTACACCGGGCTGTGCAGCAGCTTGCAGTCGATCTGCTGACTGAGCGGGGATTCCAGCTGCTGGACGTTCCACTGATGGTGCGCTCGGAGGCCATGCGTAGCACTGGCTTTTTCCCGCTTGGGCTGGATCAGACCTACCGCATCACAGGGGAGGATCAATGGCTCGTAGGCACCTCGGAGGTTCCGCTGGTCGCATATTACAGCGGTGAAATCGTAGATGTCACCGCTCCGATCCGACTGGCGGCTGTATCGGTATGCTTCCGCAATGAGGTAGGCTCAGCCGGAAGAGATGTGCACGGGCTATATCGTGTACACCAGTTCGCCAAGGTGGAGCAGGTCGTGCTTTGCGAAGCCAGTCTGGACGCTTCGGAGCAGATGTTTCAGGAGATTACGCGCAATGCGGAAGACCTGCTTCAACTGCTGGAGCTGCCTTACCGCAAAATGGCGGTCTGCACAGGCGACATGGCGCAAAAAACCTACAAGCAGGTAGACATTGAGACATGGATGCCTAGCCGACAGGCTTACGGTGAGACGCATTCGTCGTCACAGCTGCTTGATTTTCAGGCGCGCCGTTCCAACATTCGCTACCGCAATGCGGACGGCAAGCTGCAATATTGCTACACACTCAACAATACAGCGGTCGCTTCGCCCCGGATTTTGATCCCGTTGCTGGAGCATCATCAGCAGGAGGACGGCTCGATCCGAATTCCGGAGGCTTTACGTCGGTATATGCCGCAGCAGATGGAGTTTTTGCGTCCGCCCATTTTATGAAAACACGAGCACACTTAGAAGAATAGTACCCAATGAGTAGTGCCCAGTAAGTATGATTTCCCATTGTTATCATCGCAAAAAAGACGAAGGACAACCGTCCTTCGTCTTTTTGTGATGTCTTACTGCGCTTCTGCTTCCCATGCACTGGCAGGGCCAAAAAACTCATAGTGGATATCCGAAACAGGGATATTCCACTCCTTCAACAGGCCATACACCGATTGCATGAACGCCTCAGGACCGCAAAAGTAATATTGGGCGTTCCGTTCCGGCACCACGGATTGCAGCCAAGGCAGGTCCAGACGGCCTTCCTTGTGAAAGACCTGCGCCAGCCGATCCTGCTCTGTTGGTCTGCTGTAACACCACCGAACTGCGGCCTGTGCATGTGCGGCGACCAACTTTTCCACCTCATTACGCAGAGCATGGTTATCCCCATTGACTGCTGCATGGACAAAGGTAACAGGGCGATCCGGGGCAGACTTCACCAAGGAAGCCAGCATGCTGACCATCGGTGTTAGCCCGACTCCACCGCTAATTAACACGACAGGTCTGTGATCTGCCTGGTCCAGCGTAAAATCACCAGCCGGTGCAGATACCTGCAGCACATCGCCCTCCTGTACCTGATCATGCAGATACATGGATACTTTACCCGCTGGACGGGACCCTACAGCATCCTCGCGTTTTACGGATATCCGGTAGTGAGGTTGGCCCGGTGCATCCGAAAGGCTGTATTGACGGATGTGGGTATTATGTTCACCCGGAATCTGCATCTTTAGGCTGATATATTGCCCAGGCTCGAATGCAGGCAACACCTGTCCATCTTGCGGCACCAGATAAAAGGACGTAATTTGGTCGCTTTCCTTGACCTTTTTCTGCACAACAAAACTCTTAAATTCTGACCAGCCTCCCTGCTGCTGTTCCGCCTCGTTGTACATTTCAGCTTCCACGTCTATAAATACATTAGCGATCACACCATAGGCCTCGGCCCAAGCGTTAATGATCTCGTCTGTAGCCGCATCCCCCAGCACGTCCTTGATCGCAGCAAGCAGATATTTTCCGACGATAGGATAATGCTCAGGCCTAATTCCCAAACTGCGATGCTTATGCGCAATCTGCCGCACCACCGGAAGGATTTCCTCCAGACGATCAATATGCTGTGCAGCCGCATATACAGCATTGGCCAGTGCCCCTTGCTGACGTCCTTGCTTCTGGTTAGCGTGATTGAATATATTGAGTAGCTCGGGATGAGCCTCAAACATCATTTGGTAAAAGCGCTTGGTAATCGTAGTGCCATGAACCTCCAAAACAGGTACAGTCGATTTGATCGTTGCAATGGTTTGCTCACTCAGCATCTTTGTATCCCTCTTCTCTCCAAAATAAGATGAACAAAGGGTGTCTCAACATATGCACCCCATTGTTAACCCTCCATTTACAACCCAGTATACCCACATAAAGTAACCGTTAATGTGATCACAGTCACTTTAAATTTGAATAATTCGAACATGTCAATGACAAAACTCACACTCATAAACGTTTCCGGTGTAAGTAATGACCTTTCTACAAGCAGGCAAAAAGGGGAACACCTATAGGCCTGAGCCGACGGACGTTCCCCTTTTCATTCACTTACAAAATATTGACTATAGCCACTTCAGCAAGTCTTCAAGTGTACTAAATACATAATGAGGTACAATGGCGCTCTTAAGCAAGCCCTCGCTCCCTGTGACTCCGGTAAGAACTAGCGCTGTGTGGACAGCACTGTTGACACCCATCATGATATCTGTCTCCAAACGATCTCCGATCATCAGACAGCGCCCTGCATCCACATCTGATAATTGCAATGCCCTATCTATATAATAAGTGGAGGGTTTGCCTGTCATCACTGAAATATCAAGCGTGCTCGCCGCTTCAATTGCTTTGGCGATAGGCCATGAATCGGGTATGATTCCGCCAGGTACAGGACAGAACGGATCAGGATTTGCCACAATAAACCTGGCCCCGTTCCTGACTGCATTCATACCTGCCGTCATTTTGGCATACGAGAACTCCCGATCCAGTCCGACAACCAAATGCGTAGCTTCCATTGGATTATCCGTCAGGATAATGTCCAGCACATCCAGTTCTTGCTCAAGCGCCCGCTCTCCAATAACGAACGCCCGTACATCCTCTTGCTGCTCCTTCAGGTACATCCCTGATACATAGCCTGCTGTCAAAATGTCGTCTACCGAAGGCTCCAAGCCCATAGCCTGAAGCCTGTCACGACACTCCTCGCGGGTATATATCGTTGTGTTAGTCAAATACATGACCTTCTTGCCCAACTGAATCAGACGAGAAATCACCTCATTCACTCCCGGCAATAACTCGCTGCCTGTATAGATTGTTCCGTCAAGATCAAAAAAGTAGGCTTCATACCGGGACGGGTCCATCTCCCCAATCGTCCCCTGCCCATGTGATATGGCGTTTAAGTTCAAAGGATTATAGTGCAAGATGCTGCCGAAGCAGTTGCTTTCCTTTCACTAAATGGTTCAGGGCTGTTCCAGGAGAATATTCCAGAATCAGTTGACAGGGAGCATCCACTTCTTGTAATGCATCATATATGGGCTGCCAGTGGATGGAGCCTTCTCCGATGGGCAGATGCTCATCACCAACACCAGAGTTATCATGAATATGAACAGAAAACAGACGTTCCTTTACACTGCGAATCATTTGCGGAATATCCCAGCCATTCAAGTGGGCATGTCCCGTATCAATCAAATAACCTGCCGTATGATCCAACTGATCCAGACAGCTCAAATACTCTTGTTCCGAATAAATGGAAGCACCGTTATAGCCTACATTTTCAACTGCCAACTTGACTCCAAGAGGCCCTGCTACCTGACAAAGCTGGTGCAGATACTCCTGTGCACGATGTTGAGCTACAACCTTATCAAAGGCTGGAGAGAAGCAAAAGCCCGGATGGATGACTACATGTTCTGCTTCAATCTCATGCGCAAATTCAATGGCTTTTTTGTACTCCTCATAAGAAGCTGTACGGATCGCCTGATTCTCGCTCGTCAGATTCGTATCCCACGCTGGAGGATGGACGGAAAAGGTACAATGGTGGGGCCGCAAAGCCTTACCTATCTTCTTGATCTGCTCATCCATGCAATTCCACTGGATACCGTCCATAAGCAGTTCAATTTTATCCGCGCCATGGTTCACCAGTTGTTCCACGTTCTCCTCGACTGAACGTGTTAATAATGGAAGATCAGAGTAGCTGATTTGTGTGTTCATGCTGACGTTCCTCCTCAATGCTGTATGTTGTTCTACGTATAAATAAGCTTGTGATGCTGAAGCCGAAGCTGCACCTGATCCCCTTCGTTTAGATGAATATCATTGGGAACGTCCAGCAGCAGCTTATGCCCATTTGCATCCGCTATGACCCTATAACGCTCCCCGAGGAAGATGCTCTCCCGGATACGCACCGGGAAACCCTGACCCGTTGACGCTTCAACCTCAATATCTTCAGGTCTGAGAAATGCCTCCACTTCCTCTCCCTCAATAAAATCTCGACTGCCGTGATATGGTGTGAGGGCAAAGCCGAACTGCACCGACCAGCCTTCCTTTGTATGAACGGCCTGTCCCTTCAATCGGTTGACCTGTCCGACAAATTGTGCCACAAAAGAAGACTTTGGCTGATGATATACTTCCTTGGGCGTACCGATCTGCCGAACCACTCCTTTATCCATCACCGCAATCCGGTCGGCAATCGCCATAGCCTCCACCTGATCATGCGTAACATAGATAGTCGTGATGTTCAGCTTCCGGAAGAGCTGGGCCAGCTCAATCCTCAGGTACTCCTTGAGCTTGGCATCCAGTGCTGTCAACGGCTCGTCCATCAGCAGAATTTTAGGTTCCGTAGCCAACGCCCGCGCTACCGCCACCCTTTGTTGTTGTCCGCCAGATAGTTGAGAAGGCCTGCGATCCTTCAGTTCTTGCAGACTCATCAGCTCCAGCATCTCTTGCACTTTAACCGCAATCTCCTGCTTGCTCTTCTTGCGGAGCTTCATGCCAAAAGCAATGTTCTGCGCAACGGTCATCGTCGGGAACAAAGCATACTGCTGGAACACCAGCCCAATATCCCGCTTTTCCGGCAGCAGATGGTTGATCTCCACTCCATTGACGTTAATGGAGCCGCCGCTTGAATTCTCCAGACCAGCCATAATGCGCAGCAGGGTACTTTTGCCGCAGCCTGAAGGCCCGAGCAGAACCAGAACCTCACCATGCTGAACATCCAGATTGATCGGTTCAAGTGCCGCCGTTCCGTCCGGATACGTCTTATGCACCCCACGAATGCGAATATAGGTTTCCCCCATGTTTAGACCCCTCCTCTGGTATACGTCGAAGACTGATTCAGCTTGTGCAGAATGAACATCAATGGAACTGCAATGACCAGAAATACCACCGTGTACGCGCTCCCGATCTCGATCCGCAGTGAAGAGTAAGCTTCATACAGTCCTACAGGCAGGGTCACTTTAAGCGGTGTATACAGGAAAAATGTCATATTGAATTCTCCGAGCGACAGCAGGAATACCAGCATAGCTCCCGACAATACCGCTGATTTGATACTTGGCAGAATAACATAAAAAAAACGGTAAAAAGGGCCTGCTCCCAGCGTAGCCGCGCTTTCATCAAGTGCCTTGAAGTTCTTGGTTCTGAGTGTCCCTAGCACAGTTCTAAAAATTAGAGGGAACGTCACAATGACATGTCCTAGCAAAATCAGCCAGCCCGCTTCCCGAAGCGGCGCATAAGTCTGGATCAGCGCCAGCGCAATCGCGACCCCCGGCACTGCAATCGGCAAAGTCAAAATTTCCTCCATGATCATCATCCAGCGGCTGTTCGTTTTGGAAAACTGGTAAGCCGTCATCGTGCCCAGCAACACATTAATGATTACGGTTGAGACAGCAATCACTAGTGTGAAGAGAATGGTGGCGCCGTAATAGTGAAACACTTCCCGGTACCATTTTAAAGTCCAGCCCGAAGCAAACAGGCTTGACCCCCAGTAATTGGCGAACGAACCGATCACGGTGAACAAAAGGGGGATCATCATGAACAGGCTGACGATCACAATCAGAGCATACATGATGCCTTTGCCCAACTTTTGCATATTAGCGCATCCCCCTCTCCATAATGATGCGATTCGTTAGATTCATCAGCACACAAATCATTCCGATCACAACGGCTATCGCGCTCGCCACCTCAATCTTGAAGCTTAAAGTAAACTCGTTATACATCAGGATCGGCAATATGTCGAAGTTATTAGCCAGCGTAAACGCAGTACCAAACGCACTCATCGATGTAGAGAAAGCCAGCGCACCAGAAGCTATAAAAATCGGGAATACGGTCGGTAGCACCACATAACGAATCGCCTGCCAGGGTGACGCTCCCAGCGTTCTGGCCGCCTCCTCCAAAGTTCGGTCAAAATGCTGGATCGCGCCATATAGCGATAGAATGACCCTCGGAATTTCAAAGTACAAGTAAGCCAGCAAAATGCCTGTGATCGTATAGGCAACTGCCATGGAAGGCGTACCTGTCAGCCATTTGCTCAACATCGGCATTACACCCGTAGTACCAAACAAAATAATGACCATAAAGCCAACAACTACACCCGGAAGCGACATTGGAAATGTCAGCAAGGTAAAATACAGCGTTTTGCCCTTAAATTCGTTCCGTGCCAGAAAAAAGGCTAGAAGTCCTGCCAGAACCAGAGAGGATACGGTTGCGGCAAGGGAGAGCAGCAAACTGTTGACGAGTGCTTTAGAATAGTAGGGGTCAGTAAGTATTTGTGTGTAGTTGTGGAGAGTCATCGCTCCGTCTCCCTCACTCCTCAGGCTCGTTAACACGAGAATAACCAGTGGATAGAGAAAAAAGAAACTGAAGATGATCATGATCGGCGTTAGAAAAAAGATTTTGTGCCTTACCATACCCATACTTCTCTCCTCTTTATCATTATCATTTGCCAGCGGTTACTTCGTTTTTCCAACGTTCATTCACTTCTGTCTGCACCTTGTTCATTTGTTCATAATTTACACTTTGTACACGCGCATAGTCGCTTTCCGGCAGGAATTTGTCCTTTGTTTCACGTGGAATATCTACGGCACGGATGGGACGTACATAACCTTGAGCGAATAACTGTTGACCCTCATCCGACAGCATAAAGTCTATATATTTCTTGCCGTTGTCCTGATTAGGACCATTTTTGACGAGGGACACGATATAAGGAACCTTCAGGGAGCCTTCCTTCGGAATCACGACTTCAATGGGAGCTTGATCGTTGTATTTCATCGTATATCCGTTAAAATCAGCATCAATAAGGATTGGAATCTCACCTTTCATAACTTTGGCGGTTGCCGTCTGTTTCGGATGGATCGTACCATTCAGCTCCAGTTGCTTTAGATATTGGATGCCTGGGTCCCAATTATCGAGCGTTCCACCCATAGCAATATTGGCTGCTGTTACCACGCTATATCCCACTGCTGCAGAAGTCGGGTCCAAGAAGCCAACTTTATCTTTATACTCTGGCTTGAGCAGATCAGCCCATGAACGAGGCACAGGCACATTCCCGAGCGCATCCTTATTCACAATGAAAGCAATCGCTCCGTAATGGACAGCCATCCATTTGCCGTCAGGGTCTTTAAGGTCTGCAGGAATTTCGTTAAAATGCTCAGGTTTGTAGGCTTCAGCCACTCCTTCTTTAACCGCCTGCGGTCCAAAGGTAATGCCCAAATAGGCCACGTCCGCCACTGGCTTGTTCTTCTCTGCGATCATTGCGGTCATGGCTTGTCCGCTGTTTTTATTATCTGCCGGGACACGAATGCCTGTCTTTTCCATAAATTTTGCTTGGACAGCTTCCCAATTGGCCCACAATGGCGGGTTATTGTATGCAATGGCTACCTTGCTTGTGCTACTGCCATCTTGACCAGCCAGTCCAGCTCCACTCGTACCTGTCCCTGCAGAACATGCTGCCAGAGTTAATGCCATTACCGCACTGACTGTACCCCATACCCATTTTTTCTTCATCATTTCTTAATCACCTGTTCCTTGAGATTTTTTGTACTGCTTGAACGATTGAATGCAAAAGAGAACACAAAAAAACACATAGGTATCCCCTTATCACATTCAGTAAAGGATAGCTATGGGTTCTCATGGTCTCCACCCAAGATATCGTATGAAATTCACGAACCTACAAATTCCATAATTCTGATCGGCTTAGCGATACGGCATCTGCCCCTGCCTTCATTGCTTCTTCCACCTGCTCCGGTGTCGATATCAGTCCAGCAGCAATGATAGGCAAGCCTGTCTGTTCCTGAAAAGCCGGAATAATAGATGGCGCGATCCCCGGCATGATTTCAATTGCGTCAGGTTCATTCTCTTTAATACTGCGAATTGCGGTTTGGAACGATCCTGTGTCAATCAGGAAAACACGCTGAATGGTCAGCAACCCTTCTTTTTTGGCTGCACGAATCGTAGCACTTTTGGTGCTTACGATGCCCGCAGGCTGTACATGCCCGGCCAGAAACGCTGCAGCCTCTTTATCATTGGAAAGCCCTTTGACCAGATCCGTATGTACAAACACCGGCTTTTGCTTCCTCAGCTCCTGAAATTCCGTCTCCAGCAGACTTGTAATCTTGCCATGCATCAGCAGCACCGCACACGCCTTAGAGCGAACGGCCAGCGCCACATGATCATGTTCTGCTGCCGCAATGATAGGGTGGGTCTGGAGCATTTCTCTGATGTTCATATGGCTTCCTTCTTCCTTCATAGTCGCGTCAAGCATCGTTAGCCAAATGATAAACAGCAATAGATCATAATAGCACATGCTCATCTGCCTTCGCTTATATTCAACAATAATCAACATTTGTCATCGCAGTATCAAATCTGTTTTAAATTAAAATCTTATGAGTCTTACAATCTAATCATCAAAGACTTCAATTTATTCCACTTGTAAACGCTTCCAATTAAGATAAAATCGAAGATGAGGCACGGGACAAGCCGTTCCGGTCTATCCTATCCGTATTAAAGGAGGCAGATGATATCGTGAAGTGGACCAACAACAGCAAATGGTTAGGCGCATGGATTTGTATCTTGCTTGCAGTGGCCGGTACAGGTCTTCAGCCCGACGCAGCACATGCCAATACGACAAGCGTGACTCATGCAACCTACGAGACCCCGGCTCGGCTGCCCAACAGCTTGAACGTCACCCATGCAGAGCTATCTCTGAATGCAACAGCAAGCACAGCCATTACCAACGGAACGGATTGGAAAGACACTGCAGGTAATCCGATACAGGCGAACAGCGGCAATATTCTAAAAGTAGGTTCCACTTATTATTGGTACGGCGAGCATGCCGAGAACTGGAAATTTGAAAAAGTGAACGTTTATACCTCTACCGATCTGAAAAATTGGTCCTTCCGCAGCACCATCCTCACCAAAAATTCCGCCCCTGAGCTGAATTCCAGCAAAATCGAACGTCCCAAGGTTATTTACAACAAAACCACCGGCAAATATGTCCTATGGGCGCATTATGAAAATGGTATAGACTATTCACTCGGTCGTGTAGCTGTCGCTATCAGCGATACACCCGACGGGAATTTTGTCTACCAAGGCAGCTTCCGTCCGCTGAATTATGAGTCCCGTGATATGACGGTGTTTACAGATACCGACGGTAGCGGCTACCTCATTACGGCTTCTCGTAAAAATGGCGGGGCCAATGATACGATGGCGATCTTCAAGCTGACAGCCGACTATACGGGAGTACAGTCATTTGTTGGCTGGATTTTCGAGAATGGCTACCGTGAAGCCCCTGCTGTTGTGAAAAAGAACAACACCTACTACCTGTTCACCTCGCAGGCATCCGGCTGGTATCCGAACCAGGGAGCCTATGCCACCGCCAGCTCCATGACCGGAAGCTGGTCTGCGCTGTCACCCTTCGGTGACCCGGCAGCTTATGGTTCGCAAATTCACTCCATCGCTACGATTACAGGCAGCGCAGGAACCAGCTACATCTATATGGGCGATCGCTGGAACCCACTCAATCTGAGTGACCACAAATTCATTTGGCTGCCGCTGACGCTGAATGACTCCAATAAAACAGCAGCCCTGAACTGGTACAGCAGCTGGGATCTGAATGCGGCCACAGGTTCGGTCATCCTGCCGTCCCTTGTGAATCACGCGCAAGGCAAAACCGCGACTGCCAGCTCAGTTGCATCCACTTCTGCGGCTTCACTGGCGAACGACGGCAATGCCCAAACCTCGTGGAAGGCTGCATCTGCATCCTGGCCCGCTTGGTGGCAGGTCGATTTGGGCAGTACGAAAACGATCAACGAAGTAGATATTTCATGGTTTATGTACAAAGGCTCTGAAGCGTATTACAAATATAAAATTGAATACAGCACAGATGGGGTTAACTATTCCACCATTGACCGTACGACCAATACTGCGTATGGCTTTACCAGTGACAAAGTCAATTTCCAAGCCCGCTACGTGCGAATCAATCTCGTAAATGCGGTACTATTTAATAATCCAAACAACTGGTATACCCCGACGGTGCATGAAGTCAGACTGCTGGGTAACTAATTCGTTTCATGAAAAAGAACATGGCAGGAAATCACCTACATAAAGGAGGCTCCTTCTGCCATGTTTTCTTTTTACCACATTACCATTTACCACATTATCATCCGCTTCGTACATACTTACTCAACGCATCCGATTGACTGTGGTAAACACAAATTTGTCGTACCGATGCCGTGAGAATGAGTATTCAAATGGTATACCCGTATCCAGATAACCCACCTGCTCAATTTCCAAGATTGGATCATCCGCTGCACAGTCCAAATGCTCCCGATCCAGTTCTGTCGACTTGGACGCCCGGATTGTACGATGTAAACCGACAATATTAAGGCCCAGCTCCTCCTTAATATGTTTGTACACTGAGCCGTACAGCACCTGCTCGGTAATACCACTAATCAGCTTCGTGGGCATGTACGTGCGCTCGATAACATACGGCTCACCCTCCACAACACGCAGACGGATCACATGATATACAGGGGAATTAGCATCAATAAATAGATGAGCTGCTACTTCCGCGGATGGAAATTGAACGTCAAAGGCGACAATCTTATTTTTAATTTCTTTCCCGCGCAGTACGTTGGTTAACCCCAACATTTCATTAACAACGACGTTAACAGGACTATTATGAACCGATTTGACGATAAAGGTGCCGTGTCCTCTTTTACGATTCAGCAGCCCTTCCATCACTAACGTATCCAATGCCCTCTTGATCGTCATCCGACTTACCTGGAACTCACTTGCCAGTGAAATCTCATCGGGAATCGGATCATCACCGCTATAGGTCTTATTCATAATACGCTGTTTGACCTCTTGCGCAATCCGCTCGTATTTATTCATCTGTCTACCACCTGTACTAAAAATTGTTTTATGTCAGCATTTTACCAAAAACATCGGTAGCGCTGGTTCTTATGTCTCTGCAGGCGGGACGTTAAGGTATTACGGTATAAGTAGTATACCGAACATTACACTTTCTCACCAGCGGTATACAGCATAGCTCATTTCCAGCGATGAAGAAAAAAAGGCGGTCCAGAGGACCACCCACCACCTTAGAATCCGTTATTTTCGATCACCTGTTTGAACCAGTGTCCACTCTGTTTAACGGATCTTTTGCCTCCGTCCTGAAGATCGACAGACACGAAGCCATAGCGATTTTTATAAGCGTTCGACCAGGACCAGTTATCCATAAACGTCCATAAGTGATAGCCCTTCACATTGGAGCCTTCCGAGATGGCCCGTTGAACCCATTTGAGATGCTCACGGATAAAATCAATGCGGTAGTCATCATGGATCATGCCGTTCGCATCCCTGAATTTTTCCTCACCTTGGACGCCCATTCCATTTTCTGAAATGAAGCACTCAATGTTGCCGTAATTCTGTCTGACATTGGTCAGAATATCGTAAATCCCCTTCTCATAAATTTCCCAGCCCCGCATCTCATTCATCTTGCGACCAGGCATGACGTAATAATCGAAGAAGCGCTCCGGTACAAAAGGCGCGTCCGGATTCGGCAGACTTTCACGGGCCTTGACTCTGCGCGGCTGATAATAGTTAATGCCCAGCAGATCCACAGTACCCTGGCGTATAATCTCCCGATCTCCTTCTTCTGTCGAAGGTAAAAATCCCTCTTGGCGTAACAGCTCTACGAGCAAAGGATTAAATTCTCCCGTCACAGATGGGTCCAAAAAGGAACGGTTAAAGAACGCATCGCATATTTCAGCAGCCTGCACGTCTGCCGGGTGCTGACTACGCGGATAGGTCGGCGTCAGGTTCAAAATAATACCGATTTTGCCCTTGTAGCCTCCCTCTTTGTAAGCCTTAATGACACTTGCGCTCGATAACAGGGTATGATACCCCACCTGTACGGCTTTGCCGAAATCCACTACATTCGGATAATGGAAATCGTACAGATAGCCGCCTTCCACCGGGACAATCGGCTCGTTATGCGTAAACCATTTGGCTACACGATCCCCGAACAGCTCAAAGCAAGTGTTAGCGTAATCCACGTAAGCTTCGACCGTCTCCCGGTTCACCCAGCCTCCTTTTTCCTGTAAAGCCATCGGCAAATCAAAATGATACAGGTTCACAAACGGCTCAATATCCGCCTGCTGCAACTCTTCAATGACGGCATTATAGAACTGAACCGCCTGCTGGTTCATTGCACCTCTTCCCGCCGGAAACAGACGCGACCAGGAAATGGAGAACCGGAAAGAGTTGTGACCAAGCTCTTTCATGAGTGCAATATCCTCTTTGTAACGGGTATAGAAACGGGATGTATCGGCAGGGCCAACCCCGTCATAGAAACGGTTCGGCTCCTGCTCAAACCAGTAATCCCAAATGTTTGGTCCTTTGCCGTCCCCCTCCACGGTTCCTTCTGTCTGGGTAGCCGAAGCTGACGAACCCCACCAGAAGTCGGATGGAAAACGGTATTGAATGGCTTGCTTCTCTATATCTTTCATTTCGGTATGATTCACAGCTCTACTCCTCTCTCTTTTCCAATGAACAAGCTGCTAGTTCAGCAGCTCATTCACGTTACATTCCAACAGTTTGATCCTTACCTGCAATGGCTGCTTGGCTAAGCTCCTCTTCCTGCTCTTTACGAACGTTCATCCGGTCAATAATTTTCAGGAACGGGAACCAGATGATAAAGACAACAGCCATATTGAACAGTTGCAGCACGCCACCCATCAGGGAGCCCGTACCCATCATTCCACTAAAGAACAACGGCATCGTCCAAGGAACCTGTATCCCGTTTGGCGGCGGTACAATCCCGGTGGACATGGCAAAGTAAGTAATCAGCGTAACGATCATTGGAGAAATGACCCATGGAACAAAAATAAGCGGATTCATCACAATCGGCAGACCGAATATGACGGGTTCGTTGACATTAAACAGACCCGGTCCAAGGGCCAGCTTACTGACCTGCTTCATTTGCTTGCTCTTCAGGAAGATCAGAATCGTGAGCACCACAGCCAGCGTCATACCTGTACCACCGATACCTACTGTATAAATATCCACAAACTGCTTAGTGATAATATGCGGCAGTTCCAAACCTTTGGAGTACGCTTCATAGTTTTCAAGTGCCAGCGTATTCCAGATTGGGTCCATGACCGAGTTGATAATGATTTGACCATGAAGCCCAAAGAACCATAAGAGCTGAACAAAGAAAATAGCAATCAATGTAGGTATAATTCCACTGCCCAAATGCACCAGCGGCGCCTGAACGGCATGATAAATCAAATCATGCAGGTTATTGTGAAGGGTCAGGGTAACTATAACGTTGATGATCAAAAATATGCCCAATGTGATACACGCCGGAAGCAAAGCGGCAAACGATTTGGCAACTGCCGGCGGAACGCCTGGAGGCATTTTAATAATAAAGTTCCGCTGTGTCACCTTTCGGTAAATCTCGGCCGCAATAAAAGCGACGATCATACCAAGGAACATGCCCTTGGCCCCAATCCGATCAACCGGAATGACCCCAGCAATCGTAGCACCGCTTTCTTGTGTCAGCACAAACGGGGTCAGCATCAAAAAGCTGGCCAACGCGATCATGCCGCCGAATATGGGCTCGACCTTATAACTTCGAGATAGGTAATAGCCAATCCCGACGACCACGAATAGGGTCATGATGTTCAGTGTGGCATTAGGCGCAATATTCAACAGATTTTGAAAAGTTGTCAGATTGCCCTCGCCCATCCACCCTTTTAAGAACGGCAGATTGATAATAACAACAATAATGGAGCCAAAAACTGTTAATGGAAATGACAGCATAAATGCATCACGTAGTACAGTAAGATAGCGGTTGTTGTTCAGTTTACCGGCAATAGGTATCAGTATCCGGCTTAATTTTTCAAACAAAGCCTATTCCTCCCCGCGAAGTGACTTGCATCAAATGGTTGCAAGCATTTCATGTCACAAATTTCACAAATCTTCAGGTCCAGCTATAAATTTCTGGATTTGAACAACTCCAGCAGCTCTTGAACCAAATCCTTCATGGTAGCCGTGGACATCAGATGATCCTCGGCATGCATCAGAAGGAGCGAGAAAGGAGTCTGGGTTCCTCCCGCTTCCTTCTTGACCATTTGAAAATGGATATCATGGGCAGCACGCAAATCCTGCTTCGCCTGCTTGAGCAGATCGTCCGCACCTTCCACATTCTCATTACGGTATTCGGTCAGTGCCTGAATCACTTTACTGCGAGCGCTTCCACTATGAAGAATAAGCTGGAAACTAATTTGCTCTTCCGTCAGTTCAGCTATGTTGACTTTATCCATTTTTACGTTCCACCAGCTTCACGGCCTGCTCATAGGCTTTCTTACCGTCGACCATTCCGTATGCCATCATGTCAATTACTTCTACATGAATACCATATTGAGCTGCTTCCTTTTCCAGCTGTCCCTTAAGAAAACTCATTTGCGGGCCAATCAATACCGCGTCTGCCTTAGCCATATCTTCTGACGCCTGATCTTGACCTACTGCCCAAATTTCAGCCTCGTCTCCAATGGACTTGGCATAATCCTGCATCTTGGTAACCAGCAAACTTGTAGACATACCTGAGCTACACGCCAGTAAAATTTTCTTCATGATTGTTCCTTCCCTTCAAGGTCTGATTGGATGCTAACTACTAGAAACGTTTACCAGAAAACGGTTGCACAGTAATTATAAATCCGCTTGCTGTATTTGTCTATACATTTAATTTATATGTATAGACTTTTTTGAAATGACATCTATTTTCTTTTCTTCGAAAAAAAATTAACGAGTTAGCCTCTTCTCTTTAATCTCTCAATAACAATTAGGCTCCACAATAGTAGAACAGTACCTATTTGTCCCTCAAAATGCACACCGGGTGTCATATAGACGAGGCATGCCGCTTAGTTACATTACACGATACGGAGGTTCCGCCATGAATATACCCGATGATGACAATAACACTGATTTATGGCTGCGATATGCGCCTTACCTGATGTTTG
This sequence comes from Paenibacillus peoriae KCTC 3763, assembly GCF_000236805.1. Classification (GTDB taxonomy): domain Bacteria; phylum Bacillota; class Bacilli; order Paenibacillales; family Paenibacillaceae; genus Paenibacillus; species Paenibacillus peoriae. The sequence goes on along the minus strand of NZ_AGFX01000018.1, from coordinate 212,823 downwards.
ATCACAAAGAGCCGTTTTACCCGGATTTTGTAGGTGTTACGGTATTGGATCAACCTGGGCCTTCCCCATCCTTTCGACGTACTTTGGAATTTACAGACGAACGGGTGCAGCATATTGTGGAATACGCCATCTGGTGGGACTACGAGATTGGCCACCTCTACGAGCTGGAGCATGTGTGGGTCTATGTCGGGCATGACGGTGAAGTCGTAGATTGCGAAGCCAGCTTTCACGGCAAGGTGCTCAAGGGCCTACTCAAGGACCGCAGTAACGTACTGGATGGTACGCATGTGCGTCTGTTCTCTCAACCGGGAAAGCACGCATTCTCGCCAACCGTGGATATTTTTGAGCTGTTACCGGATCTGTATACCAATGCGAACAAACGCGCCGGGGTCGACGGGCTGCTGACGAACGAGCTGTTCCACGGCCTGATTGCAACGAATGATGAAATTGACGGACTTGTACGGCGCTATCTCCAGTCGCTATCCTTTGTACCTGCCATGGAGTTTGCAGAATACCGCTTGGCACCGGAGCTGTTCATGCCATGGTCTTCGCTGTTTCGCATCATACCGGATCGAATTGAAGACCGTGTACAGGAGCTGAAGCGTCTATTTTTATAAATGTGGTCAGAACATGCGAAAGGGGTACGGTGGGGTGAAGGTGATAACCGTGAACAGGCGGAGAGCAGCAGATGAATGGGTCGAGAAAAAGGGCTACAAGCGCATACTGCTGTCTTACCTGCCGCTTGTGCTCACCATGATCTCTGCCGTTATTTTCGTGTCCTTTATTATCGTGACCGACCAGATCACAAAGGAAGCGGAGAAGGCAAATGCCGTTTCGACCGGATACATCGCAGATACGCTGGAATCCACGGTGGAGGAAATCGAAGTCTCTGTATTGCGGGAACTGGCGATAAACCGGTCTTTGAATCGGTTCATGAATGATGTTACTGGCGAAAATATACGTGTGACCCAATACGAATTATCCCGCGATTTGGACAAGCTGGCAGGTGCATACCCTGAGCTTCGCTCCATCTATGTATACCGCTCTGCCGATGCCGTCGTGCTGACGCAGCGGGAAATCACCCCCTTGCCTGCTTTCCCGGACAAGGAATTCGTTGCCGCCCATTTCCCCTCGAATCGTGCCCGCAAATGGCTGCCTGTCCGCTCATTCACGGATAGTGTGCTGACGCCGCCCAGGCAGGTCATTTCCCTGATTCAGCGCTTCCCGCTGCCGCTTGGCAGTCAGGGCATGGTCGTGATCAATGTAGATACCGACAAGCTCATTCGGCGGATTGACCATATGACCAGCCCCGATGTAGCGCTGCTCGACATTCGGGACGCCAACGGGCAATCTCTCCAGACTGCCGGAGGAAATGAAGATCAGAATGATCAGAATAGCGTATCAGCCACAGAGGAATATACCTTTGAACGCTACTCCTCCTATCTCGGCTGGACCCTGCACAGCGGACTCAAGAAAGGTCCGCTTTCCCGCTGGGTATCCGTCATCTCCTACCTGTGGATCGCGATTGGAATTGCTGTGGCTGTACTATGCCTGTTCGCATGCGTATATATCTTCAAACGCAGCTATCGTCCGGTGGAGCTGCTGCTGGAGCGGATACGGCAGGTTCCCCTGCAGCATCTGCCCAAGCAAAAGGCTGCCGACGAGTTTGCCTACATCGAGAAAGCGCTGGAAAATCTGGTGGAAACCACCCGGCATTACGAACAGCGCCATCAGGAGGATTGGATGCTTGGCAAGCGCCAGTTCATTCGGGACTGGCTGGAAGGCGAGCAGCCCGTCACCGACGAAGAGTGGCAGGAAAAGGCTCGCCTGTTCGGGCTGCCTGAGCTGAGGGATACCTGCGCCGTAGCTGTCGTAGAGCTGAACGATTACCGGGATTTTACGCAGCGTAATGGTGAGCGTGACCAGCGCTTTCTTAAATTCTCGCTGGTCCATGTTATTCGCGAGAGGTGGCAGATTGAAGGAAGCATTGAGACGGAATGGATCGCCCCGGATCGGCTAGCCGTGCTCTGGATGTCCGGGGTGACGGACGACCTGCTGGTACGTATGGGCAAGCTGATTCGCTGGGTGGCACACCATCTGAACCTGACGGTACGCATCGGTGTTGGGCTGCCTGCTCATTCGTTGGCAGACGCTGCCGATTCGTTCAGGCAAGCGAATGCCGCCCTGCGCTACAAGCTGATCCACGATCAGCACAGCGCTATTCCATATGCCGTAACTGCGCAGGCAGCTCCTTACTCTGCCTATTCCTATTACCGGATGATGGCAGCATGCATGAAGGAGCTTCGCGCGATGAACGAGAGCTGGAAACAGCAGAGTGACGCGATTTTTAGCCGAATGCAGGAAGAGCGTTTGGCCGACGAAGAGCTGCTCGCCATCGTACAATACGGCCTGATGCTACTGCTGGAGGAGGCAGAAAGCGTGGCTGACCCTGTCGTCCGCAGCCAGCTTGAAGAGGTTGTCACCGAGCTTCGGACACAGATGGAGCATACAGGACAGTTAAGCGAGCTGCATACCTTGTTTCATGCACAGCTGGAACGCTATTTTGCACAATACGCCTTGTACAAGACGTCTAACAAGTATTTGGAGACCATTAACCGTGTCAAGCAATACATCGAGAAGCATTTTGCCGATCCGGATTTGTCACTGACGCATATCAGCGACAAGTTCGCCTTAAAGCCCAAATACGCCAGCCAGCTGTTCAAAGAGGAATTTGGCATGAAATTCGTGGACTTCCTCGTGCAGCTTCGCATGGAGGATGCCAAACGAAGACTGGTGGAAACCACTGCTCCTGTGCAGGATATTGCCCAGCAGGTAGGCTATACAACCTCGATTGCCTTTGGCCGCATGTTCAAAAAGCTGGAGGGCATCACGCCTGGGGATTATCGTAAAATGAAAGTCCGCCCGCAACAGGGAATAGACTGTGGACGGGCGGCTGAATAACCGTGCAAGATATTATTTTAGGTTGTACTTCCAAGGACCAAATGGACAGGGAGCAGAGGATTCAGATCCTCCGAGTAGTCCTGATTATTTATCTGTTTGTTTAAAATTTCCACAGCTTGCCGAGCCATTAGCTTAATCGGCTGCCGAATGGTGGTTAACTGTGGCATAAAAGCTTGGGCCGTCTCTGTCCCGTCATATCCAACGACTTTCAAGGTTTCCGGCACGCGTCTGCCTGTCTTCAAGGCTTCAAAATAAACGTTTGCCGCCATGATATCATCACTCGCAAAAATACCATCCACATCCGGATGCTCACTAAAAATCTGGTGAATGACTTGTTTATATAATTCTTGGTCAAAAGACCTTGGAACCTCGTAAAAAATGGCTTCAAGCCCATGATTCTCCATCGTTTTTTGGTAGGCTTCCAAGCGAAAACGCGTATCAGTTTGCAGCATGTACGGCCCATTAATATGAACGATTTTTTGGCAGCCTCTATGAATTAAATGTTCAGTTGCCAGCCTTCCACCCAAATAATTATCCGAGGAGACCACAACCGCATGCTCAGAAATATGCTGGTCAATAGAAACAATGGGGAACGAAGAGTTTACTCGCTCAAAGACGCCCCTGTTATGACTGCCGACAATAATTCCGTCCACTTGGTTCCGCAGCAGCATGCTCAAATAATTAGCTTCCTTCTCCGCGTTTTTCAAACTATTGCAGAGAAAAACCTTATACCCCAGCTCCTCACAAGCAAGCTCAATATGAAATATTAACTCCGCATAAAAGGGGTTACTCACCGTTGGGAAAATCAATCCTATCATGTTGCTTTGCTTGCTTAGCAGCGATCTGGCCATATCGTTTGGTACATAATTCAGCTCTTCCATAGCGTTATACACTGACGCACGTGTCTTTTCACTGATATATCCCCTGTTATTCATTACTCTGGAAACCGTCGTTGGGGAGACACCCGCACGCTTCGCTACATCTTCTAGTTTTGGTTTCAATGGATCGGCCTCCGTAAACATCAGAAAATTCTAAGTTTATTTCATTGTTCTCAAATATTCATATGTCATAATTCTAACGAAAGTTTGAAAATGTCTCTACCTAATTATTTTATGTACTTTGGTTTCCCCCTTTTCTCGGCTGCATCGGTTGCTTATCGGAATACAGTTTACCGCAACCCTGTCTCTCCTAGTGCAGCAAGGATTTTTCCACGGCCGGTTTCATGGAAAAGTATCTATATCCCAAAGGTCGGCAGCCAAGGTATAACCGAACTGTGAAACACATGTTATGACCTACAATCCATATGGGAGGGATTCATCAAGTGCACAAGCAGTTCTGGTTCAAAACGAAAGGTTACGGGAGCATCGGCACAGGCGCACGAACCATGCGCGGCTGGAAACAAGGCTTGGCGCTCCTTCTTACTTCAGCCTTCACGATTGGCGCATTAGCGGGATGTGCCGGTGGAACCTCGGGGAGTGAAAGTTCTGCCAATGCGCCAACGCCTGCATCCGGCACGAAGCTGAAAATTGAGGTATTCGAGCGTGGAGAAGCTCCCGCTGGCATCACCGTCACCGATAATTATTGGACACGGTATGCGCAGAAGCAATTCGGTGATCCCAACGGAATCGAGCTGTCCTATGTACCTGTACCTCGCTCGGAGGACGTGCAAAAGCTGAACGTCATGATGGCCTCGGGTGAAGTGCCTGATATCATTTTTACGTATGACGAAAATTTGGTGTACAAATATGCTCAGCAAGGCGGCCTGCATGGGCTAGGACAGCTGCTCGACGAGCATGGCCCGAATCTGAAAGCCTATCTGGGCAAGGACACGCTCGCCTATGGCACGTTTGACGGCAAGCAATACGCCATTCCGGCCAAACGGTTGAATGTAGGCAAGTACGCCTCCTTTATCCGTCAGGACTGGCTGGATGAGCTCAAGCTGCCTATGCCGCAGACGACAGAGGAAGTGTACAAGACACTTAAAGCCTTTAAGGAGAAAAAACCTGGCAACAGTGGTGATCAGGTCATCCCGCTCGGATTTTCCCTAACCGCCGCTTCTTATGAGCCCATCGTATGGGGCATGACGGATGAATTGAATGAGGAGCAACGCATAACGTTGACGCATCAGCTCGGCTCGCGTGACTACCCTACCCTGCTGCCGGGTCACAAGGAAGCGCTGCGTTTTATGAACAAGCTGTATCTGGAAGGGCTGATGAGCCCGGATTTTGCACTCGATAAGGACAAAAAGAAACTCAATCAGGACATTCAAACCGGCAAGGTCGGCATGTTCGGGGCAGATGGTGTCGAGCCGCTCCAAAATGTGTATGCCAATCTGCAAGCCAATGTCCCTGGAGCCAAGCTGGCTGCGCTGGACCCGTATACCAATAACGCCAACAAGCATCACAAACCGCTTTACAAGCCTGCGGGCATGTACATCATCATTCCACAAGCCAGCCAGCACGCCGCCGAAGCCATTAAATATCTGGATTGGATGTCGCAGAAGAATGTCCTGTTCACGATGCAAAATGGTGAGGAAGGCAAGCATTACCGTCTGGATCAAGGTATTCCGGTACGTCTCGACACAGAGGATGCCAAACGCGATATGTTCAATACCGGCGATATGGTCATTATCAGCAATGGACTGGATCTCGGGGATGACGAGAAGAACAAGGTTGCCGATCTGATGGGCCTGCCTGCTGACTACAGGGAGCTTGGTAAAAAAGCCAAGGAAATTACAATGGTGGACGGCATCCAGCCTGTCCGATTCGATAAACCGCTGGATTCACAAATTCAGTACGGAACGATGCTTCAGGAAAAATATGACGAGTTGATCGCCCGCTCCATTCTTGCCAAAAAGGGCGAGTTTGATCAAGTGTATGACATGCTGCTCAGCGAAATGATGAAGAGCGGCGGCGATGCTATTTTGAAGGAGCGTCAAGAACGCTATAAAGCCATGCATCCCTAAAAAGCACAAAAATAAATATGGAAAATAAATGATGACTTACTGGTAACGAATCACTGGAAAGGAAGACCGCTGTATGAACACGAACGCGGAAACTGTACGAACAGGCGGGTATTCTTCGCAGAAAGAGGGAACTGCATATCGTCAGGTCTGGAAAAAAACGAAAAGAGACTGGCAGCTGTATGCACTGCTGGCTCTTCCCCTGGCCTTCTTCCTTCTCTTCAAATACGGGCCCGTCTATGGCATTACCGCTGCATTCAAAGACTACAATCTGTTCAAAGGCATTGCAGGCAGCGAATGGATCGGACTGGATACGTTTCGTCGTATCTTTGCAGACCGGGAATTTTATAACGCTCTGCGCAACACTTTGCTTCTGAACGGGCTGGATCTGCTGTTCTCGTTTCCGGCTCCCATCCTGCTGGCGGTGATGCTCCATGAGCTGACCTCTTCCCGCATTCGGAAAATATCGCAAACCATTTTATATCTTCCGCATTTTATTTCCTGGGTTATTATTGGCGGCATCGTCTATCAGGTGTTTGCCACGCACTCCGGCATCGTCAATCTGCTGCTTGGCAGACTTGGCATCAGTGCCATTCCTTTCTTGTCCGATAGCGCGTACTGGCTGGCTACATACCTGGCGACAGGCATGTGGCAAAGCGCTGGCTGGGGCACGATTATCTATTTGGCTGCCATCGCCGGGATTAACAAAGAGCTGTACGAGGCCGCCAAAATGGACGGCGCCGGACGACTCGCGCTCATTCGTCACATTACCTTGCCGGGTCTTCAGGCGACGATGATCACCCTGCTCATTCTGAACCTTGGCCAAATGGTGCAAATCGGCTTTGAACGCCCTTATATCATTGGCAATGTGATGGTCAAGGATGTCGCTGAGGTGCTGAGTACCTTCACCTACACAAGAGGCTTGCAGTCCGGGCAATTTTCATTTGCGACAGGAGTCGGTCTTTTTCAGGGGCTGGTCGGTCTGATTTTCATCCTGGGGGCAAACACCCTCTCCAAGCGATGGACAGGCAAAGGCATCCTGTAACACGTGCGCAAGCCGCATCAGGAAAGGAGTCGTAGACGTGAACACCGGAATCAAAAGCCGTCTGTTCGACGGTCTGAATACCGTACTTGTCATTGTACTGTGCACTTTGTGCTTATCCCCTTTTTTACATGTATTCGCGGTGTCGCTAAGCTCCAACAATCCGATTATGTCCGGCAAAGTGCTGCTTTGGCCTGTCGACATCAGCTTTGAAGCTTACAAAAGAGTGCTTGGCGATATCAGCATGCTGCGCTCTCTGATTTTCACCGTGCTGTTGACCGCACTGTACACGGTGCTGTGCATGCTCATGACCATAGCAGCGGCCTATCCGCTCATGAAACCAGGTCTGCAAGGGAGAAAAGCGATCATGCTGATCATCGTATTTACGATGTTTTTCAGCGGCGGGATTATCCCCGAATACATTCTCATGAAGGAGCTGCATCTGACCAACTCGGTCTGGGCGCTGATCCTGCCTCATCTGATTAATCCGTTTAACCTGATTATTATGATCAGCTTTTTCCAGTCCATTCCGAAAAGCCTGGAAGAAGCGGCTGAAATCGATGGCAGCAGCCATTTTGGCATCTTGCTGCGAATTATTTTACCGCTGTCGATGCCCGTCATTGCTGCATTAAGCCTGTTCTATGCGGTGAGCCGCTGGAATGGCTTTATGGACAGCCTCTTTTACATCACCGACCCGGAGATGTACCCGCTTCAGCTCAAGCTGTACCAGCTCGTCATGAACAATATGGCAAATGACATTATGCAGATGGAAGGACTGCGAATGGTCGAGCTGCTGCCCGAAAGTCTCAAGGCCGCCAGCGTCGTCTTTTCCACCCTGCCGATCCTGCTGGTGTATCCGTGGCTGCAGCGATATTTTGTGTCAGGCATCATGCTGGGGGCTGTTAAGGAATAAAAGGACGAAGAAGGCTTCACCGTATTTAAAAATATCAGAAAACGAAGGAGTGTATTCATCATGTGGAAAAAAGGAAGCAAAGCATTAGCAGTCGTTATCATTTTGGGGACAACCCTGGTCGCACCCACCCTGGCTCCAACCCGAGCGGCGGCGGCAACAACGGGCTTGAGTGCGTCCGAGCAAGCCAGACTTGCGGAATACTGGTCGCCTGTGCTGTATCAGGATGTAGGCAATAACCCGGAAGGTGATATTCCGATTCCCGTGAACTTTGACGGCGACTGGTCAGGGCTGAATAACTGGGAGAATATTAGCAAATACGCCAAAGGAAGCAGCTTACCCCTGAAGCCAAGCGTATACTGGTCAGTTGTAGAATCAGATACCCACTATTTCATCGGTTACGATCTGTTCTACGCTACACATGATCCACGTGGAACGTTGGGAGACCATGAAAATGATATGGAAGGCATGATGTTCACCATTCGCAAGCCGGGCACAGCCAAAAAAGACGGCACCAAGGTGACCAATCCGAATGGTGAGCTGGAATTGGCTTTAATGCCAAGACACGCCAAGCTCGGTATGTACGGCCCGGCCAACAAAGCCATTCAGTATGATCCGGGCATGAGCTCAGTCTATTATGACAGCAACTTCACCACCGAAACGAACGCCTCCGGCACGCATCCATTGGTATACAGTGCGCAAAATGACGAGTCCTTCCTCGAATCGAACGGTGATTTCGGACATGCGCTCAAGCCTTACAACGGCAAAGGCGCCAAAGGCAAATCCGGCTACGTCTTCCAGGCCGGTTCTCCGGTGAATCTCAACGCTTCCGGCGGACAGCTATGGGACTCCAAGCTCGGCAACTTTGACGACAGCAAGCGTATGGGCTACGAGCTGATCCCGCTGGAAACGTCACTGTGGCCGCTGCGTAACGATTCTACGCTGGACCTGTGGAGCAGCTACGGCACGTTCAAAGGAGACAATGGTCGCGCCAACGCCGCCGATGCACCGTGGGGCTGGAGCTTCGAGAACTATCGCGACCTGGGATCAGGCCGGATGCTGTATGATCCTGCCTATCTGGTGGACAAGCTCTTTGACGGATTGGGTGAATTTTCATTGACCTACCGTACCAACCCGTATAGCGAGCAATAAATAGCATAGCCACGATCGTCTTTGTCTTCCCATCCCAACGGCTCAGGCCATCCACATGCGGGAATGGGCAGACAAAAGCGATCGCGGCTTTTTTTATATCGCAGATGTTGTGGGGTTTGCTTGTTTTAAAACACGCTGATTGATACAGTACACCAGCCTCTCCTGATCCGTAGGAATCATTTCAACAAATATAAGCCCGTATGTAATAAAAGGCTGACTAATATGCGCCTCTTTTCGGATTAAGTGTGCTTGCAAGGTAAAAGGCTCTTTGTTTAGCTCGAATTCAATCTGGATGAGGATTGTTTTTTTTAAAGGTAGATCATAATCGCAAATCAGCCTAAGCCCCTTTGCACTAATGTCTTGTATTTTACCAATCCCTTTTCTATGTGTAAGCCCTGCTAGCGTTTCGTCGCCAAAATGTAAAAACTCAAACGCACACCCCTCGTCCGGAACACCCAATCGAAAGGCTTCCCGCCGATTTAACTTGCTGTTGGCTTCCTCTAGTGACTTCTTAAGCTCCTTTTTCTCCAGCTCTTTAATACCCAATTGTTTTTTTAGATCCATAAAATGAACAATTCCGTTGACCAGACACACAACGATAATTAAAATGATAAATCCTACGATAATGGATATCATGGAACATGCCTCCCTCTGAGTTATTGTTCAAGGGCGATCGACAGATCCTCAAGCAGATGCAAAAACCGTTCTACATATAGCAAATCAAACTGGGTTCCAATGTGGCGCCAAAGCTCCTCTTTGGCCTCCTGCATGGACATGCCCCGGCGATACGGCCGATCCGAAATCATACTGTCAAAAGCATCAATAATGGAACACAACCGGGCCATAGGCGGGATTTTGTCGCCACTTATGCCAAACGGATAACCCTGTCCATCCAAGCGTTCATGATGAAATCGGACAATGTCCACAACATCCTGATCCAGGATCCCCTCTTTCAAAATAAGCTGGGTACCCAAGAGAGGATGGATCTTCATCATTTTCCACTCCTCCTTATTCAAGGGGGCTGACTTGTCCAAAATGCCATCCGGCAGCAGTATTTTCCCAACATCGTGAAAACAACAGCCTATGACGAATTTCCGTGTCTGCTGCTCATCAAAATTCAGGTAAGAAGCCATCCGTTTAGCCATATTTCCAACCCGCAGCGAGTGTTCATACACTTGTTTATTTTTGGATAAGAGGCGAGTCAGACAGTTCACTAAAATTTCTTCCACAAATATTCCTCCTGTTTGGTGCGCGGTCAGTAATTTGCCTTAATATTGAGAATGAATATCGCACAATATTCATTGTGCGAACGAACAGGAGGAATTTCTATGTATACGTCCAAAATGATATCTTCTCAGCTACATGCCCATTCCATACACAACCCTGAGACGTACACGGATGACCAAATCATTGGGTTATTTTTAAGTACTTGCGGTAGCTCACCGTATACCCTGCGAAACTACAAGAGAGCCATTCAGCAGTTCCGAAATTTCACATCAGGCAAACCATTACGGACAGTGACATGGCAGGATATTGAGGTCTATAAAATCGGCTTATTAGAAGGGTTTTGCAGTTCTACCAAGCAAACACCCGCACCAGCAACCATTGCCAGCCTTTTGGCACCATTAAGATCACTGTACAAGTGGGGAAGCGATCCAAGCATTCATATTTTCCAGCACAATCCCACTACAAGTGTGCGGACTCCCAAAATCCCGGTGAACAGTAAAAACCATTTTTTGACCAAAAATGAGCTGCGTCAGCTTTTAACCTATTTAAAAACGCAAGGGGAACGAAATTATCTTATCGCGCTCACGCTGGTATTATTGGGGCTTCGGGTGTCTGAGATGGTAGCTATACAGTGGGATCATTTCCATTACGATCCGACAGAGACATTCATTTGGCTGACCGTATTTAACGGAAAAGGGGGCAAACAGCGGGAGGTGAAAGTGCCACCAAGGCTTTGGAGTATGTACAAGCAGTTCAAGGGTATCCTTCCGCAGCATGAGCCATTAGATATGCCTGAAAGACTGTTCCCATTGTCTGTAAGACAAGTAGAAACGATCATTAAGCGGGCCAGGGAAGAAGTCGGTATCGCGAAAAAGATAACGCCTCACTGGTTTCGCCACACGAACGCTACATTGGCCCTGATTCAGGGGGCATCGTTACAGCAGGTGCAGGAAAACCTGGGACACTCCCACATCAATACGACGCAACGCTACCTTCATACGGTTAGCCAAATGCAAAAAGCAGCTCCCGACTACGTGGAAGACTGCTTAAAGGATATATTATAGGTATATAGTTATAAAAAAGGAGTTGAAAAAATAGTCTTAAATGACTAAAATAAAGTGCAAGAGGTCCTCTTTTTAGTTCATTTTACATATCGCACAATGAATATTGTACGCTATTCATTTCTAATATTTTACAATTTAAAGAGTGTCCAGATAGTTCTTGAGATATAAAATTTCTCATTACAATTATGCCCTTTGAGCAGAACATTAGTCGATAACATAATCATACTCGACTGTCACTTATATATCCGTGATAACAATAGTCCACAAGAGGGAAGCTGTGAATAGCAGCTTCCCTCTTCCATTTGATCTATGCACCGATGATAAGGCACCTCCCCCATCAGACCTCATTCTCATGAACCGCAATAGGTTACAAGAAACATTCCTACATTTTTTCCGTCTATATTATGGTAAATCAACTTGCAAAGGAGCCTATGCATGTTAAAAAAGTTCGGATTAGCGATATTGATTCTATGTACCAGCGTTGCCGTTTCCGGGATGGGTTCGGCTGCTTCCAGTAGTGCAACAGCCATTGAAGTTTCCACAACACCGCTGGATTATAACGTGGCCCGACCTGAAAGCGACGGTGCTTTTCATGATGGCCTATTAGCCGCTGAAACATCTACTGGGAATCTTGTGTTTTATAATACCAAAGGGGAAAAGGCTTTCTCACTTCCCGCCGAGCTTACATCCATTGGTGATTTTCATGAGCAACGGGCCCTCGTGAAAAACACAAAAACCAATCTCTATGGGTACATTAACACCAAAGGGACATTGGCCATTCCTTGCCAATATACCGAAGCAAATTTGTTTAGCGAAGGAAAGGCCAAGATCACCATAGCCTCCACCAAAGAAAATGCCTTTATTGATCGCACAGGAAAGGTCCTTACTCATTTTAAAGAAAATGTTGATTCGGAATATCTATTTACGGACGGTCTGGCGCTTGCCTACGCCCCCAACACAGGCAAGATCGGCTTCGTTAATGCTTCCGGTCAAATAGCAATCCCCTATCAATACAAATATAGTCGAAGCTTTTCGGATGGCTTGGCTATTGTTCAGAATAGCCAAGGGCTGTACGGATATATCAACACCACAGGAAAGGAAGTTATTCCTCTTCAATATAAATCCGGAGGAGACTTTTCAGAGGGGCTGGCTCCTGTACAAAATGCCAAAGGAACATGGGGCTTCATCAATAAACAGGGAAAAGTCGTTATTCCCTTTAAATTTACCGATGCCCAGGATTTCAGTGAAGGCCTGGCGAGTGTAAAAAATGCAAAAAACGAGGTCGGATTTATTGAAAAAAGCGGAGCCTTGGTCATTAAATATCAACAAAAATACGATGTCACATTCCCATTCAAGGAAGGCTTGGCTTTAGTAGGTAAACAAGCACATTCATCCGTCTCAGACGGAAAATTCGGCTACATCAATCGTCAAGGCCAATTGCTGACCAAGCTCGAGTATAGAACGGAATCCTCCTCCTTCTCCAACGGCTATGCTGTTGCCTTTCTCAAGCCGGGTAAAGCGTTCATTGTATCCAAACGTTCCGTTTCAAAATAAAAAAACGACCCTGGAGACAGATCAAACGGATCTGCTTTCGGGGTCAATACGTTATTGCCTTGGAGTCATCAGTCATGCGTGTAAAATTTTACTCCAGGCAAATCTGCTGCTATCCACGAATAGTTAATGGTATTATTGTTATAATTTTTGGTCCCTGCCTGAGCAATCTGTACCTCTTTTAAAATCGTGATCGATGCCCCCTTCGGTCTGACAACGACGACATGACCATGCCCTTCCGCCTTTTTGATCCCTATGGCAGGATAGCCGAGGTTTGCTCTTTTTTGGGCATCCAAAAAGGTTACGGAATACCATCCCGGCGTCTTGTTACCTGATAAAGCATCAGCTATCTGATTGGCCAAGCCGCTCGGTAAGTCGGCCGACATAGCGGACATCACATCCTGCGCAAAAATATTACACTTCGTTCCACCTACCGGTGAATACTTTCTGTTCGTTTCTATCTTAAATTCGTCAATTATAGATGCGTAGGTGCTTGCACTTCTAGCCATTTTGAATTTCCCCCTGAATATAAGTTGTAGAGGAAATGATGTTGGTCTCAATTCCCTCTCAACATTCTAGGTGGATTCCGGTTGTCTTTAACAACATGATAAACGAAAGATAATCACAATTCACCAAAAAGCAGTTAATTGAAAGCATATATAATCTATCCCTAAGATGGTACTATCTCCCGGAATGGCCTCATATTTTAGCATCGGATTGTCCCAGGAAATATCCTGATAGATTGCTATCTAACGGAATACATATACGGTTGGCTCCTAAGCATTTGCATGCCTATCTGGAGAGTTTTGCTTTCGTAGCAACCGCAGGCAGTTTGAAGGATAACTGACCCCACCATTTTTACACTAGAACCAACAATAGTGAATTAGAATAATGACTTAATACTTGCCAGGACAGTAAGTATACCTATAACAATGACAAATACATTGCTTATTTTCCCTCTGTATTTAGCTAGTACTGGTACTTTACGGATCGCATACATTGGTAATAGACATAAGATAGCAGCAACTAACGGTCCGCTAAGGGCATCAATGAGTCCAAGAATACTTGGATTTGCATAAGCAACATACCAGCATGTTAATACGACAAAAGCAAGGATCATTGTCTTAACTGTTTTTTCTTCTATATTTTTTCCGCGTGTTTTACTGAACTTGATAATCATGTCACGCATTACCTCATATGCTCCTATGTAATGGCCAAGGAAGGACTTTGTTATGGCCATAAAAGCAATGATAGGAGCTACAATCGTGATTAGAGGCGAATTAAGTTCATTAGCAAGATATGATAAAATTGATAAGTTTTGTTCTTTTGCCATTACAAGATCATTTGGAGTCAAACTCAAGGCACTGCTCCAAACAAAGAACATAACAACAGCGAATGTCATGATATAACAAACTTTTTGTATTTGAGCACATTTAGCATCAGCTACTATTCCATAGGTAGCTCTCTGTTTTGTAACAAATGACGAAATAATAGGAGAATGATTAAACGAGAATACTATGATTGGTAATATCATCCATACTGTTCCAAAATATCCTGTTCCTGTTGAAGCAGTAGAAACACTTGAAAAACTAAGCATTGACGTATTCCACTGTGGAATCAAAGATATTGCGATAAAAAGTAGAGAAGCTATGAAAGGATATACTAGCATGCTCATTACCTTTACAGTAATATCTTGACCAAAATTTAGTATAGCTATAAGACCGAGTACTAATACAAGCGATAAAATGGCCCTTGAAGGCTCCTTCATGTGCAATTGATTCACGATAAAACTACTTGCAGTATTTGTGAGTGCAACCGAATACATCAGCACAATAGTATAAATTGAGCCGAAGTATACTATGTTAAAAATTATGCTTGCCTTATTTCCGAAATACTCTCTTATTGTACCTGTAATCCCCTCATTAGCAGAATTGGAAGCGTTTATCATTTTAGCAAGCGCCCTATGTGAATAATACATAACAGGAAATGCAAGTATAGTAATTAATAGTAATGATAATAAACCACCTAAACCTGCATTAATAGGTAAAAAGAGTACTCCTGCTCCAATTGCTGTTCCAAAAAGGCTCAATGCCCAGGTAGTATCCTGTTTATTCCATTTTTTAGGTTCTGGATATTTCTCATTTCTTACTGCAGTATTTTCAGCTTGAAATTCTATTTTTTTTGCAGCATTCCCATTCATATAATAATTCCTCCTTGTATCCTATTCTTACCCCTCTTTTTAAGGCTTAGGAATATAGATCATTCTTGAAAAATGAATTGCTTACAAGGTGCGCCACATCGTGTGTCCTTCTTCTAAGTTGATCAAAATCAAAAAAATTCGCTAGGCAATTTGTTAGCGTTTACAAAAATTTTAATTGGTTCTATCCAAAATTTTACTTTTGATGGTAATCCCTGTAGGTGTGGCCGCAATTCCGCCTAAACCTGTCTCTCTTAATTCGCGAGGCATCTGTCTTCCAACTCTATACATCGCTTCAATAACTTCGTCAGCATTGATGATATTGTTTACGCCGGCTAATGCGATGTCCGCTGCTACTAAAGCATTTGCCGTTCCAATGGCGTTTCTCTTTACACAAGGAATTTCTACCAAACCAGCGACCGGATCACAAACCAAACCGAGTAAATTTTGTAATGCGGTTGAGAAAGCTTCAGAAGATTGCTGTGGCGTTCCTCTGGCGGCTTCTACCGCTGCTGCTGCTGCCATCGCTGAGGCACTGCCTACTTCAGCTTGACATCCTCCGTACGCTCCGGAAATACAAGCATTATTTGCGACTATCATTCCAAATAAAGCTGAAGTGAATAGAAAATGGACCATATCTTCATGACTTAACTGCAATGTATCTTTAATACTAAATAGGACTCCCGGGATCGTCCCACTCGCACCTGCTGTTGGAGTTGCACAAATAGCCCCTAATGAAGCATTTACTTCATTAACACCGATAGCACTTTGAACCCCTAACACCATCCAATCTCCAGAGAGAGTTTTTCCATTTTCTCGATATTTTTTCATTTTAACAGCATCGCCTCCGGTTAAACCGGTCGGAGAAAATACCCCGTCGCCCTCGATACTTTTATTTATGGAATTTTCCATAGTCGCTAAATTTCTTTCCATTTTACTCCAAACTTCTTCATAAGAATTTCTAGTTTGTTCGATTTCCTGTTCGATTGCTAATTCATAAATTGGTTTTTGCCTTTTATTAGCTGCATCTACAATTTCTTTTATGGTCATATACATATTTTTTCACCCCTAATGTAACTAAAGGATAATGATATTAGCTATGCTGCTTAAACTTCCCAATTCCTTCTGAACATCACCGGGCAATAGCGAATCCAAAGCAAATGCATATAGATATTTTCCGTTTTCTTCTAAAATATGATAGTTGTTAATTTCCACATCATATTGTTTAAAGATCCTGCGTAAAACAAATTCAAAGTCAGCTCTTTCGGAAATCGCAATAATAACTGGCAATGGCCCCTGCAGATCTAAGCTAAATCCGTCAATTTCAACATGTTTGACTTCAATTAATCCGCCGCCGACCGAAATACCCATCGTTCTAATACTTCGACTTTCATTCTCTAAATATATATCTGCCGTATTTGGATAACCAGCAGGACTATCACCTGCTTTTTCAATAAAGGTAATGTCAATTCCTTTAGATTCTGCTATTTTAATAGCATCTGGCACTTTGCTGTCATCGGCAGCGAATCCTAATATCCCAGCAATAATTGCAAAATCAGTTCCGTGTCCTTTATGGGTTTCAGCAAATGACTCATAATACCTTACCACGACTTTTTTTGGAATATCCTGAAATAGTTTACCGGCAATTGCTCCAATAGCTAAAGCACCTGCAGTATGTGAGCTTGAAGGACCTATCATTACCGGCCCAATCACATCAAAACAACTCTTGTATTTAACAACCTTTTTTTCTTCAATAGATATTACATTCATGTTCATATAAGACCCCCCGAAAAACCTTGTAATCACTTAAGTATGAAGGAACAATAAAGAAAATCGTTTCGTCGAAATGAATGACTCGATAGACAAGCGGACAATTGGCTTTCACTGCCGCACGGAAAGCGTAAAGAAGTAATCGGAAATGCGGGTTGAATTACTCAAAGAAGCGATCCAAACCGGAGTCAAAGCTTCTTGCGTTTTATTTGATAATTAGAAAATTAGTCTTCCCCTTGATTGTTGTTATAATTTCTTAAATGTAAGTAAACCGTATGCTTTGAGATCTTAAGCGCATTGGAAACAATAGCCACGGAATCGCGCATTTGAAAGACGCCTCGTTCTAAGAGCAGCCTGATAATTTCTTTATTCCGATTATGATGCGGGATCTCTTGGGAAGCGTCGACCTCGTGAATCGTCGTTTCTATGGTGTTCTTCAGTAGATCTTCCACAGAGTTAGCGAAATTCTCCTTCACATTGTTCTCAGGGGATAGGAGTTGGTTCGGCGAAAAGGTGTTAAGAAAGTTTGACAGGGAACCATCAAGATTCATGTTGATGCACAACAAGGCAATAATTTTATTATCCTTACCCCGAATAGCGATGGTGCTGGACTTCAATAACTGGCCGTTCTTGCCGCGGGTGAAGTAGCTTTTGGATTGTTTAGCGCCTGAATTCTCAAGCTCCTTAAGCATACGCAAGGCCAAGTCGGTAATAGGAGCGCCTACCTTTCTTCCGGAATGGTGACCGTTGGCGATTACGACTGCGGACTGATTATAATCGTGCAAGCTGTGCAGAACGACTTCGCATTCCGATCCTAAGTAGTCCGCAATGCCATAAACCAGAGCTTCATAAGACTTTATAATCAGGTGATCCTCGTCTGTAAAAGATAAGTATGACATCGTCTAAGGATTACCTCCCTCCTTGGATAATAACCTGAAAGTTGAGTTAATCAAATTTATTTAATCCAATCAACTTATCGTAATTGTATATAAAAAAGTTGATTCCTGCAAGAAGCTTCACAACACTGTCAATATCTTTTTATCTTTCCTGCAAAAAGCCTTGGGAACCCCTAAACTTATAAATCCTTTAATGTAAAAAAATAAGACATACAGCTCATGCCGTATGCCCTGTTCTTAGCCGCTTGATGCGGCTGCTGTTACATGGATCTTTGCGGGTAGAGAAAATGGCTTGTCCACATTATTCACTATTTTGTAGCTTAGTAGCTGAAATGTTTCTTTGCCTATTACTCGAACCTGATCTGACTCGGTTGTTGATCGTATCCCAAAACGATCGTGGCTTCCTTGATTTGGATTTCAAAAACCTCCAGTGTCTCACGGAGACCCGACAGAATTTCATCATACCCTGGAACCTTTGCCAAAAATAGCTCCTTTACCTCGTCTATGGAATACTTACTCTTCTCAACAAAAGCATGGTGGGAACGAATATGAGGAATGCCTTCTGTCGGGATCGTTGTAAAAGCTACTTTATTATTTTGCCCAAACTCGGCAACCTTCTGATTTCTCCGATCTGACGTGAAATAAATAACTCCCGGCCTGTTGGTGTCATAAGCAAAATTGACATTTCTGACATTGGGAATGTTGTCGACCGATGTTGCCAAAGCGATCCTGTTCGTCTCTTCTAAAATCTCGTAATACCCTTGCATGTTGCTCATATAATCAGCCTCCTAAATTGCTTTACCACATGATTCTATCACCGACCATTGACAGCTATATGGCAACAATTCAGAATAAAAATAAAAAGGCTGATACTACATGAAAATTGACCGACTGATTTCTATTATTATGGTTCTGCTTGAACGTAAAAGAATGAGCGCAAAGTCTCTATCTGACATGTTTGAGGTTTCACTCCGGACCATTTATAGAGATATTGAGACCATCAACATGGCGGGTATACCTATCGTATCGGCTCCTGGCGTGAACGGTGGATTCTGTATCATGGATGAATATAAAGTGGATAAAAAAGTGTTCACACCTGCCGATATTACAACACTTCTGATGGGGCTTGGAAGCATTTCACCCATGCTGACCCGCGAACAGATGTTAGGTACACTTGCCAAAGTCAAAAGCCTTATGCCAACAGAGCAGGCTCATGAAATAGAACTGAAATCAAGTCAAATCATGATCGACCTCAAACCTTGGATGGGCAATGTAAATTTGCAGGTGTTTTTAGAAATGATTAAAACTGCCCTTCAAAAACATTCTCTTCTATCCTTCCAATATTCTGACCGCAAAGGCCAGATGAGCACCCGCAAGATTGAACCGTACAAGCTCGTGTTAAAGGAAAATCATTGGTATGTTCAAGGTTTTTGCCTTCATAAGCAGGACTTTCGCTTATTCAAATTATCCCGTATATCCCAGCTGGAAGTTCTGGATGAGACCTTTACCCGTAGGGAATTACCTGAATCGATCTCCGAATTCACCAGTATCATGTCTCAAAAGCAGAGACCCATCCAATTGCTGATTCACGAATCCCTTAGAGATCGGATGCTGGATTATTGCAGCAGCGAGCATATCACGCCATATGGAGATAACTATTTCATGGTTCATTTTCCATTTATCGCTGATGATTTCGGCTACAATCTTCTACTCAGTTTCGGTGACCAATGTGAATGCCTGAAGCCGGCGGACGTAAGAGAAGAAATGTTCCGTAGAATTGAAAGAATGTCCCAACGATATGAGCGGAGGAAAGGGCAATAATGCTTTTTGTTAATCTATAGTTGAAGGCTTTCTTTACTGATTACGGTTGGAACGATAAGCTCGGGAGTATTTGTAGGTATAGCTTGTGTAAAATAGTCCGCAGCTCCCACCATCAGAGCAATCCCGATAAATAGCATGATCCAATTACAATTCTTTTTCATCATCTGTACCTCTCATTCTTCACTCCGTCCGTTCAGCCACTTAAACCAGTGGAGCAAATGACTGAACCGGTACTCATGCTGGGAAGCATACGTCCATACCTCCGGCTCTTCACCGGGCTCCTTCCAGACGAGCATGGAAAAGTGACCTTCCTGCTCATTGGCAACCGACAGCAGCGAAAGACGATCATCCCCGAATCGGTAGGGAGCCGATTCTACCCAGTAATTCCGCATATCGCTGATCCAGCCGCGAAATTGCTCTGTACGTGCAATCCGTAGAACTTCATCAGGCAGGAGCAGATGCTCGTCGATGTCCTTCCAATCCCCTGTATATCGGTATCGCGCTGCCAGCAATGGACTGAGCGGCCGGGTTTTACCGGGAGCTAACGTAGGCATGCACTCGACGGGAACGACCGGACCGATGCTCTGGATTGCATAGGAGTGGGCCTCCTCCTCACTCATTCCGCAGGACATAGCCTCCGTGATAAATTCGTTCCGTCGTGTACCAAACTGATGCCGATACTGTGACATTTCACCCTGCAACTCCAATACCATCCCTTGTAACGTATCTGTTCCGATCATTCTCAAGCACCTCTCATTCCAAAATATAGTCTTGCAGCTCCTGCTGCGCTCGATACTTAGCCCAATTGAACGCAGGCCACGCCGTCTCTTCCCTTGTCATGCTCATCAGACGCCCTTGCAGGTACTCATCCATCGCTCCATGTTCCTTGCGGCTAAATTCAATCAGTAACGGAATGGCATCCGCCGATAACCCACTCAAATATTCCTTATCTATCACCGATGTCGTGCGATACCGCTCGAGATTATTTTCGGCAATACGTACATCAATCCCCACATAGTTCACGACGACATAAGCCACCAGCGCAAGTACAATATAATATTTTGCCAGCGGCAGCTGGCGAACATGAATACGCACGGCTGCAATGAGCAGCAGCAAGCCCAGAAAGATCATAAACGCGTGTACCAGATAGCGGGTGTACGTATAGCCGTATGCCTCTTCATACATGACCAGCCGGGTATATCCCGAATAGAGCATCACACCCGAGCAGCCAACAAGTATATAGAGCAGACCGCTGTTGATTTTTTGCAATATGCTTGAGCTGAATTCAGTCCACTTCAACACACTGATCATCAGTATAAAATTGATACCTGTGACCAGCACCAGCTCCCCGAATCCCCTTCTTGCATATTCTGCATACGAGGTTCCTGCGGGTAAAGCACCTTCCCATGCACCAAACAAATACCCAAACTGCAGCACCACAAACACGACATACACCAGATTCATGACGATCAGCACGGTAGCCGTGATCACCGGATCAAACTTGATCGCGACTGGCTCGTGATAAGGTACTGCTGACGACTGAGCTTCTCTCTCTGTACCACGCGGGGCAGGATGCACGAACCCCCACAAATAACAGAAGAAACAGAAGGTAAAAAAGCAGGTCCAGATCAGCCGCACCATCCCGTTCCCAAAGGACCACGTGCCAATCCACTCAGGTATGCCGGATAACAGCTTCTCAAACATCCCATCTGCCGAAGCCAGCAAGGATACAATGATGAACAGCAATGGCAAGGCGATGATCAAACCGATCAGCACTTTGCCCAGTACACGCTTACGCTCATCCTTTACATTCCGAAAGGCTGCCCTCTTGAACATCCGAAACGGAGTCGAGATATGGCGCATATTTTGATAAAACCAATGGCTTAACGCCTGACCGATCATACCGGGCTCCGACCAGCCATACCTTTTCTCCCCTAATAGCAGCACCATATGTACACTAATCAGAGCGGGTATAGCCAGCGCATTTAACACATATAGAACCGGGTTATTGAACAGTGCATACGTCAATGCCAGCATGATAATGATGACAGACAGCAGACGCCCTATCCATGAACCCAGCTGAATGCGATCTCGATTGAAGACAAACATATAGGCGTAAAACACAATGACAAAAACAGGCATAGACACGCCCAGCCCATGTCCGTAAAACAGATATTGATGAACCAGCGCGAGCACAATGGCGCCAGCAAAGGCGGACAAAAACGACGATTCCGGCAGAGACGTTCCACTCATCTTGTCATCCATGGTAAATACCTCCACAAATATGCTTTATAACCCTTATTGTAGATGATAAAATAAGAAGATAAAGAGAAATTAATTGAAACAAAATTTCCTATTTTATATAAGCGGCTGCGCTTTAATCATCTATAGAGGAAACGGAGCGACTATGAATGAAACTTCATGCCCAATTTTTGCAGCTTCACTCCCACACCGCTGACGACAAAGACGAGGATCATACCGTAGAGACTACGCTGGATGAGCTGGCGGCTATTTTTGACTGCACCCACCGCAATGCCTTGATGATCGTTCAGAAAATGGAGCAGCATGACTGGATTCAATGGACTCCCCGCCGAGGCCGGGGCCGCCGCTCCAGCCTGCGCTTCCTGATTCAGCCGGAAGACATTGCTGTACAGTCCATGATGCAGGCCATTGACCGCCATGACATCAAGCGTGCGCTGGATGAAATCCGGGCTCATTCGCGCTCCTCCACGATGCAGGAGCATTTGCAGGGCTGGCTGCTGAATTACTTCGGCCATCACGCGGAGGTGCGCAGCGATCAGCAGCAGATCGACACGCTGCGTCTGCCTATTCGCCAGCAGCTCTATACGCTGGACCCGCTGTACTTGAACTGGCTCGCTGAATCCTTCGTATCCAGCCACGTCTTTGATGGGCTGGCCCGCCGGGCGAACGAAAGCGGCGAGATTTTGCCGGGGCTGGCGCACGCTTGGGAGGTGGACGCCACCCGTACGCAGTGGACCTTTTTCCTGCGCAAGGAAGTGCTGTTCCATAACGGCAAAATATTGACCGCCGATGACGTCGTCTATACCTTTGAGCGACTGCGTCGCGCACCGGGAAGGAGACTGTACCATTTTATCGTCCGGCAAATTCGGCACGTGCAGGCAGTAAGTCCAACCATGGTACGCTTCGAGCTAAAAGAGCCGAACGAGCTGTTTCTGTCCTTCCTGTGTACCAGCCGCGCTGCGATTGTGCCGCGTGAGCTGAATCAGGCGGGTGAAGCCGCCTTTGGCATCCGTCCTGTCGGTACAGGGGCGTTCAAGGTCACCGAAATGAATGAAAGCCTCTGTATACTGGAGGCTTTTGCACCTTATTTTCAAGGCAGGGCCCATCTGGATCGGGTAGAGATTGTACAGCTCCCGTGGGCGACCAAGCTGGAATCGCCGGATACGGAGGATAACGCTTCTTCTTTTCACATCATCCATAATCCCATATCCGCGGGAGGCACAGATGCCGCATGGAGCCAAATTCACTCAGCAGCTTCGGTATGCAAATTTATTACATGCAACACTTACAAGGATGGGCCGCTGCGCAACCCGCACGTGCGCGCCCGGATCGTAGCATGTCTGGAGCAGCGCAACCTTCCTCCCGAAGAGGTGGGAGTGCCTGATGATTCATATGAGCCACTGGCGGTGTTGCAAATTGCCACTATTCCCGAGTATAGAGCAGATGCAGACCGGGTCGCGGCCCAGCTCGAAGCCTGGGGATATACCTGTAATATCGTAGCCGCATCCATGAATGAGTTCAAAAGCTCATCGATTCGCATGGAGTCGGATTTGATCTTTTTCTCTCTATTTCGTGACCGTGATGAGCAACTGCGCTTGTTTGATCTGTATCTCAACGTGTCCGGCCATGTGGAGCCGCATAGCCGTGTGGATATCGAAAGACTGCTGCGTGGAATTACACGCGAATCCGATCATACCGTCAGGGCGCAGCTATTTGAACATATTGAAACACGGCTCATTCAGGAGCACCAACTGCACATTTTATATGAGAAGCCCGTTCAGACGGCCTATCTCCCTTCTGTGCGTGGCGTATCCTTTAATAGTCAGGGCTGGGTGGATCTGCGTCATGTCTGGTTTCCACCCGCTTTATCTCCATCATCCAACCCTTCATAAGACAAGCAGCCCATTCGAGTGTAATGGGACAAACCAAAAAAGGTATCCTCTTTTCACAAGAGAATACCTTTTTGAGTTACCATCAACCCAGACCTTTTTAAGCTGATGTATCAAAGGATGAATACGACCAACCTCCCATTCCATGACTGCGAACGCAGCTGGACTCTTCAAACGAAGGAGCAACGATTGAAAAACTCAACAGAATAAAAGCATTAAATGCGAGCAGAGTAAAAATGATCTTTTTTATCATGAATATATTCTACCTCTCCAAGTAAGTTTTTATATTCCTTTTTGTCCTCAGAAGAGGCAGTATGCCGATACTTTTCGAATAATCCTACACATTTGATTGTAACAGGATTGCCATTCAGCATGACGGAATAAGAAAGGCTTTCCAGCAAGAATTTCATACCTTTGGTATAGCGATCTTTATTGAGATCATAACAAGCCATCTCTGCCAAAAATCGTGCATAGAGATCTGCTGACATTTGCTCTGTATAGGTGCCTACCTTGACATGCTGATCTGCTAATGCCTCAATTTGGTTTTCAAAACGCTGTAGTACAAAATCGACATTAAAATCATAACGGTTAGCCGCCACCATAATTTTATGCAACCCTACTAGAATTTCGCCTTCGTTTTTCTCCAAGTAGTCTACATACTGTGGAATCACGTCCAGGCTGCCGGACATCACCTGATAGAGATACCCGTTGGCCTTAGCCCAGTTGCTACAAAGGGCCTTCAAACGGCGCGCTTCTTCTGTATCCTCTTTTACCCAGCTCAAATCAGAATACAAGGATACATATTCCAGTGCCTTCTGATAATCCCCGCGCTCATCCCACACCCCGGCGCGCATCACATAGGAATACACAATGTACATAAACAAAGGACCCTTCGGTTCCTTGCCACGCTCTGATCTTCTGGTATTCCCGTATTTTTGCTCGTATTGCACCTTGGCTTTTTGGCCCATTTTTTCAGCTAACCATTCTACTTTATCCCAACGTCGCAAGGAGGCATAGGTATTAGCCAAGTCTTTTAAGGCCTCCAGTTGGTCTGCTTCACTCAGTCGATCCACAAAGCTCTCAAAGTGTGTAGCCGCCCATAAATTTTCATCCTGATCATCACCAATGGCAATCGTGAATAACCGATACTGGCAAAGAGCCAGACGTTCGGAATGTTGGTATTTCTCACTATCCGAGACATTTCTATAGATAATGGCCGCAGCCTCATGCTTGCCTTTTCCGAATAGCTTTTCTGCCGTCTCAAATAAAGCTGGGGCGTAAATGAGATAGTCCATCATAAACTCCACGACCTGCTTAATACAGTCCAGTTTGTCCAACTCTGCACAGCGATGCAAAAATGGCCGAACCCGTCGCCAATTCGGTGCTGTATTCCGTATAAACTCATCAATGTACAACTCATAGAGGCTTCCTTCTTCAAGCCCCATGCCTGCTCCAATCCGATCCAACAGCAGCATCGCGATTGGCCGATTACCGTTAATAATGGCACTGATCGTTCCTGCATTAATACCTGTGTTCTCCCCAAACTTGCTAATCGTAATTCCTTCTCGTCTAATATACTGTTCCAGCTCTGCGCGAATTGTGGTTGTTTCCTTCAAATCAGGCACCCCCAGGGATTACTTGCATGATTTCAATACAAAAAAAGAGAATTCCCGTGAATATTCCCTTAATTATACAAAATAAAGCCCACTTCGCCAACCGCCCAGGTGAATTTATTTCAATAATTTCAATAATTCTCCGAGTTGCCGTATACTACAGGGAGGTGAGCCGAACGGCTGCACTCAATCGGTATGCAGGAAAGGATACAAAAAAATGGACAATTCCCCTACAACAGAACAACAAATTGCACAATGGATGGTTGCGCAGATCCGTGAAGTAGGCACCCTGAAACAGGAAGATGCGATTGCATATGTACGCTCTACGTATGGAGAGCAGTATGTGTTTATAAGCGAGCACGGTCATGTATCTCTGGAAAAAGAAATCAAAAAAGCATTTCGCAAGCTTCATGGCGGCAGAATAGCCTGGGATCGTGATGGATTCCTCTGGGCCTGGACTTAACAAACAAAGGCATCTGCCCCTGGGCAGGTGTTTTTCTAAATTCATGCATATAGCTTGTGGAGCTGGCTGATCTGTTCCTTCACAAACTGTCGGAGTGCCCCAGGCTCCATAATTTCACCCCGGCCGATCCAATCCATAGCATCGCGGCAAGCCGCTTCATAGCTGTACATATTGACCGTCAGATGCAAATGGCTTCCTTCCTGCACGGAATGGATGATTTCCAGCCTGTTCGCTATGATTCCAGCTTGCGTCTTATTCGTTCGGATCACTACGGGATAGTACTCTTCCTTTTTGCAAAGCTGCTTAAACCTGGTTCCTTGCGTCATCCAATGCTGCTCCAGCGAAAAATCCACAGGAACCTCGAAGACCTCCGCAGACGGCTGGACCTCCGTGATACGCTCGCACTTGAAGGTCCGAATCTCCTGCCCGGTCTCACAGAAGGCAATG
The DNA here is from genome assembly GCF_000236805.1 of Paenibacillus peoriae KCTC 3763. Taxonomy (GTDB): domain Bacteria; phylum Bacillota; class Bacilli; order Paenibacillales; family Paenibacillaceae; genus Paenibacillus; species Paenibacillus peoriae. The sequence continues at coordinate 186,596 of NZ_AGFX01000018.1, read as the reverse complement.
AGATACCAATCACCCTTTTTCACCACAAGTCCATAGGGATGTACATGGCGAGAAGAATAGACTCCATCAGCTTTCCAATATTGAATGGTTATTTTATTAGATCCCCACACCGCAGCTCTCACGGTCTCCAGACAGGGAATGGCTACACGTTCCGTCCACCAGGGCGTATCATCAAAATAAAACCGCGCTTTGGCTTTCCGAATATCCGATTGATAAGGGTCTGGCATAGTCTGTTCCAGCTTGAGCAGTGCATTTTTTAATTTTAAGCCCGATTCGGTGGGCCCGCCCGTATATATGCCCATGCCTGTTAAATAAAGCTGAATCACGTCTCCTCCGTTCAACTGTTTAAGGTTGGCTGTATAGCCCTCCATCAAATAAATTCCGCCCTTCGGGCCGGATGCGGTAACAATCGGAACCCCGGCTTCAGCCAAAAGGTCGATATCCCTGTAAATCGAGCGGACCGAGGTTTCCAGTGCCAACGCCAATTCCTTGGCCTTCATTCTCCCTCTGGACTCGATACATAATAAAATCGCGATTAAACGATGCAGTCTCACAATCATACCTCCACAATAGATGGTTACCCAAGTTGAAAAGTCGATGCAAAGATTGTTGACACCCTGTTGGCAATAATAGGTGTGTATCATAGAAGTAAAGGGGTGTAATGGATGATGAATATTGGAATTTTGGGGACGGGATTCGGCGCGTATCATGCGTCACTTTTAAACAACCATCCCAAGGTGAACAGAATCGTTGTATTCGGAAGGAACGAAACCAAGCTGCAAAAGCTAAGAAAGGACCTGAACGTTGAAGTCACACAAAATATAGAGGATATTCTGCTGGATTCAGACGTGGATGTCGTCGATCTATGTCTGCCCTCTCATCTGCATAGGTCATATGCTATTGATGCACTAAAGCACGGAAAGCATGTGTTTTGTGAAACGCCGGTTTGCCTTGATCTCGAAGACGCTCTCCTTATGCAACAAGCTGAAAAGCAATATGGTAAAAAGATTCTGGTCAACCAGTTCATTAAGTTTGATCCTGCCTATACCTATCTGTACGAGGCTCACCGTCAGCAAAAGTACGGAAAGCTTGTTTCCTTGTCCTTGAAAAGGGAAACACCTCCCCTGTGGGGAGATCTTGGACCAGGCTCCATCCCTACTCAGTTCATGATTCATGAACTGGATTTACTCGCATGGCTGCTGGGCCTGGGCCCCTGTGACCCATGCACGGTCTGGGGCACAGAGGTTGCCCATCCTAAACAAGCACAGGTGCGGGCTTATTTTCAGCATCAGGATACGTTCACAGAAGTCGTCGCCTCTTCCCATATGCCGACAAGCTATCCATTCACGGTAGCCTATGAAGCTTATTTTGAGAAGGCCAAACTGGTATTCCATGAAAGCGACGAAAATGATCTTATACCTACCGCATTATATGAGTATACCGCATCAGGGCAGCAAAAAATCAACCTCGAATCCGCCAATCCGTACAAAAAAAGTCTGGATCATGCCCTTGCATGCTTTGACGGACTTTCGGAATGCCTGATTCCACTGGAACAAGCCATCCAATCGCTGGAAATCGCTATTAAGATTAAACATAGACTGGGGAAATTTTAGCGTTAACTCGATGTCTTCGGCAGTTACAGCGATCAACCTCCCTTACAGGGAGGTTGTGTCCGTAGGCAAGGAAACTTCGTCCACATAGTTCGTTGCCATAATCTTGGCTACCCCGGCCGGATCGGTGGTCTGGCCCAATGCCCACATCATTTTTGTTACAAGTGCTTCCGTTGTCATGTCATACCCCGGAATCACACCCTTTTCCAGTACCTTCTGGCCTACCTCGTAAATCGTCAGATCCCCGCCCTCATAGGGACATTGAGTGGTCACGACAATGCTCATACCGTCCTTCATCAATTCCTCGATTTTGCTGATCAGGCTTCTTTCCTTGAAAGGCACACCGCCCATACCAAAGCCCTCTATGACGATGCCTTTATAACCCAAGCTTCGAATGGCATCAAAAATCGCCGGATTCGTCCCCGGAATCAGCCTCAGCAAAAATACCTCCGATGCATACCCGTCATTATACGGGTGGCGAACGGTATCGCGATCCGCAAATACGCCCTCCGTATAGATCACTTTGCCGTTCTCCACCAGGCCAATGTATGGATAGTTAATACTCTCAAAAGCGTTATAGCTGCGTGTTCTGATTTTGGAGCTGCGGCTGCCATTGATAATTTTACCGTTAAATACAACAAAAACTCCTGCCACGTCGCCACATGCGGTCAGGAATGAGTCAATTACATTTTTTTTGGAATCGCTGTGCTCGGCCAAAATGGACACCTGCGAACCTGTCACAACGACGGGCTTGTCTACGGTTCCCAGCATGAAGCTCAAGGCCGAAGCCGTATAAGCCATCGTATCCGTACCATGTGCAATGACGATGCCATCGTATTGATCGAGGGAACGGTGTACCATCCGGGCGATGGAAGCCCAATCCTCCGGTTGTGTATTGGTGCTATCAATGCTCATCAGATTGTGGGCATCAATATCGCAAATTTCCTTGAGCTCCGGAATTTCCGCTAAAATATTCTCAGCCGATTGGGTCGGAGTCAGGCCGTTTTCCTGATAGGAGGAAGAAATCGTCCCGCCTGTGTTGATGAACAAAACCTTTTTCATGTGCCAATGTTCCTTCCCGATTACATCTTCACTTTATTGTTCTTAGAATTTATCATGAATAAGTGTGATATGCTACATTGCTATAGAAAAGATTTAATGAAGGATGGTGCATTCATGAAGCTGGAGCAGCTAGCTTACGTTTCTATATATGACATGCCCAAAAAGCACGTCAGACAAACGCAGGTTTTCCTTCTCCTGCGATGGGTCTAACGTGCTTTTTACTCTAAGGACATTTTTCTAAGGATATTTTTCTGAGGACACCAGCTCTACAGCGTTTCGCCTCCATATGAGACTGGACCAGGGAAGCTTATTTACCCCATTCCACGTCATTTTACGGAATTACGGTTGCTCCTGTAACGTTCTTTGCCCCAACGCTTTGCCCAGGAATTGCCGTGTCCGCTCTTCCTTCGGATTGGTGAAAAACTGCTCCACAGGACCCTGCTCCACGATGACACCATGCTCCATCAGCACGACCCGATCCGCTACATCTCTCGCAAAACCAAGCTCATGCGTGACAATAATCATCGTATTGCCTTCACTTGCCACTTTTTGAATGACTGACAGTACTTCATCCACTAGTTCAGGGTCGAGTGAGGAGGTCGGCTCGTCGAACAACAGCACCTGCGGATTCAGCGCCAAAGCCCGGGCTATGGCAACACGCTGCTGCTGTCCACCCGAAAGCTGGGCAGGATAGTAGCTCATGCGATCCTTTAACCCGACCTTTTCCAGAATTCCTTCACTAATCTCCCTCGCCTGCTTGCGATCCAGTTTTTTTACACTGGTCAGACCGATCATCACATTATGGAGTGCATTCAAATTTTTAAACAGCTGATATTGCTGGAATACCATCGCTGTTGCCATACGCAGTCCGAGAATATCCTTTTTACCCGCCTTGGTGGCATCTACCTTTACACCGTCAATTTCAATGATGCCGCTAGTCGGCTGCTCCAAAAAATTAATGCTGCGCAGCAGCGTGGACTTCCCCGATCCGCTCGGGCCCAGGATGACTACAACTTCTCCCTTGCCTACGGTCAGGTCTATACCCTTCAACACGTGATGCTGTCCAAAATGCTTATGGATTTGATGAAGTTGAATCATACCCTTACTCACTTCTTTCGTAAATTCGAATACGCTTCTCCAGCACGACAAGCCCGCGTTCAATAATGATGCACACCAGCCAGTAGATCAGAGACACCGCAACATACACCTCAAAAAAGGCCAGCGCCCGCGCGCCCATAATTTTAGCCTGTCCCATCATATCGACGACACCGATCATAAAAATAAAGGACGTATCCTTCACCGTGCTGATCAGCGTGTTCCCCAGATTGGGCAAAGCCACCGTCAACGCCTGTGGCAGTACAATTTTGAGCATAATCTGTGTCTGACTCATCCCGATGGAATTGGCAGCCTCAAATTGCCCACGGTCGACTGAGTTAATCGCCGCCCGGAACGTCTCCGACAGATACCCCCCGAGGTTTAACGAAAATGACAGCAGCGCAAACAGCTCGGGTGGAATCACATAGACATTGAATTGCTGCAAGAACCCATATTCGCTCTGAAAATAATACAGAAATTTGGGTATTCCGTAATACACGAGGAACAGCTGCACGAGGAGCGGCGTTCCCCGGATGTATGAGACATACAGCGTAGACAATTGCGCCAAAACAGGCACCTTATATATCCGGATTAAGGCCGTCGCCAACCCGATGATCGAACCCAGCAGCATGGACAATAGCGCAATCCATAGTGTTACGGGGAGATATTCCACGATCCGGGGAAGGCTTTTCAGCATATAATCAAGGTCAAACAGCTTTTCCATAGGAACCCCACTTTACCCATTGCATTGTTGTTACTGAGGGATATATTCCCCGCCTGTCCATTGTTCAGACAGCTTCTTCAGCGTTCCGTCCGTTTTAAGCTCTTTAATAATCGGGTCAATTTTCGCTTTCAGCTCTTCGCCCTGCTTATCCTTTTTGAACACCAGATTGATATCATCCGTTTGCACAGGATCACCTGCCGCTTCGACCTGCAAATCTTCCTTCTTAATCGCCGCCGCCGTCATAACCGGATCATTCACATAAGCGTCTACCCGGCCATTTTGCACGTCCTGAAGGTTGTCAGACGAAGTGCCTGTGTCATTGTATTTCAAAATAATTTTATTTCCGTTCTTCGCATTGTACTGTTCCAGCAATTGTGTGTAGGAATCGCCTACCGAGGCGGCTACCTTCTTGCCTTCCAAATCCTTGAGGGAATGAATATCGGTTCTACCCTTTTTCACAATAATAACCGACTGCGCCGAGAAATAGGACTCATCCGAGAACAAATATTTTTGCTCACGCTCGGGATTTTTGGCAACTTCATCTGCCACCACCTGAATTTTGTTCGCATCCAGTGCAAGGAATATCGCATCCCAGCCCGAAGGTACAAACTCAAACTTGTAGCCGTCCAGCTTCTTGTCGATTTCCTTGATGACATCCACATCGTATCCGGTCAGTTCATTTTTATCATTCACAAAAGCAAACGGAGGGTAGTCATTTTGTGTGCCGACATAAATCACCTTATCCCCTGACGCCGCTTCCTTCGAAGAGCATCCACTCAAGGCACCCGTTAATAACACAAGAGATAGACCAATTGCTGCAACAAAAGCAGATTTTTTCATATATGAAACCCCTTCTTAATCCAAGTAATTTACTATGATTTTATATTATATCGGGTTATTAAAATAATACAACAGATAAATTTGATTTCAATAGCTTACCCTGGTGCTGCACAAAAAAAAGGACCCTTGCGGGTCAACTGTCATTCATGAAGTGGAAGACGATCTGCTGGATGTTCCGGCAAAATGGACGAGATCAACCGTTGCACAGCCGGATGAGCGGATTCAAAAATCCGATCCTTGTCATCGCAGCGCTCGATCAATTTCCCCTGCTCCATCACAGCAATGCCATCACAGACGGCGTAAGCTGCCCGAATATCATGCGTGATGAACAGATACGACAATCCGAACGAGGATTTCAGCTCTCCCAGCAGGGATAAAATATGCATCTGGTGAACCATATCCAGGCTGCTGACAGACTCATCCAGTACGATGAGCTTGGGCTTGAGGGCAATCGCCCGTGCAATATTGATCCGCTGCAATTGTCCGCCGCTGAACTGATGCGGAAGTTTATTCCGATCCTCCGGCTTGAGACCGACCCGCTCCAGCAGGTGCTCAATCGTTCTCTTTTGCTCCTGGACTGATAGTCGTTCGTAATTGTCCAGTGGCTCCCCGATAATCTGTCCGGCGGTCATCCGGGGGTTTACAGCAGAATAGCAATCCTGAAATACGACCTGCATATCCCGTCTCAGCCTCCTGCGGGCCTGTGTGCTTCCATTATAAATGTCCTGTCCCTGAAACAGCACCTGACCCTCCTGCGGCTTCTCCAGCCCCAGAATGACCTTGCCAAGCGTGCTCTTACCCGCTCCGCTGGTTCCAAGCAAGCCCAGGCAAAATCCGCTCTCTATCGTAAGCGAAACGCCGGCCAGTACAGGGGGGCGTAGTTCGGAGCGGCCCAACCATTTGCGCCTTCCATAGCTATGAGTTACTTCCTTCACTTGTAACACGCGCATTCGCTCCCCTATTGAATGTGTAACCGTCCACAGGCGACTAACCGCCTGCCTGATTCATGTCCCGCAGGGACAACTTGGGCCTGGCATCCAGCAGCATTTTCGTATATTCATGCTGCGGCTGATTGAACAGCTGGTGAACCTCCGCCTGCTCGACGATACGTCCCTGCTTCATGACAGCCACTTCATCTGCCATTTGCGAAATGACTCCCAGATCGTGCGAGATCAGCAAAATGGAAGTGTCGTATTCTGTGCGCAAGCGGTCCAGCTCTCTCAGCACTTGGAGCTGATTTACCACATCGAGCGCCGTTGTCGGTTCATCCGCGATCACCACCGCTGGCCGCAGGCACATGGAAATGGCGATCATGACGCGTTGCAGCATTCCCCCGCTGAGCTGAAACGGATATCGCTTCAACAGCTTGGCCGGTTCGGGCAAATTCATCTTTTCCAAAGCTGTTATGGCAAGATTACGGGCCTGTCGTGCGGTCAATTCGGTATGAGTGCGGATGGTTTCCATAAACTGAGCCCCGATCGTATACACGGGCATAAAAGCATTCATCGGATTTTGCATAATCAGTGCGATTTCCTTGCCGCGAATACGCCGCATCTCCTCAGCCGCTATTCCGTTCAGCTCACGCCCATTCAGACGGACACTGCCTTTTACGTCCATCGTCTGGCGATCCAGCAACTGGAGCAGGGCGTTACAGGTCACCGTTTTGCCGCTTCCACTTTCGCCAACAAGACCTAGAACCCGCCCCTTTTTCAATTCAAAATCAATTGGCTCCAGCAGAGGGACCATCCCTGTACCGGTTTGGAGCTTCACCTGCAAGCCACTGACCTGCAGCACCTTCGACTTCGCCCCGTCATCCATCGTTGTTCTCACTCCTGTTTTACTGACGTTTGGAAATTCCGTATCGGTCTGACAGCGCCTCTCCCAATATATTGAAGGCCATGACCACCACCAGAATCATGACGCCCGGATAGATCATTAATTCCGGATGACTGCGGATGTATCCTGTCCCCTCATGAATCATCGCTCCCCATTCAGGAGTTGGCGGCTGAATGCCCAGACCGAGGAAAGACAACGCAGAAATATCCATGATCGCCCAGCCCATCTCCAGCGTACCCATAACCACAATCGGCCGCAGCACATTGGGAATGATATGCCTCCGGATAATGGCTCCTGAGGAGGAGCCGCTAATCCTTGCGGCCGCGATAAAATTCCGCTCTTTCAGACTAACGACCATATTGCGGCACATTCGGGCATAATACACCCACTGTACCATCATCAAGGCAAGCAGCACCTGCATCAGACCCGGCCCAAAAATACCGACAATACCCAGCACGAGCACCAGATTCGGGAACGCCATAATCCCTTCGCAGAACCGCATTAGCACACTATCGACCCAGCCGCCCACATAACCTGCAACCGATCCAACCACGACACCAATGCTAAGCGAGGACAGGAAAATCAATGTTGCAAAGCCGAGCGAAATCCGCGCTCCATATAGTAGCCGGGACAGATTGTCCCGACCCAAGTGATCAGTTCCCAGCCAGTATTCTTTCGAAGGTCCTTCCAGCTTATGCAATAAATTGACTTTAACCGGATCATGGGGAGCTATCCAGGGGGCTATCGCCATAATGATGAAAAGAGCCGCCAGCACGATAGAGCAGACCACGATTACTTTTTGGCCCTTGAACATTGTACGTAACCTTATCATCACTGCTCTGCTCGTCCCTTCGCTGAAATTCGGGGGTCCATATACAAATGCACCAGATCAACGAGCAAATTGCATACGATGAACAGGCATGCCGCCAAAAACACATAGCATTGTATGACGGGAATATCCCGGTTAAAAATCGCTTCCACAAAATATCGGCCAAAACCGGGCCATGAAAACACCTGCTCCACAATAATCGTTCCAGTCAGCAGCTTGCCCAGATTCATGCCCATACCCGTAATCAGTGGGGCAATGGCAATTTTGAGCACATGCTTGAGCATAATTATACGTTCACGAATCCCTCTGGTTCTGGCATACTGGACATACGTTTCCTGAAGCTGCTCCAACACACTGGAGCGCAGCAGGCGCGTATATAGAGCAATCAGCACCAGCGACAGGGTCAACGTGGGGAGCACCAGATGCTGCCACGTTCCCCGCCCCTCTACAGGCAGCAAGTCCAACCGGACAGAGAAAAAGAAAATCAGCAGATATCCCAGCCAAAATTGTGGAATAGACGCTCCAACATATGAAATCCCTCGACTAAGCATGTCGATCCAGCCATTCTTACGTATCGCCGCCAGCACGCCCAGCGGGATACTCACCACGATGGATAGCAGCATGCTGCTCAAGGCCAACTCGACAGTGGCAGGCAGTCGAACCTTCACCTCATCCCACACCGGCTTGTTCGTCAGGTATGAAGTGCCGAAGTCCAGCCGACTGATTCTTTGCAGCGTCTGCACATACTGTGTCAGCAAAGGCTGATCCAGTCCGAATTCATGCCGTTTCTGCTCCAGAATTTCCGGAGTCGGATAGATGTGAGCTGCTGTCAAATAGGCCTCGGCCGGATCAACCGGTGAAATATGAATGAGTGCAAAGGTAACGAGGGTGGCAAAGAGAACAATAGGAATGACCGCTATCATCCGTTTCGCAATATAGCTGATCACAAGTTGTCCTCCTATTCTGTAAACGAACGTTACCCTTTGGTTTTAACTACTTCCCGATTTCAATCCCACCAAACGGATTTTCATCCCGATTGGCCGGGAATACAAAGTTCGTAATCTTTTTCTGATATACCGCGGTCTTCTTAATATATGAAATAGGCACAATCGCAGATTGCTCCTGCAGCGTCTTCAGAATCGAACCATACAGCTCTTGGCGCTTGGTTTCATCTGTCGATGAGAGTGCTTCGTGTACTTGCTGATCCAGATTCTTCTTCATCGGAAGGGCGCTCAGCACCTCGGAAATTCCGAAGCTCTTCTTGGCAATAACGTTAATAAAGGAATGTGGATCATAAGGCGCACCATAGTTGTACCAGAAGTACAGATCAAACTGGTTGGATCTCAGGCGCTTGATTTGAACCGTCAGCTCCAGCCCGGTCAGGTTCACTTTAACACCCAGCTCTCCCCATTCCGCCTGAATGGTTTCAGCCATCGCCTTTTGAATCGGATCGGTTTTATCAAAAATCAGCTCAAAATCGAGCTGTTGTCCATTCTTCTCCCGCACCGTACCGCCAGCAGGCAGCTTCCAGCCAGCCTCATCCAGCAGCGCTTTGGATTTTTCCACATCATAGTCCACGGGCTGCAAGTCCACATTCGTATACGGATAGTTTTTGGATAAAACCGTATCCGCTTTTTCCTCCAGCCCTGAGGTCACACCTTCCACCATCGCTTGCTTGTTAAAGCCATACTGGAGAGCCAGACGCACGCGGAGGTCTGCCAGCTTGGGATTGGACGAATTGAGCAGCAGGCTTCTTGTGCCGACAGGCTCGGACAGCTTGGTAACATACTTATCTGTGTCGCGAAGCTGCTTGAAGGCATCCAGACTAATGACACCTTCACCGTAAATCAGGTCCAGATCGCCTTTCTCAAAGGCCATGACACGTGTTTCGCTATCGGGAATGACTTTTACGATAATTTTATCCACCTTCGGTGCAGTGCCCCAATAATTAGGATTGCGCTTAAAGGTTGCATATTCATCCTGCTTGTATTCATCCAGCATCCAAGGTCCTGTACCTACAGGTTTCTTGATGCCTTTGGAGGTGTCCCCATCATCGGGGAACCCGGCCTCACCCAAAAAGCGGAACGGACGAACAACGGACAAGTCCTGAATTACCGGATAATACGGCTCCTTGAGCGTCAAGCGGAAGGTGCTGTCATCCACGACCTCCGTTTTGTCGAGAACATCTACCACACCAAGCCAACTGTGCGTCTTATCATTTTTCATGATTGCATCAAAGTTCTTTTTGACAATAGCTGCGTTGAACGGTGTTCCATCTGAAAATTTCACACCTTTGCGAAGCTTGAACGTATATGTTTTGCCGTCCTTGGAAATCGTCCAGGATTCAGCCAAAGCAGGCTCCAGCTTGCCTCCTTGCTTGTAGCTGACTAACGGCTCATAAATCATGGATTGTGCAAAAAGTTGGGAAGGATTGTATACGTGAGGATTCATTGTACCAATGTCACGCGGCCACGAAAGCGTGATCGACTTTTCATTGGCAGCTCCGTCAGTTGAGGTGGATGCAGGTGTATTTTCCTGCTTCGCGCAGCCTAAAATAACGGATAATAAGAGGATTGCCACCAGCATAAGGGTGGTAGTCTTGCGGTGTCGAACGGACATCAATGTATTTCCCCTTTTCTATATATGTGATAATGATTATCATAATCATATTAAGAATAGGTAGCACATCTTATTTTGTCAACAATAATTGACAAGGAAAGGTCAAGTTTATTTTAAATTTGTATAATATGAGATAGATGGATCATTCCACCAACGTTTGAAACAAGGTGTGAGTGTACTCATGCTGTAACAGGCTTTCATCCCAATCCTTAAATACTTCCACGATCTCTCCCTGATACATGACGGCAATTCGATCACAAAACGGACGGGTGGATTGAAGATCATGAGTGATGAAAAGGTAGGATAACTGACGTTCTATCTGGACTTTTTTGAGCAAGTCGAGTACGGAGGACTGCGTTGCCGCGTCGAGATTGGCGACGGATTCATCGAACAAGATGATTTCCGGCTCCACTGCCAGCGCACGGGCGATGCATACCCGCTGCTTTTGTCCGCCGCTTAGCTGTGACGGATATTTCTCCAGACTGTCAGCGTCCAAGCCTACTGATTCGAGTAGAGACAGACAGATATCCAGTGCCTGCGCTTTTCGCTCAGGAAAATAGTTGTGGATCGGCTCCAGCAAAATATCTCGAATGGTCATACGGGGATGCAGTGAGGAAGACGAGTCCTGCGCGACCAACTGGATTCTTTTATATAGATGAATATCCTTCACCTTTCCCGTATGAATGGGCTGATGATCCAGCCAAATCTCCCCCGAGGTTAACGGTTCCAGCCTCAGGATACATTGTGCCAGCGTACTTTTGCCGCTTCCGCTTTCCCCAACCAGTCCGAGGCATTCTCCCCGCTGTAACTCCAGACTTACCTGCTTCACGGCAGCCTGCTCGCTATCTTGCTTGCTAAACCAGCCTTTTTTCCGTCTACGGATAGGATAATTTTTGGTCACTTGCTTCAATTCCAGTATCATTCGTGCATCCTTCCTTCCGGGCTCATCTCCAGCACGCGATCTGCCACACGACTCATACCCTGACGATCATGAGAAATCAACAAAATGGTGAGGTCAAAATCCTCTCTCAACTGCTGGAGCAATGCCAGAACCTTATCCCGGTTGATGACATCCAGCGCCGTAGTAGGCTCGTCGGCAATAAAAAGGCGCGGACCGGAGCTTAACATAGCGGCCAGCAGCACTCTTTGACACATGCCCCCACTCAGCTCAAACGGATACGATGACAAAATGCGCTCCGGGTCTGCAAACCCGACCTTGCGGAGCAGAGCGTGCAGATACGCCTCCTGCGGTTGCGTAGCGCGGCCTCCGGCTAGCTTCGTGGCGCGGCTTATCATCCGTCTCATCCAGGGCAGCGCACCCTGTAGAACGGCTTGCCGCGGTACAGCGTGGGACGGGGCAGCATCAGCCTGCCCCGGCTCCTTCTGTTCGTGCGGCAAATGGTGCCGCCCGTGCAGCCTTAACGTATCCGTCAACTGTGTGCGGACGGTACGGATCGGGTTCAAACCGCTCAGCGATTGTTGAATGAGCAACGCAATATCCTCGCGGCGCAGCCTTTGCCAGCGCCGTTCATGGAACGGGACAATGTCCTCCCCGTTATAGTAAATATGCCCTTGCGTAACACCAATCCCCGGCTCCAGCATGCCTGCAATTGCGTGTGCAGTCAGGCTCTTGCCGCATCCGCTCGGCCCGGTCAGAGCCACAATTTCGCCCGGATATAGGGAAAAGCTCACATCTCGCAGCAGAGGTTGACGGCCACTGTTCCGTATTGTTCCCTCGTTCGCTTCTAATTTTCTACCTGCACCCGAACCTGTCTCCGCCCTAACGGTAGTTCCTGTACCTATACAGCCTATCTCCAAATGTTCCACGTGTAACAGTGGCTTGCGCCCGGCCACTCGCTCTGTCGTATCCTTCCGGTCAAGGACTGTCCGATTCTCCACTATTTCGCCGCCTCCTTTTCCGAAAAACGGTCACCCAGTAGCTGGCACGCAAGCACAAACAGCATAATCGCCAAGCCCGGGAAAATCATGACATGCGGAGCCACCTGAAAATACGAGGTTGCATCATGCAGCATCACACCCCACTCTGGCTTGGGCGGCTGTACACCCAGTCCAAGAAAGGAAAGCCCGGCAATCATCAGCACCACGCGCCCGATATCCCAAACCGCATAAACAACCAACTGCGGCAACACTTGTGGCAATACGTAATGTCTCAGTATGCGTATGTGTGAATTGCCGGATAAACGGGCATATCGCACATAGTCCTCCTGACAGGCTTTTTGAACCAGACTGCGGATATAGCGGACATAGCCTGCCCACCGTACCGCTATAATAGCCAAGGTCATGTTAACAAAACCCGGGCCCAAAATCCCGACAATCGCCACCGTCAAAATAATATCGGGAAAAGCCAGCACGCCGTCAATTCCTCGCATGATCAGTTGATCCACACGCCCACGTACATAGCCAATGAGCAGGCCTATCGGCAGACTGACACTCAGCGTAGCCACAGTAATCGTGCACGCGATTAACACACTCGTTCGAATCCCGTAAATGAGCCGTGACAGCACATCCCGCCCCAGGTGATCCGTACCAAAGGGATATTCCCGGCTAGGTGGGGCCAGACGGTTCAGAAGGTCCACACTCAGAGGATCATGAGGAGCAACCCATGGAGCCAGCACTCCGAGCAGCACGATCAGGCCAAACAGTACGCCGCCTGTCAGCAAGCTTCCTTTGAAGGAAAACCGTATCCTTTTCATTCCCAGCTTCCTCCCCTAACGCAAACGCAGCCTTGGATCTATCGCCGTCTGTACCACATCTACCAAACACTGAACACCTACAATTAAAAATGCAGCAAAAATAACATACCCTTGAATCACGGGGTAATCTCGCTGCGTAATCGCATCTATAAAATACTTGCCCAAGCCCGGCCATGAAAAAATCGTCTCTACGATGACATTACCTGCAAGCATAAATGACAGATTCGTACCTAACAGCGTAATAATAGGCAAAACGGCATGCTTAAATACCTCAAAAAACAGAATATGCGTACGGGAAAAGCCTCTGGCCTTCGCCGCTTTCACAAAATTCCGATCACCCAGCTCCAGCATTTGCGCACGCAGCACACGTGCTTGTACCGCCCCCAGACCTGCACCTAGGGTCAGCGCCGGCAGCACCAGATGTGTCCAATCTTCTCTTCCCATGGATGGAAGCCAGCCCAGACAAACGGAAAACAAATAGATCAGCAGGAAACCAAGCCAAAAGGAGGGAATGGATGAGCCCAGCAGGGCCAAAAGTCTGCTCAGGCGATCCAGTGGGCCGTTGGATTTGACCGAGGCGGCCAGTCCCATCCCCAGCGTCAGCACGGTCATCACGGCAAAGCCCGCCAAAGCCAGCTCCACAGTAGCAGGCAGTCTGCTCCACAGCTCGGCCAGCACCGACTCCCTGGACACATACGAGGTACCCCAATGCCCCGTGAACACGTCCCGCAGCCAGTTGACATACTGAATATGAAGCGGCTCATTCAAGCCCAGTTCCTTCCGCAGTGCCGTCAACGCCTCCTCAGAGGCAGGTACATTATGCGCAGTAAGCAAAATGGTAGCAGGGTCCCCCGGAGCTAGTCTCATCAGTACAAAAGTCACCGTAGAGACAACGAATACAATGATGACCAGCTGCGCCGCACGTTCCAGAATAAAACGAATCATAGGATACGCAGCCCGCTATTTCGCAATATCAGATTGCGCTGTAATGTAGTAATACTCAATCGGATGGGGCGTAAAGCCCTCTACCCCTTTTTTCACACCAAATACATTGTCAGGATGCACAATGAACGACTGCGGCAAATCCGTATTAATGAGATCTAACGCTTGTAGTGTCAGCGCATTGCGCTCTGCTGTATTCTTCGCCAGCTTTAATCTGCCAAGAATGTCCTCCAGCGGCTTGGAGACATATCGGCTTACGTTAGCCTTGCTTTTGGAGGAATAAAACGTGTCCATAAAATATTGCGGTTCCCCTGTATGGGCCGTCAGCATACTGTACATGGCAAAATCCCAATCGTTTTTGGTTAACGCCTCGTCTATATTTTCCACCTTGCGAATCTTGACCTGGATCCCCTCTTTCAGCAATTGACTCTGAATGACCTCAGCCATCACGGAGAGTTCAGGGCGCTGTGGGAAGGTCAGCAGCGTAACCTCGAACGGCTTGCCTTGCTTGGTCCATGTGCCTTGGGCATCCTTTTGCCAGCCATCTTTGGTCAGCAATTGCTCCGGCGTTCCGTCCAGTGCTTTACGCTCAGCCTTGCCAAAGGGGAGAATGCTCGGAAACGGGCTGCTGGCCTCCGTACCGTAGCCCCTCATGACCGCGCTCACAATGGATGCGCGTGGAATCAGACTATCCACGACCCTGCGGTTGGCCGCATCCTTGAACACAGGCGACTCCATATTGTAGACGATCATATGGGTACGCACGGAAGGAGCCGACAACACCTGCAGCTTGTCGTTCTTTTTCAACACCTCCGCGTTATCCACCGGAACATCCGTTGCTACGTCCACCTCGCCGGATTGAAGCGCCATCAGGCGCGAATTGCCGTCCGTAATGAACTTCATCGTCGCTTCGGCCAGCCGAGCCTTCTCTCCCCAATACCCGTCATAACGTTCCACAACCAAGGATTGATCCTTGTTGAACGCTTTGATTTTAAAAGCACCTGTCATCGCAGGATAGCTCTGCTCATCTTTCATAGAAGCTACATCCAGCACAATCGTCGATGGATCAGCCAGATTGGATGCCAGCGCCGCGTTCGGCTGATTTGTCGTCATTTTCAAAGTCAGCGGACCGCTTACATCAATAGACTTCACATCCAGCAAGTCCTTCGCCAGATGGCTTTTTTCAATAGAACGCAGCAGTGAAGCCTTGACGCTGGCTGCATCCATACGCTTTCCATCATGAAAAGTAACCTTATCCTGCAAGCTGAACGTCCAGACGGTAGGGCTATCCTGCTTCCACCCTTTTGCCAGCCAAGCTACAGGCTCCAGCTTTTCATTCAAGCGGACAAGGGTCTCACCTGCACCGGACCGCATGACATCCCAGCTATTGTCTCCGTGCGGGTCAACGCCTGACGGCTTCCATGTATACGCCATCACCAGCTTTTTATCCGCTGAGCTCTGCTCCGTAGGTGTCTGCCCGTTCTTGGTAGAGTCCGCCGTTTGACCGGGTGTGGAGCATGCCGCCAGAGCCATAACGGCCATAAGCAGCACCAGTCCCGTACATATAAACCGTGAGTTTCTTTTACGATTGCTTATCATTTCATGAATCCCCCTCTATCTTGCAAAATCATATAAACCTAACGCGAAAAAAGCATCCCCGACCACTTGATCAGCAGTCAGAAATGCTTTCATTATAAAATGCCAAAGCTCACCCTCAACACCCTCTAAAAAAGGGGATCGGATCGTTTCAGACATTCCGTATGCAGCACGTCCAACCACCTCCCCAGCATCCCGTGGGTCTGACAGTGATGTTAAAACAGGCAGGTCTCCTGACTTCAGGCTTACCTTTCAGGCCTTCCCGGTTCTTTACAGTTCCAGTGGCTATTCTGAAAGCTCCAGCAGTACCCTGCTGATGCCTGTATACAGTGGCGGGTCCGTGTCGGAATGTACCGAACTTCCCTTTTAAGCGAACACGTCACCCACCACTACAAGGCTTCAATAAAACCCTGTATGTGGAAAGTTCGGCTCGCACCTGTTTTCTTCCTTTATTCCTTTATATTACGATTTAGGACTATCTTATTTTGTTGCTACTGGCTTGTCAACAAATGTTGCGATATATTTTAAATTTTAATGATATAGTATGGTTAAAGGCTATGGGTTCACGTTGCGTGCACGAAATGAACATGATAAAATTAGGTATATAGATACCCACCGTGTCCATATACTAGAAAAGAGCCTTCGCCGCGCCAACGGCAAAGACTCTTAGGACTTGAAAGGCTGTGGATCACCACGGCGCGCTGCATAACTGAATGTTAATGCAAACAAAACCCACCGTTAGGCGCCTAACCTAATTACGCGGTGGGTTTTCGCTTGTTCCGAAATTTCCGACGCAGCCAGCGATAAAGCTTACGAATACTAAACACCAGGCTTAGTAACGTAACCATCCAACGCAGCACATCGTAGCACGACACAAGGTTGACCATCGGCTTCACCCCCTTTCGGGAAGCTACGCCGTGGTCCAAAAACTTCCACCACTATTCAAAATCCATAATTTAGATTATACCATGACCTTGCCTATCACTCTAGCAAATCCCACTAATAGATCCTTAAATCTCTAGCTTCATACAAACCCTATACCAAAAAGCCGGAAAAAGAGGCTTCCCTCTCTCTCCGGCTTTTATTTAATAGCATTAAACCTTCTGCGGAACCTCCGTCACATTTACACCCTTGACCGAATCTCCCTGTTTTCTCGTCAAAACGATGTTCAACACAATCGCTGTAATCGAGCCGGATACGATGCCGTTTTGCAGCAGCATTTTGGCAAAGCTCGGCAGTTGGTCGAACATTTGTGGCAGAACGGCAGAGCCTAGTCCCACAGCAATGCTGCATGCCGCGATGAGTAGATTGCTTTCCTTCCGCAAGTCTACTTCTGACAAAATAGACATGCCTGATGCAGCGACCGAACCGAACATAACGATCATCGCCCCGCCCAGCACGGCATTCGGAATCACTGTCGTTAAGGCAGCCAGCTTAGGCAGCAAACCAAGAACAACCATGATGCCGCCTGCTGCAAAAATAACGTTGCGTGATTTGACGCGAGTGAGCGAAATCAGACCGACATTTTGCGAAAAAGCTGTGTAAGGGAAGGCATTAAAAATACCACCCAGCATAATCGCCAGTCCTTCGGAACGTAGTCCATTGACGATCTGCTTCTGCTCCACCTTCTGATCAATCGCCTTGCCTACTGCCAGATAAACGCCCGTAGACTCGACCATGCTCACAATATTAACGATAATCATCGTACATACCGCCATAATGCTAAACTCCGGCTTGCCAAAATAAAACGGCTGCGCCACACTCACCCATGAGGCATCCGCCACGGGAGCAAAATGCACTATTCCCATCGCATAAGCGACCACAGTACCCGCAAACAGACCGATAAGCACGGAAATCGAACGTAAAAAGCCTTTGGCCACTCGATTTACAAGCAGAATAACCAGTAATGTAATCAGCGCCAACAGCAAATTACGCGGCTGTCCAAAATCTGCGCTGCCCTGTCCACCCGCTACATTGTTCATCGCCACCGGGATAAGGGACAGACCGATAATGGTCACAACCGAGCCGGTAACCACCGTCGGGAAGAAGCGCAGCAGCTTGCCATACAGCGGTGCCGCAAGCACCACGAATATACCGGACAATATAATGGCCCCGTACGCGGTCGCCAGGTTTGAGGTCGAGGCAATCGCAATCAGCGGTCCTACTGCCGTAAACGTACAGCCGAGAATGACCGGTAATCTGCTACCGAAAAACCGTGTACCCATAATCTGTAGCAACGTGGCAATCCCACAGGTGAACAGATCGGCGGCAACCAGATATGCCATTTGGGCTGGCGTCAGGTGCAGCGCTCCTCCTACGATCAGAGGAACGGCAATCGCTCCGGCGTACATCGCCATGACATGCTGGAAGCCCAGCGCAAATAACTTTTGTTTGCTTAACATCCCACATTCTCCTTAACAGGAGGAATCACAACATCAGCTTCCTCTATAAAATGAACCTCGCCTGGTGCCATGGAAGCGATACGCGCAAGAGAACGCACAGCAATGCCTCTTTGCTCCAATAGCCCGCGACCTTCCTGAAAGCTCTTCTCGATGACGCAGCCCACTCCGGCCAGCTCCGCTCCCGCTTCCTTCACAATATCCGTAAGCCCAACCAAGGCTGCGCCAGTAGCTAGAAAATCATCCACGATCAGCACATGGTCGCTGGCATCCAGATATTTTTGGGAAATGCTCACCTGATAGGTTTCCTGCCGTGTGAACGAATGAACCTCAGCGAAGTATACCTGCTCACTCAACGTGATTGCCTTCTTTTTCTTTGCATAAATGAACGGGACACCCAAGGCAATAGCTGTAGCCATCGCAAATTGAATACCACTGGCTTCAATCGTAAGCACCTTGGTAATCGGGGCACTGCCGAACAAACGTGCGAATTCCTTGCCAATTTCCAATGCCAACGCTGTATCCACCTGATGATTCAAAAAAGAATCTACCTTTAATACGGTGTCGGATAAAATCTGACCTTCTTGACGAATACGTTCCTCCAAAGCTTTCATTACGCCGATATCGCTCCTTTTGTACTTAAAAATAGAATAAAATCTGCCAAAACCAAAAAAGGACCGGCTCCCTTGAGTTGTTTCTCAAGTGAAGCCTGTCCTTGGGGTTATCGTCCCTTGACGGATTGGGGCACAAATAAATGTCCGCATTCATCCGAAGCCGATGCGCTATCACTCATAGTCGGACGATTGCAGTGGTCATCCGGTAGAAACTTTTGGGCCATATCCCCAATATTATACGAGTCATATGAAATTGATACCTTGTATACTACACCCTCTGGCTGGCGGTTTCAAGACTATTTTTCATACAGATAGCGTCACCTGAATAACCTTCCACAATTTGAAAATCAGTAAAGCGCATCACCGTCTATTTAAGGTACTTATATGGTAGAAAACAGATCGTAAAAAACAAAAACACACACAAAACAACATTTAATTTTATATATAATTTTAAAAACAAAAATAAAACCAAAAAATACACTTCCGTTTCTGTTGACTACACAGATAAACGGAAGTAGTATGGAGTTAGTTAAGAAATTAAAGGCAGACTTTCAGGCTGCCGGGATTTTATCCATGCTAGGAGATTGGATATGAATAATTATCTTGCTGTTGATATTGGAGCTTCAAGCGGAAGACTCGTGAGTGCAACTCTGGAAGGCGGCCAGCTTCACTTGCAAGAGCTTCATCGTTTCAACAACTCCTTTACCGAAAGGGACGGACATGATTACTGGAATATCGACGATCTGTTGGAAGAGATTATTCAGGGCTTGCAAAAAGCTAAACAGAACGGGATTCATTCCTGTACGCTCGGCATTGATACATGGGCTGTAGATTACGTGCTGCTTGATAAGGAAGGCAACCGCATTCATGAGGTATACGCTTACCGCGATGCACGCACCCTCCACGCGCCCGACAGGCTGCATCAGCTCATCAGTCGAGAAGATGTATATGAGAAAACAGGCATTCAGGAACTCAACTTTAATACGTTGTATCAACTGTTCGTTCATGATCGGGAACAGCTTGCCCAGGCGGATAAAATATTGATGGTTCCTGATTATCTGTACTACCTCCTTACAGGCATTATGGTCAATGAAATGACAAATGCATCCACGATGCAGCTTCTCAATGTGAACTCCCGGGAGTTTGATGAAGACCTGCTGTCCCTGCTCCAGCTTCGGCGCAATCAATTTTCAGAGCTTGCCGAGCCTGGGCGGGTTCTGGGTTCCCTTTTGCCAGAGCTTGTTCAAAAGTACGATCTTCCAGACTGTCAGATCATTCTTGTGCCTACGCACGATACCGCATCGGCTGTTGCAGGTGTTCCATCACAGCGGGAGGAATCCTGGGCTTATATTAGCAGCGGAACGTGGTCACTATTGGGAATGGAACGATCCGAGGCCTTAAATACCAAAGCAGCCATGCAGGCGAACTATACCAATGAGTGGGGCGCTTACGGTACGTACCGTTTTCTGAAAAATATTATGGGCTTGTGGATGATTCAGGAGGTGAGAAGAGAGGGTGGCTCCGCACACAGCTTTGCCGAATTGGCCCAACTGGCTTCAGCAGAGACACCGTTTGCCAGTCTCGTCCTCTGCAACCAGTCCTCATTCTTGAATCCAGATAGTATGACCCTTGAAATTCAGCGATTCTGCGAAGACACGGGGCAGCCTATCCCCCGGACACCGGGTGCGCTTGCCCGCTGTATTTTTGACAGTCTGGCCTTAAGCTACCGGGATGCCTTACATGAGCTGCAACGCTTAACAGACGAGACGGTTGCCAAATTGCACATTGTCGGTGGAGGCGCTAACAACGAATTACTATGCCAGCTAACAGCCGATCTTTTGGAAATTGAGGTTCAGGCAGGTCCTTCTGAATCTACAGCTATCGGTAATATTATCGTGCAATTAATCAGCTCCGGTGCCCTTGAAGACCTCAAAGATGCTGGCAGAGTCATTGCCCGATCCTTCCCGACTCGCCTCTATAAGCCGCAAGTGTTGGAGGGCTCGAAAGAAGTGCTGGATCGCTGGGAACACCTCAAGAGACAAACCATGTCCACTACTCAAATATCTTAATAAAGGAGTAAAGCCATGAACGAAGCCATTGAAGCCAGTTATAACGAAGCGAAAAAGCTGTATGCCCACCACGGTATTCAAGTGGATGACGTTTTACGCAAGCTTTCAGAGATCAAAATATCACTACACTGCTGGCAGGGAGACGATGTACAGGGATTCCTGTTTAAAGACAAACAGCTGAGCGGAGGAATTGCGGTAACGGGCAGCTACCCGGGCAGAGCAGGAACGCCAGCTGAGCTGCGTCAGGATTTGGAAAAAGCCCTGGCGCTCATTCCAGGTCAGCATAAGGTCAATCTGCACGCGATCTATGCGGATACGACAGAGCAGGTAGATTTGGATCAACTGGAGCCACGCCATTTTCAGAACTGGGTAGAATGGGCCAAACAGCAAGGGCTTGGGCTTGATTTTAATCCAACCCTCTTCTCCCATCCCAAAGCGGAGGACGGCTTCACATTGAGCCATCAGGACCCGGAAATTCGTGATTTCTGGATCACACACTGTAAAAAATCACGCAGAATTGCCGAGTATTTTGGCAAGGAACTCGGTCAGCCATGTGTTACAAATCACTGGATGCCAGATGGTTATAAGGATGCCCCGGTTGACCGTCTGGCTCCAAGAGAACGGCTGCGCGATGCGCTGGACGAGATTTTCAGCGAGCAAATCAGCGAACAATACAACATTGATGCGGTTGAAAGCAAGCTGTTTGGCATCGGTTCGGAAAGCTATGTTGTCGGCTCACATGAGTTCTATATGGGCTACGCCCTGACACGCGGCAAATCCATCTGTCTCGATGCCGGCCACTTCCATCCAACGGAGGTCATCTCGAACAAACTGTCGTCCGTGCTCATGTTCACCGATCAATTATTGCTCCACGTCAGCAGACCGGTTCGTTGGGACAGCGACCATGTCGTGACCATGGACGACGAATTGCTCGACATTGCCCGTGAGCTGGTTCGCGGGGATTTACTTTCCCGAACTCACATCGGCCTTGATTTCTTTGATGGCAGCATCAACCATGTGGCCGCATGGGTCATCGGTACACGCAACACCATCAAAGCACTGCTTCGCGCCATGCTGGAACCGATTGAAGAGCTAAAAAAGGCAGAGCAGGAAAGAGACTTCACGACTCGCCTTGCTCTGGTTGAGGAATTTAAATCGTATCCGTTCGGTGCCGTATGGGATTACTATTGCGCTCAAAACGGTGTTCCTGTTCGTGAGGAATGGCTGACCGAAGCGAAAGATTATGAACAACAAGTACTGTTGAAACGATAACTGCTAAAACGGTAACTACTGCATTGATAAGCTTGTATTTTATATTATACAAAGGGAGAGATCATCCATGACTACTGTGCTGGAGAATCAAAAAGAACGAAAATCGGGGCTCGATATCCCATTCGTTCGCGAGATGGCGGAGATTACACAAAACATGTGGAAATTCGGCTGGGATGAACGCAACGGAGGAAATGTCAGCTATATTCTGGATGAAGCCGAAGTTGCAAAATATATGGATATCCATCAGGTTATCCGTACGATCAAGCCTGCCTTTCCTGTGAATGAGCTGGCTGGCAAATATTTTATCGTCACCGGATCAGGCAAATATTTTAAGAACGTCATTGCTGATCCTGAAGCCAATCTGGGTGTCCTTCGTGTCTCCCAGGATGGAGAACAGCTGGAACTCTTGTGGGGCCTCAAGCATGATGCGGTTCCTACCAGCGAATTGCCTTCGCATTTTATGAGTCATATTGAGCGCTTGAAGGTTGATCCTAACCATCGTGTCGTGATTCATAATCATGCCACCCATGTCATTGCGATGACATTCATTCATAGTCTGGATGAAAACCAGTTCACCAAAACCCTGTGGGAAATGTGTACCGAATGTATCGTCGTCTTTCCGGATGGTATCGGTGTGATTCCTTGGATGGTGCCGGGCTCCAGTGAAATTGGCCGCGAAACGGCAAAGAAAATGAAGGATCATCACGCTGTATTATGGCCTCATCACGGTATTTTCGGAACAGGCAGCTCCATTGATGAAGCGTTTGGCCTGATTGAAACGATTGAAAAGGCAGCGCAAATTTATATGCTCATTGCTCACCATGATATTCAGCAACGGATTACGGATCAGGAATTGGCCGATCTGGCCAAAGCCTTTAGCGTTACTCCAAGAAAAGGAATTCTAAACGTATAAGCATAAGTAAGCTTATCGGTTCAACTAAAAAGGCTCCACGGCTTGTCTCCAGCAGGCCATGGGGCTTTTGTCATTCCTATCGGGCCCATTACCTTCTTAATAACCCCAAATTCCTATGAATTAACTTGTAATTATTCTTTCCTTTATATACAATATACTCAAAATCCCCTTATCTCCACCAAAGGAGAGGTGACGTATGATGAAAAAAGTAAAAAATGAAGATCACTTCGACATCGTGGAAGACCATTACTTCACAGCTACCGAACTGGAAAAATCCAGTGCCATATGGCCAGTCCGACTCGGGATGGATATTTCGAAAACCAGCTGTCATGTAGGCCCTAAGGCTGTGCCCTATTTTTATTTCAATTTTGTGCTTGAAGGCCAGGCAGAGTTTATTTATCAGTACAAAAGGTATCGTGTCCAAAAGTCCGATTTATTCTGTTTCTTTCCGCATCACGCACATGAATATTACACGGATCGAGAGAATCCGCTGCAAAAGGTATGGATTGCCTTTGAAGGACCGAAGTCCCTGGCGCTACTGGAACGGATCGGAATTAAGCCTTCTTCACCTTTTATGGCTAACGCGGTGAGCGAGGAAATTCTCGAACTTATCTCCAACCTGTTTTCCATTGTACATGACAGCAGCAGACAGGGCAGCGATCTAGCCCGCCTGATTACACTCCATCAGATTTTCGAGGAGCTGTCCCGGAACACGTCTGACGCGCTTCGCAGCCTTGCAGGCTCTGATTATTGGCTCCAGCAGGGGAAGGATTACATTGATATGCATTACTGTGACCGCATTACCATTGAACAAATTGCCGAGCATGTAGGGGTGGATCGTGCCCATTTTTCACGTAAATTCCATTCTACCTTCCTTATCTCCCCCGCCAAGTATTTGCAAAACCTCAAGATTAACGAAGCCAAAAGATTACTGGAGAAGACGACTTACAACTTGTCAATCATTGCCCAATCCATCGGTTATACCGATATGTCCACCTTCTCCAAGGCATTTAAGAAAATAGCGGGAATTCCGCCACGTGAGTATCGCTTTCGGCACCAGTCCCGGCAAGAGATTCGTACCGCGAACGCTTAACTGGTGTCCTACAACAAAAATGGAGAACAAGCGAAGAACAGACGAAGGAGAACAACCGTATGCCGGTGGCTCTCCTTTTTTATGACCTGATCCTAATTTGCACTTGGTTCCCAGCCCTTTCAACGCTATAATAGGCATCAAACCAACAGGAAAGGTACGTGAACTTCATGCTGCGATTCAATGCGATACGTACGGGCTATCTGCTTGGCATCTCACTGGTACTGGCCGCGATCATTTATTTCTTTGCCTCTAATTGGGGGGGCCTGGATCGGACGGTCAAAATTGTGCTGGCTGCTGCGCTTATTGTTCTGTTTTATGGCTTGTCCTTTGTATTTGCACGTATACGCGCCATTCCCGGTCAACAAGCTTTTCTGTCCAATATATTTCTGGTGGCCGGCTGTATAGCCTTTGGCGTCTCCGTGTCGTTGCTCGGTCAAATTTACAATTCCCATGCGGACAGCTACGGGTTGTTCTTGATTTGGTCCGTTCCGGCTCTGCTACTCAGTTGGATTACCCGTTACAACCCTTTTTATGTGCTGTCCTATGTACTGATCCACCTCGGCATATGGCTTTATTTCTACCCGACGATGCAAAGCGCGTCCTATAGCGACCTGGAATCACTGTCCATAGCCGGGGTGTTCGCACTGGTCAATCTGGGGTTGTTTCTATTCACGTTCCTGCGCCGTCTAAGCTCTATACCGTTAAAATATATAAGCTTTATCGTATTCCATATAGCCTTGCTGACCATGACTAATTCTTTTGCATTGGACAAATATGGTCTTGTCATGAACATACCGTGTATCGCTGTGATTGCTATTGGATTTTATATATTCATTAAGATTCGACTAAGCAAAACGCTGCTGACCTTGAATGCATTGGCAGCCTCCGCCTTTGCTGTCTTTAAATTTATCGAACTGGCAGAGGCGTATTCCTCTTCTCTGTTCTTTGTTTTTGGTTTAATTTTTGTGGCGCTGCTGCTGACGGGTAATGTCTGGTTTTTCCGTTATTTAAACCGCTTGGACAAATCGTCCCCAGACCTGAGTGCATCGGCGGCTGAAACAGCAGTTCCTGAGGAACGCGGCAGCGAATGGATCAGCAAAACCGTATCCCGCATGATCAAGATGGTCGGAGTGCTGATCGGCAGTATATCTCTGATCGGACTGATTACCATTACCGCGAATGTAAATCACACCGAATATGTACTGTTGGGTGTGTCCTTGCTGCTTATGCTTTCGATGATTGTTATTCCGGAATCCAAGCTGGATTCTGTGATACGTTATACTCTGCTGACGATCAGCTATATTACAGGCTGGGTGGCCATTGTATGGTCAGATCAGACGTTGCTTTCGGTGCTGTATCTGATCGTTTCTATCGCGGGATGGTTTCGCTCCATAGGGAAACGGCAGCTATTTTTTGCCTACGCCTTTGTGAATCTGAATCTGGCGACCATTTTATTTCAGCAGTTTCAGGAATGGGAGCGTTGGAACTGGACCTATGAGTTCATTATCTTTTCTCTCTTCTTCGTCAATGCCGTGTTGTATGGGACCGTGTTGTATGGGATAAGTTATTTTATCTTCAAGACAGAGTTGAAAGAACACCTCCGAAATAGCTCATTATTTTTCAGCTTGTTGTTCCTGCTTTGGGCGACGTTTTTCGAGGATGTCTTTCCACACTCTTATATGCTGATTAACATTTTTTATCTTGTGGTTGTTACAGGGATGGTCTTCGCCTTTATGCGTCTAAAACAAAAATCGGCCGCCATAATGAGCATCGTATTCTGGTTTATTTTTATCGGCTTCAAATACTATGACTTATTGTGGACGCTATTGTATAAGTCGTTTACGCTGGCGCTGCTGGGCGTCATTGCATTCGGCATTACCTGGTGGCTGGATCTCCGGACGTCTCATAGTGGCAAGGCAGCATCCGAGGCTGATCATCGCAGCTTTAGCTTTATGCGTCTAAGTCCGCTACTCATCACTATCGTTATCGTGCTGCAACTGGGCATCATTAGCTATCAAACCGTCAGGAACGAAACCTTACTCGCCACAGGTGCTTCCGTTAAGCTCAAGCTGGCTCCTGTAGACCCGCGTTCCGTGCTGCAAGGCGATTACGTTATACTCAATTACGATATTTCTACCCCACCTTCTTCTTCAATGACACCTCTTCAGGAGAAAGATTGGAAGCGAGGCAAGGTTAAAGTCGTCCTCTCGCCGGGTAGCCAAGGAGTATACATCGCTAATCGCCTGTACCAGGATGGTGAAAAGCTTGCCAATCATGAGATTGTCTTGAACGGGCAGTGGGATGGTTCCCGAATTCAGTACGGTATTGAGAATTATTTCATTCCCGAAGGAACCGGACGTACTGTTGAACAGAACGCCCATTACGCCTATATTCGAGTCAGCCGCAATGGTGATGCATTGCTGGAACGCTTGGCAGAAAGCTGACTTGAATGAACAAAGGCAGCAAACAAAGCAGGCTGAACCAAGCTCTCCATTGCTGGAGTACAACTTGGCTCAGCCTGCTTGTTCTTTCAGGACAATCAAGGGAGGCTCCTTATGAATAACCCCCTAAGCTTGCCCCCATTTATACTTCTCTCGACCATGCCACTATTTCTTTAATATCCTGCGGCTGAGTCCGGCAACAGCCGCCAATCAGACGGGCTCCTGCTTCATACCAGTGGCGGGCACTCTGCCCAAACGTCTCTGTACAAGTGGTGCCGTGCCATGTTTTGGTGACCGGGTCATATTCCTCCCCCAGATTGGGGTACACCACCACAGGCTTATCCGTATGGCTACGAATTCCCTGAATAAGTGATGGAATGAACTTCGGCAAAGTGCAGTTGATCCCTACAGCAGCCACCTGCTCATACTCATTCAGCCATTCAGCGCACGCCGCGACAGATTCGCCATTACTGATGTGCTGGCCGTCCTTTGCACTAAAGCTGATCCAGGCATATGTGCCGGGAAACTCCTTCAGCAATCGGGCAATGGCCTTGGCTTCGACCAGACAGGGTATCGTTTCACAAGCCAAGATATCCGCCCCAGCCTCAATGAGAGCCTTCATTCGCGGTCTGTGAAACTCGACAAGCTGCTCTTCGCTCAACTTGTAATCACCGCGATATTCGGAGCCATCCGCCAAAAACGCCCCGTAGGGTCCGACAGAGGCCGCGACCAGCGGCTTGGGACGATGCTGCTGATTGGCCGCAGTCGCAGCTTCGGCCCAAAATTCATCCCGTGCCTGCACAGCAATCCGCACCGATGACTGAATCAACTCCAGCGCCTCATTTTCGCTCATCCCCCGTTGAACATAGCCTTCGACGGTGGCCTGATAGCTCGCCGTAATCGCGCAGTCTGCGCCAGCTTCAAAATAATCCCTATGTACACGCTTGATCGCCTCCGGGTGCTCATGAAGTATTTTCGCTGACCATAAGCTATCGTTCAGATCATGCCCATGACGTTCCAACTCGGTCGCCATTGCGCCATCCAGCACGATTACCGGATATTTGTCCAGTATATGTTGTATCGGATTCATGTGGACCCTCCTGCTCGTCTGTTCTATTTAACCCACTGTTCAGGTTGGAATTAATTCCTTATATTATAGCCTTTGTTTGAAATAAAACAATATGCTGAATAAGGAGGAATCAATTCTCCATAATAAGGACGTATACCTAACGAAATGGAGGACATCGGATGATTGACAATCTCGAGAGTAACTACAACTGCGCTAATGCAGGGCAGGATCTTCACCAGCTCAAGCAGGAGCTCGCTGCACTTCAGGAACAAGGTGCTAACGACCAGGCATCCAGGGAAGCCATTCATCGACTGGAAAATCAAATTTCATTCATCTTGAATAAATGCGATATTAACCACTAATTGAGTTTGGCTGTTTCGGTAAAATAAAATACAAAGCCGGCTTGCCTTGGAGGACAAGCCGGCTTTGTATGCTTGAGTTTATGCAAACGGGTACGAAATTCACAGGACTCCCCGTATCTCATCCAACGACTGCACCTTTTCCCGCTGCATCCATTGTTCAAGACCATATACTAGCTCAGACCCTGCGTGTAGGTGAACAAAATTATACGTTCCCACCTGGATTGCCGCTGCTCCTGCCATGATGAATTCAATAATGTCCTCTACAGAACTGATGCCGCCCATCCCGATCACCGGAATCGACACCGCCTGAGCGACCTGATGAACCATGCGTAAGGCAATCGGCTTGATTGCCGGCCCGGAAAGACCCGCATACGTGTTGGCGAAGACACTCCGGCGCCGACGTATATCAATTTTCATCGCAGAAAACGTATTGATCAGCGAAACGCCGTCCGCGCCTTCTTCCTCGCACATAACCGCCATCTGCGTAATGTTCTCTGCATTGGGAGACAGCTTGACGACCAGCGGAAGCGCCGTTACGTTGCGTACCTGCCGCACGACGTCCCGCGCCACCTCCGTCTGGATGCCGAATTGCATCCCACCCTGCTTTACGTTGGGACATGAAATATTCAACTCCAGCATATCAACGCCCCTGCGATTCATCGTGCGGCGTTTCTGTGCATTTTCCGTAATCATAGCTACAGCCTGAACGTATTCCTCCAGATTGGAGCCGCCCACGTTGGCAATAACAGCCGTGTTCCAGCGAGTCATGTCATCCAGCTCGTCCTTCAAAAAGGCGGCAACCCCCGGGTTCTCCAGCCCCACACTATTGAGCATGCCGGATGCTGTCTCATGTATTCGTGACCCCGTATTGCCAGCCTTCGGATGAAGAGTCAGTCCCTTGCCGACGATGCCACCCAATAATTCAGGAGAATAAAATTCGGCATATTCACGTCCAAAGCCAAACGTACCGGAAGCCATAATGATCGGGTTCTTGAACGCTACACCCGCTATATTACACGCCATGGAGATCATCAAACTCCACCTCCTCCACCGGAAATACAGGCCCTTCCTTGCATACCCTGCGATTGCCTTCACGGGTACGCATTGTACAGCCCAAACATGCGCCAATACCACAGGCCATATGTCTTTCTGTTGAAATATATAAACGGGACGGCGTCCCCGCCGTTTTCATCGCTAGTGCCTGCAGCATTGGAGTTGGCCCGCAGGAAAACATATTCACATAGCGAGCCGGATCGACCTGTTCAATGATGCTTCCTCCGACCTTGACTTGCACAGATGCCGCCACAGCTTCGAATACCTCAACCCCGAAGGCTTGCTGCGCAAACCCCAGATAAACGTCCGCATGCGGGTAATGCTTCGCAGCCAGCAGCAATGGAGCCGTCCCCATTCCACCACCAACCAAAGCCAAGCTACCCTCCACCTGCGGAAAACCATTGCCGAACGGTCCTTCCAGTTGAATCTCCTGACCCGGCTGTAGCTGGGAAAACAGGCTTGTCCCCTCTCCAACAACCCGGTATAAAAAGGAAATATGATCTTCCCCGATATCATAAATGCTAATAGGTCTGGGTAACAGTGGATAATTCATCCCGCTGCGCAGCATGTAGAACTGCCCCATTCTTCCTCTAAAATTGCCTTCAATTTTCATCACATAGATGCCCGGAACAAGTGCCATATTCGAAATTACGTTAGCCATATAACCCCTCCACTAACCACTCACTATAACGTAAAAGCAGCAACTATCACGTGACTATTTTCACATATTCAGATAATGTTTTGCCCTCAGGTTTGTGGTACAAAAAAGCGTACTCCTGTGAGAGAGTACGCTGGTGCATTTAACTAATGGCTTCGCGTTCCAAATTGCGACTGCCTTGGGTATCCTTGCGAATTTGCTTGCTGCGCAGCTGTCCGCAGGCTGCGTCAATGTCGACCCCATGCTCCAGCCGAACACTACAGCTAATCCCCTGCTTTTTCAATACATCATAGAAGCCGGTAATGGATTCCGATTCACTTCGCTGGTATTGGCTATGCTCATCCACCGGATTGTAAGGAATCAGGTTCACGTTCGCCAGATTGCGGCGATGGCCTACCAGCTCAGCCAGCTCCAGCGCATGCTCCTTACCATCATTAACACCCTTCAGCAAAATGTATTCCAGCGTGATTCGACGATTCGTTTTGTCCAGATAATAATCAATCGCCTGCATGAGCTTCTCAATCGGAATCGCCCGGTTGATTTTCATAATACGGGTACGAATTTCGTTATTCGGCGCATGGAGAGAAATCGCCAAATTGACATGCAGATCGGAATCTGCAAATTCAATGATTTTATCGGCAAGTCCACTGGTAGATACGGTAATATGCCGTGGACCAATCGCCAGCCCTTTGTGATCCTTAATGACCCGGATAAAGTCGGACAGGTTCACGAAGTTATCAAACGGCTCGCCAATCCCCATCACAACGACGTGACTGACCCGGTCGCCCGGACGTTCCTTGTCCAGATACAGCTGCACCTTCATGATTTGCTCTACAATTTCACCGCTGGACAGGTCACGACTCTTCTTCAACAATCCGCTCGCACAGAAGCTGCATCCAATGTTACAGCCCACCTGCGTCGTCACACATACAGACAGTCCAAACTTATGCCGCATCAATACGGTCTCTATCAAATTACCATCCTGTAGCCGGAACAAAAACTTGACTGTCCCGTCCGCCGACTGCTGCTTCACATGCTCTTCCGATGTTTCTATGGAAAAATGCTCTTCCAGCAGGCGAACGCAGTCCTCATGAACCTCCGTCATCGCCGCAAAATCAGTAATCCGTTTCCGGTACAATGCGTCCCACACCTGCAACGCACGAGATTTCTTATGTCCATGCTCCATGAGCCATGCTGTCAATTGGTCTAGCGTTAATCCATAAATGGATTCCTTTTTCATGTTCGATCCTCTTTTCAAAACATTAAAATTCATATTTCTATATATAAACCCTAGCCATCACGACTCGTCTCAACTATCATTGCATCATAGCATGTTTGAACGCTCTGCGCTATTCAAACGCTTCTTCTATTGTCCCAAATTTTAATTATGAACACAAGGGGGCAGGCTGATGGTATCCTGTTCAACAAAAGCACGCAATGACAGGATTACAGACACCACCAATGATATGATTACAACCAAGGAAGGTGATACGGTTGGAATGGTTGCTTCGGATCAAGAACGCACTCGATCTGATGGAAGAAAGGATGCAGCAGCCCCTCGATATCGATGAAATTGCAAAGGCGGCCTACTCGTCCCCCTTCCATTTTCAACGGATGTTCTATATGCTGACTGGCGTCACGGTAGCAGAATATGTGCGCAAACGTCGATTGACCCTGGCTGCTCAGGAATTGAGTCTTTCTACCACCAAAGTATTGGATGTTGCGTTCAAATACGGGTATGATTCCCCCGAATCTTTTTCTAAAGCGTTCCGCAAGGTACACGGTATTTCTCCCACTGAGGCCAGAAGCCCAGGGGTTAACCTGAAAGCCTTCCCACGCATCACCTTCCATCTATCGTTGAAGGGAGATCAGGAAATGGATTACAAAATTGTAGAAAAAGCGGCCTTTACGGTCATTGGCAAGTCCATTCAAGTCACCACTAAAAACGGTGAAAATATGCGAGAAATCCCGAAATTCTGGGACCAGCTTAACGCAGATGGCACATCTGACCGCATTCATGCCCTGGGAACAGGCGACGATATACTCGGTATATGTCTGGACATGAAGCACGGTGAGGAGACGTTTAACTACCTGATTGCCGCAGAAGGCAGTGAGGACGTAGCAGCCTCTAGCGGACTGGAAGCCAGAACTATTCCGGCTGCAACCTGGGCCGTATTTACCTCTATCGGCCCTATGCCTCACTCGATTCAAAAGGTATGGCAAAGGATTTTCCAGGAATGGTTCCCTGCCAGCAATTATGAGCATTCGGGTGGCCCCGAGCTGGAAGTCTATACGATGGGAGATTCCCGTGCAGAGGATTACCGCTGCGAGGTTTGGATTCCGGTTATGAAAAAGTAAACAAACGAACCGACTGCGTATCGTAGTCGGTTCAATCCCTCTTGCCCCTTAGCTTGTCCAGGACCCCTGGCTAGATGATGGAATAGTTAACCCAATCTGCCTGAACGGCGCCCTTTTCTTCAAAGAAGCGTTGTGCCCGCTTATTGCCGGGACCCGTGGTCCAGGACATGTACGCATACCCATGGTCTTGCGAGTAACGTCGGCATTCCAAAAACAGTTGCGATTCCACTTCTGTATCTCTGTATGGCTCCATGACAAACAGATCGTTCATGATGGTAATTTTATCTGCTCTCATCGTGCTAAAAGCAAAGTATAATGTAGCGAAGCCAATAAGCTCCCCATCCTGCTCTACTACGAACTGTATAC
This sequence comes from Paenibacillus peoriae KCTC 3763, assembly GCF_000236805.1. GTDB lineage: Bacteria > Bacillota > Bacilli > Paenibacillales > Paenibacillaceae > Paenibacillus > Paenibacillus peoriae. The sequence continues at coordinate 154,062 of NZ_AGFX01000018.1, read as the reverse complement.
CTGCTTGCTTCTCTAAAAGGTTAAAAATCAATTTATGTAGTTTCTCAGCAGCCGGTCTGGGATTCTTATAAAAACCAACAATATACTCATACATTAACTCCGTCAAACCATTCACATCGTTAGGTTCAGCATTTCTTATGATAAATGACATGTTAATTCCCCCTCTTATACGCGATTGAATAAATATACTATACAACGAATTAATATGCAATACATTAGCGATAATTAGCACATTTCCCCAATAGGCCATCATAGCCTGATAAAACAGAACCAGCCTAACACTTTATCTGTTTTATTTATGTGCTTCGACTGGTTTTTGATTTATAAGGTTCAAACGCGCTTGAGCAGCTTTATACTAATGCTGAATCCGACGTTTGTTTCTCAAAATATTGCGAATCATCTTATGATTGGGGAGCTGCTTGAACAACTTATGTCCGGGGTGCGGATTTGCCTCGATAATCCAGATTTGACCACTCTTCTCAATAGCAAGATCAATACCCAACTCGCGAAACGGATGATTTTTATCTATCGTGTCAGCAACCATTTTAGAAAGTTCGATAACCTGATCCAGAGTCTCTTTCATTTTCGTTCTGTCATTTTTGAAGACTTTTAAAAGTACCTTGGACAACGGTGCCGCATGTCCTCCTTTGCGGTAATTGGTAACCACTTTTCGGGGTGCAGCAACACGGCCGGTTATTCCTGAAATGACCCATTCTGATTCCGGCTTCTGCATATATACTCTGGCATCAAAAATAGAACCTTGGTATTTCGCCAACCGAAGTCCTTGCTGTACCAAATAACGACGATGAGGCTTCCGATAGGTTCTGATCGCTCTTCTCACCGCGTGGGTTCTGACAATTCTTCGACTTGAGCCGCAACGAATCTCATACCTCCCTCCCAGCTTTTTGGCACGTATGATGCCAGTCCCGCCACTCCCAAAATTAGGCTTAATGAAAACCGTCCGATATTCATCCAGCATGCGCAAAGTCCTTGCGTTGCTAATCCAACGGGTCTCCGGCAAATGAGAACTTAAAACGGGATGTTGTCTCATTTCCTTATATTGAATCATCTTTCCAATGGGCACGAATATCCCTCTATTCTGTAGGGTTTTTGCACGCATTACATGAATATGCATCCATATTCTATCTTGGTAACGGCGAATGCCACAATTTGCTATGAAAGAGGCAAACCCCTACTATCCTACCTTCTTTGATTTCAAGAGAGATACGCAATAGGTACATGACATAGCGTGATTATTGTATATACCTATAAGCCTGATCCCAATTATATATTAGACCAATACCAACTCTGGATATATGATGTACTAAAAATATCGTAAGGAGGAACATTAACATGTGCATTTATGACTTCCAAGCAACCACCATTTACGGGAAACCAGTTGAATTCTCAGAGTATAGGGGAAAGGTTCTCCTCATCGTAAATACAGCCAGCAAATGTAGCTTCTCCAGCCAATTTGCTGATCTGCAAAAGCTCTACGAAAGCCGGAAGGGACAAGGTTTTGAAATTCTCGCGTTTCCATGTAATCAATTCAATGAAAAAGAGCCGGGTAACCACTCGGAATTGCAGGAAGTCTACCAAAATGAACATGGCATAACGTTCCCACTATTTGAAAAAACGGACGTCAGAGGTCCTTCTTCTCTCCCATTATTTCAGTATCTGACGCAGCAGGCACCCTTTCAAGGCTTCGATCCCCAAACCAAGGAAGGCCAATTCATGGATAGCTTTCTTCAGGATAAGCATCCAGAAATATACGCTGACGACGGGATCAAGTGGAACTTCTCCAAATTTCTGATTGATCGTGATGGTCATGTAAGAGGAAGGTTTGAAGTAACGACAGATCTCTCTGCCATAGAAGCTGTTATCCAATCGCTGCTATAGCTTCCCGGTTTGCCCCTTTAAATAATTTCAGAAAAGAGTATCAAGTGACAAATATTATTTTTTGTCACTTGATACTCTTTGTGTTATCCTGATTGCAAGGAGGTGAATTACACGGCAAACAGGTCGTGGCTTTATGGAAAAACCCTCAGATGTATTGACTAAAAAACAGATTCTTGTCGCGACAGAAGAAACACTCAGGCGGTTTGGTATAGCCAAAACCTCCGTAACTGATGTTGCTAAAGTATTAGGTGTGAGTCATGGCAGCATCTACCGACATTTTAATAGCAAAGCTGAACTTCTCGAAGGTGTGACCGAAAAATGGCTGAATGAAAAGATTATCATTCCATTGTCGAAGGTGTGCCTGGATTCATCCTTAACAGGCGTATCCCTTTTAAAACGATACATACAGACTTTGGTCGAACTCAAACATGACTACGCCCGTGATGACGAGGAAATGTTCCAGATGTATACCCGGGTCACCGAGCAATCGACTGATTTCATCGAACAGCATATCGACCATATTGTTAAGCAGCTCGCTGACATCATTACACAGGAAGGCATCACATCGGATCAGCCAACACAACTGGCTCGTACTCTTTTCCATGCTACAGCACGTTTTCATCACCCTGCTCATGCTTACGAATGGAAGAATCCTAAAGTAGATCAGGAGTTTTCGGATGTGTGGGCGCTTTTGGAACATGGAATTTATTAGGAAATATATAGAAGGAAGGTTGGACAGACATGAAGCATTTGGACGGAAAAACAGCAATTGTCACGGGATCGTCGAGAGGGATTGGACGTGTCATTGCGGAGCAACTGGCGGAGTTGGGCGCCCGTGTAGTCATTAATTATGCCAGCAGCCCGGATAAAGCCCGCCAGGTCGTGGAAGGTATTATTCAAAAAGGCGGCAAAGCCATCGCAATCCACGCCGATCTGGGCAAGATGAGTGATATTGAAGCATTATTTACGAATACCATTGCTGAATTTGGCAGATTAGATATTCTGGTTAACAATGCCGGACTGATGATTACCAAGCCGCTTGCTGACGTGACAGAAGCCGATTTTGACAAACAATTTGCACTGAATGTAAAAGGCACCTTCTTTGCTTGCCAGCAGGCCATGAAGCACATGGAGAACTACGGGAGAATCGTGAACCTGTCCACGTCCGTAATTGGACAAATGTTCCCGGCCTATAGCGTATACGCAGGCACCAAAGGCGCCGTTGAACAATTTACCCGCCAGCTTGCCAAGGAGTTCGGAAACAAACATATTACGATTAATGCTGTGGCTCCCGGCCCTGTAAATACCGAGCTTTTTCAAATAGGGAAAACCGAGCAGCAGATCGAAGGTATAAAAAAAATGAATGCATTTGGTCGTCTCGGTGAACCCGAGGATATCGCGGATGTGATTGAGTTCCTGGTCAGCGCCAAATCACAATGGGTTACCGGACAGACGATCCGCGTCAACGGCGGATTTATCTAAAAAGCTGAAATACATGGAATGGAGGCTGCACACGCTTATGATATTACACAAAGGCGAAACCCTATTTCGTCAAGGGGAATCCGGCCCTCTATATCTGCTAAAGAGCGGCTTGTTAAAAATCGTCCGAGTCCACGAAGATGGCTCGCAAATTTTGGTCAACGTTATTGTGCCCGATGAAATCATCCCGCATCACTCCCTAATCACCCCCAATCCTTATTATGGTACAGCGATGGCGCTGGTGACCAGTAAAATTGAGGTTCTATCTCAGAAGGAATGGTATCAGTCGATAGAGCAAGACCCGGCGCAATGCCGAACTATCGCTTTGCAGCTACAGGATAAGCTGCGCATGATGCAGCAACGCATCGACCAGTTGACCGAAGTTTCACCTGCCGAGAAGCTGCGTAAGCTTCAGCGCTGGTTCCACTCCTATATTGCACCCGCCACATTAACGGACGTGCTAACACAAGAGGAAATTGGGCAATTCATCGGGCTGCGCCGGGAGACGATCAACCGGTTATTGCGCGCTTCAAACGCTCCTTCTGCAAAAGATGATGCCGATAATGCATTTCGATGAGTATAAACCACTCCCTGGCATTCAGTGCACCAAAGCGGGGGTGAGAGACGGTATACCCCTCTGAAGATTCGCGGAGGATGGGTTCAACCTCTCTCATGTGGCGGACCACAGTGTGTAATCCCTCCACAATGTCTTCTTTGCTGGTCGGTTGCGGAGGAGTGTACTGCGGGGATGGCGGGACCTGGATACGCATGGGCGGAAAGCCTCCCAGATTAAAAACGGCTGTACCCGCCTCGGTTTTAACCCCCTTCTCTCCAGCTGGCTTTAGGCAAAGCTCAATATTTTTAAGCTGCATATGAAGGGCCGAATTCACCAAGTGAAGGTACATTTGCCCAAGTGACCATTCGCCCTCCTGTGGTGTATACTGCAATTGCTCCAGGCTAAAGCTGTCCAATTCAAGGAGATAGTGTTGTACCGTTTCTTCAAAACGCTGTAAAGTTTCAGTAGTATTCATATCCTTTTTACGTCCCCTTTCCTTCAAGTAGCTTTACTATACACAAATGCTACTGACAGCATTATGTCAGTAGCATTTCAACATTTTTTCGGCTTCCACACGTATCCGATCCCGCAGAGATTCAGGCTCCAGTACAACCATGTCCGCCCCCCATCCGAGTATCCATTGCAGCAATTCCTCTGGCTGCCTAACGCGGAAGAGTACATGCAATCCATCTGCACGCTCCTCCATGGCCTCCATGTAGAAATTGCCGGATTCCTTCACTTTATCTGCAATCGCTGAATGGGCTAGTATGCGAACATATACATGGCGGTCATCGGTTTGCTTGTAATTTTGCAAATTAAAATCCACAGGAAGCTGAAATCTGTCCTCCAGCACGGTCAGTTCGTTCATACGGGACAAACGGAAGTGCCGGAGCTGCTGACGTAATTCGCATTGCCCGATCAAAACCCAGGAGCCATGCATCAGTACAAGACCGTAGGGTGCAACCACACGCACGCTTTGACGATTCCCGTCTGCCTCCGGCATTCTTTTGGAATAGCCAAAGCGCACCTTTCGTTTTTCCAATATAGCGAGACGCAGCATTTCCAAAAATGTTTTTTCCGTATGATTTACTTCTTTCCCTCCTGTGAGCAGCCTGATGGTTGTGCGCACCCGGGAAACCTCTGTGCGAACACTCTCCGGTAAAATGGCTTCAATCTTCCTGCGGGAAGTTTGCGCTCTGGTGCTGTATTCTGTATCAAATTTCTGTTCGACAAAATCGGTTCCTATTAGTAGCGCTACGGCCTCTTCCACGTTAAAACTCACCGGAGGCAAAAAATATCCCTCCATCAGGGAATATCCAACCCCCGGCTCGCCTACAATCGGTACACCCGATTCGCTCAAAGCCTGTATATCACGATAGATAGTTCTTACACTCGTCTCAAATATAGCTGCCAAATCCTCGGCCCGCAAAATATCCTTGCGTTGCAATTCTAGCACAATGGCTAGCAAACGGTCTGTTTTGTTCATACCAGGCACCCTCTCTGGAGGAATCTACATACACTAATATAAAAGAGCAATAAGGGCAGTACAACTACTGCGGCTTATTGCTCTTTTATATTGATACCGGGTCACTCCATTACTTGAAAAACACTTTTTCGACGTTATACTTGGCCTTTTGTGAATTGATGATGTAGGTTTCATAGATTTCTCGTTCTACCGCATCTTCCACAATACAAACCTCGATAATCGCCACTTCATTCCGATACGCTTTCATCGGCGATACCGTATCTTCAAAATGTTTTTTAATTCTTTGTCTCAGCTTTCTTGCTTTACCAACGAACAGCAATTCCTCCTGCGCGTTATAGAACATAAAGATACCAGCCTTGTCTCTGGGGATCAGGTGAAAATCTGTAAATCCGTAAATATGGCTGAGCTCAGGATTAACCTGCTTGGTAATCGTAATATCCAGGGTTGGAATCGTTATATTAATCATTGTGTCACTTCCTCATTCTATATAGGTGTACATACTATCACAAATATGAAGGTAACACCATTGAAGATCGTCAGAGGGACGGACGAACGAGGGCAAATAACTCGGGCAGATACCGATGGACATTAAAAAAGATGACCCTGATGAATACACAGAGCCACCTCTTGATTGTCTACAGCCTCTTTCGTAATCAACCGTTTTTGTAATCCGTAATGCGGTTATACATCGTTTTATCCTTCAGCTTACGGAAATGGGACCTTGCCGGAAAAAGATTAGCTTCAATAATCCCAATACGTCCTTTCCGGTCTATGCCAATGTCCAATCCATATATCCGGTGCCCCGGAAAATAAGCGCTTAGTTTCTTCGCGGAACGAATGGAAACACGATCAATATGGGACTCTAATTTACTGGCAGACAGGTGCCGAACGGAAGATTGTCGAATGCCAGAATTAAAATGGAGTAATTTACCCTTACTCCGTGTATTATTAGAAACAATATACCCTTTGCCTGCAACTTTGATAACCTTGCCTGTAACTACCCATACAGATGAGCCAGTTCTCCGTTGAATGATGACTCTCATATCAAAAGGACGATTGTTGATGGTCGGACGGGTAATTCTGCGTTGAACCATATAACTGGCGTTCCCGATTTTTCTTTTAATATAATGATACGTATTGGTTCTGCCCCGCACTAAAACTTTTATATTCTCGTAATGTACAATGTACTTATGGTTCCCTAACCATGAGACCTGAAAGATCCCCTGGCCACGACTCCCCCACACCGGTTTCACGATCACATGCCCGTACTTGGAGAGAAGTTTCGAAAAATAATACCTGTCCAGGAGCTTCGTTTCGGGGACGTAAGACCTCAGAGACGCATGCCTTCTCAATAATAAATACTTGTACCACTTATCTTTTGCTGCTGATGCCATGGGACTCCACCTTTCTCATCCGCATTTTATGCTACTGAGATAACGTTCAAGCAATTCCAAAAATAACTCCATCTCCTTATACGTGATATCACCTATATTGGCAATCCGGAACGTATTTAGTTTCTCAAGTTTGCCGGGATAGATCATAATCCCTTTACTGTAAAAATAATCATGCATCGATTGAAAATCATAGCCTGCACAATGGGGTTCAAGAATGGAAGTAATGATTTTGGAATGATGCTCTTCGGGAATGATATAGGTTAGACCTAAGCGGGCTAACCCGTTAATTAAGGTTTTCCAGGATGTCGCGTATCTTTCGTACCTTTTATCCACCCCCTCCTGCTTTAATTCCTCAATCGCTTGTCTAAGCGCATATAAGGTTTGGACTGGAGGCGTAAACCGCATCTGCCCATGTTCCACAAAATAATTGTATTGAGCATACAAATCCAAATAATAGCTTCTTGGCTTCTGACCTTTCAAATTCTCCAATTTGCTTTTTTCGGCGATCACAAATGAAACCCCGGCCATTCCCTGTAAGTTTTTGTTGGAGCTTGACGCCAGATAGGCAATATTCATTTCCTTTAATTGAATTGGAATGGCCGCAAATGAGCTTATGGCATCCACGATCATGCCGATTTGATACCTTTTGCATAACTCTCCGATATCCTTCACCTTGTTAAGCAGGCCCGTTGTCGTCTCATGATGTACAACGGCCAGATGGGAGACGGCGCGTTCGGAAGATTGGATAAACCTTTCTAATTCAGCCAAATCAATCGCATCATCGGGGGGACTTTTGAATTCAAAATAATCCACCCCATAAACCTTCGCTATCTCGCACATCCGTTTTCCATAGGCTCCATTGCTGACAATGATCACTGCCTCGTGATTTGGGACCGAACTGATGATAGACTCCACCGCTGCAGTACCCGATCCGCCAAACAATACGGTCGCATAATGATCCGGGTCCGCGACCAGCCGGGTAAGCTCTGTCGAAATATACTCCATAACTAGACCAAACTCGGCTTCACGAGGGCAGATATCCGGAACCACCTGTGACCATTTCACACTTTCTGTAGTCGTTGCCGGACCAGGGGTAAGCAAAATATTTTTCTTGACGGAGGAACTCATGAATCGCCCACTTCCTTACCCTTCAAAGGACTGTTATAAATAAAACGCTGCAGACGTTCCTTTACTTCATGAGGCTTCATATGCGGACGAGCAAGCTGATCCTTGGAATACTTGGATATTTTCAGGTACAAAAACGTAAGTCCCTTATCCACTTTCCATTCTTGTAAAAAGGCTTTCAGTTCATCAAGACTGTGAACATAAATCGACTTCGTATAACCACAGGAAGCAGCAATGTCTATAAAATCGACATTATGGGATACCGTGCTTTGCCCGCCTGTTGATTCATGAGCGTTATTATCGAGCAGAATGTGAACCATATTGGGCGGATGATAATACCCGTTGGTTGCCAGACTCCCCATACGCATCAACAGAGATCCGTCTCCGTCAATCACGACGATATCTTTGCCTGGTTGGCTCAGAGCCAACCCAAGTCCCAAAGAACCGATACATCCCATAGAGCCCACCATATACAGGTTGTTAGCTGCATCTTCAATTTCATACAGCTCACGCCCTGTTTTACCAGTTGTTGCTAGTTGTACAGTATTGTCGTCTTTCATAGAGTTAATCGCAGATAATGCTTCATACCGTGTAGGCATTGGATGGTCCGTATGGCCATGCTGCTGGATCTGATTTAGATGAATCGAGGTTTGCAGTTTTTTTAATGGCTCTTTGTCAAAAGTCCCTTTCTTAACGACAAAAAAGAACGGGCGACGCCGGGCAATTTGCTCATTAGCCTGGATCAGCTGATTTTGGGCCTCCTCTAAATCCTTGGAGAGGTATTGCCATTCCACATCCATCGTATCCAGTATTTTCGTTGTGATCCGGCCCATCAGTTCATGCTGAGGTTCGTCAGATATCCCCGGTTCTCCGCGCAGGCTGACAAATCCAAGCAGCGGAATACGAAATGGGTAGGTAAGAGAGGTCAATGGCGAAATAGCGTTGGTCAGCCCTGAATTTTGCATAAGGACTACCGACTTCTTCCCCCCTATATAAGCTCCAGAAGCAATCGCCACCGCATCCCCCTCGTTAGCCGCTGCAACATAATCGCATTCATTTATCGCATAATTGATCAAGCTTTTCAAGAAAGAGCACGGAACACCGCTGAAAAAGGTAAATCCCAATTTCTTCAGCTCTTCTCCCAACAATTTCGTGTCCATTACACATGCCCGCCCGAATTCGGTTCTGACGACGGAAAGTATTGCCGCTCCGCAGCTTGCAGCTCCTCGACCCTTTGAAGCCGGAATACTTCTTCGATGGTGGCGACACTCTTTTCAATATGAACAAGACTTTCATCCCGATAAATCCGGTTAGATAAATGCTGCATGGCTTGAATGGATGCTCTCAAATTATGGTTTGCCCAAATCACAAGGCTAATCCCCAGCTCCTGAAACCTGGCGGTTGGAGTCGTATAGTATTTGGTAGGCACAATCACTACCGGCAATCTTCCGGCCCATTCCTTCATGAACACTTCAATCTCTGTGGCGTCCGTTCTTTTGCTGTGTATTAATACGGCATCGGCTCCTGCCTTCCGGTACGCCTCCGCCCGCTGCAGTGCCGCTTCAAGCCCTTTCCCGGCAATAAATGCCTCTACTCTGGCCACCACTGTAAAGTCCTCATCGGTTTGTGTGTCTTTCATCGCTTTTATTTTCCCGGAAAACTCCTCGATATCAGCCAAAGCCTGCCCTTGACCGTTAATGAACGAATTCATTTTGGGGAACCGCTTATCTTCGATGCATACCCCTGCAATAGAATGCTGCTCCAGTTTCTTCACCAGCCGCCTTGCATTATTGAAGTTGCCGTACCCCGTATCTCCATCCAGCAGAATTGGAATGGACGTAGCATCACTCATGAATTCCAATACATCCAAAACCTGCGTCCAGGAGGCCTCGTTGCTGTCCCTTACTCCCATCGCTGCAGAGATGGATAATCCGCTGGCCCAAATTCCTTTAAACCCTGTCTCCTCCACAATTTTGGCCGACAGACCATTATGGGCTTCCATGATAAACTCCAGTTTTCGTGAATTCACCAAATTTCTGAGTTGCTTTGTTTTTTTCATTGAAACTTTCTCCTTCTCCCCTAGAAATAACGTGCAAGGAATCTACTTCCAAATAAGACTCTTGTTTCTCATGATTGTGTTGATCATAGTAGGATCGGGAAGCTGAGTGAATAGCATATGTCCGGGATGTGAATTGGCCTCAATAATCCAAATACGGCCTTTTTTATCTATGGCAATATCGACCCCCAATTCACGAACCGGATGCCGTTTATTAATCGTTTTGGCAATGATGACGGATAGTTTGGAGATTCTACGATAATAGGCATCCGCTTTCGCGTGGTTGTGCTTAAAAAGGCTGAAAAGCACTCGATGCAAAGATGCTGCATGCCCTCCTTTAAGATAATTGGTAACATACTTATGGGGTGCCGCGACACGGGCGGCCGCGCCGGAAATAACCCATTTCCCCCCTGGTTTCTGTAAGTAGATCCTGGTGTCAAAAATCGAGCCGTGGTACTTAGCTAACCGCAGCCCCTTCTGTACTAAATACATGTGTCTGGATTTCTGGTATGACTTAATTGCCTTTAAGACATAACGAGATCTTACAATCTTTCGCCTTGAGCCCCTGCGAACCTCATATCCTTTCTCCAATCTCTTGACCCGGATGATCCCGCTTCCACCACTCCCGTGATTGGGTTTGATGAAAACCGATGAATAGGTATTCAGCATCCGCTCGGTCCTCGAATCTGTAAACCAGTGGGTTTCAGGTAAATGCGGACGCAAAACGGGATGTTGCAACATTTCTTTATGCTTTTTCATTTTTCCAATGGGCACTAGTCATCCCTCTTATCTTTTTTGGTTTTTTGCGCATACCGTATGCATATGCACCCAGCTCCCCTTCTGCGTGGGCCGCTGCCTTTGGTCCAAAACTAAGCTTTATGTCACAAAACAGCATGTGCCAGCTGTTTAAATATGAATAATCGAAGAGACAGCCTTTCGGACAAGCTCGGGTCCGGACTAGAGAAGATAGGCTGTCACCAAATAACAAAAGATCCGCTACCGAAAAGGTGGCGGATCTTTTGTTTCCAGCAAGCGCTGGTGACACAGCCTGCGCTCGTGCCAGGCGGTATATGACTCATGGCCGAATAGCTGCTTGTCTAATTATCGGCCCCCCGGGACAGGTTTTGGCGTTTTCCCCGCCATTTTCTCCAGCATCCAGACAAGAACCCCCACTGCAAGGCTAGCGATAACCGCCAAAATCACGGAGCTGCCAGCATGCAGCAGCAGCACAGGAACCCACAGCAGTCCGAGTGAACGATGCGCGGTCCGCATCCACTTGTTACGAACCTTGTTAATAAAGAAGCCATATCCGGTGATCGCCAATAGAATGGCAAAGCACGCAAGCCCTGTGTAGGTTTTGCTATCTTGAAGCTTGGTAATCAAAAAATAGACACCGTGAACGGCAACAAGAATCAAGGTCACCCAGCCCAGCAGTTTATGCATGCCGTGGAACAACCTCCCGGCCTTTCTAACCAATATCGATGGCGATCTCAACTTCTTCTTAAACCAGAACCAAGAGAAAGCAGCCGCTCCGACGAACACGGAGATCGTACCCAAAGTCTTGAATATTTCCCCGTTACCTCCACGCCGCTCCCCTCCGGGAGGACGGCCCATTTGCCCTGTATGCACGTTGCCTACGCCGCCTTCTGGCGGTCGAGGTCCAGGTCCGCCGCCGGAAACCGAAGACATGTAGTAATAGTAGAGGACGAGCAAAGCTGCTACCGTAACTGCGATCATGGCCGGAATCCAAACGGTCTTTTTCGTTTTCATTAGTTATACATCCTCCCCAGGAAAATTGCCTTGATTGTACCCGGTCAAGCTGAAAAGAAAATTAAAGCCAGCTGAAAGTATAACTTTTGGGCAAGTCCACTTCGTTGCTAAAAAGGTTCTAAAGAAAACCACTTGAAATAAAACCCATTTTGTCCGAAAATATATAAAGGGTAATTTTGTAATTACTTCAACTATTTTGTTAGGAGGTAGATGTAGTATGTCAGGTATATTTCATCGGAAAATCAGGCTCTGCTTGTTGCTCGCAGCCATCATTACATTCGTTATCCAAAGTCCTACCGGTGACATTCATGTGGCCCAAGCAGCTGACAATGTCATTAATGCTACGGATTTTGGAGTTAAAGCCAACTCGAACTCCCCACAGTCCAGGGAAATTCAGAATGCGTTGAAGTATTTTTATGATCAGGGAATGAAGGGGACGGTTTATTTCCCCAAAGGCACATACCTGGTTGACGAATCTATTCGCTTATATGCCGGGGTAAGCCTGAACGGTGACGGAATGGGCAAAACCATTTTCAAAAAGACAGGCTCTAAAAGCCAATATGTCATTGGGAATCCAATTTTACGAAACAATTCCGAACGACTAGACGTGAAGCTATCCAATCTCACCATTGACGCAGACCGCACGAACCGTGCAGCCCGTGGCGAAGGTCAGGTAGGCGGCATTCTGATAGATATGGCTGTCTCCCACCTTACGCTGGATCGCGTGGAGGTTCGCGACACCACCATCGGTGCGTTGCTTCGCAGAACGAGAGATTCCGAGATTACCAACAGCCGCTTTGACCGCAATAACGGACATGCCATTGCCACCGGACACGAGAGCTTTCCGGCAGGCGAGTTCCGCAACGTCAAAATTACGAATAACCAGATTACCAATTCCGGTGGCGGTAGTGGAATTAATCTGTCACGCGCAACCTATACAACGGTTACCGGAAACCAAATTATCAACAAGACCCACCAATCTGACGGCTATGCAGGTATTCGTATCCCTAACAATGGAGCCCATAATACCGTAAATAATAATGTAATTGAAAATTATCCACGGGGAATCTTTGTACTAACTGGCGCAACAGACAATAATATATACAAAAATACGGTGAAAAATGCATCCCTGCAGGGTTTACTGGTCGAATCGGACGGTAACACCTTCAAAGATAATGAGTTTTTCCAAACCAATTCTTCGCTTAAGCCTGATGCGGTCATCCGCCTTTCCAAGGCAAACAACAACAAAATCATTAGCAACGAGATGACCACGCACTCCAAGTTCTCCAGTATAGGAATACGTGTAACCAATTCCAACTCCAATGAAATTAAGAACAACATCACAGATACTTCAGGTAAATCAGTCAGTATTGAGGGTGGTAAGAATAATGTAAACACAGGCAACCGCAATCGGTAGGTGAATTATGTACTATGCGAGTACGTCCGTTTCCGTTACAATATGTCAGTGTGATTCTGGCATCGGCAGATTGACACGTATTTGAACATTATTGGAGGCTTGTATTTTTTTATGCAAAACGAATCTCATTCTAACGTAAAAATCATAACGGCCGATCCGAGTGCGATCGGTCTGTTTGGCTTGGCTATTGTAACGCTTGTGGCTTCGTCCCAAAAGCTCGGCCTCACTGAGGGCTTGAGCTTTATCATCCCCTGGGCTATTTTCCTCGGTGCCTTCGCACAGCTGTTTGCCTGCATTCAGGATGCAAAGCATAACAACACCTTTGGGATGACGGCGTTTGGTGCTTATGCCTTCTTCTGGTTCGCCGTAGCAGGTAGCTGGATGATTAAAATGGGCGTATTCGGTCCAGAGCTGGCGTCCGCTGTAGATGGCAAGCAGCTCGGTTTTGCCTTTGCGGGCTACCTTATCTTTACGCTGTTCATGACCATTGGAGCGATGGAGACGCATAAGGTCCTGTTCTTTATCTTTGTCCTGATTGATTTTCTGTTCCTGGGTCTTAGCTTCGATGCATTCGGCGTTGCTCCAGAGGTGTTCCATACCCTTGCAGCTTATTCAGAAATGGGTATTGGCTTGCTCTCACTGTACGGTACAGGAGCCGCAGTTCTGAATGCGCATTTTGGCCGTACGTTCCTGCCTGTAGGACGTCCCTTCGGTATTTTCAAGCCACGCCCTTAGCTGTATATGTAAGCCCCGCAAAGCCGCCTTTTCGCGCCGATCCGCGTTAAGGACGGCTTTTTGGGTTATACTGCTGGAATTATTCGGCTTGCCAATTCGGCATGCGCTCTGCCGTATAACGAAGCCCGGCCGCCATTCCTTTGGGAATGATCGCATTAATATTTTCCATTTCCTCCGTAGATAAAGCGATATCGGCTGCCCCTGCGTTTTCTTCCAGATAAGCCACCCGCTTGGTGCCTGGAATCGGTACAATTCCCTCTTGCGCAAGCAGCCATGCCAAGGCCAGCTGAGAAGGCTTGACCCCTTTTTGAACAGCGAGGTCCTTAATATGCTGCACGAGATCGAGATTCTTCTGGAAATTCTCAGGCTGAAAGCGTGGCACGGTGCGACGGAAATCATCTTCTGCAAAATCTTCAAATCTCTGAATTTGCCCGCTCAAAAAGCCGCGTCCCAGCGGACTATACGCCACAAATTCAATTCCCAGCTCCTTGCAAGCGGGTATAACCTCATCTTCCGCTTCCCGGCTCCATAAGGAGTATTCCGTTTGCAAGGCCGTGATCGGGTGAACCTTGTGAGCACGCCGAATGAGTGCAGGAGAAGCCTCGGACAGCCCCAAATAGCGAACCTTGCCTGCCTGAACCAAGTCACTCATCGCGCCAACCGTTTCCTCGATAGGTACGTTCGGATCGACACGGTGCTGGTAGTACAAATCAATAACATCTACTCCCAGTCTTTGCAGGCTGCGGTCACATGCCTGTTTTACATATTCAGGACGACCATTGACACCCAGAAATGACCCATCCTCTCCGCGCATAATGGAGAATTTGGTAGCCAATACCACCTCATCCCGGTGGCTCTGCAGGACTTGACTGATCAGTTCTTCATTTTTCCCCACACCATAGACATCGGCTGTATCCCAGAAGTTGATCCCCAGCTCCAGCGCACGATGAAGCGTTTTGATCGACTCCTGATCATTCAATTCACCATAAAATTCCGACATTCCCATGCAGCCCAGACCCAGTGCAGATACTTGAAGGTCACTTCTACCCAGTTGTTTCTTTTTCAACTTCCATCACTCCTGTATTGAAAGAATAGTCATCGGCCTTTCTAATCACCATCACGTTGCATCCAATATGTTACTACTTAAAGTTAACTTGAAGTCAAGTGTTGCCTTAGCAACGCTAAAAAAGCCTGGGAGGTACAGGCCAATTTATCATAAAGAGAATTGTTTAGTGAATATAAAACCCTAAAATGACAATAATACACATAAAGTGTAATCAAAGGGGTCGGTTGTAAAAATGATGCATAATGAATCCCATACAAAATTTCCGCAATTCCCAGAATCGTATTGGTTAGCTTCAACTGACATCCCCAGTTTTCCCAAGCTTAGTGAGGATATTCAGGTGGATGTTGCCATTGTAGGTGCGGGGATCACTGGTATTACCACTGCTTATTTACTTTCTAAAAAAGGACTAAACGTCGCAGTCGTCGACGCAGGACGGATGCTTCATGGAACAACGGGCCATACTACCGCCAAAATAACCGCGCAGCACGATTTGATCTACAGCGAGTTTCTTTCACATTTTGGCAAAGAGCAAACCCGGCTCTATTACGAAGCCAACCGCGAAGCTCTTCAATTCATTAAACAAACGGTAGAGGAATACAATATCGATTGTCAATTTAAAGAAGAAGATGCCTACGTTTATACATGTGCAGATACGTATGTAGAGAAAATCACCGCCGAATATAAAGCCTACGAAGAATTGGGCATCCCGGGAAGCTATGTCGAGCAAACGCCTCTGCCGTTTTCAACTAAAGCAGCCATTGTGATGAAAAACCAGGCCCAGTTTAATCCCGCTCCTTTCTTGAGGTATTTGGCAAATCAAGTCATCCGTCAGGGCGGGAAAATTTATGAGCAAACGACCGTTGTAGGTGTGGAAAAAGGAAACCCTGCCATCGTTAAAACCAATGACGGAAAGAAAATCACGTGCAATCATGTCGTATCCTCCTCGCATTTTCCATTCAATGATCTAAACGGTCTTTATTTTGCGCGATTGTATGCCGAACGTTCTTATGTACTAGCGGTCAAGAGCGATAAGATCTACCCGGGTGGTATGTACCTAAGTGCAGAAACTCCAAAACGTTCGCTCCGCTCGGTATTGATAAACGGAGAACCGATGGTCCTCGTCGGTGGAGAAGGCCATAAAACGGGCCAAGGAATCTGCACCTTCCAGTACTATGAAGCTTTAGAAAAGTTCGCAGAGCAAACATTTGGATTAAAGGAGATCATGTATCGCTGGTCAGCCCAAGACTTGTATACGCTGGACAAGCTCCCCTATATCGGACAGGAAGTATCCACTATCCCTAACATCCTTGTTGCTACGGGTTATAAAAAATGGGGGATGACCACAAGTGTCGCGGCGGCTTTATTAAATACGAAACTGATTACCGGAGAGGGAAGCCCGTACCAGGATCTTTTCTCTCCTGCAAGGTTTCATGCGGACCCTGACATTAAAACATTTGTGACTCAAAATGCGAATGTGGCTAAACACTTGATTGCAGGGAAATTGGGAATGAGCTACAAAAAATCCGAAGAATTACAAAATGACGAAGGAGCAGTCATCCAGGTGAATGGTAAAAGGGCGGGCGCTTACCGAGACCTACAAGGAGGACTGCACCTAGTGGACACAACTTGCACCCATTTGGGCTGTGAAGTCGAGTGGAACGAGGCGGAAAGAACATGGGATTGCCCTTGCCATGGCTCCCGCTATTCCTATCAAGGCGAAGTAATCGAAGGACCGACCAAAAAATCGCTTGGCAAAGTTGAATTCGAATAGCACCATCAACCCAAGAGAGCAATAAGAACAGTTCAATCACTGTCGCTTATTGTTCTTTTTTTCGTGACTGCCCAGATTTTGAAATGGACATCATTATGTATGAACAGAAGCACTGCCAGGGCTTCTGAGTAGAGAGAGTCTATTAAAGAGCTAGAGCTTCTTCCGTAATCTTTTTAATATCAATGGATGAGGGTGTTTCTTCCTTGACCATATCCGGCAAGATATTTTCCAAAAAATAATCAACGCACTTTAATTGAATATTTTTGATTTTCACCAGTGCATTACGATACATCACTATAAATTCTTTTTCAGTATTTCCCCGCTGAAGTTCAGCAAACGCTTCGTACACCTGATCCATCTTATCCGCAACTTCAAGGATTAAACCTTCTACAGAATCATCTTTACCTTCCCGTAACTGTTTGCGGAAAATAGCTTTAAAATCCTCCGGAATGTTCTCTTCAATAAAATACTCAATCATACCTTCTTCGACCTGCTGGATTAATAACCGGAGTTCCTTGGAGGAGTGCTTAACAGGCGTTTTAATGTCTCCAATAAAAATCTCCCCGTAATCGTGACTGCTTGTGATCTCGTAAAGCTTTTTCCAGTCAATGCTTACACCGTTTCTCTCTTCAATATCAGCCAACGTTTTGGCATACTGCACCACTTTCCATGAATGAGCAGATACGCTGTGTTCTTCAAATTTAAACTTGCCTGGGCAACGAATAATTCTTTCCAGCTCGTTCAGTGATCGAAAATACGCGTGAATTCCCATCGTTGCATCCATCCTTTTAACCTGTATGTGATAGTGGATATGCACTAACTATAAGCCTCAACTATTAACTGCAGATTATCGCAATATCAAGTTGAATCTACACATATGATCATTCTTTTTCCAAATATTTGAGCGTTTTCGTTCCTGCATGTACAATAAAATAACTATCATCGTTACCCCAAGGGGGAGAGCTTATTTTATTATTACTCATCAATGGCATCGGCATAGTAGCCAACATTATATTCGCTTCCTTTGTAGGCGTGGCTATTTTCATGGGAATCGTTTTTTTCCTGATCGGCTTGCCTGAGTTTAAAAAATCGCCAAAGCTCACGAAAGAGGCTAAAAAAAATATCACCTATATTATGTCCACATTGTTAACCCTTGTTGTATTCATGGTTATCATCTCCTGGAATATCCGTGCTTCAGGTGATCTGATGCTTGCAGGTCCGCTAACACCGCCAATGAAGCTTCTCTGGGGACAAAAGGTGCTGACGCTCGGATTGCTGGAAGGCCTATGGGCTGTCGTCAGCCTAAAATGGCTGTTGCCTTTCTTTTTTGATCCGCTGAACCTGAACAAGAAGCAAATTCTTGTTGTAGTGAGCGGGATTGTATTCAGTGTAGCCTCGGGGATTTACGCTATGCTTGAAGCAAATTAAAATAGCCCCGCCCTTCTCTGTCACAGACAGGAAAAGCGGGGTTATTGCGTTGGTAGCTGCTTAGCGCAAAGGCTCGAATCCCTCTACTTGCTTCAGAATCCGTTCGATTTCATCGCAAATCTCCGGCTGAAGCGTCACATCAACCGCTTTTACATTTTCTTCAATTTGTGCGGGTTTGGTGGCCCCGATCAGAGCTGCGCTAATCCCCGGTTCCCTCAGAATCCAAGCAAGCGCGAGCTGCGACAGGTTGATCCCCTGATCCTTTGCCAACTTATCCAGCTCCTGGACACAGTTTAGAACCGCATCGTGCATGTAGCTGCTGATGACATGGTTGACAGAGGCATCCGCCCCGCGGCTACCTGTCGGTACGGGTTGTCCCGGTTTATATTTGCCCGTGAGTATACCTTGGGCCAAGGGCGAAAATACAATTTGCCCGATCCCCATCTGGCTGGATACGGGGAGCACCTCATGCTCGATATAACGCTCGAACATGTTATAGATCGGCTGATTGGCAATCAGCGGGCGCAGATTCAGCCTTTTCCCGATGCCATAGGCATCCGTGAGCTGGGCAGCACTCCATTCACTAACAGCGGCATATAGAATTTTGCCCTGAGCCTGAAGGTCATCAAGCGCCCGCAGCGTCTCTTCCAAAGGAGTGTCCTGATCATACCGATGACAGAAGTAAATGTCGATATAATCGGTTCCAAGACGCTTCAGACTCGCCTCACATTGCTCCATAATGTGCTTGCGTGACAGCCCCCTGTCATTGGGGCCGGAATCCATCGGGAAGTACACCTTGGTAGAAAGCACATAGCTTTCTCTTCGATAAGGCTTCAAGGCGGCTCCCATAGCCTTTTCGCCTTCTCCCCGATTATACGCATTCGCGGTATCAAAGAAATTGATTCCAAGGTCAACGGCCTTGGCAATACAGGCATGAGCTGCTTCCTGCTCTGCGGCTGTACCGTACGTTAACCAGCTTCCCAGACCGATTTCACTAATCTTAAGACCACTGTTGCCGACATTTCTATATTTCATATCTACTCCTTCTTTCGTAAGAGGATACTATTTTTATATTTTAACATGTAAGCCTTTTCATCGAAATATATTATAAAGGTTACATGAAGGGCATATACCACCCTAACGTTAAGGTGGTATACACTTTCAATATCTCAGATTCCATTCGGGAAAAGCGCATCATATGCAGGACAAGGCAGTTTGTCGAGAAATTCCTGAAGCGGCTTAGGTCTATTTGTGTAAATATCCTTTAAGGATGTTCCATTATAAATATTGCCGATGACCACAGGATGGCATAGCTCACAGATCAGAATATCACCGTTCCCGTGAAGATGAAGCTGCTTTTTACCATCAACACAGTTGGAAAAATAAACGCCCGGTTGCTCCTTAAAGCCCAGCGCTTCAGCAAAACGGTCCATGCAGGTGAAATACAGCACGGTATCGTCCTTTTTATGGGCAATCAGGTCATGAACGGAACGGACAAGTGCCTCCTTGGTGGAAATGGCGTTCCAATTCGTATGATCCATCACGATGCTGTTTTGGATTTCATGGATGCGCACACCGAGTTCATATACCATTTCGCTAATGGCTTGCATGTTGTTCTGTGTTTCCTCAAACAGCAAAGTCTCCAGCACCGTTTCCAGCTTGGCTTCGGTACACAACCGGATATTTTGAACGATTGTCTCATACATGCGAGGGTGAACATGATAATAGGCGGAATATTTTTCAGCGTCCGTGAAGTTGAAGGAGATATGAATATTAGAAAGCCCTGCATCGCGCAGTCTCTCAATTCGTTCAGGGCTGAGCAAGCTGGCATTGGTATTGAGCTGGGTAGCGATTCCCTTGCTCGAACAGTGAGCCACAATGTCCAGACAGTCCTGATACTTCAAGGTCACTTCTCCCCCGGACAGTCGCACACGTTTTAACGTTGGAATGTCATCAATAATACCAATGACCTCCTTGCTGCTGATGCATTGCCCGTCGTTTCGCTGATATGCGCAGCAATAATCACACTTGAAGTTGCAATTGGAGGTGACCCCGACTTCCAGTCCCTCCAGCTCATAGATGCCCGGCTTTTCCAGTTCAAGTGCTTTATATTTGTTTTCTATACTCACTTTCTCATGATCCTCCCGATCTCAGGTTTGTGTCTTGAATACCCTTGAGATTATACAGAATAGGGGCAGCCCGGAGATATGACATTGCTAACGGCGAGGAGTAAGAAAGTTCAATCCTTAAAAAGTCATAGTTACACTTGCTTAGCTACATCAGAGATACGCTTAGATATATCCGTGACATTTTGTAGACCGAAATCCAGGCTTTTCACCAAATATTTATTAAAAAAGTCAGGATCAATCCCGGTCATATGATAAAAGAAGGATATTTCAGTTTTCCAATCCTTCTCGACCATTTGACGAATGTCCACGATTCCCTTTTTAGAAACAAGGTCAATAATTGTTTTAATCTTCATTGGTTTTTGAATCGGGATTAATTCATCGAGCGGTTCAATTTTTAAATAACCTTTTCGATGCAAGGTAGCATAGAAGTTCCGATGATCTTTAGGTTTAAGGTTCCCCAAATGAGCCGTCCTGTATCCCAACACTTGCAGCGAAGTCTTCCATTTCTTTTTCAACTCCAAGTAATTATCTGGATTTGTAATATGGACAACATTTTTCAAATCAAGTGCGAATTCGTCTTCTGGTAATAAAAATGCCTGGGCAAACATATTCGCTTCATTCTCAATAATTTTGTGTTCTTTTCGATTTAAATTAGCAAACTCAAGGCGATAATGAAGCAGTAAATGTCCCAGTTCATGTGCTATATCAAAGTTCCTTCGAACGGCTGATCGTTTCATATTCCCCAATATGATATAAGGTCGATCGTTTCGAGTCCAGAGACTATAAGCATCAATCTCCTCACCCATTGCCTTCTCAAAAACAAATACTCCGCTTTTTTCGACCAGAAACATAAGATTCTCGTTTGTATCTTGCCCTAGACTAAGTCTTTTCCGTGCCAAATGAGCGACTTTATCGATTTGAGTCGATCTATCGTCATCTGAATGGTTTAGATATTCGATAACTTCATCCCTTAAACTGATAATTTTGAGGGTAGGGAGGCTAACTTTAGCTGTGATATAGTTAACAAAAGCATCTAAATATTCAACATGCTTCGCTTCTGCCTGCGTCTTCGAGATAACATTCAAAACTTTTGAACGATAAGCGATGTTCATTACGTTTACGTTGGCAGGTGTCATATTCCGTGCAAGCATGTCTTTAGTATAAAAATATTTACTTTTCACGTTAAAAATCCGCTTTAACTCATTCACGATTTGCATTTTAGGAGATGTATACGCGTTCTCGTACTGCCAAACTGCTTGTTCTGTAACACCTAACATTTCGGAGAGCTGCTTTCTCGAATATCCATGCATGATCCGTAGATTGGTCAAATTTTCACCAATGAACATGCTGCTCCCTCCTTATTTGACTAACATAATCTTGTTTGTCT
Organism: Paenibacillus peoriae KCTC 3763; assembly: GCF_000236805.1. Lineage (GTDB taxonomy): Bacteria > Bacillota > Bacilli > Paenibacillales > Paenibacillaceae > Paenibacillus > Paenibacillus peoriae. The sequence continues at coordinate 132,364 of NZ_AGFX01000018.1, read as the reverse complement.
AGTTGTGCTGCTCTTCTTCCAAGATCCCAATATCGAATGCTGCTGGATCCATAATATCTTCATTCATTTCTGGCGCAATTACTTCGCGATCCTCTTCCGTTAAATCAGCTCCAGAAATAAGGCTTGAGAGATCTTCTATCAGATAAGCAATATTGTCATCGGGATTAGGCAAATAATGCATTATTTCAGATATCTGATACGCCTCATCAAGTGCATATGTGAGTATATGGAACTCATTGTAGGACGATTTGAAGCTTTCCAACTCCCCCCTCACCTGACTCTCAGGCATAAAAAAAGAAATCTGTTCATATCTTTCAGTTTCTTCTTGCTCTTTTGAGTATTGCTGGGTAGAGGTAAGCTTTAACTTTTTGTTGATTTTAGATAGCTCGTGCAGATAGGTGCGATGGGAACCTTTCTTGTAACCTGCGGTAGGTAATTTAGCTTGTGAAAAGCATTTTTCATTGAAATAAGCAGCGTTCTTAATAAGAAAAAGAATTTTGGAATCGCCGTGAATGAATTGGAGATAGTCCCATGTTAATCCAGCCTTCGATTTCTTATATGTAAAACCGTGATCAACGCACTCTTCTGCCACCTTACTTTCGATAAAATTCCCCTTAGTCCAAGCAAAAGCTGAACTGATCTTCATTTTTGCTTTTCGATCTTTACGATGCTCAATATAGTCCCGATATCCATCCACGATAGCATCAACAATCATTTTGTTGTGCTCAGATCTAAATTTGAATTGATCCATATCCGCCACTCCGATTCATAAGTATGAAGAATACCTATATTTTAATCGAAGTTCGAACCTAATGAAATGATTTTTTTTGTTTTTTTTAAAGTCAAACTACCTATTTATTAAATTTTTATAAGGTTAAATGGATGGCTCTTTAAATTATTCTCACTTTTTCCACACATCATTCAATTGTATAAAGGAGGAATTTTAAAAATACACCCCCACAAATGTGAACGATATGTGAACTGGGCATAGTTCTCATTTCCAAATCCATACTAAATATATCTATGGGTAAATGGAGGCGGAATATCGTGGACAAAAGGATGAATCTGCTCATGTTCAGCGGCGATTATGATAAGGCGATGGCTGGACTGATTTTGGCCAATACAGCTCGGGAGCTGGATGTGGAAGTTACGATGTTTTTTGCATTCTGGGGGTTATTTCTGGTACGCGATCCCGAGAAAATGACGCTTGAGGACAAGACGATATACGAAAAAATCATGGGCTGGATGACTCCTAAGGGACCGGAGGCTCTACCGCTGTCTAAAATGAATTTTAGCGGTCTGGGCAAGCTGATGCTGACAGAAATGATCGAAGATAACGAAGCCCCGAAGCTGATTCATTTCTTGAAAGGAGCACGGAAGAAAAACGTCAAATTTTATGCCTGTAAGCTATCGGTGGATATTATGGGGTTTAAACCAGAGGAGTTCATACCTGAGCTGGAAATTATCGAGGCCAAAACCTATCTGAAAGATGCACTCGAATCCGATATGCAGCTGTTTATATAAGATGGACTCGCGCCTTGTCCGGCTTGTGGACAGGGCTTTTTTTGACTAAATGATGACATTCGCCTATTTTTTTTAACCTATTCAGGCCTACCTACGTACCCTAAGAAGACATAACGACTTGGGAGGCGCCGTATGCTCATGGCTCGAATTGGAAGCAGTAGTTGTAGGTATCAGCCTTCTAACGAGGCTTATTTCCAGAGGTATCGTGAAAATACCATCGGATACCACCAGACCTTTGAATTCCAATATGGACTAAAAAAGCTGGTTTATGCGGATTGGACAGCCAGCGGCCGTCTGTATGGACCCATCGAGCGGAAAATAGCCAATGATTTGGGCCCTTTTGTGGCGAACACTCATACGGAGTCTAATTTGACAGGCACCCTGATGACCCAAGCCTATGAAGAGGCAAAACGGATCATTAAGAACCACGTTCATGCCGACGAACACGATATCATTATGTTTGCCGGGTCCGGTATGACCGGTGCGGTGAATAAACTTCAACGGTTGTTAGGATTGAAAATACATGAGAAATTAAAGCGGCTCTATCCAATCGCTGAAAAAGAACGTCCCGTTATTTTTGTTACGCATATGGAGCATCACTCCAATCATATCTCCTGGGCGGAAACCATCGGGGACGTCGTGTGTGTCCCTCCGGGTCCCGGTGGTATCGTCGATCCAGTTCAGCTCGAACGGCTGCTGTATCAATTCCGGCATCGGCCTATCAAGATTGGCGCTTTTACAGCCTGCTCCAATGTTACAGGTTTTGAAGCACCCATATTCCAGCTATCACGCAAAATGCATGAACATGGCGGCGTTTGTTTTATTGATTTTTCTGCAAGCGCTCCTTACACCGAGATCAACATGCATCCCCTGGAACCCTTTGAGAAATTAGATGGAATTGTATTTTCACCACACAAATTCCTCGGTGGTCCTGGTACAAGCGGCGTTTTAATTATGGATTCGAGACTATGCTTTAATTATGCTCCGGATCAGCCCGGAGGTGGCACGGTAAGCTGGACCAATCCTTGGGGTGGGTACGAGTATAAAGATAATATCGAAGCACGCGAGGATGGAGGGACACCTCCCTTTTTGCAGTCCATTCGAACGGCGCTCTGCATTCAGCTGAAGGAACAAATGGGACACAACCGCATGTTGGAGCGTAAAAAGGAACTAACCTCATTATTGCTAAAAGGCTTGAGCACCATACCAGACCTGCACATTTTGGGTGGAAGCAGCCAAGATCGGCTGGGAATCGTTTCTTTCGTTGTCGACCATATTCACTATAACCTGATTGTAAAATTGCTAAATGATCGGTTTGGAATTCAGGTCCGGGGCGGCTGCTCTTGTGCAGGAACCTACGGACACTATTTGCTGGGCATCGACCAACAAACCTCTACTCAAATGACAAGCCTAATCCATGCAGGAGATTTATCGCAAAAACCAGGCTGGGTACGCCTGTCTCTCCATCCTATGATGACGAATCAGGAAGTCTCCTATCTCATATCTTCCATACGAGAAGTTGTAGAAAACATCATGACCTGGCAAAAAGACTACACTTATCAACCAAACACGAACGAATGGCAATCTATAAATCAATCTAAAAAAATAGACATCCACAAATGGTTCAATTTTAGCGATTAAGAGACTCCTGTCTAATTACTATATGAGGGAATAATCGAATACCTCGGAAAACAGGTTATATGATTTTTGAATAAAAAGAAAGGAGCGACTTAATCACCAAAGTCTGCTCCTTTCGTTCATATCTATATGAAGTAAAATCGCTTATTCATTCTCGGATTCCCACTTGGATATCTCTTCGCGCACCCGTGGCGCTACCTCTGTTCCCAGCAGCTCAATAGCTCTCATGACATCTTCATGAGGCATTGATCCGACGGGTACGTGTAGCATAAAGCGTGTAATGCCTACTTGTTTACGCAGGTGAATGATTTTCTTGGCAACTGTATCGGAGTCGCCTACATACAGTGCTCCTTCAAAGCTGCGGGCGGCATCGAAGCTGGACCGAGTGTAAGGCCCCCAACCACGCTCACGCCCAAGCACATTCATGACTTGCTGGGTAGAAGGGAAAAACTTGTCGGCTGCAAGCTCGGTGCTTTCCGCAATAAAACCATGCGAGTGGGATGCAACTGGAAGCAACGATGCGTCATGACCTGCGTGCTTAGCCGCTTTTTTATACAACTCGACCAATGGTGCAAACTGCATAGGGCTGCCTCCAATAATGGCAAGCACCAACGGCAATCCGAGCAAGCCGGCACGGACTACAGATTCCTGATTGCCCCCGCTGCCAATCCATACGGGCAACGGATTTTGAACCGGACGCGGGTACACGCCCAAATTATTGATTGCGGGCCGATGTCCGCCTTTCCAGGTCACTTTTTCGGATTCGCGTATTTTCAATAACAGCTCCAGGCTTTCATCAAACAGCTCATCGTAGTCATCCAGGTCATATCCAAACAACGGGAACGATTCAATAAAGGAACCCCGTCCTGCCATAATCTCAGCCCGTCCATTCGAGATGGCATCCAGTGTAGCGAAATCCTGAAACACCCGCACTGGATCATCCGATGACAGCACCGTGACTGCACTGGTTAGTCGAATCCGCTGGGTCTGTGCTGCTGCCGCAGCCAGTATAACAGCTGGCGCAGATGCTGCATAATCTTTGCGATGATGCTCCCCTACACCGTACACATCCAGCCCTACCTGATCTGCAAGCACAATTTCCTCCACAACCTCACGGATTCGTTGCGCGTGACTAATGACCTCACCGGTTTGGGGATCCGGCGTTGTTTCCACAAACGAGCTTATACCTATCTCCACTGGTCCTGCCTCCTATTTTCATGTTTCGTTCTCATTCGGCTGCTTACAAAGCAAACCATTTTAAAAACCGATATCTTTATATTGAACTATTTCTGTTTATTTTTCAAGCTTTCCTTTTCTAGGTCTGGATTCAGTGAACAGGAACGTCTATAGGAGCTCATGCCAATTTGGATATTGGTGTTGACACTGCAACGAGAAGTAACTATTATGGTTACAAAAGTGGTGAACAGTATGAAACAAATCAGTAGTCGCTTCTCCATAGCAGTCCATATCCTTACGTTGATTGCTATTCTGCCAGGAGAATGTACGGGAGACTTCATTGCAGACAGCGTAAATACAAATCCCGTCGTGATCCGAAGAATTATGGGCATGCTGAAGAAAGCCGGTCTAATTGACATTCGGCCCGGCATAGGTGGGGCTTCTCTCTTGAAGGAACCGGAATCCATTACTTTACTGGATGTATATCATGCGGTTGAGGTTATCGATAAGGGACATTTATTTAATTTTCATAAGGCCCCGAGTCCACTCTGTCCTGTTGGCAAAACCATCGAAGCTTCCCTCTTGGGAGAATTGGCTGAAGCCCAGGCGGCTATGGAACAACGATTAAAACGCGTCACGATTCAAAAGATGTTGAACCAAGTTCATGTTGAAGCTCATGTTAATTAAAGCTCAGATTGAGCTTTTTTTTAACAGTACCGTTGTAACTGGTTTCGTTATAACTAATTCAGTTTTAATACCTGTGAAAATTCGATATAAATTGAATGGAGTTCTGCCATTCATTTTTATATACATATTCAATTGGAGGAATGGAAAAATGAAAATATTAGTAACTGGCGCAACTGGACAATTCGGATCTATAGTCGTGGATACATTGTTAAAAACAGTACCTGCTGCAAGTCTTGCAGTAAGTGTACGTAATCCAGAGAAAGCTGAACACCTTCGCACACAAGGCGTTGACGTACGTCACGGTGACTTCGACAAACCCGAGACCTTGGATCAGGCATTCGCTGGCGTGGATCGTTTGCTGATCGTCTCCGCGGACGGGGATAACGCAACACGGATTCGTCAGCACCAAAATGCTGTCGATGCAGCCAAAAAAGCCGGGGTACGCTTCATTGGTTACACAAGTGTCGCCAATGCTGACCGCAATACCCTCCCCCTTGCCGAGGTTCATCGTGCGGCGGAAAAAGCTATTCGCGAGACTGGTATTCCGTATTCCTTCCTTCGCAACAATTGGTATGTTGAAAACGAAGCAGGCAGCATACAAGGTGTATTGCATGGTGCACCTTGGCTTAATGCTGCAGGCAGCGCCCGGGTAGGCTGGGCTTTACGCAGTGATTATGCCCAAGCTGCTGCTGCTGTTCTCGCTGGAGAAGGACATGAAAACACGGTCTATGAACTCTCTGGTAAACCTCGCACACATGCCGAGCTTGCAGCCATCACGGCCGAAGTAACAGGCAAAGAAGTGAAGGTTGTAGATGTGGATGATGCTTCATTAGGCGAAGCTTTGCGTGGTGCCGGACTGCCTGATTTTGTGGTCACCATGGTAGTTGATATGCAGGGGCCGTTTCGCGAAGGCTCCCTTGATGTGGACAGCGATGATCTGGAAAAATTGCTCGGACGCCCGGCACAGCCTTTAAGCAATTTTGTCAAAGCTATTATTGGCCAATAATTAGCGGATAGTGGGCAACCACAACGAGAGTTTCATACAGGTATGAAAAACCACCAGATAGCTAGGCTCTCAAGCCTATATCCGGTGGTTTTTTCTGTCTCATGTTTACTTGAGACGTTGATTATTTAATTCTTTTTTACAAATTCCGATTTTAACTTCATCGCTCCGAAACCATCAATTTTGCAATCAATGTCATGATCACCGTCCACCAGACGGATATTCTTCACTTTGGTGCCGATTTTCAAAACAGATGAGCTTCCTTTAACCTTAAGATCCTTAATAACGGTTACAGAATCACCATCCTGCAGGACGTTGCCATTTGCATCTTTCACGACTTTTACATCTTCATTGCTTACGGTTTCTGACTCGGAAGACCACTCATGAGCGCATTCCGGGCAGATGAAAAGACTACGATCCTCGTAAGTGTATTCTGAATTACATTCAGGACAATTTGGCAAATTAGACATGGTATTATGTACTCCATTCATTTTTAATTCTATACAAGTATATTGGATAATCAGCAACGATTCCACCCATGGATGAAATTAGGTCACTGGGAACTCTCAAGGGGTGAGAGGGCGTTTCAGCAGCTACTCCAAATCGCTGCTCAGGCTTGAGGCTCGTACTCGCTCAATTTCCCCTCGTAGATCAATTGAAATCGGTCACTTTGCCGAAAATCGTCTGGCGTAATAAGGGCCGGCAACTTGCTCCATATCTTTATGCCGGATCGCTGTAAAATTTCTGCGACGAATTGCGAACAAAAATAAGAATTGCTGAACTCGACTGGTTCTTTGAGTGCAACACCAATCAACCCCAGTAGGTTATACATATATTTTTGGCGACTTCGGATAAAGACGTGTAAGACCCGCTTCATTTTTTCGACTTCACGATCGGTTACTTGAAGCTCGTAGATGACACATGTTGTATTCGGAAATCTACTGTATGTACCTGTCTTAATATCCTCTTTTACGAAACCGCCATCCAGAGGGTTATTGGGGGTCTTTCTCCCGAAGCTGTATAACTCCGAAAGTTCACGGTTGAAGGAAATGGAGGCATGATTGTATGGCGCTCTTGTATAGCTTTTAATGACTCTCGTAAGAAACGTTCCCGTATTGGTAAGCAAGATAAAGACGGATTGATCAGCTACCATTTACTAAATTTCCCCTTATCAAGTTTGAATTATTCCTTCATAATAACATAGGAATCCTTTAATGGAATCCTATTTCGCGATAAGTTGGTGAGTGGCAATGGACAGTTCGCTATTAACGTTAGTTCTCATTTTTACAGCCTTATTGGTCATCCATCTGATTTATATAGTGGTAGTCAAAACACAGCCCAACAAAGACTATGCAGCTATTGGACTTCGCATCAAGACCTGGTGGGGCATGTTCTTTATCTTTTGCTTGGCAACTCTTTTCAATCCGATCGTTTCACTGCTTTCCTTGATGGCGCTCACTTTTTTTGCGCTAAAAGAATACTTTTCCATGATCAGATCCAGAAAAGCCGATCGCAGATTGTTTCTATGGGCGTACTTGGCTATTCCCGTACAGTTTTATTGGATTTATATCGGGTGGTACGGGATGTTTATTGTCTTTATCCCCATCTATGTATTCTTGCTGCTGCCGCTCCCGCGATTGATCAATAAAGGAACGGTTGGTTTCCTGCGCAGTGTCAGCTCGACCCAATGGGGACTCATGCTGATGGTTTTCGGGCTGAGTCACCTGGCCTATTTTCAGTTTGCTACGCCGCAATACGGAGCGAAACTTGTACTTTTTCTAGTGGTTCTGACGCAGCTCAATGATGTCGCACACTATCTGGCATCACTCTATTTCGGAAAACGGAAAATCGTCCCGACATCCAACCCCAATGTAACTTGGGAAGGCTTTGCGTTCGCTTTTCCCGTAACCATAGCGGCTTCCTATCTAATCTATCCCTACCTGACGCCGTTTGACCTGAAATTCGGAATTATTTTCGGCATGCTGATCAGCTTGAGCGGTTTCTTCGGCAGCTTAACGGTCTCCGTACTAAAGCGAGATTTATTAATCGGCGATGATGATAAGTTCGATGCTCTGAAAAAAAGCTACTTAAGCCGGGTGGATAGCTTGACCTACACCTCGCCTGTCTTTTTTCATGTGATACGTTATTTTTTTGACTTTATGTAGCAGTTAGCCGGGGTAAGTATACCGTACCGAAAAAAAGTCCTTATCCCTTAGAAAACGATATCTTACTATGAAAAGGGCAGTCTAGCCTCACCTGAGGATAGACTGCTCATGTTCTTAATGCATCGATTAATGCACCTGATCCAGCAATTGATATGCTTCTTCCTTCGTTATGACAGCCAGGAGCGCTTCTCTAAAATGATCATCCATCAGCTTACGGGATAGCATTTGCAGCACCTTCAGATGCGTGTTGTCCTTGCTATTGCGCGGTACAGCAATCATGAAGATCAATTTCGCCTCACTACCGTCCAGACTTTCCCAGTCAACCCCGCTCCGCTTGATACCAAAAACCACGCTTGGCTTTAAGACAGCTTCCGATTTGCCATGTGGGATGGCAATATTCATTCCGATACCTGTGGAGCTCTCTTGCTCTCGGGCCAATATGACCTGTTTAAGATCACTGGCAGAGCTTACGGTTCCCGTTCCCACAAGTGCTCCGATCATTTCATCAATGACAGCATCCTTTGTCGTTCCTTCCAGATCGAGGTTAACCAGATCCAACGTTATAATATCCGTCAGCTTCTCAATGTGAACAGCTTGTGAAGGTGCTGCTGACCCATGATTTATAGCGGCTGTTGAAGCTGATGACTCCGCAACAGTTGTAGTCGTTGCAGATGGTTCAGCTACTGCCGCGGAATTTCCAGACATCACTTCTCCAGCAACGGTCGTATCTACAGTTGCAATATCTTTTTTCAACAGGCTCACCATGACAATCGTCACGGCTACTCCAACAATAACGGCGATGAAAAACATAAACACATGATCAACTGCACCAAGCACGGCTACAATCGGCCCACCGTGAGCTACCTTATCACCCACATTCCCCAGCATGGCGATGACTGAACCGACCATTGATCCTACCATGATACTGGGAATAACACGGAGTGGATCTTGCGCCGCGAATGGAATGGCGCCTTCGGTAATCCCAAACAACCCCATCGTAAATGTTGCTTTCCCGGCCTCGCGTTCCGACGGTGCAAATTTACGTTTGTTGATCATCGCTGCAAGTCCCATCGCAATCGGTGGAATACAAATCGCAACGGCGATTGGACCCATAATTTCGTAATTGCCTTCGCCAATCATGGCCGAGCCAAATAAGAAGGCAACTTTATTCACCGGACCGCCCATATCGAAGGAGATCATCGCTCCCAAGATCAGCGCCAGCAGAATCGAGCTAGTGCCTTGCATACCTGCCAGCCAACCTGTTAAAGCTTCAAACAATTGCGCGATTGGAGCACCGATCACAAACACAAAGATTAATCCCACAATCAAGGATGACAATACGGGAATAATAATGATAGGCATAATCGGCTGTAATGCTCGGCCAACCTTAATTTTCCGAATCCCAAGTGCAACATAACCCGCCAGGAAACCGGCGATAATTCCGCCGATAAATCCGGCCCCCGCCTCACTTCCATAAAAACTGCCGTTCGCAGCAATAAACCCGCCAATCATACCCGGTGCAAGCCCCGGCCTATCTGCAATGCTCATCGCGATAAATCCGGCAAGAATCGGAACCATAAACGTAAACGAAGCAGATCCGATATTCTGAATCGTCTTCCAAAATGAACCGTCTGGTATAACCAGACCGCCAGGTGTCTTCTCGCCGCCAATCGTCAGCGCAATAGCAATGAGTAAGCCTCCGATGACGATGAAGGGCACCATATAGGATACACCATTCATCAAGTGGCGGTAGATCGGGTTTTGTTTCGGTTTTCTCTCATCTGTACTACCTTCGGCAGAACGTGACTGTGCCTGATACACAGGCACATCACCTTGTATCACCCGCTGGATCAATTCTTCTGGACGACGAATGCCATCCTGCACACCAACGACCAGCAGTTTCTTGCCGACAAACCGATCCTTCACAACCGTCTTATCTGCTGCAATAATAATGCCATCCGCTTCACGGATCTCCTGCTCCGTTAATTGATTTTCGATTCCAATGGAGCCTTGTGTCTCGACCTTCATCTCGATGCCCAGCTTCGCTGCTGCCTTTTGCAGATTCTCGGCTGCCATATACGTATGTGCAATTCCATTAGGACATGAGGTAATCGCCAATATTCTCATAGTCATTCCCCTTCTCTCCGATGTTTCCGCTTACATTAATAGTATAAACGCCTATTTGGCTATTATTGGTCGAACTTTTTACCGGAACTTTCGGAAAAACGGATTTATAAGGACAAAAAGCAGGACTTATATAAGTCCCGCTCCAGAGCACAGCTTTTGGTATTCACTTATCCTTTTAGCTTCCCTAATAATCTCATCGCATCAGTCTCCTTAGACAAGGCATGCACCATAGCTGGCTGCTCACTGATCAGCGATAATTCCTTAAACAACTGCCGCATCTCTTCGCGTCTATCCTGTTTAACCGCAAGCAGGAACACAAGCTCTACTTTCTCGGTTCCCCAGGTGAGCGGCTGCTTCAAGGTAGCGACTACAATAGCTGACTGTCTGATCCACTCGGAGCCGCCATGCGGGATGGCAACACCTCCCCCGATCGTGGTCGCCGACATTTTTTCTCGCGCCAGTACACTTTCCACATAACCTGTCTCAACATATCCTTTATCCTCCAGTATTTGCGCCAGCTTGGAAATTAATTGTTCCGGGCGCTGCACTTCCTGCTGGGGGAAGACCAGAAAAGGTGTTGTATACCTAAAAAATACAGATTCATCTGCCGCCCTGTGCTCCGGCTCATCCAATCGCCTAATCACTTGCTCCAACTGACGTTCGTCCTTGGCGTCCAGCAATGGAGAGACGAGAATGTGCGGAACTTTTATTTCCGGGAGAGCTACGGTTGTAATGACAAGCTCCACCTCATGGGCTGCCAGATAGTCCTGAACTTCCGCTTTCGATAGGGTAGTTCCCACATGCACAGACGGAAATTTACGTTCCACCTTTGTGCGCAGCAACTGGGACATGCCGATACCCATATGACATACGATGACTGCCCTTTGAGGATGACTGTCCCTCTGATGAAGCCGCTCCACAGAGGCTTGGAAGTGCAGGGTTAAATACGCTGCTTCCTCTTCGGGAAATGATAATCGGGTCATTCTCCCTACCTCTTCCAGTGTAATAATGACCCGGTCGAACATGTAGGGGTACATCTTCTTGATCTCGGCCAGCATGGGATTGGACACGGTCAGACCATAGTGAAGACGGTTCAGGGTTGTATATAAATGGACTTTCAACCCGTTCTGCAACACCTGGTCCTTGTAAAAGGCAATCATATTCAGCTCCGACATCCGCCCGATCAACCGCTCAACTAATTCGGGCAAGAGCGGATGGCTGTCTGCCAGATTGCTCTGTTTGCCCTTTCCTTCCTCTTGCTGGTAACGAAACTTCCCGCCAAGCAGATGCAAAGTTAGATAGGCCGTTTCTTCCTGGGAAAAAGGCACAGCAAACAGCTTTTGCAGCTGCTGTAAAAAGGACGCAGCCCATGTATATTCGGCTTTTTTCCGCAAAAAGGCAACGTCCTGCTCGGAGAGCGAGATGGGCTGGCCGAGCTTGGTGCGTTTGACCATGAAGAGAATATGCAGCATTAGACCTTCGAAAGCTTCATCAGTGAAGCTAAGCTCATGATGTTTTTGAAATGTTTTTAATTCATGATGTATGGTTGCAATCTCGTGCGGTTCAAACTGCTTGCGCATCATTTGTCCTGTTAACTCAGGACGATCTATCAGTTGGTTCAGCCGTGCCAAAGCTATCCGCTTGTTTTTCTCGGAGCCTTGAATCGTCAATCCTACGCGCTGCTTGGTAATTAAGACAAGATCAAGGCTGTGCAGCCAGCCCTCGATCTTCTCCATATCTCTACGGATCACCGTTTTATTCACATAATACTGGGAGGCCAGATCCTGTATAGTTACAGGTTTGGCCTCCATTAAGAGACGATAGGCGAGATGCAACACCCTTTCCTCATCCGGCTGATGTTGGGCTGTACTCTCGTCCGCATACAGCCGATGGAACAAATCTGTCCGCTCCAATTCATCCATCTCCAGATAAATGCCGCGTCCCGGTCTTCTCACCAGATTGGCGCTGGAATGCTTGACTATATATTCTTCAATTACCTTCAGATCGTTGCGGATCGTCTTTTCAGAGCATTCAGTCTGATCCGCCAGATCCTGCGCTAACCACAACCGACCTGGTTCAGTTAACAATCTGCGGAAAATTTCTGTTTGCCTTTTGTTCATTCCAATCTCCCATCTTCCAAAATAAAGAATGTCCAGGGCACTTCGATCCATATCTATCGCAGGCTTTCTGTCGTCTTTAAGTATACTCCAAGTAGTACGTTTTAAGCATAGTGGCCGAATGTTTATTCTTTAATTTCATTTATAAGGGATATTTATATTACTTTAATGATTTATAGGATGTTTTCCTAAACATGGAATGGAAATTAACCGTTAATATAAGAGGCGTATTTTAAAATGATTGAATATTAAAAAGAGGTGTATTTTTTGGAGAACCAGCACATGTCACAAAATCCACAGGAAACAACAAGACAGACGTACATTCGCCATGGCCAAAACGATGGAGCAGGAACCAATAGGATGGCAGAGATATCAAAAGCCTACGGTTCGTCTATTTTGTTTAGGCGTTGGGGAGCAACGATTCATGGATATCCTGCCATTGAGTTCACGATTAAAGGACAGAAAGATGTGAACCATTATGTCACCCATGTAGCCATTATTGAGACCGAAAAGAGCTATCACCAAATACACGGATATACGCCCGCATCAAAATATAGCCGTTTAAAGAAAGAACTGCATGATATTACTTACAGCTTCCGCGAGATTCACCATTAGACAGCCTGGCTGGCGAAGGATAGGAACAGACTCGAAAAGCAGGGACTCTTTGGAGTAGCCTGCTTTTGGGGTATATATTTCAATGATACCTTAAAACTCACATAGGTAAATCTAAAAAGTGTAGTGTGCTGAAATGAGATTTCTATCACTTAAAATTAAAATTAAATACTGGTAATCCATTAGTATAATCAACTTCTATAAGTACACTTTCAAAATCTATTATATATATCAATTCGTTTACTGGGGTTTCTTTTGTTGGACGTTCTAATTCTAGTGCAAAGGAAAAAAGCTCTAAAAAATCAGCATCTAAACCATGACTATTCGATTTATATTTGACATGATCTACATCTTCCTGTTTGACAAGTATAAAATCTGAATTATTGATCGTCTCTACTATACGTTTTTTTTCTAAATGATTAACTAGATCATCATTATCTCCTTGGAAAGATAAAACCTGTGTATTTCCATGAAAATCTTTATACAATGTTTCTAAGTTTAAATCTAGTCTATTTGGTATTATTTTTTTAGCAATATAGTCGAATTCAATATCAAATGTTGCATTTCCTACCTTTCCATACAAAAACCTATTATTTGATAAAAACTCTGGCTCTATCCAAGCTGAGTTGTCTACCAAATATGAAAATAAATTAGGTGCTAGCCTATTACTTAAGTGCAATAAATATGCCCCATGAGAATGTCCATACCCAATTATTCTCGCGGGATTAAATATCAGATTATTTCCCTTCAATATGGTTTTAACTGCCTCTACAGAACTAATGATATCTATTGCCTGCATATAGCCCATGTCATTAAATTCCTCTATACTTTCATCTATATTAGCAATCACAGGAAATAAAATGTTTTTTTCAGACAATATGCTTAATAAAATAGAAGAGTCTTTATTCATTTTCTCCAATTCATCTACTGTAAGAATGGACTGAAGAATTTCGGGATTTTTCAACCTGAAACGATCAGCTGATGATTGCATAAATGTACTACCAAAATAATCACACTGAATCGTTACCATATTATATTTATCCGCAAATACTTTTCTCATTTTCACATAAACTTTGGAATCAATATTGCCTCCGAACCCGGGTACAAAAATAATCAATCCTGTACTTTCAGTAACTCCGTTTTGTGGAATAGAATAGTCTATTCGTAACTCTCGATTAGAGTTCCCCGTGTATATATTATAATGAGCTGGAATATTAAAACTATGTTGTTCTGACATGAATTTCCTCCTAAATAATATTCAGTATCTTTTTCCATTACTATGATTAAAAAACAAATAAGCACACAAGGAGAGGATGTTTATTTAATGACATCCTCTAATAGATTTATCGTAATACGCAGCGATTTCATTAAATCTAATTTTTTAAAGGCCTGAACCGCACTACAAATAATGTTCCATCTCACAGGCCTCATGATCAAAAGATCTAAACGCTATGCAACCAGCCAATTGCGAAACGGTTGCACTCTTGTGATAAAATAGGCTGACATGTGCGGCAACACACTTTATTATGTTGTTCAGATGCACAATAAAATGAAAGCTCTTTCGCAAGTGCAATCCATTACATCACTATGTATAGGGAGGAAGCGCGAACTGTTCCAGATCTCTGAAAAACAAGCCCAAGACATCGTAGATAAAATGATGAAGGATATTCCATACAATATTAATATTATGAACGAACGAGGCATCATCATTGGCAGCGGAGAGAGTGAACGAGTCGGGACAGTTCATCAAGGAGCCGTTCAGGCGCTCGAAACCGGAAAAATGATTGAAGTATGGCAGGATGGTCACTACGAGAAGCAAGGGACCAATGAGCCGATCGTCATTCATCATGAGCGGGTCGGCGTCATTGGCATCACGGGAAATCCCGATGAAGTGCGCCCTTTTTGCAACATCGTCAAAACTACGGTATCCCTCCTGATTGAGCAAAGGATCTCCCTGGAGCATCTGGCCCACGAAGCCAACCGCAAAAAATCCATGCTGGAAATGCTGTTGAATCATCAGGGGGCCTATACTCAAAAAATAAAAAAAGAAGCGGCTCAATATCGCATTGATCTGCTTCTAAAAACTTCGGCGGTATATGTAAAGCACCTCCCTGATGACCCGGCTCAGGCAGCCGAGCTGTCCAAAATATTCATGCAGCATCCATCCTTTCATATGGAGGAAGACAGCTATCTCATCCTGATCCAGAATCAGGATTCAATAGACAAACTGCTGGAGCCACTTGTACGCAGCTATCCTGATGCGCTGATTACTATCAGCAGACAAGAGCATAACATTGCAGAATGTTATTCGCAGGCCAAGTCAGCCATGAATGTTTTGCTGGCTTTACGCCCGCCTGTGCGGATGATTTCTTTTGCAGAAGTCGAATTCCTGGTCAAACTGAGCCAATCCAACCTGACGAACACGATCCATCTGGTCACTAAACTGGAAGATACCGCGGATTTGCTGGATACGCTGCGCAGCTTTATTAACCATAACGGCAGTGTCTCCTTTACCGCAGACGAATTAAATATTCACCGCAACACCCTGCAATACCGCCTGAAGCGTATCCATACCTTAACGGGTAAAGATCCCCGGAATCTCCTTCAGCTGTTTGAGCTTACGCATGGCTTATTGGCACTGTACCAATGAACGGCTATACTATGCCAGATTATTCTGCGGTAAACGCCTATTTCTCCTCGCCGCTACGCCCGGATTTTATGTGAACATTCCTCATTTAAATGATGGGAAAAATCCGGGAATGCGGACGAGCGCTCTATTTCTTACGCATTCGTGCTATAACCCATCTTCTAATTCATGGGCTGCTCACTGAATTGAAGCACCCTTGCGATGTTCTCGCATGTGCGCTCTACATTTTGCGGCCCTTCGACCAGCAGCTTACCCAGCTCCGAGGCTCCCGGCACGATGCCAAACACCGCATCTATTCCTTCCTGGTATAGCGTGTCGATCCCTTCCCCGACATAGCCAGCGACCGCAATGACCTTTTTGCCGGATTGCTTGGCCGCCTGGGCTACCCCATACGGAGTTTTTCCGAATTTGGTCTGAAAATCAATGCCGCCTTCCCCCGTAAAAACGATGTCCGCATTCGCCAGCTTCTGCTTTAACCCGGTGTATTCGATCACAATTTCAATGCCTTTTTGCAGCGACGCCTGAGTAAAAATCAGCAGGCCCGCACCCAATCCCCCAGCTGCGCCTGCGCCTGGAAGATCGCACACATCCTTGCCCAGCTGTCGCTTCACCACATCTGCATAGTGGACAAGATTGGCATCCAATTGCTGCACCATCTCCGGGGTTGCCCCTTTTTGCGGACCGAATACATGCGATGCCCCATGCTCTCCGCACAGCGGATTTGTTACATCACACGCTACAATCAATTGCACCTGCTGCAAGCGTTCATCCAGCGATGAAATATCAATACTGGCCAGCTCTCCCAGACTGCCGCCGCCGCGAGCGAGAAGGTTTCCATTGGCATCCAGAAATCTGACACCAAGTGCTTCTGCCATGCCTGTCCCTCCATCATTCGTCGCACTTCCACCAATACCTATAATAATCTTTCGAATCCCCTGATTCAGACACTCACGGATTAACTCACCCGTACCGTAAGTTGTTGTCTTTAGCGGGTTTTTGTTATCCTTATTGACCAGATGGATTCCGCTGGCGGATGCCATCTCGATTGCCGCAGTGGTGCCGTCTCCCAACAAGCCGTATGCAGCAGTTACAGGTTCTCCAAGCGGTCCGGTCACCTCGATATAACGAAGCTGTCCACCTGTTGCATCTACCAGTGACTGCACTGTTCCTTCACCACCGTCCGCCATTGGAATGTGGACATAATTCGCCGCCGGATAGACCTTGCGCAGTCCTTTCTCCATCGCGATACACACTTCTTTGGCTGTCATGCTTTCTTTAAAGGAATCCGGTGCCAGCACAAATGTCTTCTCTCTCATCTTCTCACCCCATCATCAAAATCAAAGTAAAAATCCATACATCAGTGTCGCTACAATGGCCATTGTTCCACCCACAATAGCTTCGTAAGGAATAAGTCCCATCCGTTGTTTAATGCTCATTTTCATGCTGTCTGCCGTAACGTGAAAATAGTTGCCTTGCGGCAAGGAATCGATAACCGTTGCCCCTGTATGCACCATCACAGCTGCCGCGAGCGGAGCCGTCCCCATATTCAGAATCGCTTCTCCAAACGAGCCTGTCGCCAAAATGACTCCCGTTGAGGTCGACGCGGTCGCAGCCGCCATCAGAATACCTGCAAGCGGTGCCAGCAATGTACCGGAAACTCCCGAAGCTTCAATCAGACCAACCACCTGTGCAGACAAATCCGATGCTGAGATCAGACCTGCAATCCCGCCTGCACCGATCAAAATCAGCACGGTCGCCGTCATTTTATTTAAGCCGGAGGTTGAATATTTCAAAATATTGCGTCCTTGCCCCATTGCCAGCATACCCACAATCCCGGCAATCGGCAAAATGTACATCGCATCGACTTTGAAACTCGACAGCGCTTCAATGCCGGAGATGGACCCAATCGGGTTAATCATCAGCAAAATAACAGCCACCAACGGAGCTACAATGGCCCGTCCCAGTGGCGGGTATTTCGAAGTATCCACATCACTGTCCGCGGTATCCTGGTCGGATACCTTCACACCTTTGGTTTTCAACAGAGACGCTACCAGAACGGTCACCAATAAGCCGCATATTGCCGGAACCACACCTGCCAGCATCACGTGGCTCAAATCCAGGTTGAAGCCGCGCGCCGCCGCAATCGTATTGGGATTCGGAGAAATAATGTTCCCCGCTTTTCCCCCTCCAGATAAGGCCAGCAGGAGCGCCAGCTTGGAAATCCCCATTTTGTTCCCAACCGACAGCGCAATAGGAGCCACAATCAGCACTGCGACCGGAATAAATACGCCTACCGCCGTAATAATCATCGTCGCCAAAGCCAGTGCGAGAATTGCCTTGCTGCCGCCGAACTTCTTCACAATGGCCTGTGCAATTGTCTCCGCTGCCCCGGATTCCATCATCACACCCGCCAATACACCTGCGGCAAGCACGCGAATAACCGTCCCCATTACACTTTGCGTACCACTAATCAATACACTAATGGTCTGCTCCAGATTGGCTCCGCCCAATAAAGCGCCTACAATGGCTCCCAAAAACAAAGCATAAACCGGATTCAGCTTTCTCAATATCAAAATAATTGCAATAGCCAGCCCCGCCAGAGCCCCTATCCAACTGATCGTCAATCCTTCCATCTGCCTAACCCCCCGGGCAATTTTTGATTACGCTTTCATTATATCGATTGCAGAACGTAAAAAATATTGAAGAACAGACGAAATTGATTGTGCATTTGCACATATGTACTTCTTTTTTTTCATTTGGATGCACGCGATGGATACGCTTGCAAAATTAAAAATTTAGATTATAATACTTGTATACAAGTATACTTGATTAATTAAGAAGGTGAATCTATGGGCGAATCAAGGGAATTCCTATATCCCTCCAAATGGCTTTTAAAAGCCTCTGCTGGTGATCGTGTAACATGCGAGCTTAGAATGCGTATTATTTCTGGCGGGTTTGAAAGCGGTGCCATATTATCTGAAAATAAATTAGCTGCAGATTTTGCTGTAAGTCGCTCACCTATTCGTGAAGCATTAAAAATACTGGCATCCGAAAATATCATCCGATTAGAAAGAATGGGAGCAGTTGTTATTGGTTTATCAGAAAAAGAAATAGAAGAAATTTATGATGTCCGTCTACTCATAGAATCGTTTGTATTTGAACGGCTTGTAAATATGGATACTAATGATTTAGCAATGGAACTTAGTAAAATACTGGAAATGATGAAAGTCGCAATTAAATATAGTGATGCTGATGAGTTTTCATATCAAGATGTCTTGTTCCATGAAACGATTATTCGTGCAGTTAATCATTCATACATCCTGATGATCTGGAATAATTTAAAGCCCGTTATGGAAAGCCTCATTCTTTTGTCGATGCGTATGCGTTTCAAAGAAAAGTATGAAGACTTTACACGGGTTGTAAGAAATCATGAGCTTTATATTGAACCGATCAAGGCAAAAGATAGAGACCTCATGATTAAGTCTTTACATGAAAACTTTGATGATGTTCAAGGTAAAGTAGAAGACTTATGGATGTCACAACAAATGCTGTCTAAAGGGGTAGTGCAACAAAATGACTAACTATATGTTAGGTATAGATATCGGGACCACAAGTACGAAAGCAGTTTTATTTAGTGAAAAAGGCGAAGTCATCCAACAAGAAAATATTGGGTATCCGCTTTATACACCGAATATAGCGACAGCAGAACAAAACCCGGAAGAGATTTTTCAAGCAGTCCTACAAGCCATTTCGAACATAATGAAACATCACTCACAAAAAAAGCTATCGTTTGTTTCATTTAGCAGTGCCATGCATAGTGTCATTGCGATGGATGAAAATGACCTGCCGCTTACGTCTAGTATCACTTGGGCAGATAATCGGAGTGAAGCTTGGACACATAAAATAAAAGATGAGTTGAATGGCCAAGAAGTCTATAAACGAACAGGAACACCCATTCACCCCATGTCGCCATTAACTAAAATAGCCTGGATTGTGAATGATCTTCCTGAAATCGCTGTCAAGGTTAAAAAATATATTGGAATTAAAGAATATATTTTCAAAAAGTTCTTTGATCAATATGTTGTTGATTATTCCCTGGCTTCAGCCATGGGCATGATGAATCTCGAAAACCTGGATTGGGATGAAGAAGCATTAAAAATTGCTGGTATAACACCTTCTCAATTATCTGAGCTCGTACCAACAACCCAGATATTTACCAACTGTAATTCAGATTTAGCAAAAGAGATGGGTATCGACCCACAGACATCATTTGTCATTGGAGCCAGCGATGGAGTCCTTTCTAATCTGGGTGTGAATGCCATACGAAAAGGCGAAGTTGCCATTACAATTGGGACGAGCGGTGCCATTCGAACCATTATAGACAAGCCGCAAACAGACGAAAAGGGAAGAATATTTTGTTATGCTCTAACGGAAAAGCACTGGGTAATTGGCGGGCCGGTAAACAATGGCGGGATGGTCCTTCGCTGGATTCGTGACGAACTTGCCTCATCAGAAGTAGAAACAGCAAAAAGACTAGGAATTGATCCATATGATGTATTAACCCAGATTGCTGAACGTGTAAGACCAGGATCTGATGGATTGTTATTCCACCCATACCTCGCTGGTGAACGTGCGCCGTTATGGAATCCAGACGTACGTGGCTCATTCTTCGGTTTAACGATGTCACATAAGAAGGAACATATGATTCGCGCAGCCCTGGAAGGAGTCATTTACAATTTGTACACCGTATTTTTAGCATTAACCGAATGCATGGACGGTCCTGTGACCCGAATTCAAGCTACAGGGGGCTTCGCAAGGTCAGCTGTTTGGCGGCAAATGATGTCTGATATATTCGCATCTGAAGTCGTCGTTCCGGAAAGCTACGAAAGTTCTTGTCTGGGAGCTTGTATTTTAGGCTTGTATGCCACCGGAAAAATCCAGTCATTTGAAGTCGTTTCTGAAATGGTTGGCAGCACCAACAAACATGCACCAAAAGAAGAAGCAACAAAGGAATATAGGAAATTGCTGCCGATTTTCATTAACCTATCCAGAGTATTGGAAGACGATTATACACGGATTGCCAATTATCAAAGAGGCTTGATAAAACACTAACAAGATAAAATCAGGGGGTAATTACAATGCCATTAATCATTGTAGCGATTGGAATTCTAGCATTATTAGTTTTAATAATGGGCTTCAAATTAAACACCTTTATTTCATTAATTATTGTATCGTTCGGTGTGGCTTTAGCACTTGGAATGCCATTAGAGGAAATTGTCAAAACCATTGAAGCCGGATTAGGCGGAACACTTGGTCACTTAGCGTTAATCTTTGGACTTGGAGCGATGTTAGGTAAGTTGATTGCTGATTCTGGTGGTGCTCAAAGAATTGCCATGACCCTCGTTAACAAATTTGGTGAAAAAAATATTCAATGGGCGGTCGTAGCTGCTTCATTTATTATCGGTGTGGCGTTATTTTTTGAAGTAGGATTAGTATTGTTAATCCCAATCATATTTGCCATTTCAAAAGAATTAAAGGTTTCTATCTTATATCTTGGTATTCCGATGGTTGCTGCTTTATCCGTAACGCACGGTTTCTTGCCTCCACACCCAGGGCCGACAGTTATTGCAGGTGAATATGGCGCGAACCTTGGTGAGGTTTTACTTTACGGTTTCATTGTTTCCGTTCCAACAGTCATTTTAGCTGGACCTGTATTTACCAAGATTGCCAAAAAACTCGTGCCTGCGTCATTTACGAAAACCGGTAATATTGCCTCTTTAGGTGAACAAAAAGTATTTAAGTCTGAGGATACTCCTGGATTTGGTATCAGTGTATTTACTGCAATGCTTCCAGTTATTTTAATGTCCATTGCTACGATTATTACTTTGCTTCAAAAAACAATGGGATTTGCAGATAATAGTTTACTAGCAGCGATCCGTTTTATTGGTGATGCATCAACTTCCATGTTGATCTCCTTACTGGTTGCTGTCTATACAATGGGAATAGCAAGAAAAATTCCAATCAAAGATGTAATGGCATCTTGTACAACGGCTATTACTCATATTGGGATGATGCTCTTAATCATCGGGGGAGGCGGAGCCTTCAAACAAGTACTGATTAATGGCGGCGTAGGTGACTATGTAGCCGAATTATTCAATGGAACTACATTATCACCAATCTTACTTGCCTGGATCATCGCTGCAATCTTACGTATTTCCTTAGGTTCTGCAACGGTTGCAGCTTTAACAACCGCTGGTTTAGTTATACCGATGTTAGGACAAACCGACGCTAATATTGCATTAGTTGTGCTTGCAACGGGAGCGGGTAGTTTAATAGCTTCACATGTTAACGATGCTGGTTTCTGGATGTTTAAAGAGTATTTTGGTTTAAGCATGAAAGAAACATTTGCAACATGGACATTGCTTGAGACAATCATTTCTGTAGCGGGATTAGGATTTATTTTAGTACTAAGTTTATTCGTATAAACCATGATTTCCAGGCGGTAGATTCTCCCTCACTTATCTTTTCTTAGAATCTTCTAAGTCTTGTAAGTGTGGATCTACTGCCTATTCATTTCAATTAAAAGGAGCAGGAAGAAATGTTCAATACAATTGGTGTCATTGGTTTAGGGGTAATGGGCAGTAATATCGCTTTAAACATGGCTGGTAAAGGTGAGCGAGTGGCTGTCTATAATTATACGAGGGATTTAACCGATAATCTTGTTAAAAAAAATAAAGGTCAATCCATCCATCCCTACTACGAAATTCAAGATTTTGTTTACTCCTTAGAAACCCCAAGAAAAATCTTCCTTATGGTAACAGCAGGCAAACCGGTCGATTCGGTGATAGATACATTACTATCCTTTCTTGAAGCAGGCGATGTGATCATGGACGGTGGGAACTCCCATTACAAAGATACGGAACGTAGATATGATGAATTGAAGTCAAAAGGAATCGGTTATTTAGGAATCGGTATTTCCGGCGGTGAAGTTGGGGCTTTAAAAGGACCTTCGATCATGCCTGGTGGAGATAAAGACGTATATGAAAAGGCAGCTCCTATTCTAACAAAAATAGCAGCTCAAGTGGACGGAGACCCTTGCTGTGTTTATATGGGTCCAAAAGGGTCCGGTCACTTTGTAAAGATGGTACATAACGGAATCGAGTATGCAGATATGCAATTAATCGCAGAAACCTATACATTTTTAAGAAAAAAGTTATGTTTATCTGTGAATGAAATTGCTGATATCTTTGAAACATGGAATCAAGGGGAACTGAAAAGTTATTTAATCCAAATCACAGCAGAGATTTTACGGAAAAAAGATGAAATAACAGGCTTACCACTAATCGATGTAATTCTTGATAAAACAGGGCAAAAAGGCACAGGTAAATGGACAAGCATTCAAGCAATTGACCATGGGATCCCATCATCCATTATTACAGAGTCATTGTTTGCCCGTTACATCTCCTCTTTAAAAGAGGAACGGGTGTATGCAGAAAATATCCTGACAGGCCCAGAGATTGATCAGCGGAGTTTAGATAAAGATTTGTGGATTGAGTACATTAGACAAGCTTTTTATATGGGTAAAATTTGTGCCTACGCACAAGGATTTATACAATATAAAATGACTTCTGAACTTTACGGTTGGGAGTTGCCTTTAAAGGATATCGCCCTTATTTTCCGTGGTGGTTGCATTATTCGCGCAGAATTTTTAAACGTAATAAGCGAAACATATCAAGAACAACCGAATCTGGCTAATCTATTAATCGCCCCCTATTTCGCTGAAAAGGTTAAAGAATATCAAACAGGATTGCGAAAAGTCGTCTGTGAGGGCGTTAATTCCGGTACTTCGTTTCCATGTTTAAGTGCTTCACTTACTTATTACGATAGTTACCGGACAGGCATTTCAAATGCCAACCTTTTGCAAGCACAAAGGGATTATTTTGGTGCCCATACTTATGAACGAAATGATTTAGCAGGATTCTTTCATACAAACTGGCAGTGATCGATAGTCATAGTAAATCTCAAGAGCCCTAATGAAGTGGTTCTTTCCCTTCATTAGGGCTCTCCTTTTGAATACATTTTCCTATTATCTCATCTTTGAACGATTGAACCCGTTGTTTCTGCTGTACCTTTTGCCTCACCATGTCCCGCACCAAACAGGTTCAGTACCACTACGCCAATAACAATTAAAGCAATACCTACGACACTCCCTGTATTGATTTTTTCTTTCCAGATCAATACTGAAATCAGCGTTGTCGCAACAGCTCCTACACCTGACCAGATGGCATAAGTCATATTTAACGGTAGCGTCTTAAGGGATAGAGAGATAAAGAAAAAAGAGATAACAAACGCAACAATCGTAAATAGAGTCGGATACAGTCTGGTAAATCCCTCCGAAGCCTTGAGCATTGAAGTTCCAATGAGCTCGCCAACAATAGAAATCGCCAAGAAAAGATAAGCCATTATTCATTCTCCTTTATATATGTCTTTAATTCTTCCATCATTTTTTGCTTCATTTCTCCATTGGGAGGAGCGAGCCCAAACATTTCAGCAAACCACAAACCGTCCATAGCTAATCGAACTATCGTAGAACGAACCGGATCCAATTCATCATTTTCGATTTTATTTTGGATATCAGCATACTCGTCCTGAAGCAGTTTTAGCATTTGAGGGTTCGTAAACTGTGCTGCTGAGAGAGCGGTATACAGGTCATTTACGTCCTGATCTCCAGAAAGAGATGTATTCATATAAGCGCGAGTCCATCTTCCTTTGGAATGCATATCATTTTGTGCCCGCTCATTTAATTCGGTGGCAAAGCTGGTCGACAGTTGTTCAACCATACCCAGAATCAGCGCATCTTTATTCGGAAAATGGTAAAGCAATCCTCCTTTACTTATCCCCGCCTTCTTCGCGACAGCCTCTAAAGTTAACTTTTCTACTCCTTCTTCGTGCACAATCAGTGAGGCGGCTTTAAGGATCAGTTCTCTTTTTAACTCTTTTTTATTGGTATTCATTTTTCATCACCCACTTTATTATACCGTCCAGACGGTTTTATTTCAAGTGGATTGAAGTTATATATTTAGTATATAGTCAAAAATGCTGAAATTATGTATTCATACATATAGGAAGTCATGGGATCAAATCATTTCCATAGAGTATACTATACGAGTGTAAGTTAGATGCACGATGAAATCCTATATGTATAGGTATAGGTATTCAAATACAGCGCAGAAGAGGTTGAAAATGAGTCAGAGGCATTTTACAGATTATCCATTAAGTGAAGAAATCGTGAGAGCGCTGAATAGCCTGGGCTATGAGACGCCAACAAAAGTTCAGACGGAAGTCATCCCAGTTGCCCTTGTGAAGAAGGACCTTGTCGTCAAATCACAGACAGGTAGCGGCAAAACAGCGGCATATGGTATTCCACTTTGCGAGTTAGTAGATTGGAATGAGAATAAGCCTCAAGCTTTAATCTTAACGCCAACCCGTGAACTTGCATTGCAGGTCAAAGAAGACATCACCAATATTGGACGCTTTAAGCGGATAAAAGTGACGTCTGTTTATGGGAAGCATCCTTTTCATATACAGAAGGCCGAGTTAAAACAAAGAACGCATATAGTTGTAGGTACGCCAGGGCGTGTATTGGACCATATTGAACGAGGCACGCTATCGCTAGAACGGATGGCCTATCTTGTTATTGATGAGGCTGATGAGATGCTGAATATGGGCTTTATTGAGCAAGTTCAGTCAATCATTCAGGCGCTGCCTAGCGACAGGGTTACGATGTTATTTTCCGCCACTTTTCCTGACGATGTGGCCCAACTGTCACGCAAGTATATGGATCATCCTGTTAACATTGAAATTAAAGCGACCGGTATCACGACAGCCACCATTGACCACTCTCTTATTCAGGTGATGGAGACGGACAAGCTGTTGCTGCTTCAAAATCTGCTCATTGTTGAGAATCCTGACAGCTGTATTATTTTCTGTCGCACACAGGAGAATGTCGATATATTATTCAGGGAATTGGCCGATCTCGATTATCCATGTGATCGCATTCATGGGGGTATGGAGCAAGAAGAAAGATTCGAGGTGATGAATGCGTTCCGAAGGGGGCAATTTCGTTACTTGATTGCAACAGATGTAGCCGCCCGGGGCATCGATATCACGAATATCACCCATGTCATTAATTACGATGTTCCCCTTGAGAAGGAGAGCTATGTTCATCGCACCGGACGTACGGGACGTGCAGGCAAGACGGGTAAAGCAATTACCCTAGTCACTCCTAAGGATAGCAAACGATTAGCCGATATTGAAGCATATATTGGATTTGCGATTCCACCGGTAAAGGCCCCCTCAGAGGAGGCTGTCGATCGCTGTAGAGAAGATTTTGAACAGAAGCTACATGTTAAAACTAAACTGAAAAATGATAAGCGCGAGCAATTAAACCAACAGATTATGAAACTTAACTTCAATGGCGGCAAGAAGAAGAAACTTAGAGCCGTAGACTTTGTTGGGACAATCGCTAAGCTTGACGGGGTGACAGCAGACGATATAGGGATTATTACGATTTTCGATCATGTAACAGACGTTGAAATTCTGAATGGCAAGGGACCGCTTGTACTTGAGATTATGAAAAATACGACCGTAAAAGGCAAGCTGTTAAAGGTGCGCAAGGGGAATAAATAGAAGCTACATGACACAAAAAGGGCTAGAGGAGGGAGCTGTTAAACCAACAAAAAGTCCCTTAGGAAATTAAGATAAGAACTGAGGAGAGACCATGCCATCCCGAGAGCAGAAAAATGAGTATTTTACAACGGGTCAGATATCAAAGCAAACAGGTCTTACCGTGAGAACATTAAGATATTATGATCAGATAGGTTTGTTAAAGCCTTCGAATTACGGTCAAGCTTCACAACGGATGTATAACAGGCTGGATTTGATTAAGCTGCAAAAGATACAAACGTTAAAGTATCTCGGTTTAACGCTTATTGATATTAAACAAATGGTAACGGAAAGCCACATTCAGGAACAGGATCTGCGAAGCTCATTAAAAATGCAACGAGAGATCATTTTACAAAAGACAGCTCATCTGCAATTCGTTTTTAAAGCTATAGACGAAGCTATAGAAAAGTTAATTCATACAGGGGAAGAACACGTGGATTGGATGGCACTGGCTGAGCTTATTCATGCGGTACACATAGAGAAGGATTGGGTGGAGCAGTACCACACGGCAAATCGGTTACAAACTAGAATTGAATTATATGAAAAATGCGGCGTGAATAAACAGGGGTGGCATCGATGGTTTTTTGAACATTTAGGCAATCGATCGAATATCAGAATTTTAGAAATAGGTTGTGGAGATGGAACTTTATGGTCTAGGAATGCGGACAGAATATCTAAATCATGGAAAATAACACTCACCGATCTTTCACCCGGTATGTTGGAAGAAGCTCGCAAAAATATCCGTGACACGACAGGGCAAATCAAATTCGTTGTAGCCGACGTTCAGTCGATTCCTTTTCACAACGAAGAATTCGATATCGTGATCGCCAATCACATGCTGTATCATGTGCCGGATATTCCAAAAGCAGTCTCCGAAATATACCGTGTGATGAAACCAAAGGCACTTTTCTATGCATCCACGATGAGTAAAAGCCACTTGCATGAAATTGACCTGATCGCACAATCATTCGATCCGGAGATTAAGGTACTAGATCCTATTATGAAGCGGTTCGAACTTTACAATGGACAAGAACTACTATTAAAAAATTTCTCGGAAGTTAAGTCAATACGTTATAAAGATCATTTAATTGTAGACGAAGTACAGCCGCTATTGAGCTATATAACATCAACACCTATGAATGCAAGAAATATACTGGTTAAAACAAAACTGGAGCAATTCATTGCATTTATTCAAAACAAACTGAATCTTGATGGAACTATTCGAATTACGATGGATTCTGGTTTTTTCCTTGCACGTAAATAATGCTATTCAGGACTGTTCTATAGTAATTATCTCTTTTGTGGATTGGGCAAAAAAAGTCTTGCAGTTGACGTAACGTAACCCAATATAATGAGAGCCATCGAAAGAGAGGGGATACTTGGAATGAATCCGAAAATCAGAATTGTAAACGAAGAAATTTTGTCCGATAACTGGTATGTGCTTAAGAAAATTACTTACATGAGCGAAGCAAAGGACGGCTCTTGGAAAAGTCAGGCCCGGGAATCATATGACCGTGGGAACGGGGCAACCATTCTGCTCTATAATCGGGAGCAGCATACCGTAATTTTGACGCGACAGTTTCGGATACCGACTTATCTGAACGGGAACGAGACGGGGTTATTAATTGAAGCTTGCGCCGGATTGTTAGACAAGGAAAGCGCAGAAGACAGCATACGCCGGGAGGCCGAGGAAGAGACCGGTTACAGAGTGACAAAAGTACAAAAAATCTGCGAGGCCTACATGTCGCCAGGTTCCGTAACGGAAATTTTACATTTTTTTGTTGCAGAATACACGCCCACCATGAAGGTTGGAGAGGGAGGAGGGGTCGCTGAAGAGCAAGAAAACATCGAGGTAATGGAAATTCCTTTCCAGCAAGCACTCGAAATGATAAAAGAAGGCGAGATAAAAGACGCAAAAACGATGATGCTGCTACAATATGCTCAAATAAACCGGCTACTGGACCCCGTTCCAAGTCAGCAGCATATACTCATAGCCGGCCCTTATCGTTCAGGGACGGGAGACGATCCACATTTGATTCAACGGAACATAGATTTTATGAATGATATTGCACTTAAAGTATACGAGGCCGGTCATTTACCTGTACTTGGTGAATGGTATGCACTCCCATTAATCGAGAAAGCGGGATCACAAAGAATCGGAGACGAAATCTTTAATCGTATATTTCATCCATCCTCTGTTCGACTCTTGAAGTATTGTGATGCCGTTCTTCGTGTTGGAGGCCCTTCACAAGGCGCAGATGAAATGGTGAGAGCAGCGCTCAGCATGGGGAAGATCGTTTATAGAGAGTTAGGTGATATTTCTTAGATTATATATGAACAAAGTCATCGAAATAAACAAGCGTCTGAGCGAGTAGAATTCGTTCAGACGCTTGTTGTACATTAAGGGAAATGAGCAAATATGCGTGCCAACCTAAATGATGCACACTGTTTTCCTTCAAGGCCTTGCCATTGGCACTAATTGCGCAGATATTGTCTCAACCATTGAAGCGCGGGGCGTTCCGTGCCGTTCGAATTCAGCAGATGTGTGTTCGGCTTCCAGGTTTGTCCCTGGATATACCCCCAGAGCGTAACTCCCTTCACTGAGGGATGCTGCCAGAGTACCGGGAACTTCTCCTTGTATCTGGCAAGCTGGGTGTTGTCATCGCCAGTTATATCCAGTTCCGACACATAGATTGGCAATCCTGTTGCCGCTAGCTTGTTCAGTACAGTGTTCATCGTGTTGACTGAGACGGTATCCATATTGAACTGGTGGCATTGAATGCCAATTCCGTCAATCAAGCCTCTACTCTTGAGCTGATTAATAATATTGACATATTGATCGGTTAATGAAGGATCGCTGATAATTCCATATTCATTGATAAGCAGCTTGGCATTCGGAAAAGCTTGTCTAGCCTGTTGGAACGACCATATTACCCAATCCCATCCGGTCGATCCGTCACCACCAATAGCATTGCGGAAGGACGGCTTCGCATGCAGCGGCTCATTTACCACATCTACAAACGCTGCATTCGGATAGCGCTGACCTGCTGCTTTGATCCACTGAGTCACTTCCGCTTTCTGATCGGCAGCCGACAGTCCGCTTACCCATCCTGGCTCCTGACTGCCCCATACCAAGGTGTGAAACTTGAACGGAAAGCCATTGCTACGAGCATAATTGTAGGCGGTATCCGCCTGCGACCAGTTCATGTTGTTACGGCTGCCTTCAACCGAGCCCCACTTGGTCGAATTCTCCGGCGTCACCTGATTCCAGTAGGTTCCGTAACTTGCAGGGACACTGCCGGCAATTACATTTCCGAGGAATTTGCTTCCATTCGCCAGACCAGCATCAGCCTGATTCACCAGAACAGACGATAACAACACACCCGCTAACGCCAAACTGCTCACCAACTTGCCTACTTTAAGTCCCAACATAAAATCTCCTCCTCACACGTATTGGTTTTAATGCCTCTCATCATTAAATAAAACACTTACATTTCCAATTATAATAATGAGTGGTTTTTTTCCACGTGTGAAAATATAGATTTAACCCGAAAAATTTTATATCATTGCGGGCAGCTAATGAAGATATGACAACAGGTCGGGGTGGGGGCCTTGAGGAAGAACAGAAAAATATTGAAGTGGTGGAAGTTCCGTTTGCTCAGGCGCTCGATATGGTCCAAAGCGGCGAGAAGGGTTGCGAAAGAGAAAGGATTGTTGGTTTACCCAGTTCCCCATTCGGCACAGCCATCTTGGCCAAGTTTGAAGTTGGCATTTTCACACAGACTCCTCATTTATCTTTTACCAGCCCGCGAATAAAGGCCTCAAAATTGGGCGCAAGCCGAGTAATCTTGTAGTTATTCTCCTTATCTACATAGACAACCTCCGGTTCGCCGTCATTGCCAGATTCCCGGTAATCCAGCATGACCACCTCGGACTCCGAAGGGCAATCACAAATGACCACACCAATTTCAGGATATCCTCCATACTCAATTCTGAAACGGCTGCCTGATTCACCGCACAGCGAATGTCTCTTCTCCCGTCCGATTCCCAGAATGCCTGCAATTCTGATAGGCTCTTTCGCCCCGGAGACCGCTTCACCTAAAGGGAAGCATCTGCTATGAGGAACTCCCCCGTTATGCAGCTTCATCATATGAATATAGAAGGCCGGCAGCCTGAATACCAATTCTTCTTCTAAGGAGGCGATTAGCTCATCAGTGGGCGGATCATCCATGACATATTGTTCTAACGCATGTTCACTGTCATCCCAAAAGTCCGTAAAATCGAAATCCACAACGGTTTCAACCTCGGCATTGGACACTTCCACTATCTTCTGAACTTTGCTCCGAGTTAAATCCAGGAACTCCAAGGTATCCTCATCCCTAGGGTCTAACTGATCTGCGATTTCAAATGCGCGCAAGGCCTCCTCATATTGATCCAGGTAGTAATAGGCAAAACCTATGCGGTAATGCCACAGCGGATCGCCTTTCCCGTCCTCTTCAATGGATAGGAACTGTTCAACCGCCTCTTCGTAACGCTCGAGATTGTTCAGCGCTCTGCCCAAATGACTGATCAACACATAATCCCTGTTCTCCGCAGGGATCTCCATAATGGTATTTACGATTTCTTCGAATTCATCTTCTTCATGCCACGCTTCCAGTTGTGGCAACAGATTGTCCCGCATCAGCTTTGCCTCCTACTTTTCGACCTTTTTTTAATGTAGTCTTTATTTCAAATAATTTATTTCAAATACCATCTAAGTGCATTCTTATATAAAACTTTTTCGGCTTGTTCTTCGCCAAGTGTGTTGTAAATCAATTCAATATCAGAATGATTATAAGGTCTCTTTGCTCTCGTTGATGGTAAGTCCGTCCCGAACATTAAAGCATCCGGGTTTACCGAAATAATGGAACGGAGAGCTTGTTCTACATCAAGTTCAACCCTACCAAAGCCCGTTGCTTTGACTCTAACCCCTTTATGGACTAAAGATAGAAGAGTATTAAATCCTTCTTTTGATATACCCAAATGGTCTATCGAAACAGCAGGAAGAGCTGCCACTGTTGATGCAATTTCAGTTAAAGAAGTAGAATCAATATATAATTCTAAGTGCCAGCCTACTAACTCATAGACTCTTCTTGCGAAGTAATCTAAACGAGATATATCTTCTGAACCGCCTCGCTTGACGTTAAAACGTATAGCTCTTACACCATAGCCGTGAAGTCGTATCATTTCTTCATCTGATGTATCATGAGGTAATTGAGTTACGCCAACAAAATTGGCACCAAGTTTCTGCAATGAATCAATTAAATACGATTGATCAAATCCTTGAAATGAACCGGATACTACGGCACCACCTTTAAGATCCAAGTCATGCACATGATTTAGATAGTCTTGGCAAGTAAAAGTATTAGGCAAAAATCCTTGATTTTGAACTAAGGGAAAGCGAGGGTCAATGATATGCAGATGAGCATCAAATACTGTACGCATAAACTCTCCTTTTTGCTATCCATAAGCTTGTAGTAGCGATCACATTTTTTTCTATTCCATTAGATGAAGCTTAGTATCGTTATTTATGCATATTATATACCTACCTACCGTCATTACAAAGATTGAAATCTTCTACATCAACGAAAAGAAATGGAGCTTACTAATCCCTCGTAATTCATGTTCAATATCAGGCTAAGATATTTACTATTCTGCATGTACGGATTCTCTTGTTGCGACAGGCCAGGTCTCTTGGGGAATCACCGACCGAATGTGATATCCGTACATGCAGACAGGAAATGCAGATTGGTTTCGCTTATCGGTATATCCTAGTGAACCCGGGTTGTTGCTGCGGCAATGTCCTGGAAAGCCCAATGTCCGGCCGGGACATCTGACCACCTGGACGAATCGGCGAAGGATACCGGCTCTCTCTTCCCTACCCGATTGAACAAAGTGACCGCCTCTGCCCGGCTCAGAGTCTGGTCCGGCTGGAAGCTGCCGTCCGGCATGCCATGCATATATCCGGCTTGCTGCACCCGGGCAATGTCACCTTCCGCCCAGTGTCCGGACGTATCCGGGAAGGTAGCCGAAGCTGCGCCGCTCAGATTGTTCCAGCGTGCCAGCACTGTCGCCATCTCCGCTCTGGTGATCGGATGCCCCGGTGCGAAAGTACTGCCGCTATAGCCCTTCATCCATCCGGCCGTTGTCACGGTATCAATCGCTTCAGCAGCCCAGTTCTGCCCTGCAACATCCGTATAGTTGGCGCGCTTCTGCGATACTGACGATTCTACCAATGGCTGCTCGGACCGTTCAGCAGCCAGACGGGACAGAATCGCTGCCAGCTCCGCCCGTGTCATCGTACGTGCTGGTTGGAATGTCCCGTTCGGGTAGCCGTGCATATACGGCTGCGAACGCTCATTCACCTGCTCTCTGCCTATGCTCGCGGTCTGCTTGTCCAGATGCAACACCGTAAAGGTGCTGAACTTGTTTACACTAAAGCTAAGCCCTGCCGGCTGGTTCCCGTCCCATAGCAGCATCGGCTGCAACAGCTCCCTGGTGCCATCGCTATGCTCCACATACACGGCCAGCTTGGTCAGGAAAGCCTGGCGTTCTTCGGCAGAGACAAAGCTTGGCAGCGACTGCTGCGAGAGTGGCAGCACCAGCTCTACAGGCTGCCCCTGCAGATTCGTCTCGATCATTACCGGTCGGCCGATAACGCGAACTTCACCCTGACCTGCCGCTGCTTGCACGAGGCCATTCTGTTGGGCCCGTTCCGCTATCGCCTGGATCGCCGCTTCACCCTTTACCGGGCTGAGCGTAAACTGACGGTTCCCGTCCATCGAAGCAAGCGTTGATGGAGACAGGATCAGACGCGCATGGTTCGTGTATACTTCCAGACCGACCCCCGCATCCGCCAGCGTCTTCGCCGTATCCTTTGGCAGGACGAATTCAAGCTCGGCGACTTCATCCTTTGGATCAGGCATCACCAGCCGGACGCTGGAACGTCCTTCGGCCTTCACGCTGCTCAATACCTCCCGTGCCTGAGCAGCTTCATAGCTGACACGATCTTTTTTCGACCCGTCGGGCAGCGTTGTCCGCTGAATGACGACATTGGAGAGCAAAGTACTGCTATTCTTGCCTCCGTCCACACGGACAGTGACGTTCTCGTTTTGCCCGACAGATGCACCGCCATCGTCAGTAGACGAGTTTCGGGAGGAATCCTTGCCCGGTGTTGGCATCGGTGTCGGTACTGGAGATGGATCTGGTGTCGTACCCGGTGCCGGTGATGGTGTAGGCACTGGCTCAGGTGTTGGCGCTGTACCTTCACCCGGGTTCGTCGCCTCTGCATCCCTGACGAACGTCAGATAGAAATCATCCAGCGTTCCCCACGCTCCGCCGTCTGCCTGGATGGAAGCACCTACCGTCAGCTTGCCATCGGTTACCCGTATATCGCGAATGACCGGCTGCTTCCACTGTACTCAGCCATTTACACCGGTATCCTCCTTATCTTCCTTGTCGCCGCTCGCGGCAAACAATTTCATCTGCGCGTTCTTCGCATCGCCGCCCTGGATTGACATCGAGAGATCATAGTAGCCCGGCTTCAAACCGTATACCGCCTGTTCCACCCGGAAATTGACCGCATCCGCCGAATAAAAATGCAGCGAATACTGGCCCGACTTCGCATCGGAAGCTTTGTGCTGGTAGTCCGTGTGCGGCGCGCTTTCGTTACCGTAAGTAATCTTCCACATGCTCCGGTCGCTCTGTTCAAAGCTGCCGTTCACCAGCAGATTCGGCCGCCGAATCTCCAGCGTCGCCTGCGCCGGATAACCGCCTTTGGCTGTCCCGTTAATCACGTAACTGCCTGCTCCCTGGCTCACCGCTTGCTCCAAGGCCGCTTGATCCCACTCCACAGCCAGTGTTCCGGTGCTGCCATCGTTATACGTCACGGTGACCGAATCCGGCAACGAGATGTTCTCGCCCGCGTCGGCCGTTACCGTTACCGCTTGGACCTCGTCGACCTGGAGCGTAGCAACCGCTCCAGTGTTGACATACTTAAACACATTCAGCGAAGGAAGCGGATGGCCCATAAAATCAAACAACGCCTGGTTGTCTACCGCGCTGCCGCCATACCATTTCCCTGCATCGTCAGGGTCATATTCCGCGGCATAGCTGGCCGCCCAGCCGGAACCATATTGTTCCCACAGCTGTTTGTTCTGCTCGACATCTGCTTTCGGTCCTACCGGCAGCCAGGCCGGCTCCCAATAAAACATGCCAATGCCTGCATCTCCTACATTGGACACTGCTTCAATGACATTACGGACCGACGTAGCCTGCCCCTGAGCACTGATCGGATAGTCCAGCGTCTGTCCCGAGCTTCTCGGGGCGGTATTCTCATGTCCATCGCCATCTTCAGATGTATACGCATAGGACGTTTCTGCCACCATCACTTTTTTACCATACGTATCAGCAACCTGCTTCAGCACTGCTGTGAGATTGCTCAGCGAACCGTGCCAGAACGGATAATACGAGCTGGCAAAGACATCATAGTCCACATTGTTATCCGACAGCGCCTTCGCATAGGAAGCATAGCGGCCCGGCGTCTCCGGGTTGGTAAAATGCAGTGCCACGAGAATAGACGGATCGACAGCACGCACCGCCTGGCTTCCCTTATTAAATAAAGCACTGATCTTCGTCCACTCTTTCTCCCCGACAAACGACTGGTTCGTTTCATTGCCGACCTGCACCATCCCTACATCTATGCCCTGATCGAGCAGTTGCTGCAGGCTATTCCGAGTATAGTCGTACACCGCCTGTTCCTTGTCAGTAAAACTCAGGCTCTGCCAAGCCTTCGGCACATGCTGCTTACCCGGATCGGCCCAGAAATCGGAATAGTGGAAATCCACCAGCAGCTTCAGTCCGTTGGCAGTCGCCCGCTTGCCGATTTCAATCGCTTTGGCCAGATCGTTGTTCCCGCCGCCATAGCCGTTGCCTTTGGCATCATACGGATGATTCCACACACGCACCCGAACGTAGTTTACGCCGGATTCCTTCAGCGTCCGAAATATATCCTGCTCGGTGCCCTGCTCGTTATAGAAGCGTACTCCACTCTGCTCCAGGGAGAGAATGCTGGATATATCGACACCTTTGATAAAATCAGGCTTCAATCCCTCAACCTTCTTCACAAAAATATCCGCTGTCACCGGCTGGGTCGTATCCGTGCTGACCTGCTTTAAGACAAAGCGGTCCAAATAGCCCCATGCCGCCGCAGCGCCGCTGATTCTCGCGCCAATGACCAGATCGGAGGTCTGCTCGGTCAGCACGAATTTCAAGGTCACGCCTCCCCATTGGTTATAGCCTGACGTTGACACCTCACTGCTCTGCTCAGTACCTGCGAATACCTGTACATGTCCCGCTGCGGCATCGGAGCCGCCCATCGATTGCACCGACAGCTCATAGCTGCCTGGAGGCAGCGTCGGAAGCTTCTGGCTGACCGTGATCTGCTGATTCACCGGCGCAGTGTCGTTGACCCAATACTTGAACGCATATGTGTCTTCGGACGGCGTAATAAAAGGATCACTGGCATAGGCATAATGCTGAATATCTACCTGCTTCCAATCCGATGCTTCGACCTGCCACGATTGATCACTCCAGAAGTTCGTCTCGAACCCTCCGTTTACGATTGCTGAAGCACCGACCGACTCTGCTGCCGCTGCTGGTGTCAGCCGGATCGGCCACGAACCGAATACGATCACCACCACCAGTAGTAACAACCACCCTTGCCTCTTTTTTCTCATCTCTCTGTCCCCTTTCTTCAAAGCCGAATACTCATAAGTGATTCACCTTTTATAAAGCGCTTACATAATTGCTGTGACCACTATAGCAGACACCTATGAACGGAAACATGGGAGGATTGCAACATTTTGTATTCTTAAGCAAGCATTTTAGCGGTGGGAAGACTTCCCCACCGCTTGGCGTTGTTGCTTATACGATTTCATACATATTGTAATTGAAAATACTGCTTCTTCTAAGCAAATTTGGTTCAGTCTCGAATATGGGAGGATTGAAAGACAAGCCAGGGATGGCTCTGTTTGTATATCCAAAATTAACGATGGAGCGGTTCTTTTTGGCCCAGACCAAGCGTCTGCGTTGTGGAATCGTGAATTTCTTGGAAAAGTTCCGGATTTTCCGCTAGTGACACGCCATAAGAAGGAATCATTTCTTTTATTTTCGGTTCCCACGCTTTCATATGTTGTGGGAAGCATTTTTCTAATACTTTCAGCATCACGTTAACAGCCGTAGAAGCACCTGGAGAAGCGCCGAGCAATGCAGCTACCGAGCCATCAGCGGCACTAACCACTTCCGTACCAAATTGAAGTGTTCCTTTACCAGCTTCCGTATCTTTGATCACCTGCACACGTTGACCTGCTACTACAATTTCCCAGTCCTCGATTTTGGCGTTCGGAATAAATTCGCGTAATTCTTCCATGCGCTTTTCATTCGATAACATCACTTGCTGGACCAGATATTTGGTCAATGCCATCTCTTTTGCGCCTGCCGCCAACATCGTACCGAGGTTATTGGGTTTTACAGAACAGATCAGATCCAAATTTGAACCCGTTTTCAAAAACTTTGGTGAGAAACCGGCAAACGGTCCAAACAACAGTGCTTTTTGATTGCCAATGTATCTCGTATCCAGATGTGGAACAGACATGGGAGGCGCGCCAATCTTGGCTTTACCGTATACTTTGGCATGATGCTGCGCGACAATTTTAGGATCGTTACATACCATAAAAAGTCCACTTACCGGAAATCCTCCAATATGTTTGGACTCAGGAATACCAGTTCTTTGTAGTAAAGGCAGACTTCCACCCCCGCCGCCGATAAAGACGAATTTGGCAGTATGATATTCGATTTTGCCGTTATCCAGATTTTGCACTTTGACTTCCCACGAGCCATCGCTCGTACGTTTAATATCTTTAATTTTATGCTTGTAATAAAGCTCGACATTTTTACTTTTTAAATGATCAAACAACATGCGTGTTAAAGCACCAAAATTAACATCTGTTCCGGAGTCGACTTTGGTCGCCGCAATCGGTTCATTCAATGTACGGCCTTCCATAATCAGCGGAATCCATTCCTTCAGTTTTTCAGGATCATCGGAAAATTCCATTCCTTGAAACAGAGGAACATCTGAAAGCGCTTTAAACCTTTTCTTCAAAAAAGATACATTTTTTTCACCTGTTACCAAACTCATATGAGGTATTGGCTTGATAAAGTCCTGCGGATTACGAATCAAATTGCTGCTTACAAGAAAAGACCAAAACTGTCTTGAGAGCTGAAACTGTTCATTAATGTTTACAGCTTTACGAATATCTATAGATCCGTCAGCTTTTTCGGATGTATAGTTCAGCTCACACAGTGCAGCATGGCCTGTACCCGCATTATTCCATTCGTTAGTGCTTTCTTCTCCTGCGTTTGCGAGTTTCTCAAACACTTTAATTTCCCATTCCGGTGCTAACTCTTTCAGCAATGATCCCAGAGTCGCGCTCATAACTCCGGCACCAATTAAGATAACGTCTGTTTTTTTCTGCATTCCGCTCATAAAAACCTTCCTTTATCTTTTTAAATTTGCAAAAAAGAGCAGGCCCTCCTGCTTAGGTGATACAAGAAGCAAGGCTCCACTCAGGAACATATCTTTTCTTTTCTGTCTCCATTATAACTTAAATATAAGCATTTAAAAATTATATCGTCTATCCTCTGATAATTATAAACTACTTTTGCTAAAAAGTGAGAATTCTCTTCAGAAAAATAAGAATTTAGGTGTTAGAAGCATTTTAACCGAAAATGGAGCCTTCGTAATGATGAGTGGATTAGCGCCAATTGGCTAAAATTTCATCTTACTGGAGATGGAATTATGTCTTACTCATATCCATATTATGCGGGCGAGATTATCGGGTGATTCATAAAAAACAGTTA
Source organism: Paenibacillus peoriae KCTC 3763 (assembly GCF_000236805.1). GTDB lineage: Bacteria > Bacillota > Bacilli > Paenibacillales > Paenibacillaceae > Paenibacillus > Paenibacillus peoriae. The sequence goes on along the minus strand of NZ_AGFX01000018.1, from coordinate 93,985 downwards.
ACCCCCCTAAGTTTCCTTGACTTAAGTCAATGACCAGTCATACTCTCCCCATTAAAATGAAAAACAACAATGTGACCTAGGAGGCTACTTTATGGCTACCTCAGTAAGAATATTATCAAATGAGCGAAAATCCGCTTTAACTGCTGGTGCATTACTTATCATCATGGCACTTGCTGCATTTTTTTCCTATGGTTTTGTCCATGGAAGCCTTGTAGTGAAGGGCGATGCCAGCACCACATTTAACAACATCCTGTCATCAAATGGCCTTTTCAAAGCCGAGATTTTGGGGTGGGTCATCATCCTGATCAGTGACATTATAGTCGCATGGGCTCTCTATATCTTCCTGAAGCCAATGAATAAAAACCTTTCATTGCTCGGCGCATGGCTCCGTCTTACCTATTCGGCTGTATTAGGAATTGCCATATTGAACCTGATATTTGTGCTGCTGCTCTTGAGAGATCCAAACGATTCATCCTCATTTACAATTGAACAAATTCAATCACTCATGATGCTGTTTCTTGAAGCATTTGAATCTATTTGGTCTGTTGGTTTGATCATTTTTGGAGGGCATTTGTTGATTGTAGGATATGTGGCTTTTAAATCAGACCGCATTCCTAAAGTTATCGGCATTTTATTGTTGCTTGCTTCAATAGGCTATATTGTCATTCACCTGAGCAAAACGTTTCTTTCACAATATGATGGGCTGATTGCAATACTTAATCTTGTTTTTGCTATACCCATGATTGCAGGGGAACTGGGCTTTGGAATATGGCTGCTGCTTAGAGGAGGAAAACTCCCCAAAAGCGCATGACAACTTTTCTAAAAATCATTGGCAATTGATCCGCTTTTTGATTCTGCTTAATGACTCTGGAGTAATGCCAAGATAGCTTGCCAATTGATGCTGAGGTACACGATTGACTAAATGAGGTCTTTTTCGTAATAGCGCTTTGTAGCGTTCTTCAGGTGCAGAAGCGATAAATGAAGCCAATTCATCTTGTACCTCGCCCAGGTTTTCTTCTACCATCTTGCGTATCATGGATTCCAACTGTGAGTATTCGTCCAACATGTCCTTTTTGACAACAAGATCACCAACAACCAATGTACAGTCTTCCAGACAAGTTAAGGTGTACGCAGATGGCTTATTTTGTTGATGACGATTGAAAATCGAGACCGCTTGCTCTTCTGTGTAGAAATTGGATGAGACTTCTTTTCCCGCTTTATCTATCGAGTACTGCCTCACGCACCCTTTTAACACGAAATAACATTTTGTGGGGACGTCCCCTTGTCTAAGGAGCACGGTTCCCTTTTTATATTCCTCAATAAGGATTTTTTCAGCGATAGCCTGCTGTTCCTCATCGTTAAGTGATGTAAATTTCGTCATATACTTAAACAATATGCTTTTCATCATTCTCTCCTTTCAACTCGTACATTCGTTATTATGGTCAGTTGGAGAGCCTATGTAAACAAAATAGGCCTGCCAAGCCTTGATCATTGTCCATTCCAATCTGCAGGGCATGAATACGATGATACTGACAGGAGGTGACATTCTTCATGCCCAAAAAAACAGCAGCCCGTAATGTCGAGAATCAAGTCTATTCCAACCGTGTTGTCAGATCGGAATTCGACCGGAATTGGCGAACCGTTGTGTCAAGAAGTGGCTACGTGATCTATATTGCAACAGCCAACCGCGCGAAAGTGACCGTCTTGTTGGCTAACGGTTCGAGCAAGCTGCTCATCTTCAACAAAGGCGGACGAGTATTGGTTGGCGGCGGCGGAACGAGCCATTACAGCAAGCCGCATATAGCGAGAAATTTGTAGGTAGAATGTAAATGTAAAAAAAATGTCCTGCTTTCACCTTTGTAGGGAAGCAGGGTTTCTTCTATCTGAACGGCTCGTTAGACTTTTATTTACTCATCATTGCGTTGAATAAACTTACCTAAAATTAAATTCCTAAGTGATACAATCAAAACTTCAGGTAACAAAACGATGAATATATATGACAATATAATAAATGGCAAGGAAGAAATAAAAATTTCAGCCCCCTGATCTTCACTAGAACGCTCAATTAGCAGCCACCACATAGGTATTGCTACAACCCAGAGTAGAACATTAGAGATCATTAAATGACTAAGATTTTTCCATAAGAAACAAAATAAAATCGCAATGACTGCTGGAATAGCCCACGAACCTATCGCGCGACCATTACTTAATATCACAAATGCCGTAATAGGATATAGTATTACACTTAATATCTGAACTACTCTATTATTATAAAAACTCAATCCTCCAGCCCCCTCCTCTTTCAACAAACCAATTTCTGTTCTAAACTGAATTTAGGCAAAAAAACTGCACCTCCATTGTTCATTGTGTCTAACAAATGGGGTGCAGTTCACATATAGGGCTGCTTTTGTATTGTGGGCTAATTGCTTGTATATTTCACCCAATCGTATTCCGCGTATAGCGGGCTAGCTCCGTTATACGGTCCTAACCAATCGTCAACGCCAGTGCCATTCCATAAATTCATCATAATCTTGCCTGGCGTGCTCGGTATATCCGTAGTTGCCGTATGCTTTAGAACCCCGTCAACATACCACTTAATGTATCCTGGCTGCCAATCGAATGCATAGGTGTGAAAGCCTGTTGATGCATCAAAGCCCAGATCGATAATCTTCTCATGACCACCAACCCCGTTTGTAAAATAGTTGAATTGTGCTTTTGTCGTGTCTTTTCCTAAAAATTCAATATCTATTTCATCCCATTGCGTGCCATGAGCAGGTCCGGTATACGTGAAAAAGGAAGATACGATTCCTGTATTTTTAGCAGGCTTCATGCTGACCTCGTATAAGCCGTATTGGTAAGTGTTAGTCGATCGATACTCTCCGCTGTCAAATTGATTGTTCGCAGAGCTCGTTAGACCAAGCTTCATTTTGCCATCGTCAGTAAAATTGACATTGTTGGCGCGCCAAGTGCAATTAAACATGTTTCCATTGGAATATCCATCCGCCTTTTGCCATGCATCAGAATTGAAACCATTAAGTGGCTCCCAAAAAACATTCCCCGCATAAACGCTTACCGAAAAAAATAGAGAGACAATACCAGTTGTCACTAGGGTGAACCAAGACTTCTTCTTCATCTTACACCTCCATAAAAGATTGTCCGAATATGAAAGAAGTCGCGAAAAGCGATGAACCATTACAAATATTGCCCATCTTGCTGTACAAAAATGGAACGCTTTCATGCTCGGTATCTTCACTATACATCGATGTACATACACTCACAATAGAAAAAAGTTAAAAGTAGCAATATTAGATCATTTTTCCCTTACCGACCTATCCATAACAGGAACCCCTATACTATTCTCGACAGCCTTGATTTAACATTAAATTGGAATAATTTTATAAATCCAAAGGACAAAATTAACATTACTATGACATCTCGAAAACATAAAAATGATAAAGTGAGCTACGCAGCCGCGGAAAAAGTATTTTTGTTCTGGGATGCATTCATCCATTTTAAATGAACAAGGAAGGAAGAACGGGAAATATGCCGAAAATATCAGCCTCAAACGATCAACCGAAACAGGTAGTTGCTTCACATTTGGATTTTAAACGAACAAACGTATGAACATCATGAGAAAACACAAGAGTTGGAGGCTTATTTAAAAATGAAACCCAGAAAACGGCTTTTTCGATTATTTTCTCTCTCCCTAGTGTGTGGCATGCTCGTTACAGGGCTCCCTATATCTAAAGGATACGCTGCTCCTGAAGCTCAAGCTCAGACTGAAACTAGTAACGGAAAATGGATGACAGGTGAGTATCATACACACACCTATCAGTCCGATGATGCACAGGAATCCCTTACGAGCGTGTTGGACCATGCATTTGAGCAAAACAACCTCGATTGGTTGGCCCTTTCCGATCATCTGCGGATGTCAAGCCGAGACGATAACGGAGTCACGCTGCCTGGAGGTGCAATTCCGTTTTCCAAGGGACTGGCACTTTACCAGGTGCCTAAAATAAAAGAGCTGCAAAACTCAGGCAAATACAAGGATAAAATCATCTTTTCCGGCTTTGAGTGGGACATGCCTCAATATGATCATGCAGGGGTAGGCATCCTCACGGATCACCCGGGATCAGAAGAGGAACTAAAGGTGATTAACCAGTTCGAATATATGTTCACCAATCGAAGCGAAAGCTCGTTCGATCCGGCCAATGTAGCCGAGTGGAAGCTGCAAGGCAACAGAGCTTACTCGACAAAAGAAGATACCCGGACCGCCATACAATGGCTCAGAGATCACTACCCTGACAGCTATGTTTTCATCAATCATCCTTCGAGAAAAAAAGGGAGCAGCTCGGAGATTAAAGTATCGGATTTCCGTGATTTTAATAATCTTGCCCCTAATATTGCTTTTGGGTTTGAAGGCATGCCCGGTAACCAGATGTCACCAGACAGAGGGGAAACCGTCGATGTGTATGGCGGGGCAGATATCACGCTTGCAAAAGTTGGCGGCGTTTGGGATGCGCTGCTTGGAGAAGGGCGTAAATTCTGGACTTTCTCCAATTCTGATTTCCATTTTAATATCAGCAAAGACCGGAAATACTCCAGTGGTTACTGGCCCGGCGAATACTCTAAAAATTACACATGGGTGAACGGCAACACCATGAAAGCCGTTGTCGACGGTATGCGGTCAGGAAAATCATTTTCCGTCTATGGCGATTTAATTAACGCACTTGATTTTAATATCACCAGCGGTGGAAAAAAGGAAGAGACGGGGGGCAATCTTCAGGTCACACAAGGAGATAATCTTCAGCTTACAATCCGGTTCAAGAGCCCTGAAAGAAACAATAACGGGGAACCCGTTCAGGTTGACCATGTGGATCTGATTGCAGGGGATGTTACCGGACCGGCAGCGCCTGGAACTGCTGAATATACCAAGAATACCAATGATTCAACCAGGGTGCTTCGTCGATTTACCAGCAATGACTGGACGACAGACGCTGATGGTTACCATGTCATCACTTATAAATTGGATGCTGCGAGCAAAAATCAATATTTCCGACTGAGAGGCACCAACCTGGGAATCAACGTACCTGGAGAAACCAGTAACGGAGAACCTTTGATTGATCCGAAGAATACGACCACTGATAACGAAACCCGTTTCTCGGAAATTAACAAGCGTAACTATTCCGATATGTGGTTCTATTCCAATCCGATTTTTGTGAGCGTTGAGCCTTACAGTGACCAACAGGCCGTTGATCATACAGCAGCCACTTTGAGCCTGGGTGATACAAGCCAGGTCACCAATGATATTACACTGCCGCAAGAAGGCGAGCATGGAACGACGATTCAATGGGAAAGCTCCAATCCGGACCTTCTGAGCCATGATGGACATCTGCTTGTTCGTTATCCGCGGGAGAACCAGCCGCTTACGTTGAAAGCTACCATTACGCGCGGAGACGTAAGTGTAACTAAACTATTTGATGTAACCGTCAAAGGTCTTGACGACATAACATCCGTAGAACTTTTCGGCTCCATGAAAACAGCCGATGGACAAGGCTATACGAGCGGGCAGTGGACTAATCAAAGTGTTACCGCCAGTGTGTATTCAAGTGTATATGCCGAACCTGTGACGTCCGTCAAGCTGGAGTTATCCATGGACAAAGGCGAGTATCAACCTTATGCAGCTAACCAGCCTATTGAAGTTTCCCAAGAAGGCAAGCATACGCTTGAATTCAGAGCAACGGATAATTTGGATAGACAAGCCGTGCTTTCCCTGCCGGTAAATATCGACCATACGCCTCCGCTAATTACGCTAAAAGGGACCAATCACGTGACTCTGAAACAAGGGTCCTCATATAGCGAGCAAGGAGCCAATGCTACCGATAATTTCGGGGTTTCGGGAGACGTTCTGGTGAGCGGTACGGTAGATACCACAACACCAGGGACATACACTCTGCGTTACAACGTGAACGATCTGGCGGGGAACGCAGCACAGGAAGTCGTACGCACCGTAACTGTAGAGACTAGAAAGAAAAACGATTCAAATGACAATGATAGTCAATCTGGGGGCAGCTCGAATAGCGGTTCAAGCAACAGCTCCTCCGGCCAGACTGGTAGCGGTAGCGGTAGCGGCAGTGGTAGTGGAGAGACGAACACAGGCAGTAAGCCTACAAACGAACAGCCTTCAACCATGCAAATGGATGTAAAGGCACAGCAGGGATCAAAAGGGGCCCTCAACGGTGTGTTCAGCATAGACATTCCGGCTGGGGCCGTAAACTCGGACGGTCAGGTTCGCGCTGTCATTCTGCCGGAGGATAAAGCCCCGTCAGCGGGAAATCTTCAATTGTTAAGCCAGGTGCTTGAATTGAACAGCACATCCGGTAATAACTTGAACAAGCCTGTGAATCTCACCGTCCATTATCAAGCGGATAAGGTTGCCCAAGACAGCAAGCCAGCGGTCTATTATTATAACGAGTCACAGCAAAAATGGATCTATGTTGGCGGGACTCAAAACGAAGACGGAACGGTCACCGCCAGCTTTAATCGCTTGGCTAAATTTGCCGTATACGATTATAAACCATTGGCACTCAGCGATCTGGATGGGCACTGGGCGCAATCGTATACTGACCGTTTGATCGGCATGAATGTAATCGAGGGATTTGAGAACCAGACGTTCCGTCCCAATGATCAAATTACACGGGCTCAATTTGCCAAAATTCTAGTGAACGCAATGGGGCTGCGTCCGTCCGATGAAGAAACCACCTTTGCTGACGACGATAAAATTCCTTCCTGGGCCAAGGCACAAGTAGCAGCAGCGGCCCAAGCCGGACTGATTACCGGCTACAAAGAGCAAGGAAAAACGGTCTTTAAAGCCAATCAGGTCATCACCAGGGCAGAGATGGCCGTCATGATTTCCAAAGCACTGAACTCAAATGCTGGCAGCTCTCAAGGTACGGTGAATCCGTTCCGAGATACATCCAGTATTCCAGCATGGGCGCAATCGTCAGTGAACACTGCGGTTTCCGCAGGCATCCTGAACGGATACGAAGACAGCACCTTCCAGCCGGATGCCAAGGCCACCCGAGCGGAAACGACCGCAATGATCTACAAGCTGCTTGGCGCATTGCATATCTAATAGGTTTCCGAGAATATGATAGCTCCCCTTACAGTAGACAGGTTAAATCATAAAACCTGCTGCCTGTGAGGGGAGCTTTTTCATGGTGAAATAACTGAGGCAAAATGTTACAGATACATGGAGTTGAATCAGGATGGCAATAAGATCGCGCTCTACAATTTCTGGATCATGCCGAACAGCCGCAGGCCGCCGCCGAGCATTCCCGCGCCCCCAGCGGCACCGCCGAGGCCACCGAGCAGCGAGCCCATGCATGCGAATTTTTCCAACTAGTTCCTCATAAGTGACTGCACTAATGATCCCCTTCAAAATAGCCCTTATCCAGTTTCTCCAAATATGCTTGCTTCTTTTGCAGATTGGTCCTAACCGAATAAATTGAAGTTTCCAGATAACTCTCCTATGTATTGCCCGCTCATTCTTTGAACTACTACCGCACAGATAACCATATGTGTATCCGAAAGCTTGTTCCCAAAATTAAAACAAAGTAGTCCTCAAGACCACTGAATTGTGGGGTTGGAGGCTACTTTGTTCTGTTATTCATCACTCGAATTGAGGTGGGAAAATCCAAAAATGAATTTAGGACAAAGAACTCTCACTTCGGCTGCGGTCCTCAAGTTTACGAGGATCAACTTTGTTGTCCATCAGAAGCGGATTCTTTGCACCTCTTTTGAGGGTACGGATAAAAATAAAGCTTAATAGCGATTCACTTTATCGCTTTTTATGTGTTCAGCCTCCTGAATTCATCCGCTTTCTTAGTACCAAATGATACCTGGAATGGAAAAGGCCCGTTAATATATTTTCTTTACGGATCGTCACAATCTCTTCAATAGCAAAGTCGCTGCCGATCAGGTCCAGAATTTTTGAGTAATTGTAATACATTTGCACAGTTCCTTGTTCGTGCCCTGTACCGGAAATTTCTTCGCCAGTGAATTCCCTTGAATGGTTCGAATCATCTCCAGAGATTAAATCACAATAAAATAACCCCTCTTTTTCTAACACCCTTGCAGTCTCTCGTATACCCTCTTTAGCAATTTCGAAGTTCATGCTATCGAATACACCGTTACTGCCCGCAAATTGAAAAAAACCATCGTTCCAAGGCATCTCGGTAATACTGCCTGCTACAATTCTACTCTCTATATGATCAATGCCAGCGCTTGAAGCCCATTCGCGAGCTTTCATTATCGCTTGATCCGACAAGTCAATCCCATAGGAATCCAAACCCATCTGCTTGCTGAAAATAATATGTCTGCCTATACCACAACCTACATCTAGGAATCTTGGTTGTGCTTGATGAGTGTGGATGGTCTTGTAATCTTGGAGTCCAACTCGTTTTGTAATATATTTCGCAAAAAAACGTATCATTTCTTCTTGGGGATAAAAAACGTGATTTTCCCCGTTTTTATAAGAATTTTGCCATTCTTGTTTCTTGTTATCCACTTTAAATTTCCTCCGCTCCGATATGCAAGGTATTATTTGAATCACAAAATGCTCGGTGAGCTTTGAGTTCCTATCCCAAACAACTATCTGAATAGATTATCGGAAAAAAGAACGATATTCATAAATTAACTACCAATTCCTTCCACGTTCAGTGACTCTTTCCAGATTATTCTATATGAGAGCTGCTGCTACACCTACTATCAAGTACTATTTCTTTTCTAATCGTGTGTACCATCACTTGTGATACGGTATGTTGAAACTGCTGGCGGATGCGAAGCGAGGTAACTTCTCCGCCGTTATCACGTAGAAACTTTATCTGTTGACATTTTATGGAGGATACTGTATATATTCAAAGCTAATACGAAAGACAGAAAAGGAGGATCTGCATGCACAGAGTGATCAAAATCAGATTTACGCTCTTTTACGGTGAAGCGCCTGAAGCAAAATGTTACGGGTACATGGAGTTGAATCAGGATGGCAATATGATCGCGCTCTACAATATGTACGGTGAGGAAATAAATATGTATGGCAGTCATGAATATGTCAGGGTACGGACACTTGGCAAATTTGATAACGAAGACCGTGATCATTTTTATTCCTTGTTAGAAAGTGATGGTGTGGGCTAGCCCCCTTTGACCACTCAAAGAGGGCGTAAAGTCCGCAGGTATACGATTATTCGTTATCCGGTTCGGCCGGGGGCATCAAACCTTTAACGGCGCCGAAGAACGGGCGAATGGACTTGATCATGCCGTAGCCCATCCTCACCACCGGGACAAATTTCTGGATCATGCCGAACAGCCGCAGGCCGCCACCGAGCATGCCGCCGAGCCCTCCTATGCCCCCAGCGGCGCCACCCAGGCCGCCCAGGCCACCGAGCAGCGAGCCCATCATCGGCAGGAATGCCGACACCTTGACGTCCGGCTTGCGGGAGCGCGAACGGACGGACGGTTTGCGTGCGCCGCTTCTCCGGTTGCCGGGACGGACGCCCCGGGCATGCGAACCGGCTCTGCGTTTGGGAGATCGGGAGCCTTGCTTCCCGGAAGAAGCGCGTGCGGGGGCTTCAGCAGCGCTGGCAAGTACCACCCCGCCGAAATTAACATCGGTGATGTAGCCGACGTAAGTCTCTCCGCTGTGCAGGGTGACGCAGACCGGACGGCCCTGAAGCTTCTTAGCCCGTGCGCGCATCTCTTTCGATTGTGCCATGGAAGTTCACCTCGCTCACTGATTATAATTCAGTTTACGCCAGGGGCGGGCTGCCTGCCTGTGCGAATGGGGCATGCGCACCCCGAAAATCGCTTATGGGCTCGCCGCCGCTCAAGTCCTCCCAAGGATAACCCCACGAACCATGGCTCTGTACAGACTAACTTTAAACTGGTATGTAATCACTTTCACTCTTGTAAGTGTATTTTTCGAGATGTTAACTCGAAATTCATTATCCCCTGTAAGGAGTTCAACGCCACTTAAAATGAGTGATATTCTAATTCTTACCTAAAATCCGTAATATTTAAGGGACCTTTAAAAAGCCTCTCCAGATTCAGATTTTTGGATAGTTGTGAGGGGGGCTTTTTCATGTCAGAAATATAATAATAACTACACCAGACAGAATTATAGGAATAAAGAGCTTATCGTCATATTAAATAATAATAAGCTGAAGGTGAACGAATATATAAGAGCCGCAAAACAATATAAGAACGTAAGGATATATAGCTTACCGGCACGTGTATCGCTTGGCCATTGTCTGAATTATAGAGCTTCATTATCTAAATACAAACTAATTGCTAAATTTGATGATGATGATTATTATACTCCGGGCTATTTAACTGATAGTGTGCGAACCCTGTTAAAGACCAACACTGATATTGTAGGGAAGCGAGCCCACTACATGTATTTGAATGAAAAAAAACTCCTCCTGCTTCGTTACCCTGCCAAGGCTAATCAATATGTTTCCTGGTTCAAGGAGCCACCCTTCTCGTAAAACGACATGTGCTAAAACGAGTTGGTTTTCCCGATAAAAATCGAGGGGAATGCGTAAAGTTCTGTTCTGATAGCCTGGCAAAGGGCTATAAGATTTATTCAGGAAGTAAACCCAACTTCCTTGCGATTCGCAGGAGGAACTCTAAAGATCATACTTGGATCGTAAGCGATAAACACCTTCTAACAAGAAATGCTAAAGTGCTAAAAGTAAGAAACGCAAAAAAGTTTGTATGCCAAAGCTAACTTCTTTAGCTGATAACAGATCCATTTGAGCCCTTCAAGACTCTGCTGCCAACCGTAACCATCAAATCATGCTTAGTCGTATCCAACAACCAAGCCCAGCCGGGGTTGAAGGGCACCAATCCATTTTGACAAATAAAGCGAGCGAGTGGTAGATTCTATTTATACTAATACTTTAATTTGGGTGGCCTATGAGAAAAAAATTACAAATTTACATATCGTCTACTTTCAACGATCTTATTGAGGAAAGACACACCGCTGTTGAAGCCATACTTCAAGCTGGTCATATCCCTGCTGGAATCGAGCAATTTTTCAAGGAAAGTCCAATGAAAATTAGGAAGAGATGGATTGACGAGTCCGATGTATATCTCCTGATTCTCGGAGGATTTTATGGTTTGACGCTTCCTAATGAATCCAAGAGCTATACGCATTGGGAGTATGAGTATGCCGGAGAAGCAGGCAAACCTAGATTTGCCTTTGTTGTCACAGATGAAGCATTAAGACAAAAGCCATACGACTTCGCAGCAATTGAATACTATCAGGAGTTTCAAGAGTTTAAGCAATCGGTCATGGAACAAATCCCGATCTATTATGTTGAAGATGTACGGCACATTAAAATGGTACTTCGTGATCAATTGCCGGAGTATGCAGCAAAGGACGATTTGTATGGCTGGGTTTCCGGCAAGGATGTCCCGGACGCTCAAAAGCTGTTGGAAGAGAATGCAAGATTAAAGGCAGAGTTGGAGAAAGAGAAATGAAAGAGGGGCTGGCATAACCAGCCCCTTTTCCCGTCTTCCTTTAATATTCTCCTTTAATGAGAAAACGAACCCCGAAATGCTCCCCGCCAGCTTAGACTTCCGCCTGGCAAGCAGCTAATATCAGTAATTTCGCCGTCACTTATGATACGGTTCAGCTTAACGTCGCTATCAGCGAAATGGCTAAAGGAGCTGCCGCCGTCAGCTCCTTGTTTTAATTCGATCTGGTGTGCGTATTGTCATTTTTTGACCTGTTTATCCACTGGAATACTCTGAGCAAAACGAAACACATTATGAGGATCGTACTTTCGTTTCACCTGCTTCAATCTGCCAAAGTTTACGCCATAATACGCCTTGGGCCAGTTCTTAATCTGCAGATCGGGAAAATTCACATAATCCCCTTTAACAAAGGGACGCAACGCTCTACGGAACCTTTCCACCCACTGAATATTCCGCTCCTGCTCCCTGTTGTTTCTCCAGCGAGCTGACAGTTCGTAGATTGTCTCAGCCTTCCGGTGAGGATAGGCCGTTGCAGTAGGCGATACTCGACTCACCGCGCTTCCTGCACCACCTAAGCTCTGACTCCACACGCTAGAATGCCTGTTGGGTGCTTTGGATAAAAAGTCGCGTATAATTCGTACTCCTTCAGGCGGCAAAGGTTGGAACCCGTAGGCCCCGGTTATTTTAAACTTTGGTTCCAAATTCAGGTCTGATTCGGCAAAAAATTTGGTTGCTTCAATAAAAGGTACTGTCTTCACCATCACCTTCACCGGAGTGCCTGCTCGCAAGAGCGGTCTAATCAATCGACGCAGCTCCTCTGCACCGCCAAGCAATTGCCCGGTAGATACAATGGTTCCCACCTGCTTGGCAGCCACCTCAATGGTTGAGGTTAAGCGGTTCGTGACAGACGGGGCCCAGCGCTGCCAAGCCGGTAACACCTTCTCAAGATCACTCCATTTCCACGTAATACTATATATAGATACCGATGAAATCGGTCTAACCCTAAATGTATATTCTGTAGCAACCCCAAAGTTCCCTCCCCCTCCGCCTCGTGATGCCCACAACAGATCGGAATGTTTCTTCCTGTTTGCCACAATCGTCTTTGCCCCATACCGTCCCGAAGCTACGACCATCTTCACTTGTTTCAAGTTATCGCACGTAAGTCCATATTTGCGGGAAAGAAGTCCAATGCCTCCTCCCAGGGTAAGCCCAGCTACGCCTACGTCGGGCGCAGTTCCCGCCGGAATTGCCACACGCTTATTCCACAGCTTTTTGTACACACGGGCAAGTGGATTTCCCGTTTGTACAATGGCCACTCTATTTTTTCGATCAACCTTAACCTTATTCAGCTCGCTCACATCGATAATAATACCGCCATTTACAGTTGAGAAGCCTTCATAGCTATGCCGTCCGCTGCGCACTCGCAGCCGTATGCACCGTTCACGAGCCCATTTGACTGCGTTGATCACATCCTGAGTTCGTTGGCAAAAAACAATGACCCTTGGAAATTTGGAAAAGCGCCTATTGAACTCCATTCTGGCCGTATTGTATGACGGATTGCCCGGGATTACGATCCTTCCAGTTAATCGTGTACTTTTCTTTATCAACTTTTGTGCCATCTACTTTACACCATCCCTGCTTATGACTTAAGCCTTCCTCATCAGCTTATTTCTATGTAGGGACACCTGTCCTAGTAACGGCAAACGCCCAGTTTGAATCGTAAAATAGTTCAAACCACTATGAACTAAGACATGGTCATTTATCTGATTAAAAAGAACAAAAAAACTCTAAAACTTAAGGTCTCAGAGGCAATGAATCCCTTCATCTCACATACGCTTTCCAACCGAAATGTTTCCCAATTTTTAGTGCGGTTGGTTCACTTCGGTATACCAATGATGCTAGGCAGTCAAAGAGTATTATATATTCCATTTTGAATGTCGTTGTTGGCTCTCGGACGCACATAAATTCCTATTTTAAAATTTACTACAGCTCTGTTCCTCGGATTGGATTTTGTTGCTGTTTAAAAATAATACTCCTATGTTGACCATGAACTCGTGAAACTAAATTATCAACGCCTAATACTTTTACTAGATTTGCAATCTGAGAAGCATATACTTTTTTGTTGTAGTAAAAGATTGTAGTAATTAAACCTTTCGTTTCAATTAATTCTCGAAGAATATCCTTATCGGTTATATCAAGCGAATGTCCAAAAATGAATAGTTCGGACTGATATTTTGAACTTGTAATATTCTGTATCCAATCTCTATAGTCGCAACCTGTTTCCTTATGTATTCTTTGAAAATATTTTTTGTAAAAAATAAATGACGTATTCTTACTCGCTTGTGTACTATCTAAATACTCATCAATACCTAAGACCATGTTATTCGTATCAATATTACGTGTAATATCAGCTTTTCCATGAATAAAGTCATATAGAATATTATGTTGAGGCGCATAGACTTTCTCATAAGTATTTGTATAATTAAAACTTAGTATTTTATCAAATTTGTTGCTTTGTATGTCTGGAAGTATATGCCCAATATTTATTTTCCCAATACAATCCTCAAGGAATATTTCCAAACTTCGTATTAGTTTATTTAAATCTCCTTCAAGTTTTTGAACCTCTTTTTCATCAACCTTAAACTTACTTGAACTTCCATCTAGAACGGTAACCGACAAAAGAATTTGTTTAATATCTTTTTCTACAATGTCTTGTTGGTCAAATAATCCTTTAGTTTTATACTGATCCAGAGTTTTTACTACCCTAGATATTTCTGATTCAAAATCAATCCATCCTTCATTAATGTAAGATTTGGTTTTAATAAAATATTCGTACCATAAATTTTCTTCTAAATGTGCAATTAATTCTTGAAGTACCTTATCCTCTGATTTGCTTACTAAAGTATTAATGTTTTGAAAACGTAAACCTGCTTTTTCATTGTTTCTTCCATACTCCTCAGTTATTCTTAAAATCAAATTTTGAATGTATTGTTTGATATTATTGTCAACTGATGATTCATTTAATTGTTTTGATATAAAATCTACTGTTGTGCCATGATACTTAGACATTGTTTTAATTAATAAAAGAAATTCTAAGAAATCATTGTATTTCGTTGGTAATCCATGAGCCAAATCAAACCCATTTCCAATAACTAATATTTTCACAAGAATATCCTCCCCAAAAATTCAGTTCAAATGTTTTGGCATGTTTCCTGAATATTTTAATGTCTGTGGACTACTGAGTTAATGTTAACGAGCCACTTCGTTAATCATTCAGAGCCAAGTTTGTTAACGACGAGAGCCACACTGTTTTCTCCCCTTCCGTCCCCCTGCGGGGAAACGGGGAGCACACCCCCTGCATCCCCGTGTTACAAGCGCCCATCAAGGCTTTGCTGGACCATAGAAGACCGATTTCACACGTATCGAGTATTTCTTAAGCCCCAACCTGCAAATTTAGCATCGAAGCTTCACCTTTCAACTCGACTCTTTGCTTTACCACTACCTGTGATAAGGTTCTCATTTGTAGTGCAAGATTCAAATGGGCCCTTTAAAAAAATCTACTGGGGCCTATCTCTGATAACTTCTTACCTCTCAACTTATTTATTGATTTCTTCAGCAAGCGTATATTCAAGTTGCTCTAGTGAGAATCCATCGAGTACGCTACGTTCAGCAATAAATTTGTAAAGTTCTAGACAATCCCCTTTCAAGTCTTGCTTCATGTCATTTACTCGTTTGCCTAACCAAATAGCTAAGTCTACAAGCTGAACGCCGACGTTATTAGCAGAATTAACAAACTCTATATTTCCGCTAAAATAATTTGCTGCATCTATTATTGGACCAGAATAAAGTTCCGAAGAATCTATTATTTTAGTATTATTATCGTAAGCAACCTTCAACTGCTTGTAGAATTCATTTTGTTCATCATGAACAAGTCTACAAATATTAGCATTTTCTCTTGCTAAGTAACGATTCATCGCTCCAATTGTTATGTTGAACGAAGCTAAATTAGCAGAGCGATATTTCGCTGTATTCGTAAAGACATCATCTGAATCATCCCTTGGTCCCTCTTCGCGAATACGCTCTCTTTCTTTTCCTAATATATCAAGTTCCAGAATCTGTGTTGGATGAGTAATAGCATAGTCAAATATTTCACTGAACAATTCTGTATCTGGGATATATTTAGGGTTGGCAATGCAATGTTGCTGTACCTCCTTCATTAACTCTTGAAAATCACTCACTCCCCTATCTAGCAACCCCAAGACATTCCAGAATTTTTTACGATGCTCCGTGGTCATTGTTTTTGCCATAGCATATGTGACTAAAAGCCGATTGAATTTCACATTATAAAGCTCTCTAGGAGCAGCCTCATTATTGGCGTTGTCAAATAACAAGTCAACAAACTTCATCGTTGCTACATGTTCTCTTTCGACTCTAGAAAAAATAAACTTTGCATCTATATCTTTATATAACTTTATTAAGCCCTTAGCAATTAAATTAATACGGCCAACTCCCAGCTCACCAGCATGGAGTTCCTGAAAATCAACTGTCTTCAACAACTCGTGAAGCTCGTCTTTAACTAGCTCAACATCATGGGAGGAGAGCATTACTCCAACCCAGTGGAATTTATCTGTTCCATTAAATATTTTAACTCCTGAATTTCCAGATTCATCTACAAAGGCTATCAAATTCTTCATTATAATTTTCCTCCAATTTTCCATATCTAAAAATACCGAGCACCTGACTTCCCTTGCTGGTCTTATTGAATGGAAAGACAAATCGGCCGACATTCCATAATTATTAGGGATTGATTGTCTTAGTTGGCCACAGTTATAAGAAAGAATGGATACCACATAATTCTAAACCAGATTTTTCATCTATGAAGCACTCCCAATCAGTATCGAATCCAGTTCCGCATATCTTGCAATAACATACTTTGTGGCTCTCTGGCTGCTAATGTATGAAATATAATGCGACAATCCATACTGTTCCAAAAACGATTCATAATTAGAATCAATTGTAAAACCATAAGAAGTTTCTTTAAAATTTGCCTTCATGATTTTAATTGTCTCAATAATTTCCAAGAGTCTACGACTTTGTTCAGCATTGTAATGTCTGTTGCTTTTGGAGTACATGAAAGATATTAATGTGTTTAATTCGTAATGAAGCAAAGAAAACATTGACTTTTGCTCTGGATCAGCTACTTGTTGATACAGTGGCTCGAAAATCTTTATACTTTCATCGCCGAATAAGTCTTTTAATTCACTTAATCTTCTTAAAATCAATGCTTTAGAATCATCCAAAAATGGTGTAAACAAAAAAACACTCACTATTTTCATTGAAAATATGCAATCCAACGCTTCAATAAAATTATTATACATTCAAACAAGCGGGCACTCTATATTACAAGCGGATAATTTTGACTCTAATTTCGCCCTACTTATGATACGGTTCAGCTTGTCGGTTGCTTCGGCAACGAAACGAAAGGAACCACACTAATTTTAATGCGGTTCCTTGTCATTATTGTCTTTGAATAAAACCAGCAAACTGCGCGTGTCTTCTTAGTGTTATTCTAATTGCATCCTTTATAGTAGATGGCATTGTATTCTCTGAAGCAAAGGCCTTTAGTTCTATAATTACCTTGTTTTTGGGTATATCTGGTCTTTTGATAAAAATATCGGCTCTAACAGAACTGTAAGAAGAATTTAGAGTTACTTCATGAGTGGCTTCTATACCACTATCTCTAAATATACGTGCTATTCTTCTTCCTAATGCTACGGGCTTATCCGTAACTGTAGCGTACCAAGTCCTTGCCTCTTCAGCCCGTTTCGACTCTCTTTCCTTCAATGGCGTATAATCATAAGAATCCCAACTATTGGAGACTACTTGATAAAGATGTGTCTTTTGAAAACGACCAATATATGACTTTCCATATTTGGCATTCTCATTTTCTAAATCTCCGCATAATTTATGGAGATCTGCAACACGTATTGGAACTATCCTTATATCAAAATACAATCTTGTTCTATTAAGTTCCCTTAAGGGTAGTTGATTTTTCTCCTCACTGTTTAATTCCCTATACCACCAATCCCAGTTAAGCTTATAACCTTCTCTCGGCTTACTAAATTGTAAAATACGTTGACTTCTGAGTGCATCTGCAACAGGCCACATTATAATAACTTGGTATTCAGAAAAATTTTGCACATCATCTAAATTTTCACCCAATTTATTACTAATATTTTCAATTGCAGAACCAAGAGTAGTACAATCAAAACTGATATTAATGATATCACTCTCTATAATCCCAAAATCAGCTAAAGAATTCTCGCTATTGTGAAAAGAGAATGTCTCTTCTATTATTTTTGGCCACTCATCTTTAGATGGACCAAGAATGCTAAATTCCCCATTAATCAAAATACGCTTATTTCTACTTGTAGCTTGAACAAGGGATTGTTGGAATTCCCGATTTGTTGTTAACCAAATAAAAATTATTGGAATTCTACGGAATTCGCCTCTATCCAAAAGACTTAAATACTCTACAAATTGCGTAGGTATTTTCTCTTTACCTGCTACATTTTCTTCATATTGATCTACTATGGCAACAAGTATCTTAGATTTGTATAAATCATGTTCTCGTCTGATACGTGCTATGAGAGTATCCTTACCTTCTATTTCATCACGTTCAAGTGCAAAAGTTCTTACGCTTGGAATATGAGTGCTAATTTCCATTGCTGCCGAGGTTTTGCCCGCACCGCTTTCACCATAAATAGGTAAAAATCTAATCCCACCATTTATTCTCATTGCCTTCTGTGCTTGATTAACCATAGTTAGTAAACTCTCATTAGGAATTAGTCTTCCTTTATATGCCTCATCCAAATCTTCATATCTAGAAGGTAAGCTAATATTCATTTAATTATCTGCCTTTCTATTAATGTGTAAACGCTCTTCAACCTCATTAAGTATACACAGAACTTACGTTTGAATAAAGGTATTATTTCCCTTCCCTTCCCTTCACTTTACTTCCCCTCCTCCTCCCGAAAAAATAAAAGCAGAAATCACGGTTTGCCACAGGGAGGTGAGAGAAATGTCCGATAGTGTGGAGATTAATGAGCAATTTGTTCTGGAAGAAGATGAACTGATTAAGCGTATTTTTACATGCACCGAAACATCAGCTATGGTATTGTACCTGTTTTACGAGAAGAGCCAAACGTTGGATGCCAAGACGGTCGAGGATATACTGAGTTCCATCCACAATATACAGCAGGACTTGGAGACGGAATTGCTGCATCTTAGAATTGAGAAGACCATTGCAGCAACACTGCACAAAAAAGAGTTAAAATCCAAGAAGAAGGATTAAGAGCCGTAAACGACAACAAAGCCTCAATCGACAGGATTGAGGCTAGTTGTATTTGGACAGTTCCCAATTGAATATGTTCTTTATAACGTGTAAAACCATAGCCCTATCCTGATCGGAACGGGAAGATAACAGTTCATTGATCTGTCCCAGTTCATCCTGCTGATTTACCGGGTCAATGTAACGGAATAAATGCTCCATAGATATACCCAAGCCAACTACGATTTTTTCCAGACTTTCAATGGTCACATTCTTTTCGCCACGTTCTGCCTGACCAATGTAATTGGGATGCAGACCCGACAGTTCCCCAAGCTCTTTTTGACTTAGCTGTTTTTCTTTTCTGATCTGGCAAATACGATCTCCAAGCCTTCTAATAAGCTCTGACATATACTGAAACCACCTCAACACAAGCTTATAGGAGGCATTCATTTACTTAAACACTATAAATGTTACTTGGCTTAATAAAAATATTTAATGATAATGGAATCAGATAAAACAATCAATCTAAGGAGATGAAAAACATGAACCTTCATATGAAGACCATTACACCTAAGGAAGCTCTTAATATTATCAAATTATTTTTGGTGTAAAATTATTTTTTACACTTTAATTTCTTCTTCACTATTAAAATTTTCATATGAATCTATGCCCAGTTTACTTGATAACCAATGTTGATACTCCTCAAGCTGACTAAGCTCTTGAATTGATAAGGTAATTGCGGCCGAAACATGAGATACTATATTTCTCTTTTCATTTACGAATGATAACCAAGATGTTCGCTTATCCTTATTTCCTGTTTTATTATAAGCAAAAACAGGTTCGAATAATTCCCAATTGTCTAGGATGATCTTCTTATAATCCATTAAATCAAAATAGTTCTCTTTCCCTCCCCGCTTACCATCGTCAAGTTCGAAACGTTCGGATGCCTTAGTCCTAACTTGCTTAGGTACACCCTGAAGCCACCACTCTGATTCATTGAACCCATAGTGTTGCTTTAATTCTGTGAGAATGACTTCCTGCATTTTAGTTTCTATCCAATCTACAATCTGTTTGGCTTTTTGATTAGTTTGTGCCTTCTCTAATTTAATAAATTCGTCCAATCCCGAAGGATTAAACTCTGGAATACGTAAATGTATGGCATGTTGACAACGTTTAGTTCTAGTTGTTTGGCCCTGCACTCCTCTAAGGTCACGAAACCTTTTTCTCTCTACATCATTTAGGGACCCCAGATAATCTCCCAAGGACTCAGCATAATTTTGTAAGTGCCCATATAAAATATCATTATCTAGGCGTAATAGTTTATGTCCACTGGATTCTAGATGGTGGAATACACTTTTTAAGACATTCAAACAAGTAGTTATGCCGTCGTTCATGGCGAGCCCGCCACCTTCTGCCGATCCTTTATCCCACCATTCTTGAGATCTATCTCTAATACTACTTAACCATTTAGTTAAAATATAAATAGTCCTCTTTAGAGTGGCTTCATTATTTCCAGCCCATAAGGGTCCATATTCCACAGGGCTTCCATTTTTAGTTCTCAAAATATGAAAACCGGTTTTGTCTAAAGCACTATATATACTTCCTAAGGTAATACACCTTAAAGAATCCTTGCTTGAATCAGCAGACTGTACCCTATTGTATAATGGAGAATCAGGATTTTCACCTAATTCCTGTACAACCTTTGAAATAATGGCTCTAACTCTAATCTGAGGATCAGATGAATCCCAATGTAATTCTGCATAAAGTTCTTGTAACAAAGACTGTTTGACGCTTTTTTGTTTTGCATTTATGTCTACAAAAAGTTGAGCTTGAGCGCTTGCTGGTAACCCTTCAAACGCCAAAACAGATAATCGGGCAGAAGACGCCTTTTCAAGACCAGAATAAGCAAATAATCTATGCTGCCCATCTATTATCCATGCTGATTTATAGGCTGGTTCTATATCTAACCAACCTAAAAGACCACTATCAGTGTCAACTTCCTGTCTAATTTTCTCAAACCGAATTTTTGCTAACTTTTGATCCAAATTAACCACAATATTGGTAGGGAAAATCCCATTATCATTAATATAACTCTTTATTTTAGATAAACGAGACTTACTAATCATCCTCTGATAAGCGTTTATATCTGAGGCTTTTCCCTTAGAACGGTGTGAGATATAAGCTATCTTTAATAGATATTCTGGAGGTATTGAAAACGTGTAACAATTTGACCCACCCATTTTTGTTTTTACAGCCGGAACCCTAATAGAAAGTCCAGGTATCGATTTCCCAGGAAACATATCAGCGCAAAATTGATATTTAGCCGCAGCTCCAAGATGGGACGTTAGATTTTCATAATAAATTAAATCCTGTTCATCAAATACTACAATTTTTGCATCGTTAGCATAAGCGCGATCAGCCTCAGATAGGTTGTTAGAGGTAAAGACTATTGTCGCAACCTGTCTTTTATGAGAGTTAATAAAATCGTTTCTCACAACATTTGCAAAATGACCCCGAATATTTTTGAGCGTAGATACTTCATCTTGTAAAGTGAACCGGAAAGAACGCTTCTCAGAAGAAATACATTTTACAGCAATTGAAATATCATCATCAATACCAA
The DNA here is from genome assembly GCF_000236805.1 of Paenibacillus peoriae KCTC 3763. Classification (GTDB taxonomy): domain Bacteria; phylum Bacillota; class Bacilli; order Paenibacillales; family Paenibacillaceae; genus Paenibacillus; species Paenibacillus peoriae. The sequence continues at coordinate 72,497 of NZ_AGFX01000018.1, read as the reverse complement.
CTATATCAAGATTTGTTTCCTCAGATTCATCATTTTTTTTATTTATGAGGTTTGATCCTCCTTCACCCGATAAATAAACAAAACCCATTTTATATAACAAAGTCCATACTCTGTCAGAAAACGAGATGTCATGTTTTTTTTGTCTCTTTAATTTCACAGACTTTACATTATTATTACTTATTTCCCAACCATCACTTAAATAACTTTCCACTAAAGATTTTTTAACTGTCTTTATTTCGTAGCTCCTCATTTTGTATCTAGCTAAAGTCCTTAAATTAGTGATTTTCTCAATATTACTAAGCATGTATTTTTACACCTCATTATAGAAAATACATTCTGTTATTTGACCACGATATTCACCTGAGGCTGCAATTATTGATTTACGCTCAATAACTTTACAAGTAAAATCTCTGTATAACTCAAGTATGGACGGATGGTTTGCATTACTTATAACTACACTACATCCTCTATTAGCCAACTGAATTGCTAAATTAGAAAGCCTAACTTGATCTTCCCACGAAAATACTCTTGAATTATACTTAATAAAACCATTTTTCCCATTGGATATTGTGTAAGGAGGATCAAAATAGACTAAATCGCCTTCTTCAGCTCCAGAAACCGCCTCTTCAAAATCAGAACAAGTTAATTTCGTATTAGATAATGCTTCGCTCGCAGATATTATTTTAGGTTCATCACATGGTTCAATGTGCGTCTTATGACCATAAGGAACATTATATTCCCCTCTTAAGTTTTGCCTATATATTCCGTTGAAAGATAATTGGGTTAAATATATCATTCTTACACACTTATCAATATCTCCTAAAGGAATGTTACTTCTAACCTCATAATACGCACTCTCTGAATTAATGAGTTTCTTAAGCTTCTCTATTACTTCATGTGGTTGATCTCTTACTTGTTTATAACAGTTAATTAAATCTAAATTGCAATCAGATAGGTGAGAGTTTTTAGGTTGTAAAGCAAAAAATAAAGCTCCCCCACCAAAAAAGGGCTCATAATATTTTTTGAAGTTAACAGGGATTAAAGGAAGTATATGTTTTAGTAGATTTCGTTTCCCTCCAGGCCATTTAAGTAAAGGAGCTCCTTTAACTTCGAAGTCAATATGCTTAAAATTACCATATTGTTTAGTCGTTGCCTTCCTTTCATTAATTGCCCCGGGGATATTCTTGATATATTCTGTTAAAATTTTCATGTGTCTTTCCCCCGTCTATATAATTTCACTTAATAGTACAAAACTCCTAAACAATAATATAACATTCGACAGATTATCGATTATTCCTCCAAATTAAGGGGGAAAAGTTATTATTTCATTTCGAATTCTATGGTATATTTATATTCCTATGTAATAAATGGAAAAATAAAGCTTTTGCTACCCATAACTAATAACCATATTAGTAAACATTTTTGTATATACAACTTGCATTTAAAAATCCCTTTCGTATGTGAAAGGGATCAATACTTTACGATATTTATTTATACTTAAGTAAGCTTCTCTCTTAAATTTAATAAATAATTGTTTAGTATAGCCTCATCCAAATCCTCGATAGTTCCAACATGCTCCATAACCTTCTCTATTAGAGTTGCTATTATATCATTTAGTATCTCTGTTAGTTCACTAAATTCCTTTGTTTTAAAAGCATACTGTTCTGTAACATCTGTTCTATATTTCGAAAAAATCTTACCATTATGTCTTCCAATAACATGCTTTGATATGGATTTTAAAAGCTTCTTGCTCGTATTATTATCAATGATTTCACTTTTCAGCGAAGAGGCTTTATTTTTTCTCTTATCAAAGGTAATCTCTACATACGCCTCTTTTTCTATTTCTTTAAAAAAGCGGCTCATATAAAGATCTATTCTTCCTATTAATATAGTTCCATTATAGATACAAAATTTCGAAAAAATTAAAGGCTCTTGCTTTAAATGACTCCTAATCCCTAGTAATGGATATTCCTCATCTTTCAAATTTCTTAATATCCTCATCACAACGGTTTCAAAAATAGTATTGGCACTTTCAATAAAAATAATTTGATTTCCTGGCTTAAGGTTAAGTTCACTCATCTCATTAGCTTCCTTGTAGTCGGTCAAACTATGAGAATCCTTAATGAATTGTGTTAAAGCCATTATTCCTTTATCAGCCTTTTGAATAAAACTAACCATACTATACCCCTTTCAAAATTAATATCCGCTGAGTATATAAAGTCTCATATCAATTGAACAAATGCGTTCCCGTTACTTATGATACGGTTCCCCCCGATTAATCTTCACCGCCCGATAAATCTGCTCCACCAGCACCAGCCGCATCAATTGATGCGGCAAGGTCATCCTGCCGAAGCTCAGCTTCTGCTGGGCACGGCGAAGGACTTCGTCGGAGAGGCCGTGGCTGCCGCCAATGACGAAAACGACATGGCTTGTACCGTAGGTGCCGAGCTTGTCCAATTCCTCTGCAAGCTCTTCCGAGCTCCAGAGTTTGCCGTCGATGGCGAGCACAATGACATGGGCTTCACTTTTCACATGAGCAAGGATGCGCTCTCCCTCCCGCTCCTTGACCTGCCGAACCTCCGCCTCGCTCAGTGTGTCAGGAGCCTTTTCGTCCGCTACCTCAATCACTTGGAACTTGATGTACGGGCCCAGCCGTTTAGCATATTCCTGAATGCCCATGACCAAATACTTCTCTTTTAGCTTCCCCACACCTATAAGTTGAATAAACAAATTCCATACCCCTATCTATGTCGAATGATAATGTAAAATCGTATTTAAGATCCCTAACTTAAAAACATACCTGTGTCATAGTTATTTTAGCACCTGAAGCGCCTCTTACCTATCTATTTCCTCTCCGTTATGAGCCTATTCCCTGTTCAGATCATAGCGGATCATTAATTTACGCTCTTCACAATGAAATGCCTATCCGTTTCGTATTCATCAAGACACTGTATTATCATCTGTCGATATTCGCTGATTTGTTCAGCTGTCGCAGACTCGCGCAGTGATTCGAACAATGCTGTACATTTCTTGAAATTACGATCGTTACCCGACTGATCAGCTAGTTGCATCGCCTGCACAGTAAGCCCCACTGCATCCTGTAATCTATCGTACTTCCGATAGTACAAAGCCAAATGATAGCAGTAGCTATAATAATAAGACACGTTCTCTACGTCTTCGTAACTCTCAAATTCATCAATCTGCTCTGCTAATGTATGTAAAATATCTCCTACATCCAAACGATACATAAGTGCTGCCTGTAATATGGTATTTAGCCCCGGTAATATTTCCTCAGGATTATCCTGCAAAAGGCTACATACTCCTCTACAAGCTTCAAGTTCCCAGATAAAATATCTACTGCATATAAGTTAGTCTTGGCTAAAAACCTGAATTCCTCGACAACCTGCATGCCCTCTTCTTCTAAATCCTCCATCCAACCCAGCTCAGCATACTTATAGATGCACTCCCTTGCCTGCTCATACGAACCCTGGTTCTGGTGAGCCATTCCACACATCAGATGACTGAGACCAAAATAATACACCAACGGACGCTCTAATTGCACATGCGGGATGGATAATTTCATCGCTTTATGATACTGCCGTTCTTCATAGATATGCAGTACACATTGGTACAAAATATCCGCCGTCTCCATCACCTTTTTCCAATTCTCAAAAGCCACATCCATCTCCAACATTTCAACAATGATATCCGGTTTGAGTGATTTTAGGATAGAAGTTTCCAAGAGTAGTCTCTCCTCATATTTCCATTTACAGCCAATTGTATAGAAAATAAAAAGGGAGGTCAATATAAAAAGTACTTAAAAGTACAGTTTTAGATGTTTTTATTTTGCACAAGATGGTCTGTAACGATAATCTGTCCTCTTCTAACCTTAAGTGGAGGTGATTACATGAGTTTACCAGAAAGCGTTGGAAATCGGATACGGGAGCTAAGAAAGGCTAAAGGATGGACACAGGAACAACTGGCAGAAGCCGCAGGACTTCATTACAGTTATATTGGTGGAGTAGAACGTGGAGATCGAAATATTTCATTGGAGACGTTGGAAAAAATAATTTTAGCGTTACAAGTTCCCCCCTTTGAACTTTTCCAATTCGATGAAAATACGGATCGAAAACAAATCATAAATAAACTTATGTTACTCATAAATTCAAGAGAAACAACAGAGCTTGAAATGCTTACTACTATAACAAAAAATATTGTTGATTTAATTGAGTTACAACAAAAAACTAATTGAACTATTCTCTTTCTATCTGACTTTTACACTTCATCTTCCATAAGCTTGTTATGAGGTGGTAATATGGCTGAATTACGCAAGCAAATCGGTACAAGAATCCGGGCTATTCGAAATGCAAAAGGACTTACACAGCAAAAGCTGGCTGACATTGCAAGCTTGGACTATAGATATATTGGTGCATTAGAGCGTGGCGAAAGAAGCTTTTCTATTGATACCTTGGAGAAAGTGCTAACTGCCTTAAACGTGTCTATCAGTGAATTGATGTTTTCCGAAGAACATGTGACTAAAGACGAAACCATTCGGCAAGAGGCGATAGATGAGTTTGTTGCGTTGACCAGCGGATTGAATGAAAAGCAAATTGGGATTCTCAGACGAGTTAGTAAAGAAGTTTCACGCGCGTTCGAGTAAGTCATCCACCCTAAAAAACTAAAAACCCTTGAATACAACAAAAAAAGAGCACCCCTTAGGTGCTCCAGCTTGTACGTTTCCATTTTTCACAGCTATCTCATACTCAAGCGTACAACATAAAGAAGCTCACATCATGCCCCAACTGCTTCAAATAATTATAGATCTGCGAACGGTGATGGAACACATGCGTCACGGTCTCGATCTGCCATTGGACCTGTAAATGTCCATGCTCCATATAAAAGGCCTTCGTCGAGCGGTTCAAATAATCGTCTTCGCTAAGCGAAAGAATGTAAGCCTTATAGGCCTCGAAGTTCTCCCTGAAAGTCGCAGCCAAGCGCTCGGGATCTTCCACCCCGGACAGGCTGTTTTCAATGCTTCCCACTTCTGCCTCGGACTTTTCTTGCATGATCGCAAGATCGGAAGCAAGAACAAGCACAAAGTGATGTACTAACTCCAGCAGCGAGCGGAAATTGTCCTGTGGCCGAAAGCTCCAATCCTCTGGACGTATTTTGCGGATCAGGGCTTCCCCCGTCCGTACTCCAGTCTCTAGCTCATTCAGCAGATGATCCCGAACTTGCAGCGTTCCACTCATGTTCTCATCTCTCCTTTGCTATTCTCTTCATGTTTTGAGTATAATCGAAGGCTCTGCGCGTGTATTGTAAAAATCGGACAACCTCCGAAATTCCTTGGCCGCAGTAAGCGGAGAATCGCCATAAAACCTACGAAAGTCGCGGCTTAGATGCGCCTGATCGAAAAATCCATGCTTTAGCGCAAGCTCCGTCCAGTCCAGAGGACCGCCGTTTTGAATCGTACGTAGTACGCTCTGGAAGCGGACGACTTCACTGAACTTTTTCGGGCTGATCCCGATCCACTGCCCAAACTTGCGGTTGAGCTGTCTCTCACTGATCGCTTCGCGCTCTGCAAGCTCCTTGATCCCCATGCTTCCACCGCTCACAAAAATACGATGCAGCAGATTTTTCATCAAATCACAATCATTCGTCCTATGGCGCAGCAGAAGCTGGCTGAGATACTCATCCATTATACGCACCCGTTCATTGAAATCCTGCACTTCCAAAATGCGCTCACCTATGACGGCGATGCTTTCGGGCCAGATATCTTCGAGGCCAAAATGGCTACCTGTAAACAAATGAGTCGGCATGCCATGAAAATAATGTGCCCCGCCCGGAAAAAATCGCACCGCAAAAATACGTGTCTCAGTACCTGCCTGTCTGACAGACACGAATGGATGCGTAAACGTCCCGCAGTACGAGATTTCCTGACGCTTACTCACCGGGTCGTATTCTAACAGAATATCCGTACAGCCATCAGGCAATACCCGCTCCATGGTTTCTTCCTCCGAAAGGTTTAAGGAAGCGGCGTCTTCACACAAAGCTGTTAGATTCCCCTCTACCACCCTGGCAGCCGGACCGGACTCCCAATAACAAGCTACGTAAGCTCTTAGCGCGGCAGACGGCTTTTTTTCGATATAGGTAGTGAAGGGATTACTCCCATTGACTTGAAGCGGACGAAAAAGTGAATGCAGCAAAGGGTCCATCCATCGTTCACTCCTGTCTCAGCACGTGCTGGGAATAAATATAGTAGCTCTATGTATGAGGATGTTGGAAAAATCCCCGGTATACAAAAAGGACGTTTCTGTCCGAAACGCCCGTGCTCGTTTTTTATACGACCAAAAATTCCGCTTTGTTCTCACATTCCTTGCACTTCACCGGAGGGTCCCAATCCGAAAATTTCGTTTCCTTGAGATCGACGACATCCGGTGCATCCTCGTATTCATCGACGAACATATCAATTGCCAGTTCCACATGCTCTTTACATACTACGTACATTCCAGTTGCATCCCTTTCCGTCTGAAGCTCTTCCTGTTGTAGGTGTCTCACGACCGCCTTCTCTTGTTCTACCATACTTGACGCGGAAAGGAAAGGGCCTGCTTTTTAACCCTGACGTTTGGTGTTAAAAATAAGAAAATGGCTGACATTCAGGTCTTCCCGGAAATGGGGATATCTCTCCAACATTTCAGCAGACGGCTTGGGTTCGATCATCCCTTCCAACAGCAAACCCGTCCCAATAATGGTCTGTACGTAGCTACCCAGCGTGCGGTGAAAATACAAAAACTTTTCCTCCTGATCATAGGGGATAGCCTGCTCCAAGGGACCTTCGCTGAAATATCGATCCACTTTCCAATACAGCTTTTTCCCTGCCTCATCTTTCACCCATCCACTCTGCGGCGTCTGAAAGCACGGATGCAGAATCGAAAAAATAAAGCGGCCTCCCGGCACTAACAACCGCTGCATTTCAGCAATCGCCTGCTCATAATGGGCCAGGTCCTGGATGACCATATTCGAAACGATCAGATCAAAGCTCTGATCTCTGAACAGATCCAGCCTCTCCAGATTGCCGTGGTGATATGTAATGCCCAATGCTGGCGGTGTCCGCTCTCTTGCAAGCTTCAGCATCTCTGTCGAATAATCGACAGCCTCCACCAACGCACCCGCCTTGGCCATCTTGCGGCTCAGATAACCTTCACCACAGCCGGCATCCAGCACTTTTTTGTCCGTGAGAGTTCCCATACATTGTTGCAATGCAGGATTGAGCAGTACTTCGCGAGAGCGATCCCCTTCTTCAGTGTACTTGGCGATAAAGTTCTCTGCATGCATATCCCAGCGTCGGATGGCCTCTTCGGTATCCCACTTATTCATATTCATCTCCTTCTTTCTCCTGTCTTGGCAATCCACGCTACTCTAATCTCCGCGTAGGGCCATAGATTGTACACTCATTCCTACCTTTTTGCAATGATAACGCTTACAATAATAAAATATCTAATTATAACATGATTCTTCCATTAATTATATATGTATTATATAATGGAATAGTATGGTAACATATCACCAGAAAGCGCTTTCAATAAAATTGTAAAGGAGACTATTATGTTAAACCGAAAACCCGTTTCATTGCTGTCGTTGACTCTTGCCATTACTCTAGTATTATCTATGTTCGCGTCCATTGCCGCCGCTGCGGAATCTGACGAACGAGCACGGCCAGCTGCCGCCACAAGAAATATGCAATCGTATGTGGAAGCCATGCAGCCGGGATGGAATTTAGGAAATTCTCTGGATGCTACCGGAGCAGATGAGACATCATGGGGCAATCCGCGCATTACCCAGGCGTTGATCCAGCAAATTGCTGCCCAAGGATACAAAAGCATTCGTATTCCTGTCACCTGGGACAAGCATATTGGAGCAGCACCCAATTATACCGTTGAGCCCGCCTACATGAACCGTGTGGATGAGGTTGTTCGCTGGGCACTGGATGCCAATCTGTACGTCATGATCAATGTTCATCATGATTCATGGATGTGGGTAAGCAGTATGGAGCCCAAGCACGATGAAGTGCTGGCTCGCTATAACGCAATATGGACACAAATTGCCAAACACTTTAAAGATAAACCGGACAAGCTGATGTTCGAAAGCATTAACGAGCCCCGTTTCACCGAAGGCGGAACAAGCGATGAAGCGAAAGCGAACCAGATGCTCCAGGAACTGAATGTGTCCTTCCACAAAATTGTCCGCGCCTCCGGTGGCAACAATGCCACTCGCCCACTTGTTCTGCCGGGCTTGGATACTTCACCTGCCCAAAACAAGATCAATGAGCTGTACAACACGATGACTAAGCTGAACGATCGCAACCTGATTGCCACCGTCCATTATTATGGATATTGGCCTTTCAGTGTAAATATCGCGGGTCATACCACTTTTGATAAAGAGACCAAAGACGATATTACTCAAACCTTTGATAACGTCTATAACACCTTTGTAGCCAAAGGTATTCCGGTTATTGTAGGTGAATTCGGTCTACTCGGCTTCGATAAAAATACAGGCGTTATTGAACAAGGCGAAAAGCTGAAGTTCTTTGAGTTCTTAACCTATTACTTGAAAGAGAAAAAAATAACAGGCATACTCTGGGATAACGGCCAACATTTCAACCGTACAGCATACAAGTGGTCCGATCCTGAACTCTTTAATGTCATCAAGGCCGGTTTGAAAGGACGTTCCTCCAATGCTGCCAGTGATCTCATTCACTTGAAGAAAGGCACTGCCGTTCAGGATGCCAAGGTCACCTTAAACCTGAATGGCAACCAACTGAGCTCCCTCAGTGTCAACAACAAACAACTGAAGAAAGGCACCGACTACACACTGAGCGGTGACACATTAACTTTCAAGGCCAGCTTGCTTACCAGCCTGATCACTTCTGGCAAATATGGCGAAAATGCAGTCATCAACGCCAAATTTAACAAGGGTGCAGACTGGAATTTTAAAGTAGTCGTGTATGATACACCAAAATTAAGCGCTACCGAGGGGACTACGCAAGCCTTTACCATTCCAACGGACTTCCGTGGCAGCCAGCTTGCCACAATGGAAGCTGTTTATACCAATGGCGGCAATGCCGGTCCGCAGGACTGGACATCCTATAAGGAGTTTGGCAATACCTTTACTCCTGCCTATGATGCCAATGGCATCAAGCTGCTGCCTGAATTCTTTAACAGCGTGAAGGATGGTGAAGTCACACTGAAATTCCATTTCTGGAGCGGCGATGTGGTGACATACAAGATCACCAAGAGCGGAACCCGTGTGACGGGAAAGGTATCTTAAGCTAAAACAATACAACCGATAAACTGAAAAGGCGTTCCCCGGATACTAAGCCGGAGAACGCCTTTTTTTATAGTTATGCCTGTAAGCTAAATCCTAGCCTTCCGGCTTATCCGTTAATTTTAACATCACCGTTTCTTCCTTGCCTGCCCGGTAAAAGGTAACTTCCAGCTCATCGCCAATCTTCTTGGTATCATACAAGTAGCGGCGCAGATCAAGCGTGGAGTTGATCGGCTCGCCATCAAAAGCGGTGATGACATCGTTCAGCTTCAAGCCTGCCTCTTTGGCAGGGCCGTGGGCTTCCAGAACCACTGCACCGTCCTTCACGCTATCGGGTAGCTTGAGTTCCTTGCGCTGTGTTTCATCCAGCGGTGCGTACTCATTATTGAGGTCAACCGTATAGACCCCCAGATAAGGGCGGGTGATCTTGCCATCCTCAACCAGCTCATTCACCGTCTTCATCACCTCATTGGCGGGAATGGCGAACCCAAGTCCTTCAACCCCGGTATCGGCGATTTTCATCGTATTGATACCAATCACACGTCCGTCCAGATCAACCAGCGCACCGCCGCTATTTCCCTCATTAATCGCTGCATCAGTCTGGATTACGTGCTGCTCCCAGTCATATACGCCATCCTGATTAATGGAAATGGGAATGATCCGATTCGTATAGCTCACAATGCCAGAGGTAAGCGTGTCACCCAAGCCGAGCGGATTGCCAATAGCAATCACGGTCTCGCCCAGACGAAGCTTGCTGGAGTCGCCGATATCAGCTACCGTGCTAATGCCTTTATCATCAACCGCCAACACGGCAATATCACTAATGCGATCCTTTCCGATCAGCTTTGCCTCTTTTCTGACACCGTCCACGGTTACAATATCCAGATCGTCCGAGCCTTCGATGACATGGTTGTTCGTCATAATGAAGGCTTTGCCGGAGCTCACCCGGAAAATAACACCCGATCCAAGCGCCGACTGCTCCGTGCTGTTACCGTTCCCCTCTTTCAGGTTCACGATGCTGACGACAGCCGGGCGCACCTTGGCTGCGGCCTGCACAATCCGGTCATATGGATCACCTGCAGCTTGCCGCAAGGAATAATGGCTTGCTCCGGTTACCGCTGTAGTGGAAGGCAAACCTGTAATAAAGCTGAACAGCAGCACAGCAACCACTGCACTGACGACCCCGCTAATGACAGCAGCTTGCATCGGACTCACTCCGCGGTTCCGGTGTGGCCAACGTCCCCTTCCTCCACGGCGTGCCTTGAATGTCGTTTTCTTAGCCGCACGTGTAGATACCTTTGTTGAATAAAAATCGTCTCCAAACAAGCCCATACTAATCCTCTCCCCTTCGTTGTCATGCACCGACACTCACTAAAAAATTAGGGCTATTCGGGCTTGCGCCAATCTATGCTACAGAGAACCTGCTCCGTTGATCATCTCAAGTGGATTGAACATCCCCCATCATCGGGATTCAGCAACCAATCGTTCCAGCTTACTTATCTATCACCACAAATGGCGACTTCCCAAGCAACCGGATCTCATAAAATAGCATACACGCCGAATCTGACGCCGAATAGAGGAAAAAGGAGGAATGATTTCCAAACCAATGGACTACAATAGTAACAAGTCTTCTATTCTATTACAAAATGATCGTCTCATAGAGACGTTCTGGCCTGTTCCCGTCCGCTTAAAGCAGCCTATACTTTTGCATGAGAGCCTTCCTTCAGAAAGCTATCTGTTGTTAGCTTCATTGTATCACAGCACCCAGCAAAACCACAGGCAGAACCAAGCTTATCACACGCCATTTCCAAAATATTTTTCAGGAGGAATATATGATGAATTCACATCGTTCAGCTATGGATGAAGTTCGTATGGCTGCCAAGCTTGCGGATTTAAAGGACGAGCATTACCGCAACACACTGGCGCTAAGTACATTGATTGAACTACTGGTGGATAAAGGCGTTGTAACCCGTGAAGAGGTAGAACACAAAGCCGCCGAGCTGGACAGCTTTATGGCTCACTTACCTTATCCCAAGGTGTAGGACGATCATAATACGTATCGCACAACCGGAACTCACTGTCCTTGTAAAAGCAACCGCGGTCCTCCATTGCTCCGCGTACGGTCAGCTTTGCAAGCTCCATCATGTTGTGGTCACGGCTCAAATGTGCCAAATACGTTCGCTTCGTCCGTCCTGTCAGCAGCTCGCTAAGAATCGCGCCCGCCATCTCATTGGATAAGTGACCGATATCGCTGAGAATACGACGTTTGATGTTCCACGGGTAACGCCCCATCCGCAGCATCTCCACATCATGATTAGCCTCCAGCACTAATACGTCTGCGTCTGATATCGCCTGCTTCACTTTGTCGCTGACATAGCCGAGATCAGTCGCTACACTGAGCTTCTCAGCCCCATCGTAAAAGCTATATCCTACAGGCTCGGCTGCATCATGAGATATACCAAAAGACTCCACGCGCAATGATTCAAATTCCCGCGTCGCGCCTGTGTCCAATATTCTGCGGTTCTCGTCCGCAATTTGCCCGACAGCATTGCTGATGGCAAACCACGTCTTCTCATTGGCATACACAGGTAAATTATATTTACGCGCCATGGCGCCTAGTCCTTTAACATGATCGGAATGCTCATGCGTGACCAAAATACCATCCAACTCTTCTCCGCTCAGATCGCGTTCCTTCAGCAATTCATCAATACGCTTCGCGCTGAGACCTGCGTCGATGAGTAATGTCGTGTCTTCGTTCCGCACAACGGTAGCGTTGCCGGTCGAACCGCTCGACAGCACGGAAAATGAAATCCCCATATCTGTTCAAGACCCTTCTGTATGTTCTGTCTTTGGACTAATGACATCTCCGTTCATCTGTACATAATAAACACCTTTTCCGTTATCCAGCATAAACCGCCACACGGGGGCGGCCACCTGACTATCCGAGTTAAAGGTCTGTCCATAATAGCCGAGTCGAATATCCTTCACAATCGAGTCACGCGGCAAATAGCTATCGATCAAGCGTGCCAAGGCCTTGGACGCAGGCAGCATTTTCTTCGCTTCGTCTGAGGGCTGGAGAATCACCTGAATTTTACGATATCCTGTAATCTTCTGATTGCTGTAAAACAGAGCCAGCTTCACATTAAACAGCGGCCACTTGTCCTGTACCAACGGATGCAGCACAAAAGCGTCCGTCTGTCCAGATACCGGCTCCTCCTGAATATCCAGTGGATCATACTGGTAGTTGTCGATATCCTTGATTTGCGGCTCCAATGCCTCAACCAGCGCATCGTGGGTGAATACAAGCTTGCTGTCTACCGGCTTCACCAGTTGCACGCGATCATCCTTTTCCCCATTATGAACATACGTGTAGGAAAGCTTGGGCAACTGCGGGGTGTCCCCGGGAATCGGAGCCAGCACCTGAATGCTCTTTTCTTCCATTAAACGCTGCGTATTTTCATCCAATGAAGTAAAATCCAAATTCGGGCCTGCCGTTTCCTGCGCATCATGCCACAACTGGTAACCCAGCACCGCATTGAGCAGTAAAAATGTACAGATCAGTACGTTTTTGGCGCGACTCCAATCCATTCCCGTTCCCCCTTCCTGTCACCTTTTTGTCTCCTGAGATAGCTGCGTTTGTGGTGAATTCGATGCTGTCGATGCTGTCGTTACCGGAACAGCATGAATCTCTGCGATAGAACCGTCGCCCAGCATAACGCGCCATTCGGGAACAAGCTTCAACCCATCATTGGTCAGCTCCGGCTGATATACAGGAGTTAGATCCCTAATGGTTTTTCCTTTGCCTACCGTCTCCAATTGCTTCTTCAAGGTGTTGCCGCCCGGAAGCATGACCTTCTTCGAGGATTGCTCCCCACCCTTGAGGTACAGCAGCGAACGATCATAGACAGATGCCGTTTCCTGCTGGACTTGCAGCGAAATTGTACCAAAGCGGAATGACGGTGTATCCAGCACCGGATAAGCCCCGTAATACTGCTGAAACAGCACACTCGTACGATTTTCATCGCTGCTTCTCACTTTCAGCTGATAAGAAGCATCCCAGCCACCATGTTGATTTACAAAATCAACTGCGGCCAATACATCCCTGATCGGGCTGCTTCCGCTCGCCCCGGGGGCGCCGGGATCGGTATAGCTCATCCATCGCTGATCCTGCTTGATTTGCAGACTCCGCTTGCTGTCAGTATAAATTTGGGAGCCGTCCTTCTCCTGAATATTGCGCGTAATCCCCGGATCGAAAAACAAATTCCGCTGCATCTGCTCTGTCGTAAACAACCCGGCATACACCACAGGCTGTACCGTCTCCAGATCGTTAACGGGAATGTAGTACTGATTATCCACCAGCTCGTACAACGGGGCATTTTTGCCAAAATTCACATGCTGTCTTATATCCTCCACCGTCATGTCGAACTGGTTCGCCTCATACACAACATCGCCTCTGGCACTGAAAAAGAGCGCATGCGGCTTGGCATTCTTTTCATCGATATAGATCCAGATGCGGTTAATCGTCTCTCCCTGAAATACTGAATCCGGCGTCAGACGCATGACGCGCTCCAGTAATGAAACGGGGACGCCGCCCGAAAACGACAATTCAATCCCCTCATTTTCGCTGCGAATCCGCGCCCAGTCCGCCGACTGGATACTCCGACGTTGGAAATTGTTAAAGCTCCGGCTTTCCAGCCGTGTATAAATCAAGTCGTAAAAAGCAACACCTGGATAAAAAACGGTATGCTTTTTGCCCCCTTGGTGAATGAGCATTTTATCGGGAAACACGAGGTTTTCAATCTTTTTCTCCTGCCCCATGCTTTCGGTCTTCACATAGTTTGTTTCTGAAGTGAGTACAGAATCACTGCCTGGAAGGCGGTAGATCAAAAAATAAGTCTGTATCAGGCTGGAAGCCACCAGAAAAACAAGCGCCCCTGACTTCAAACGTTCCTTCACTGTGCTTCCCTCCCTTCACCCGACATGGGGAGCGTAAAGGTCGTGCAGGTCCCTTGACCATATTCTGATTCCAGAAAAATCTGGCCTCCATGAGCCTTTACAATTTCCCGGGCAATCGACAGCCCTAATCCTGTCCCCCCCATATTGCGCGATCTCGCCTTGTCTACACGATAAAACCGTTCAAAAATCCGGTCCAGGTCCTTTTTCGGTATACCAATTCCGGTATCCTGTACCGAAATGGACAGCATCCCTTCACTGTTGCGGCGAGCTTCAATCCGAATACTCCCACCCTCCGGCGTATATTTCAACGCATTGGACATCAGATTGTCCAACACCTGATCAATTTGATCCCGGTCAATTACGACCTTGCCGATCCCCTGCTCTACGAACATTCCTGAGCGAATGTGCTTTTGCTTCATTTGAAAAGAAAACCGATCCGCCACTTCGTCCAGCATCTCCATCACATCCGCAGGCTGCATCCGCAAAGGCGCTTCATTGGAATCAAGCCGCGACAGATGCAGCAAATCCGTAACCAGCCGGATCATACGCTCCGTCTCGTTGCGAATTACACCCACAAAGCGCTCCGCAAGCTGCGGCTCACTCATCGCGCCGTCATCCAGCGCTTCGGCATAGCTGCGGATCGTCGTCAACGGGGTGCGCAGCTCATGGGATACATTCGCCACGAATTCCCGTCGTGTCGTCTCCATCTCCTCCTGCTCCGTCACGTCCTGGAGCACGGCAATCGTTCCCGTAATGCCAAATTCCCGCCGATGAATCGGCGTGAACGTCACGCGGATCACGATGGGCTCATCCTGTCCTGCAGGCTCCAGCTGCAGCAGCGTGGAAGCCGAAGAGCCGCTATACAGGGCCTCGGTTTCCTCCGGGTCGATCCCTAGCAGTACCGCGATATGTCTACCGGTCATTTCATTCTCGTTCACGCCCAGCATGGCGCTGGCCCGACGGTTCACCAGAATGACCCGGCCATGATCATCTGTAGCGACCACACCGTCGCTCATATTGGTCAGGATAGAGGAAAGCTTCTCCTTCTCCTCTTCATTTTGGGACAGCGCCTCACGCAAGCGACCTGTCATATAGTTAAAGGCCACGCTGAGCCTACCGATCTCATCTTCACCAAACACCGGCATCTGCTGGTCAAACTTGCCCTCTGCAACCTCTGTCGCATGGCGTGTCATCACCTTGATCGGGTGTGTAATGGTATGCGCCAGCACCACGCCCAGCACAGCCGTCAGCGCCAGCGCAATCAGCATAGCGGACAGAAACACATTGTTAATGCGTTTCATCGTATCGTACAGCTCGGTCATCGAAGCGGCGATGTACACCGCGCCGACGATTTTGCCCTGGCTGATGACAGGTTTGGCGACGACCTTTTTACGGACATTATCCTCGTCCACCATGTACTCCTCGTTATCGCGAATCCCTTGGAGTGCGCGACTGACGACGGTCTGCGTGTTTTTACGCCCGACATAATCGGCGTGTGAGCCTTGAGAGGTAATCAATACCTTGCCGCTGGCATCCAGCACCTGAATTTCTGCACCGCTGAAATCGAACAGATTGTTCACCCGTGCGCGCAAGCTTTCAACGCTGTCTTCTTCCATTTTACCGTCACTGCTGCTCAAATCCTGCTCTGCCAGCACGGACAGCATTTCCGCCCGTGCCTGCAAATCCTGTGTAAAATTACTCGTCAGAGAGTTCTTCATGGAGCTGACAAAATAGACTCCGATCAGCTGCATCGCCACCAAAATAAGCAGCACATAAATAATAATCAGCTTGGCATGAATGGTACGAAAGAAAGACAGCCATCTCATGCCCGCAGGCCACCTTTGCTCCCGCTAACAATATATCCGAGTCCACGGCGTGTCAGGATGGTCTCCGGTTTGCTCGGATTTTCCTCGATCTTCTCGCGCAGTCTCCGAATCGTCACATCCACCGTCCGTACATCCCCGTAGTATTCGAACCCCCACACCGCCTGCAGCAAATGCTCGCGGGTCATGACTTTTCCGGTATTCTTCGCCATGTAGTGCAACAGCTCATACTCTCGGTGTGTCAGATCAAGCGGCGTCCCGTTTTTGTAAGCTGTATACATATCTGTATCAAAAAAGAGGTCACCCACGCGCAGCCCTTGCTTGTCCTCCTGCGGACGACTCTCCGGCGTACTTGCCCCGCCGCGCTGCTGTCTGCGCATCTGTGCCTTTACCCGTGCCAGCAATTCCCGTGTACTGAATGGCTTCGTCACATAATCGTCCGCACCCAGTTCCAGCCCCAGCACCTTATCAATCTCGCCGTCTTTGGCGGTCAGCATAATAATCGGCGTCTGGAGCTGATGCCCGCGCACCTCGCGGCATACATCCATCCCGTCCATGCCCGGCAGCATCAGGTCCAGCAAAATCAGGTCAGGCTGCTGCTTGACCGCAATATCCACCGCGCTGATTCCATCAAACGCGCAAATCACCTGGTAGCCCTCTTTTTCCAAATTGAATTTCAAAATATCAGCGATAGGCTGCTCATCATCCACGACCAGAATCGTCCCCTGCATACAGCGTTCACCTCTTCTCACGGATCATCATTTATATTGATCTTTCGTGTGTTAATACCCATAAGATGCTGATTCTATTCTATCATACCCACGCGCCATTCCATTACTTCTTCGGACCCTTTTCTTTACGCAGAAAAAACCATGCCTGCACCTGACCTTAGTCATGCAGAAAAACATGGCCTTTCCCCTTGATCTTCATGAACCCTCAATAACCCATCGTTATCATCAACTTATCTATCTTAAATACGTCATTGGATTTTGTGCGGTATTATTTTTGCGAATCTCAAAGTGTACATGTGTGCCTGTTGAACGTCCGGTGCTTCCCATGATGCCAATCGCTTCACCCTGCTGAACGACCTGGCCCACATTAACACCAATGCTGTTCAAATGCCCGTACACCGTTTGGTAGCCGTTGCGATGGTCAATGATAATGACATTACCGTATCCACTCTGTTGGCCTGCAAATGTGACCACACCATCATCCGAGGCCTGAATCGTATGATTGCCGACCAGATCAACACCTTCATGCATGCGTCCCCAGCGTCCTCCGAAGCTGCTCGTCATGATTGCACCCGCCGTCGGCCAGGCAAATTGCCCCGAGCCTTCTCCCATGACCTTCGTGCCTCTTAGAACGACCTCGGTAACAGACGGTTGCAGCACTTTCTGACCGAGCCATTCCTCTTGCACGACCTCACCGTTCTCCTTGGTCAAACGATAGTCCATCTCTTTAAGACCCGCTTGTCCCGGTCTGACGACTTTGGTGACCCCTGCCTTCAATTCATCACTTTGGCGAATCTCAACCTCAGGCTCGATGGCAATCTGCTCGACGACCTTCTCTACCGTCCGTACCGTGACTGGGGCCTTGGGTGCAGTGACCTTCAATTCGTCCCCAATCTGTAGATACAGCTCGCGCACGCCAGGATTATTCTGCTTAATATCCCAAGCCGTCATATTGAATTTAGTGGCGATGGACGACAATGAATCGCCTTCCTGTACCGTGTACGTTACAGGCTCCTCCTGCCCCTCGATCAGCACCTTGACCGCTTCTGCCTCCGTTAGCACCTTGTTAGGGTCAGCTTTCACAGGCTCATATGCAATTTTCTCACGGATACTGGCAGACTCCAGCCATGCTTTAGGAGTTTTGGTACTAGCACTAGCATGACTGCTGCCTACCGCCGTCTTGCGAACCAGCCCTTTAATACCTGTAGCCTTACTCTCACTCGCAGGTGTGTATTTCTTCTGTACTTGCTTTAACGCCGCCTGTGCCGTCGCTTTATCCTTCACAATGCCAACCGTCTTTCCGTTGACCTTCACTTCGACCCCTTTGGCATACGCTGTCAGCATACCGTCCAGCTTCTTCAGCGTGGCTGCGCTGTCGATATCCGCTTTATATGCCTTCTCCGTGCTTGTTGTTACCGCACTCGTATTAACTACCATGTCCACGCCGGGATACTTGTCCTTATACTGTTTGCTCTTTGCAGCATACAGCTGCTTCAACTGCTGCTCATTCAGGATATTGCCGACCTCGACGCCCTTTACATACACTTTATAATAAGGAACCGTATTGGCTCCAACATACTGATTGCCAGCAAAAATAAGACTGCCTGCAATCACTACGCCGCCTGCCGTCCAGCTCAGCCATTTTTTCCGTCCGCTCCACCATGTTGCTATTTTTCCTGCTTTACTAGCAGCATTGCTTTCAACGCTTGAAACCTCATTGCTGTGATCTGGTGAATACTTTCCCTTAGAAACCTCCATAGTCCTCTCCTTTTCAGCATATCCTCTCTCTATTAAATGCGTTCGTTATTGTTCTTTTCCACGATAAAAGTAGTCATTTTGCAAGTCTATATAAGTAATTAGTCGCTATATATCATTACGTAGTTGCGTAAAAGGTTTCAAAAATTTAACCTTTTCACAACACAGTTTACTTTAACATAGCTTTTACAAAGAATTCAACTGCACTCCAGTTCCTTCCTGGCACGCAAAAAAATCCGCGCCCGGCGCGGATTCCATCGTCTTATTTTGAATATATTATTATTTGAGCATATTCATCAGCTTGTTATACTCTTCTTTCGTCAAATACTTCGCAAGCACCTGCTGAATATCCTGAAGCTCCTGCTCGGTCAGGCCGCCTTCCATCGCGGCTGATATTTTCTGCATCTCCTCCGGCGGCAGCTTATTCATCAAAATCGTAAAAATCTCCTGTTTCTGCGCAGCAGGCAAATTGTTCTTCTTCTCCGTTAAATGATCGGGCGTAATCACCAAGTCATGGCCTTCAATACTGGTCGACTGACCTGTTTCAGGTGTAGTGGCACCTGTACCGCCTTTACCCTCGTCCAATCCCTGTCCCATGACGGGCAGAGCACCGTCCGGTGGGGTTGCATTTCCCGAGCTCCCGCCCGTTTCCTTGTTTTTCCCTGTGTCTGAGCTTTTACCCGTATCTGTGCTTTTACCTATATCCGTGCTTTTATCTACGCCCGAGTTCCCATTGAGCCAGCCCAGTCCCCATATCGGTTGACGATCGAGCTGAATGTTGAATTGCCGCAGCAACGATTGAACATAAGCATTCACGACCACACCTGTCACAGCCAGCGTTAGAACGCTGACCAGCACCACTGTCATTCCTTTTTTGAGCAGCCATCCAAGCCATCTCATATCCCGTTACCTCCTTCATACGCAGCTTGCCATGTGTACATCATCATGAAGTGCATATCAATCAGTATTGACGAGATATGACGATTTTTAACCCTTGGAATATGTAAAACTAGTACGATTGAATAGTAGATATGATCTAGCAGTCGATCAGCGGGTCCGGCGTACCCAAAAGCGGAAAATGTCATTGCGGACATAATCCAGTGAATATAGCACCTGCCGATTCAGCTCATCATAATGAAGCTGCTTGAGCAGTAATACCGTAGCCTGTGGCTGTTGGAGCAAACGTGTCGCGTGGGCATCGTGATCATTCGGAACGGTAAGCTCTGAATATGCCCCTACAATTCGTACCCCGGCCTGAAGCTCCAGACTTTGAAATAAGGACCCTGAAAAAGAGCCGTCTTCCAAAATAGGACTCGCTAACTTCTCCGGCATCCAGTTTATAGAGTGCGCCACCGCCTCCCCGTCCGCGGTACGCGTACGCTCCAGCACAATCATCGGCTCATGCTCGGAAAGCTCCATTCGGCCGGCAATATCCGGGGGACACGCTGAAATCCTCTGAATCGATTTCAGTTGCTCGTCCTCCCGCAGCCCTGCGGAACGGATCATATCCCCGATGCTGTACAAGCGATCCAATGAGCTGGGAATGCTGGGAAGCGGACGAGTGGCGAACGTACCGCTCCCGTGCTTCACCAGTAGCTTTCCTTCCGCTTCCAGCTGGCGGATGGCTCCACGCAGCGTCGTACGCGACACTCGGAACGATTGAGAAAGCACCGCTTCCGAAGGCAGTCTGTCGCCCGGGCCAATCTGGTTAGCCTCTATATATTCCTCTATGAGCAGCTTAATGCTCTCTTGTTTGGTCGACACCGTCCAAAGCCCAGCCTTTCTATCGTAATGATTGAATTCCAGCGATATAAATCGGATTCGTAAAAGCAATCATAGTAACACAGTCTTCCATACAGCCATACAGCTCGGCTCGTATCCAGCCCTTTTCTGCCGGGTCTTGCAGTGTTATCGTATATTCTCCTGATTGAGCAGGAATGTAGATTTCAGAGCATGTCCCCTGACGGCTGGTCAGCAGCAGACGAAGGCTTTGCGGCTCCAGACGGTAATGGGCAGCTCTGGTTTCTGTATCCAACTGTATTGTCACCGACAGTGCATCTTCTACCTGCGGCTCTACATATTCCCCGATACGATAACGTTTGTCATTCCCCTTAACCTGTGCCTGCATCGTCAGTAGCGGCCCCATCGTAACCGATACGGAGCCGTTGCGAATCGCCTCAACGGCCCGGATCGCCAAGGTCCCCTGTTCTCCTGCTTCCTCCTGTACACCCAAATAAGTGACCGCCGGAAGGACATCATCCGGTTTGGAAATGTGCCAGTCCCGACCACTTACCGCTGTGATGCGATATCCCTGATTCAGCAAATCCGTCCACATCGCGAATGCCCGCTGGCTGTCACGCTTAATCGACGGCATGAGCGTTGACCATACCTCGATATAATCGACCTCATGCCAGTCCTGGATGGTGTATTCCCAAAAACACCCCGTACAGATCGGACTTCCAATCCTGAACGGATGGGCAATCCCTGCAATACCTCCCTGCTCATGCACCTTCCGAATCCCCTCGTGAATATCGTCCGGCCCGAGAACACGCCAGTCAATAAAGCGGTCTACCCCAAGCGTCAGCATATGTCCGTAAAAGGTGGTCCATTCCATCCCTGGAATGATCGGGACACCAAACTGCTGCTCGACCCGCTCCTGATCTACAAGTGCCGACTGGGTATTGTGATCTGTCATGGCGATGCATTCAAGCCCAAGATTGGCTGCACTTTGAGCCAGCTCCTCCAGTGTTTGCTTGCCGTCACTGTGAAGCGTATGGGTATGAAGTTCCGCCGGAATCCATTTAACCATGTGCGGCATCCTCCCCCCATACCTGAATGCTGTATGCCAGCGTCTCTGTTACAACGGCATGCAGACTGACGGTTATCCTCCACATTCCTGCGGGATTGTCGCCTGCGACAAATCCCGGCGAAGCCGCGGAAGGACCCAGTCGATGCTCCTGCTGCATCTCGGGGCGGTGCGCATTGCCCCGATGGCGAACAGGATCATCGACAGACAGCGTTAATAAATTTTGCAGTGGCGCATACTTCTTCCACGCGTCCTCAGCATGACCCGGTTCATCGTATCCGTATCGGCTCATACTCGCTTCAATCATGCTTCGAGCCTGCTCCTGATCCTCCAACAGCTTGGGGGTGTATGAAAATTGAATGTGAATGATGTCTGCCGGCTGTGAAATATGAAAAGAGTACGTAATATGGCTCTGGGTACAGGAACGATCAACTGTTCCTTCTACATACAGCAGCTTGCTCATACATGCTCATCCTTGCCTATCGAGTGATCCGCAGCATGAGCCGCAGACCCTGCTTCATCTGCCGCTGCCCACAGAATACCTGTTGGGGTATCCCGCGTTAGCTCAAGCACCCGGTTGGTACGAATCCCCGGCTGCTGCGGCAAATAATTTTCGTTCAGCATAAAAGCATACAGCCCCGCCACCTTCATCCGGTCAGCACCACCTTCCAGCAGCACTGCTCTGATTTCCGCTATATCATCCAGCGCAGGCTCTCCCGATAGCTTGATCGTTGTGGAAAAGTGTGACTCAGCCCCCTCATAAGCGGCTCTGAAATCGCCGAGTCTCAGATCATGATGGCACGATGAATACCACTGCTCGGAGCCATGCAGGCGGAGCTGGATATCGACACAGGCATCCTCTTCACGTCGATTAAAGCCCGGTCTGGATGGCAAAGCGTGTTCACCGTCGGAACTGGGCACAGGATATTTGGAAGTCTGGATAAAAACATAGCTGCGCTGAGAAGCAAGGGCGATAGATGACGCAAGCGATGGCATTTCCAGCTCCTGCTGGCGCTCCATTTCCCACCCGGTGACCTGATAGGCAAAAGGAAAACGACTCATAACCGCCTCACGCGGCTCTTCCTCTGGCTTCCACTGGAAGGAAGGTGTCAGCATAAAACGGTAGCCTGACGTAATACGATCTGTAAAGTTCCCATTGGTCGTAGCCGATTGAAGAACAGGATGCCCGCCGAGAGCATATTTTCCCTGGAAAGGAGTAGTGATGTGATGAGGGCCTTGGAAAACAGCATTCAGCACATGGCCTTCCGCATCCAGTTCAACACGATACATCCATTCAATGTCAGTTGTTCTTCCCCACTTGCTCATTAACAGCGGTGCTGGCGTTCCTTCATCCTCATGGCTGAACATCATCTGATATTCGATGATCGTCCGTTCTTCTTCCTCTGCCACCGAATAAAATAGAACCAGCGGCGTATCCGTGAAACGATTTTCATAGGGATGGGACAGATTGCGACCGTACAAAAGAGGGGTGTGACGATAGACAAGCGATCTGGCCGAAGCATCAGCCACACAGCGCAGCTCGACCCCGTCGATCCATGCTCTGGACACCAGCGGAGCAGACTCCAGTTCCCGGAATTCCACATACACCTCATAATCGCCTTCCTTCAGATACCCCAACAAACGAGTGTACACACCCAGGCTGCTGCCATAATACAAGATAACGTCCTGATTATAGACATCGTTCAGGTAGAGGCGTACGAAGGCTGATTCCCGATCTGCCGCAGCCCAGTCGCTCTCCGAGCGGGCCAGCAAATCAAGCTCTGCGAATCCGTCTTCCGGCATGGAAAACGTGAATCGAAACCCGTTCCCCGTGCTGAGCTCGACCTCGGCTTTGTGTAAGGCAATCCGGTACCCGCAATCCAGCAGGTCTTTTTCCTGTAATTCCCCGCGAAACCCGGTCATCTGCACTTCTGCTTGGCTGTTCATCCCTGTAACCTCCTTAGTGTATAGCGGCCATCTAGCCCGCATCCGCATCCTTCACCATGGTTCGAATATAAAAGTAGCCCATGAAAGAACACAGTAAAAACATAAACACTGCCATAGCGCTTGCCGTATGCGTTTCCTGATAGCTGGAAAATACCTGCTGCATGGCGACACCCAATACCTGCGGCGAGTTGGCACCGATCAGGAACGGAGCTGTGAAGCTGCCCATGATTCCCATAAAGATGAAAGTCACCGCTACCCACATCGTTTTGTAGGAAAGGGGTAAAATAAAGCGCCCAAACAGCTGCATCGTGCTGGCGCCCGCATCTCTGGCACTTTCGACGACAGCGTTCGGAATGCTGGCAAGTGCCGAGCTGAGCAGCATGGTTGCGAACGGGATGTTAAACCACAAATTAGCCAGCACCAGCCCTTTGTAGTCATAAATAATCCTCGGAATGGTTTCTATGCCGAGCGGCAGCAAAAGACGTGCAGCCCAGCCGTGATTGCCATACATCGTAATAATCGCATACGTTGCAATTACTCCGGGAACAAACATCGGAATAAAATACAATCGGCCGATCCATTTCACGACGATCTCTTTGCCGAATCTCAGGTAGATCGCCAAAGCATAGCTGATGACCAGCGTAAGGATCGTCGAGACTAGCGTGACATTGATCGTATATATGATATTTCTGCGCATGGCAGGCTCCGTGAACAGCCGAATATAGTTCGCCAGGCCATAGCCGGTTCCATGCTGATCCATCAAGCTTTCCTTCACGGCATAGAGAATGGGAATAATAACGACCACCAGCAAAATGAGAAAAGACGGGATGACTAGGGCAAGCCCCACCATCCCTCTTTTAGAAGATGAACTCATAATCAGCCGCCTGCAACTTCACTTTGCCAGCGTTTGTAGATTTCCTGCTGGAGCTCGCCGCTGTTGAAGCTGCGGTAGCCTGAGGATACGCTGTTGAATTTCTGTTGCAGCTCACTTGGCATCAGACTCCACTTGATCCCCGGATAGCCATACATTTTATTGATAACAACCTTCTGCGCTTCCGGTGTCAGCACATAGTTCAGGAATTCTTGTGTCGCTTCCTTCTTGGAAGAAAGGGATGGAACCATCAAATAAGACGGACCGCCTGTAAAAGCAGGATCAATCTGCGTCAGCTTGATCGTGTCAGGCAGCAGTCCTTTCGCCATTTGCTCCAAGGCCATATCGGACCAGGCTGGAATCATATCCACTTCTCCGCTCGCAAGAATATCAAGCGTGCCCTGATTCTTTTTCGGATAGACACCCTTTTGATACATCGAAGGCCCCAGTTCCTTGAGCAGCGAGAAGCCTTGATCCCATTTCTTCATATTAGCCGGATCACTGCTGTTCATGGCCTCTGGCGGGAGGAAGTTATAGATGACGGTATTTACAAACGAACTGCCTGACCCCCCCGTTGACGGGTCATTATAAGCAAATTTGCCGGGGTGCTGGCGAATCCACGCATACAGTTCGTCCGCTGTTTTGGGAGGCGTAGCCACCTTCGCACTATTATAGGCAAGAACTACCGAAGATGCGCGGTATGGAATAGCCTGATTATTTACTTGCTTCAGATAGGTTTCATCGACATTGGTCAGGTTCGGAACCTTCTTGGCGTCCATCGTGTCCCACAGTTGTTCACCTACGCCTCTGGTGATGTCATCCAGACTACCCTCGTACAGATCGATATCCACATCTGTTTGTCCGCTCTTTTTGGCTGCGATCAGACGATCCAGCGTCGATGCACCTCCGGTTCCGGCTGGTAAATACACTAATTTGACCTTAATGCGATCATTTTTAGCTTCAAAATCTTTAATTAAGGTTTCCCATAACTCTTTGACGTTCAAAGATCCGCCAGTGTACAAGGAAATCTCCGTCGTGCCTGCAGTTGCCCCTGCTTTCGTATCCTC
Source organism: Paenibacillus peoriae KCTC 3763 (assembly GCF_000236805.1). GTDB lineage: Bacteria > Bacillota > Bacilli > Paenibacillales > Paenibacillaceae > Paenibacillus > Paenibacillus peoriae. The sequence goes on along the minus strand of NZ_AGFX01000018.1, from coordinate 47,217 downwards.
GGCCTTTCCTGTCGTGGTTGCGGCCTTGCCGCTGGTTCCACATCCGGCCAATAACGATAGGCTGAGCACCCCAGCCAAAATCAGACTCATCTTCTTTTTCCCAAACACGTTGTTTCCTCCTTTAGATGGTTGCACAAGTTCGCAATACCGCTAGATGATGCATTCATGATGGATTGATATTGAAGCGATGCAGAAGGTTGATGGCAGACATTCACTGTGCTGCTGGAAAAGTAACAATTTTATTGAAGCTGAATCTGATTTGCTCTCCACTGCGCAGCTCGGCAGCCCGTTCACGCGGCACAAACATTTTCAGATGATCCGTACCACTGTCCAGCGACACCTCGGCATAATGCCCGAGAACCATCACCTGTCGGATCGTTCCAGACAGAGACAGGTTGTCCTCATTCGTCAGAACAATATCCTCCGGCCTTACACCTACCATAGATTCACCTGTGTATTCATGCTCTTGCGGAAAAGGTATTCCACTCACGGAGACACTGCGACCTTTGCTCACCCCCCTTAATAAATTGATGCGGCCGATAAATCCTGCCACAAACAGCGACTGCGGATTGTCATAAATCTCCTGCGGCGTCGAAAGCTGCTCAATCCGGCCTGCATTCATGACTACAATCCGGTCGGAAATGGACAAAGCCTCTTCCTGATCGTGGGTAACGAACACCATCGTCATACCCGTCCGCATCTGGATGTCGCGCAGTTCCTCCCGCATCTCCATCCGCAGCTTGGCATCCAGTGCGGAGAAAGGCTCGTCCAGCAGCAATACTTCCGGCTTCAGCAGCAGAGCACGGGCAAGCGCTACCCTCTGCTGTTGGCCGCCTGAGAGCTGGCCGGGCGTTTTGCGTTCCGCCATCTCCAGCCGAACCAGCGCCAGCGCTTCCTTGACCTGGCGGTCAATCTCCGCCTTTTTCACCTTACGGATCTTCAATCCGAAGGCCAGATTGTCATACACCGTCATATGCGGCCACAGATTATAGCTTTGGAACACCATAGCTGTCGGGCGCTTTTCGGGAGGCAGCTTCAGTACGCTTTTACCTTGAATCCGGATGTCACCGGCGTCTGGGTCAAGAAAGCCGCCAATCGAGCGCAGCACGGTTGTTTTGCCGCAGCCGGACGGCCCAAGCAGCGTCACCAGTTCCCCCTTCATTACGTCAAGTGAAATGCCTTTGACTCCGTCTCCTGTCTTGAAGCGTTTGGTTAACTCTTGAATGGATAGTTGAATGGGCATTAGCTTAGGCTCCTTTTGACCAGTTACGTTATTTCACCTGAAATCCGCCTGCCAGTACATCCGCACTTACAAAACGCTTGGCGGCTAATAACAGAATAATCGTTGGCAGAGTAAGAATGACCGAGAAAACAGCACCCGTTGTGCTCGGATAATCGGCAATGATGGAATACATAATGACTGGCATCGTTTTATAGTCCGGTGTTCCGACCAGCAGTGTCCCCTGTGCCTCATCCAGTGAAGCGAGAAAGGTAAAGATGGAAGCAACCACAATGCCGGGCAACGCCATGGGAAAGGTGATTTTCCAGAACACCCGAAACGGTCCGGCTCCGACATCCCGTGCGGACTCCTCCTGTGCGCGATGTACGCTGCGGAACGCAGAGGAAGGAATCCATGTCATATACATGAGTGTGTTCACCATGTGGATGAGTACAATGCCTGCAAAGGTGTTCATCAACCCAAATTGGTAGAACAGCACGGCAATAGACACATACAAACCCATTTTCGGAAAAGCATGCGTGAGCAGGAATGAGAATAGAAACCACTTACTGAGCGGAAAGGAAATTCGTGCAAAGGCATAGGCAGCAGGAACACATACAATAATCGAGCAGACCGTAACGGTAATAGCAATCAGGAAGGATAGGGAAATCGAGCTGAGTACGTCATCCTGGGTAAGTACAAACTTCCACCATTCCAGTGACAAGCTCTGTGGGAGCGGTGCAGGATACTGCCATTTTCCCGAAACCGCCAACAGAAGCAGATTGGTCAGAGGCCCCAGAAAAAAAATGACGAAAACGACAAGCACGATGAATTCCACAATTTTGCGTGTGCCGAGTGAGCGAAGATACCAGTTCATAATTCATCCCTCTCAAGACGTCTAGACGTCCGAATCTCTTTTCAATTTGGATTATAGAGAGGGTTTGTTATCACAAATCGACAAGGAAGATAAGATTATGTAAAGGGGGACTTAATATAAGGCGAACGAAGATGTACACGAAGCGCCACTGCGCGAACGGATGGTGCTTACCATCGCTGTTGTGCCCGTATTTCCTTAAATCAAGCTAAAATGGTTGAAATCCGGGCACAAAGGCGAACGCTATCGCTTGTACAGCACCATTCCGTCCACTTCATTCTCGTTCCACTTGTTCTATTCTTTAGTTCATCCTGTATAGGAAAAAACCAAAAAGAGAAACCTGGAGTCTTTGGAAAAGACTGGGTTTCTCTTTTGAAAATAGCTATATCATTGAACGGGGCAATCGTCTTACAAAGCCCTGTTCGCTTTGTCTTACAAGTAAATCGGAAGCACCTGGTTCGTTTGATCACGGTTACGACCCACAGAGAAGATAGCGATTGGAATGCCTGTCAACTCAGATACGCGTTGTACATAATTGCGGGTTGCCTCAGGCAGCTCCTCCAGTGTTTTCACACCAGTGATGTCCTCGCTCCAGCCCGGCATTTCTTCGTATACCGCCTCGCACTCTGCCAGCATTTTCAGACTTGCTGGATAATGCGTGATGATCTCGCCACGGTATTTGTAGCCTGTGCAGATTTTGACTGTTTTCAGACCTGTCAATACATCCAGTGAGTTCAGCGACAGACCCGTAAGCCCGCTGACACGGCGGGCATGGCGCACAACAACGCTGTCAAACCAGCCTACACGGCGAGGACGACCTGTAACGGTGCCGTACTCATGACCTGTCTCACGGATATAATCGCCGATCTCATCGTTCAGCTCGGTTGGAAACGGTCCATCGCCTACGCGAGTGGTGTACGATTTAGCTACACCGATCACTTGTTGGATTTTGGACGGTCCGACACCGGAACCGATACATACGCCGCCAGCCGATGGGTTGGAGGACGTTACGTACGGATACGTACCTTGGTCGATATCGAGCATAACGCCTTGCGCACCCTCGAACAGTACCTTACGGTTCGCGTCAATCGCATCATTCAGCACAACAGACGTATCACCTACATAAGGGCGAATAAATTCCGCATACTCCAGATATTGCTTCAGCATTTCTTCTACATCCAGCGGCTCACCGCCGTATACCTGCTGGATCACTTGATTCTTTTCCTTCGTTAGATGACGCAGCTTCTTCTCGAACTCCTCCGCATCCAGCAAATCAGCAATACGGATACCATTACGTGCAGCTTTATCCATATAAGCAGGGCCGATCCCTTTACGTGTCGTACCAATTTTGTTAGGACCCTTGCGGTCTTCTTCCAGCACGTCCAGCGTCATATGGTAAGGCATAATCACATGTGCACGGTCACTGATGACCAGATTTTTCGTAGAAAAGCCATTATCATGAATATAATTAATTTCTTCAATAAGAGCGGCCGGATTCACTACCATACCGTTGCCAATTACACACTTTTTATCTTCATAAAAAACGCCGGATGGAATCAGGCTCAGCTTGTACTTTTTACCGTCAATGAGAATCGTATGACCAGCATTGTTTCCGCCTTGGTAACGGGCCACCACTTCAGCACTTTCTGCCAAATAGTCTGTGATTTTACCTTTGCCTTCGTCTCCCCATTGTGTTCCCACAACGACTACAGTTGACATGTTTCATTCCTCCGTGGAGTGCCCACAGACACTCTGATTTTGAGCTGACACACTACGCACATCTGACTTTAACTGTCTCAGCAAACAGATATGGAGCGTTCTCGGACAGCAGGAAAAAACGTCCGTCGCTGACATTCCGTAGATCGGAAAGCCCCGGGCGTAATGATCTCCCCACTGCGTTGAAGCAGCACTATAAGTGTACCAGCACCATTTTTCAAAGTCAAATAAAAAACGAACAATATATTACATAAAAATAGTATTGTTCGTAATTGGGAGTTTTAATCCTGATATGAAAATATGTAAAAAGCCTATGAAAAAGCTCTTTCGACATCGTGAGACACGCGTCAAAAGAGCCTTTTTCTAATGATATGAATACGTTAGCCAGCGAACGCATCCGAGTGGGCACGCTCGTAATTGGCGAATTTATTATAGTTTTTGAGAAACACCAGCTCTACCGTTCCGACCGGGCCGTTACGTTGCTTGGCTATGATAATCTCAATAATGTTTTTCTTTTCCGTTTCCTGATTATAGTAATCGTCCCGGTACAGAAACGCAACGATGTCGGCATCCTGCTCGATGGAACCCGATTCCCGCAAGTCACTCATCATCGGTCGCTTGTCTTGACGCTGCTCCACACCCCGGCTCAGCTGGGACAGGGCAATAACAGGCACTTCAAGCTCACGGGCAATTTGCTTCAATGTCCGTGAAATTTCAGATACCTCCTGCTGCCGGTTCTCGCCTGCTTTGCCGCGCCCGTGTATGAGCTGCAAGTAGTCGATTACGATCATGCCCAGTCCCTTTTCCGTCTTGAGACGGCGGCACTTGGCACGGATATCGGCCACAGTGACACCAGGCGTATCGTCGATATAGATTTCTGCCTCGGACAAGGCTGCAATTCCCATCGTCAGCTTCGCCCAATCCTCGTCGCCTTTAAATTCACCTGTCCGCATGACGTTCGCGTCCAAATTAGCCTCGGCGCAGATCATACGCTGTACGAGCTGTACCGCCGACATCTCCAGACTAAAGATGGCTACTGTCTCTTTCGCCCGCACGGCAACGTTTTGCGCGATATTCAGGGCGAACGCCGTTTTACCTACAGATGGACGGGCGGCCACAATGATCAAGTCATTGCGCTGGAACCCCGCCGTCATCTTGTCCAGGTCAACGAATCCAGATGGGATTCCGGTTGTGTTGCCCTTGTTTTGATGCAGTATTTCGACACGGTCGAACACTTCCATCACGACATCGCGGATGGCGATAAAACCGCTGCCTGAACGACCGTTGGATATCTCCATGATCTTGCGCTCGGCATCGCTCAGCATACCGGCGACATCCTCGCCGTTGCTATAGCCTTCGCTCACAATTTGTGTAGCTGTGCGAATCAAGCGACGAAGCATCGCCTTTTCTTCAATAATCTGGGCATAGTAGTCCACGTTGGCCGCTGTTGGCACCCCGTGAGCCAGCTTCGCCAGATAACTGACACCGCCGATATCCTCCAGCTGACCTTTGTCCTGAATCTTCGAGGTCAGCGTAACCAGGTCAATCGGCTGCCCGGATTCACCTAGCTCAATCATTGCTTCGTAAATCATCTGATGAGCCTTATCGTAAAAATCCTCGGTCTGCACCCGCTCCATCGCGGTAATCAGTGCTTCGGACTGGAGCAAAATGGACCCGATAACCGCCTGTTCAGCCTCCAGATTTTGCGGAGGAATCCGATCAAAAAATTCGCCGCCCATAATTATTCTTCAGTCACCTGGACCTTCAGCGTAGCTTTGACCTCAGGATGAAGCTTGACGGTCATTTGAGTCACGCCCAACGTACGAATCGGTTCTTCCAGCTCGATTTTGCGTTTATCCAGCTTGATTCCAGTTTTGGAAACAGCCTCTGCGATTTGCTTGCTTGTAATCGCGCCGAATAGCCGTCCACCTTCTCCAGCCTTCGCTTTGAGTTGAATCGTTGTCTCTTCCAGCTTTTTGCCGAGTACTTGTGCTTCTTCCTTTTCCTCTTGCTTGCGTTTTTCCTCAGCAGCGTTCTGATTCTCCAGCGTCTTCATATTTCCTTCCGTTGCTGGACGGGCAAACCCACGCGGCAGCAGAAAATTCGCTGCATAACCGTCAGACACTTCCTTAACCTGCCCTTTTTTACCTTGGCCCTTCATATCTTTAATGAATATCACTTTCATTCAAATAACCCCTCTTCCCCATCAATTTCGGCCAGCACGTCGACCACTCTGCGCTCGGCTTCCTCCAGCGAGCAATCCAGCTGGACCGCCGCATTCGTCAGATGTCCTCCGCCGCCTAGCCGTTCCATGACGACCTGTACGTTCATGCGCCCGAGCGAACGGGCGCTGATCCCCACCAGGCCGTCAGGACGTTCACTGACCACAAAGGAGGCCAGTACATCCGTCATATTGAGTAATGAATCCGCCACCTGTGCAATCAGAAGCTGCGGTATTTTTTGTCCGGGCTCTGTCACCGCAATCGCGATGTGGCCATATATCATTTTAGCATGCTTAATAATTTCCGCCTTAGCAATATATTCATCCAGGTCCTCTTTTAACATGCGCTGGATCATGACTGTATCTGCCCCGCTACGCCGTAAAAAACCGGCTGCCTCAAACGTACGCGAGCCTGTATGCAGGGAAAAATGCTTGGTATCCACCGTAATCCCGGCCAGCAGCGATGTCGCCTCCAGCGGTGTCAGCTGGACCTTCTCATGGATATATTGCAGCAGCTCGGTCACCAGCTCACAAGCCGACGACGCATACGGCTCCAAATAGATCAGAACCGAATCGTTAATAAATTCCTCGCCCCGACGGTGGTGATCTACAACGACCACCCGGCTTGCCGTCTGCACGAGACGCGGCTCAATCGTCATCGAGGCCTTGTGCGTATCCACCACGACCAGCAAGCTATGCTCGGTCATGCCCTGGAGCGACTGCTCCGGCGTCATCAGTGCCTGTGACAGCTTCTCGTCCTTGTTAACCTGCTCCATCATCCGGTCAATGGACGGATTGGATTTATCCAGCACGATATGGGCTTCAACATTATACAGTGCTGCGGCCTTCCACACCCCGATGGCCGCTCCCAATGCATCCATGTCCGGTATTTTGTGTCCCATGATCAGCACGCGGTCGCTCTCCTGCATCAGATCACGCAGCGCATGGGCAATGACTCGAGCACGCACCCTTGTACGCTTTTCGACAGCATTGGACTTGCCTCCATAAAAGGACAGGCGCTGCCCAGCTTTCACTGCTGCCTGATCGCCCCCGCGTCCGAGCGCCATATCCAGACTGGACTGAGCCAGCTCGCCCAGTTCCTTGATGCTCTCCGCACCGAAGGACAAACCGATGCTCAGTGTCATAGGCACTTTCAAATCCGCCGTCATTTCCCTTACCGTATCCAGAATGACGAATCGGCTCTGCTCCAGCTCCTGAAGCGCTTTATGATTCAGCATAATGAGATAGCGCTCAGATGACAAGCGGCGCAAATAAATACTGTAATGGTTGGCCCAGGACGTAATCTCGCTCGCCACCTTCGCAATAAGCGCAGTGCGCTGCTGATCATCCATCCCCTGAGCGGCCTCGTCCATATTGTCGAGCATGACGATACCGAGCGCCAATCGCTCGTTTTCATACTGCTTGCGCAGCACCGCCAGCTCCGTTACTTCATACAAGTATATCAGGCGTTCATCCGGCACGATCAGGAACTGATAGTAGCGCTCATCATGCTGTAGCTCCACCTTCAGCTCGCGAGTCAGTTCCTTTGTTTCCTTTTTGGCACTTAAAGCTCCTGCCAGTTGGGGAAATAGGTCCTGCAGAGGCTCGCCTATCAGCGACTGCTCCTCAAACATCTCCCCGGTAAACCGATTGTGCCATTCTACCGTTCGACTTTCACTGTATAAAATGATCCCAAACGGCAGTGAGCTGATGGCTTCTCCCTCTACCCGCTTGATCCGGAATGAAAGACCGCTGATATATTGATTCAGCTCTCGACGAAAATCCAATTCCGTCTTCAGCATCATCCCGCCAAGCAAGAATGACAGCAGCAGTCCTATCACACCCAGTTCCCAATTGTACATGGAAATACATATGACAAGCACCAGCAGCAGCAAAAACGCCCAGACGGTTTGATAGCCGTGCCAGCGTTTTTGTAGAAATTTAGGCATGACTGTTCACCCTATTTCTTTGATCTCGTAATAGCTTCACGCAGCGGAAAGGCCAAATCAATAATACCTATAATGCGGAGCGGCGGGACAATCAGGACGACGAGCGACAGCAGCAGTGCAATCACCGAACTCATTTTACGGCTATGCATCCAGAAGTAAACAAAACCAATCGTCTGAATGGTGAAGCATGCATGGACTAGCGGCAGCATACTGATGGAAACCATTTGAATCCAGCTGCCATTGGAGGAACTTGCTATCCATTCAATCACAATCGCCAGCAGATAATACCAGATCAGCGCGCGCGGCAGCCTCCACTCTCGGGCAGGCTTCATTTTGCGTACCGGCACATCAAGACTGCTCAACGCCGGACGTACCAAAGCGTGTGTGATTACAGCCAATAAAAAGGAGGTTACAATCAGCACATATGGAACTCTACCGATAAGCATCGTGCTAAGCTTCTGGGTATCTTCCGCAGTCCAATGGGTGCCCGAAAGCACCGGGTTGGCGCTTATAATCTGCTGTACAATACTTTCCGTTATCGCCGCCTGATCACGAAGATACTGCGAAAGATCAAATCCGAATGAATACGTAGCGATAAGCAGCACAACCAGCAACTCGGCTAAAATAACGCCCATTCCTGTCATCAGAGCCTGAAAAGACGATCCTCCCCTTTTATAAATCCGTCCCATCAACATCGCAGGAATCAGAAAATAAATCGCAAGGAGCAATGAATACACATCTAGTAGCGCCAAAATCAACAACGCTGGTATGACGTGAGTCAAAAATCCTTTGAAATGCAGCGATGAAAACAATACAGCGCCAGGCACAATTAGCAAAAAAACGGTAATGATTTTCAGTGGTGTCAATAAAGTCAGCAGCAGAAGCAAATAAATAACGCTCCATGCTACAGTTGCCAAGCGGAATTTCAACGTTTTCACCTCTTACGCATATGTTCTTCCAGTGCAGAAATATCCTGATACCAATCCTCCAACTGGTGTCCTTCTTTTCTGTGTCTTCTTAGCTTGTCGATGAGTAGATCATCCAATTCACGGTAAGACACTCCAAGACGCCTTCCCAAAATATAACTGCTCATCATTAAGCTCGCCAGACAATCGCCAATACGGGCTGTGCTGCCTTCCCACATCGCTTTAAACAGACGGGAAACTTGGTCAAGAACTTCTGTTTTGAGCCATTCAATAACCTTGGCCCTTTTCACAACATCCATTTCTTTAGGCATATGATGAAGAGTCACACTCCTCTGAAAAAGCTTTATTCTCCATTATAGCATATCCTATTTTGAAAATAACTGTTACCCCATAGGAGAAATCGTTATTTTCAAAAGCAGCTATGCGCTTATTTTAAGATGAAGTATTAAATGATTCTCTGGACACAAACTTTTCACAATACTCAATAATTTGGCTGCGGCGCACGATACCGATAAACCGTTCCATGTCATCCACAACGGGTACAAAGTTCTGCACTTTAGCCAAATTAATTAAATCCTCCATATTGGCATCAATGGACACCGGCTTCATCGAAACCCGCAGCGGAACGTCCTTGAGCATGAACTTAGAAGCGTTTTCAAAGGTGATTTTCCCCTCGGAATCTTTCATATGCCACAGCAGATCACCTTCCGTAACCGTACCAACATATCTGCCTTCCTTATCTAAAATGGGAACGGCCGTAAAACGGTGATATTCCATTCGTTCCAACGTTTGCCGCAAAGTAGCATCTGCCGTTACACAAGCGACCTCCTGTTTGGGAAGCAAGAAAAAAGCGATATTCATGAGAAACGAATCCCCCTCAAAATCAAATGATTACTCACTGAATGTCCTGCTTGGCGGGAAGCTTCAGCGTCTGCGGGGTTGTATCGGAATCCAACCAATTCGCGATCAGAAGTCTGGCATATTCCAGCTCCTGTTCATTGGCACGATCATAATACACGCCCTTCTTCTTGAACCCTTCCCCCGTAATCGTAAAACTTGAGATTTGTGGTTCACCCTGCGTGATAGCCTGCTTGCCAAGACCTGTAATAAAAGCAGGCTCCATATCGGTCTTGAAATTGGCCCCCATAATATCGAGCAGCTCCGGAATTTTGGAAATTCCGTTGATATTCAGCAGCTTATCTGCCATAGCATTCAGAAAAATTTGCTGTCGCTTCGTACGGTTGAAGTCGCTATCTTCCCGATATCTAACATAATACATGGCTTCTTCACCATTATAAAGCGGCTTCCCTGCCTCTATGCGAAACTGGATATGCAGCGGATTTTTGTTCTCAATCGGCTTGTCGATTGGAAGCACAACCCCGCCCACTGCATTCACGGCATCCTGAATACCCTGGAAATTAATCGTAGCATAATAATCGGCCTTATGCTCCATTAGCTTCTCTACCGTAGCCATGGACATATCTTCGCCTCCGAACGCATAAGCGTGCCCCAATTTATCAAAATCATCCTCACCATCGCGATTCGGATCATGTCCGGCAATCTGTACATACGTATCCCTGGGGATGGAAATCAACAGCACACGCGATTCCGCAGGCCGTACTGCCGCATACATAACCGTATCTGAACGACCACGCGCCTTTTCGTCTGGCCTCTGATCGGTGCCCAGCAACAGCACCGAAAACGGCTCCTGGTGGTAAGCCACCGGCTCCTGGTGTTTCTGTTCTCCAGACAGGCGCGGCTGATAGGACTTCTCCAATTTTCTTTCCACCGTCGGAGATACAAACCAGTCAAAAGCCATCAGTGTTAACTGTTTGCGGAACAGATACCCTCCCACTGCGACTAGAAATAAAACAATACATGAAATATATAGGGCGTTAAACCTTTTTTTCTTTTGAGGCTTACCGCTGGTCCTTCTCTTATGTCTTCTCTCCATAACAGGTTCTTCCTTCCTTCTTTCCTTCACAAACCCCATCTCTTCATTAAACCGAATAGATCCCTCATGAAGCGGAGGCTTCCCCTCAAAGCATAAAAGGTCTGCTGCCTTGTTGTCAAAAGTGCCATGGCGCATACGCTCAAAACCCATGCCAAAAAGGCTTCGCCCTCACGGTCAAAGCCTCATTTCAAGTTTGTAGCCTGTATCCTATGTAGCCCTTCAGATTCATTCCTTGCCTTAGTGCAGCGATAGCTTTACCAAATTTTGCAGCCGTATCGGGAAAGAGGTAGACAGCGAAAAACCATAGTCGAACAGCTTCCGTGTCTGCTCAAATCGCTCCTCCTTGCTCGGCGCACCGAGTACCACAGCAATTAACCGTCTGCCATGCTGTTCGGCGGTACCCGTGAAGCAATATCCAGCATCACTCGTATATCCGGCTTTCAGTCCATCGGTTCCGGCATAAGAGTACGGTCCAGCCAGGGAAGGCAGCATCCAGTTCGTATTACTAATGTAGAGCCCCTTATCCTTTAACTCCATTTGCGTGCGGCTGGACGTTCTTAGAATCTCCGGATGTGACGCAATCAGATAAGAAGCCAGCTTTGCCGTGTCGCTTGCTGTCATTTTCGTCTCTCCGCGAATATCCTCGGGATGATTCGGTCCCAATTCACTCTGCCCTGCTCCAGATGCATTGCTAAAGCGGCTGTTGGATGACAATCCAATTTGGGCAGCCTTCTCATTCATACGCTTCACAAAAGCCGCTTCATTGCCTGCCGAGCGCTCTGCCAATGCCACAGCGGCGTCATTGGCTGAATACACAACCATACTCTGGAACAGTTCGGATACCGTCATCCTTTCGCCATACCGTAGAGATAGATTTATACCCCCCACCGTACTCGCGTAACGGCTAATTCGTACCTCATCATTCCAGCCTAGCCGTCCAGTGCGAATATCCTCCAGCACCAACAGCTCGGTCATGAGTTTGGACATATTGGCGGAGGGCATAGGCGTATTGCCGTTCACATCCATCAGCAATTCCCCGGTATGCATATCCATCAGTACCGCAGCCTCTGCATCCACATCCGGCTTCCCAACCAACAGGCGGGGTCCAAGTGTAATAAAAATCAATATGATAAGTACCGGGACAATAATAGCCCAACGTAACCAGTGTTTTTTCATCATCGTAATAACCCCCATATTTATTAGACGATGAAAAATTCATTTTGTCTGCAATTTTTCGAAAAAAAGATACAATTTTTTTACCTTAGACAAAATGGCAGGATACAAAATGCTGATCGCCCGCATCCCGATATACCGGAGCCTCTGCTTTACAGCGTGCTTCCGCCATAGGACAGCGCGTATGAAACTTGCAGCCAGACGGCGGATTGGCCGGAGAAGGAATGTCCCCTTTCAGGACAATTCGCTGTCTCTTGACCGTCGGATCGGGAATCGGAACCGCCGATAGCAGCGCCTTCGTATACGGATGAAGCGGATTGCGGAACAGCTCCTCCTTGGAAGCCAGCTCTACCATTGAGCCCAAATACATTACGCCAATGCGGCTGCACAAATGCTCAACCACACTCAGATCATGCGAGATAAACAGATACGTCAATTGACGTTCCTGCTGCAAATCACTTAACAAGTTAATAATCTGGGCCTGAATGGATACATCCAGTGCAGACACCGGTTCATCTGCCACGATAAAATCAGGATTTAAGATCAAGGCCCGTGCAATCCCGATCCGCTGGCGCTGACCGCCAGAGAACTCATGCGGATACCGATCATAGTGATACGAGGACAGGCCGCAAATGTTCAGCGTTTCGTTAACCTTCTTCCGTAGTTCGCCACGGTCAATCAGCCCGTGATCCAGCAACGCCTCTCCGATGGCTTCACCGACCTTGATTCTCGGGTTCAAGGAGCTAAAAGGGTCCTGAAAGACGATTTGCAGCTTGGGACGAAGCGCCCGGATTCGCTCCTTGCTTAATGCGTGCAGGTCTTCTCCTTTGTATCGCACCGATCCATCCGTCTTATCCATCAGCCTGAGAATGGTCCGCCCAATCGTACTTTTTCCACAGCCCGATTCCCCTACCAGACCGAAAGACTCACCCTTATGAATGTCAAACGATACATCATCGACCGCTTTCACATGTCCGACCGTACGCTGAAAAACACCACCTGTGATCGGAAAATACTTTTTCAGCCCTTCCACCTGAATTAAAGGCTCGCTCATATCTGTTGCCCTCCTTCTTTCTCATATAGCCAGCAGGCAACCTTATGACCATTCTCCTTTGTGTTCAAGGGAGGAGCCTGATCCTTGCAAATTTGCATACAATGCGCACACCGATCATGAAAATGACAATTTTCTTCCAGCTCAATTGGATTGGGAACCTGACCAGGGATGGAGTACAGTCGATCCATTTTCTGATTAATGACAGGTTTCGCCTTTAATAGCCCTTGAGTATACGGATGCTGCGGGTTTTTGAACAGCTCAATGACAGAAGCCTCTTCAATGACGTTGCCGGCATACATGACGACCACATAATCAGCCATCTCTGCCACAACACCCAAATCGTGTGTAATCAGCATAATGGAGGTTTTCAGCTTATCCTTCAAATCCCGCATCAAATCGAGAATTTGCGCCTGGATCGTCACATCCAGAGCCGTTGTCGGTTCATCTGCAATCAACAGCTTCGGATTACAGCTTAAGGCGATGGCGATCATGATCCGTTGGCGCATACCGCCACTCAGTTCATGGGGATAGGAATAGAATATTTCCTCTGACCGCGAAATGCCTACCAAGCTAATCAGTTCAATCGCTCGCGCACGTGCTTCCTTTTTACTCATTAATGTATGCATGAGCAGCGGTTCCGTAATCTGTTCTCCAATCGTTAGCACCGGATTCAGAGAAGACATCGGCTCCTGAAAAATAATTGAAATGTCATTGCCGCGAATTTGCTGCATTTGACCTTTATTAAGCGTTAAGAGGTTTTTGCCCTCAAACCAGATTTCACCGTCTGAGGTGTGGGGAGAATCAATCAACCGCATCATCGTCATCGCCGTTACACTTTTACCGCAGCCGGATTCCCCTACCACACAGAGCGTTTCACCCTCACGAATTTTAAAACTGACGTCATTGACCGCTTTGACAGTTCCGCTAGAGGTATGAAAGTGGGTTTTCAGGTTACGAAATTCAATCAAAGCATTTTCCATAAACGTTCGTCTCCTACTTCTTCATTTTAGGGTCCAGTGCGTCGCGCAAACCATCGCCAATCAGGTTGATGGCTACAACTGTAATGAGAATACACATGCCCGGCGGAACCCATATCCAAGGCCGTTTGCGGAAGTCGATCAGGTTATTCGCCGCCGAAATCATATTCCCCCACGAAGGAGTGGGCGGCACCACGCCAATTCCCAGATAACTGAGCGCAGACTCTGTAATAATCGCACCAGCCACCCCAAGCGTAGCCGTTACAATAATGGTAGGAATGGTGTTCGGCAGCAAATGACGGAATATTTTTCGGCGATCTCTCAAGCCCAGCGCCTCTGTGGCCTGCATGAACTCCTGTTCACGGAGTGTAAGAATCTGCCCTCTGACCAGACGGGACAAACTCGTCCAGCTCAAGGCCCCGATAATGAGCATCAGAAAATAAATCCGGTTCGACGGATCGACCTTCAAATCGGATAACACCGCGCCTAAAATAATAAGCAGCGGCAGCGTAGGCAATGCCATAAAAATATCGGCAATTCGCATAATAATCGTATCCACGCTTTTGCGGTAAAATCCTGCCAGCGCCCCTAATGTCGCACCGATAGCAACCGAAATAAATGTAGCGACCAGTCCCACCGTCAAGGAAATACGGCCAGCCAGCATCGTACGCAACAAAATATCTCTACCAAACTTATCCGTACCGAGCCAGTACTGAGCATTAGGCGATAAATTTTTGTCAGATAGCTTGTAATCATCTAAATGATAAGGTGAAATCATCGGCCCAAATGAACAGATGATCACCATCAGAATCAAAATAACAAGTCCGGCTAAAGCCAGGCGGTTTCGGTTAAAACGGCGAACGGCGATTCTCCATGGAGACGCTTCAGGACGGATCGCCGCCTTTTGATTAGGTTCAATCGTGACGGTTTCTGCGGACAATAGTATCCCTCCTATTTCAAGCGAATTCTTGGATCTGCCATGCCATACAATACGTCAGAAAGTAAATTGCCAATGAGCGTAAGGACCGCCAGGAAAATGGTGAAGCCCAGCATAAAAGGGTAGTCCCGCATGCTGATTGACTCAAGATAAACCTGCCCCACACCCGGCCACACAAATACCTTCTCCAGAATCATGGCCCCGCCAAATAAGGCCGGGAGCTCGAAGCCGAGCAGTGTGATTGCTGGAATCAGTGCGTTGCGCAGAGCGTGCTTGAAAATAACCGTCCGTTCCTTCAAGCCTTTGGCACGTGCAGTACGAATGTAGTCCTGACGGATAACCTCCAGCATGCCTGTACGGAAATACCGGGTTAGGCTGCCTGTACTCAACATCGTAAGTACGAGTGTCGGCAGGAACATATGCTTGAGAATATCCGCCATATAAGCCCACGAGCCTGGCTCCATCCCTGCTGTGGTCATGCCCCCAACCGGGAGAATCCCCCATTCGAGTGCGAATATTTTGATCACCAAAAGACCTATAAAGAATGATGGCAGTGACATACATAAGAAAATGAATAATGTGACAAACTTATCGAACAACGAGTATTGAAACTTGGCTGAGAACACTCCAGCAATGATCGCAATCAGCCAGCTAAAAATAAGACTAAAAAAAGCGATAATAAAAGAGTTCCATACATAATTGCCAATAACCTTCGTTACCGGCTGCTTATGCTGTAATGAATCTCCCATATTTCCCTTCAGCATATTACCGGCCCATATAAAATAGCGTTGGTACTCCGGCTTATCCAGCCCGTAGATATGTCGTAGCTGCTGCGCCTTTTCGGCGGTCATATTCGGGTTCTGCTTGGCTGTAATATAATCACCCGGCACCATGGCTGAAATCGCAAATACGATAATGGATATGCCAATAAGTGTGGGGATGAGCTGCAGCAGTCGGCGAATAATGTACTGCTTCATAATCATTCCTCCAGACGAATAAAGTGATATGCCCAGCCCGTGAGAGCTGAGCATATGATTGGCAACCCTTATTGAGCGATCTGAGCGTTATGCAAAGTGAATTCAAAATCCTTGTATGGCGAGATATCAAAGCCGGTCAAACGTCCATTAATCGGCCACATATCTCTGCGTTGGTACATAAAGATAACTGGCAAATCTTTGTTCAATTCTTGATAGAGCTGTTTGTAAATCTCCTTGCGCTTCTCTTGATTCAATTCATGCTTACCGGCAAACGACAACTCATCGACCTTTTTGTTTGAGTAGCCGATATCATTTTGTGCACCATTTGTAATATAAACCGTTGAATCCGGATCAGGTGTCAAGCCCCAAGCTGCAAAGAACATATCGTACTTGCCTGTATCCTTTTTATCCATAATTGCGTTAAAATCCAATGTTTCGGACGTCAGCTTAATGCCCAGTTCCTTATAATTGTTCGTCATAATCGGCAGCAACGCTTCTACAACGGGATTATCAGCGGTCGCAGAGAAATTAATAGTCAGCTTCTCTCCGTCCTTCTCACGGATACCGTCCGCGCCAGCCTTCCATCCTGCCTCATCCAGCAAAGCCTTCGCTTTAGCCATATCAAATTCATACTTATTGATGCCTTCATCCGTGTAAGACCAGGACTCTGTAGACTGAGGAATGTTAATCACATTCGCATATGGACCATATACGCCCTGCACAATCTCCTTGCGGTTCAAGCCAATAGTTAGAGCCTGACGTACTTTAGGGTCCTGAAATTTCTTTTCTTTGTGGTTAAACGCGATATATCCATAGCCGTTCGTCGGCATAATATGCACATCCAGGAAGCCCAGAGCCTTCAATTCCTCTACGTTATCCTCGGTAACCGTAACGTTGTCCATATCTGTTTCACCTGTTTGCAGCATGGACAGATTAGTCTCTTCCGTCGTTGTTTTGAAAATAACCGATTTCACTTTTGGTGCACCCTTGAAGTAGTTCGGATTTGCTTCAAATACCACTTGCTGGCCCGGAGAAAAGCTCTTTAGCACGTATTGCCCGGAGCCGATTGGCTTGTTATTAAGCGCCTTAATGCTATCCAGATTGCCCTTTTTGTAGCCTTTTCCATAATAAGCCTCTGGCATGAAGTATTGCTCACCCAAAAAATCTTTTGTATAGGCTGTTGCTTCTGTAACTGTTATTTCTACCGTGTTATCATCAATGACTTTGATACCGGAGATATCATTTGCTTTACCATCGTGATATTCTTTACCGCCTTTAATTTTGAACGATAAAATGTCAGTTTCACCGTCGTAATTCGGATCATGCAGCACTTTGAGAACAAAGGCATAATCCTTCACCGTTACCGGCGTGCCGTCGCTATACTTCACACCTGGTTTCAGATGGAATGTATATTTAAGACCGTCCTGCGATACATCCACCTTGTCGGCCAGACTATTTTCATATGTACCATCTGCTTTCACCTGCAAAAAGGAATCAAACACCGTTCTGACTACATATAAATCGTAACTTGTTTGCCAGAAAAGCGGATTAAATACCCCTTTAGGTGATGTCATACCTACCACAATATTATCTTTCCGATTGGTTGCTCCCGGTGGATTTTGTGCCAGATCAGTCGCTTTAATGACACCCTCCGTCACTTGTGTACTAGCTTCATTACCCTCTGTTTTATTGTCCGCATTGCCCTGCTGTTGCTGTGCCTCATTAGCACCTCCGCTGCATCCTGCAAACAGAACACCCACAATCGTAAGCACCATAAGCAAAGAAACCCATTTCTTCGTCTTTACCATCCTGTTACTCCCCCTTAGTCGGTTCTTTATTTAACAGCTTGCTTCATTCCTGCGGTAATTCATTAAAGCTTAAGGTTCGAAAATGAAGTGTGTACATCCTCCTTACTGTCACCCATGATAGCGTAAACACGTGTTTTAGACCTTTGGTCAATTTTGTGAATTGGTAACCATTACATTTTTATTAAGGTTTATCTTAAGTGTAAAATAACATCACGTCAATATCTTTTTTTATGTAATATAGAAAGTTTTAAATATCTATTTATGTAAATTTCATGAGTTTAATTTGTAGGAAATGAAAAAATATAGAACTTGATGTAATATAAAATAACATGATGGAGTATCGGGATGTTTGCTCTGGTGAGTTGGGGAACTTGTAATCTTACAAGTAAATAAAAGATAAACTTACGTGCTATGGTTAAACATGGATTGTATTATAAGTAAGTTACAATAGATGGCACTTGTTGTCAATATAAAAAGTCACAAAAAAAGAGACGCTCCCAGCATTGGGAACATCTCTTTTTTTATTCCATCACGCTACTATTCAGTAGTGTAAGGAAGCAATGCGATTTGACGGGAACGTTTGATCGCGATTGTCAACATACGTTGATATTTCGCGCTTGTTCCAGTCACACGACGAGGAAGAATTTTTCCACGTTCGCTGATGAATTTTTTAAGCAGGTCTGTATCTTTATAGTCAATGTGAGTAATTTTGTTCACAGTGAAGAAACATACTTTACGACGTTTGTTGCGACCACCACGACGAGCTGGTCTTTTGTTATCGTCTCCGCCTTCTCTTTGTCTGAAGCCCATTCTTTGTCAGTCCTTTCCCAATTAAAATGGTAAATCATCATCCGAAATATCGATCGGTTTTCCGTCATCGGAAAAAGGATCCTGATTGTTTCGCGAGTTATTATTCCCGCGTCCACTATTACTGTTACCGCCTCCGAAAGGAGACTCCTCACGCATACCTCCACCGCTATTGCCGCCACCGTTGCCGCTATCGCGGTTAGATTCCAAGAAACGCACATTATCAGCTACAATTTCAGTCACGTATACACGTTTTCCTTCATTGTTCTCATAATTACGCACTTGAACACGGCCTTCAACAGCCGTCAAACGACCTTTACGAAGATAGTTAGCGCACGTTTCAGCAAGCTGACGCCAGGTTACGATCGGCAAGAAATCCGCTTCCCGTTCGCCGCCTTGACTTGTAAACGGACGGTCTACAGCCAGGGTGAACTGGGTTACTGCTACACCGGACGGTGTATAGCGCAGCTCTGGATCTTTGGTCAAACGACCGATCAGAATGACACGGTTCAACAATCCAATCCCCTCCTTTGAGCGTTGTTCATTACATAATCACGTACAATAATTAAGCTACGTCGTTCGTAATGAGATAACGAATTACTTCGTCAGAAATTTTCATGATACGCTCAAGCTCAGTAACAACAGCAGGCTCTGCTGTGAAGTTTACCAGAACGAAAGAACCATCACGGAATTTCTTGATCTCATACGCAAGACGGCGTTTAGTTACATCGTGATTCGTAATTTCGCCACCGCCGTTAGAGATGATACCTTGGAATTTGTCGACTGTCGCTTGAACAGCTTCTTGTTCAATGTCAGGACGAATAATGTACATCACTTCATATTTGCGCATTCTTTACACCTCCTTATGGACATAAGGCCCTCAATCTTGGTTGAGAGCAAGGAACGAGCCTAAACTCGCACTAAAACAGTTTACCAAATTGAGCGACTGAATGCAACCTGCTGGAACAAAAATTACGCATCGATACCACTTCCGCATGTTTCTGCTCACGACAGCGCACAATAACCGTTGCAGTCCAAATTCGTTTATCTAAGGGAGGTACAATTTCATGGGTGAAAAAACCGAATTCGAGCCAGGTGACAAGGTCCCAAATGACGGCGTATATATGGAAGTAGGCGAAAAAAGCTTTCATACCGAAATTCAAAACCCGCAGCAAGTCACGCTGGAAAGAGGCGATTCTTTTCCGGAAACAACCAACCATAACCGCAAGTGGAAGAAAAAAACGAAAGCCCGCGTTCATTAATGTATATTTCCTCGGAATCTGGGCCATATTATGATTAGGCGGTACAACAGAGAGGTGTGGTTCCGTTGGACAACGTAGCCGGACAAACTGTTAGGAGATCCATTCAAGGCATTAGAAGCGTTAGGTTTGTGTAAAAGGACACTGTCTTTTCAACACTGGTATTGCTTGTCAGTACACCAAGTTTCATGATGTGATTGGACAGATCGTATCCTGTTAAAAATGTATCGCCTACGATGGAGGACCTTTGGGGTCCTCCTTTGTTGCATTATCGCACTTTTTGCATATACTGGTAAAATGCAGATTAATTCAGCTCCTTCTGCTAGAATATATCCAAATACAAAGACCGACTATTACGGAGGTTTTAAGATGAGCTATTCTCGAATACTAAAATGGATATCAGGCATATTCGAATTGGTGCTTGCTGTACCGATTGTGGGAGGAGCCATTGTCATAGGGACGGGTTATTCGGCTCTGGGCTTCATGCTAATCCTGCATGCAGTGACACTCATCCTGTCCTTACGCAATCAGGAGGCGATCTACGGCTCTGTATGGGGTATACTCACTTCCTTGCTTGCCTGGATTCCCATCATAGGCTGGGTCCTTCATTTGATTGCAGCCATCCTTCTGATGATCTCCGGCTCGAAGAGAACAAAACGCTATCATTATCCGCCAAACCAGCTATAACCACCCCAAATACTCCTGACGATACTGATTTCTGTTGCTGTCAGGAGTATTTTTTGCTGTAACGACACCTCTCAGAAGGAACAGCTTAACCCTTGTCTTTTATAAGATCGAGCCGCAGGTCTCCCCTTCCCCGCAGACACAGCAATTCATTGAACAGGAAAGTAAGGCCGCTCTTGTCCCTCCAATCTCTAATGATCTCCGTTACTACCTCCATCAAATCACGCCGAATCCCCTCTGCCAGTTGTAACCCTGCACTGTCACCCTCGATGAACAAATGTGTATGTTCCGGCTGATCCAACTTGCGTACCTGACGCAGACATAGCACACCATTGTCCAGATAGAAGAAGTAGCATCCCTTATATAGAACCCCTTCGAATATCTCATACATATGCGGCAAATCATACGGCCCGTATACCATCGAAGCCCATTCCAATCCCAATGATTTACTCATACATCGCTTCCCCTTCCCTGATGAAAATAAGTTATCCTTCTTCCCTTGTAATATGGAGCAAAAGTATGTAACCGAAATTAATAAAACTTAATAAGTACTACTTTATTAGTAACACTATATAAAAATAGTACTACTCAGTGAGTAGTATGTCAATAGGATATACGAAAAAAGTTTTACGATGAAGGTAGTGTAGGATATAATAACAAATAACTAATTTAGTTTTCTACAATATGTTTCTAAGGAGGCTCATTAGCTTGGGTCAAATTCATTTTAAATTGAATGAAACACTAGAAATGATTGGAGCTACACGTAACAAGATCGCAGTGGAGTCGAAAACAAGACCTGCTACTATTCTTGATTTAGCGAGTGGCGATACAAAAACCATTAAGTTGGAAACCTTGGTCAATATCTTAAATGCGATAAACGAAATCGCCCACAGCCACGGATTGGAAAAAACATTTGGTATTGAAGATATCATTCAGTTCGTCCCTCAAAGCACAGAAAATACGCGCTAATCCACTTTGGGATAGCGCGTATTTTTTCAAAAATTTGATTCTGTACTTCAAAACTCTTTCCGAAAATCAAAAAATCTCCTACGCCCATAAGCGTAAGAGATTGGTTTAATTATTCAATAAAGTTAGTGGCGGAAAGAGTGGGATTCGAACCCACGCACGCCTCGCGACGCCTAACTGATTTCGAGTCAGCCCCCTTGGACCTCTTGGGTACCTTTCCGCAGCAAGGTTTATTATATCATGAATGCAACCATGACGCAAGCTGATTCTTGTCCATCATGATTCACTTTCTCGGCTCAAATGGTTCTCGAATTCTGCTCGTCAGCATTGGACTTCGAGCGCAGCACCTTCTTCATATTCTTTTCGAACTTGGCACGTGGGATCAGCACACTATGCTGGCAACCGACACACTTGATTCGAATATCCATCCCCATACGGATAATTTCCATTTCATTTGTTCCGCAGGGATGAGGCTTTTTCATCTGCACAATGTCCCCTAGTTCAAACGACTTACGCTCCACTCTTCTCTCCCCCTTTTCCTTCCTCGTAATCTTCTTTTTCGAGAGTTGCCGTCGTCTCCAGCACGGCCTGACGATACTCCTCATCCTCCAGAGCCTTCTTAATGTTATTATGGATATCACGCTCGACCACAGCCGCTGTATTCGGCATACATTCCGCCACAACACGAACAATATACTCTGCTGTAGTCATGGACTGGACCCCCAGCACATCCGGTATATTCAGCACCTGTGCATTGGACTCCTCAATTCCCCGGATTGCTTGTTTGACCAGGCTAACCGCTTCTTCCAGACTACGCTCCGCCTTCATCGGTACGTCGACTACGGCCAATGCGTTGGACATGGAGAAATTCGTAACTGTCGTAATGGAGCCATTCGGTAAAATGTAAACCTCTCCTTTCCAGCTCACCAGTCTGGTTGTACGCAGCCCAATCATTTCTACCGTTCCTTTGAAGGTTCCTGTCTGAATGACGTCTCCTACGGCAAACTGATCCTCAAAAATAATAAAAAATCCGGTGATTACATCCTTAACCAGGCTCTGTGCCCCAAAACCGACAGCTAATCCAAGCACTCCGGCTCCGGCAATCAGAGGCCCGAGATTAATCCCCATTTGAGACAATACCAGCATAACCAAAATGAAATTGAAGAAAAAGTTCGTTACATTTTTAAGAAGCTCCCCAACAGTCGTTAACCGTCGCGTATTTAATCGGAACCTGCCGTTATCTCCCTTTTGCTGCATCGACTTATCTATAATTTTATTAATAACCCGAATAAAGATACGTGTAATGATGAAAATAATAGCAATTTTCAAAATTACAAATAAAAAGGCCGACCACATCTCACCATCTGTAATAAACTTCCATACAACATCCTTCAAGTGAATTGCACCATTCACTACCTCTTCTGTGCCTGTGTCGCCCTCCAGCCAATGCATAAAGGTCATGCTGTATTCCTCCTTAAACAAGGGAACCCCTCTTCCAGCTTCCCACATTCTATTTCCTACAATATAAACTCATCAACTGATGTTATTCATACGCCTATGAATAATCTACTTTCCCAAGTATAAAAACACAAACTTATCCATATACTAGCTACTATCTAAAGAATAAATGTTACCCGCATAACGATCTATATAAAGCGAGCGCAACCGGCATACTCCATTACAGAGCGAAAGGAAGATACCATGTCTCATCCATCTGACTTCATTCCGGGGCAAGAACCCCTTAGCCTAAAAATATCACACACCGACCCCGGGATCCAATCAGCCATCATCCATCGTTTGCTATTCCATCTGCATCAGGCACCGAGTCTACAGAATATCGTCATCATTTGCATCGGCACCGACCGCTCTACTGGAGATTGCCTCGGACCGCTCGTAGGTACCCATTTATCACGCTATAAAAGCCCCCTATTTAACCTATATGGTACATTAGAGGAGCCAGTGCATGCTATGAATCTGCAAACGACGCTTAATGACATATATGCGCGGTATGAACAGCCTTACATCATCGGCATCGATGCATGTCTTGGACAAACCTCCAGTGTTGGGTGCATCCAGGTCGCAGAGGGTCCGCTAAAGCCTGGAGCAGGCGTAAATAAAGAATTACCGCCGGTCGGCGATATCCATTTGACAGGTATCGTTAACGTCGGCGGTTTCATGGAATACTTTGTATTGCAAAATACAAGGCTAAATCTGGTAATGAATTTATCAGATATCATTGCTAGCAGCTTATACTCCGCGATTAAGGAGTGGCATTACCGTTCTGTCCTGCTTGCAGCGCAAGAGTAACAGCTTCTTTTTCTTCAGGTGATAAGGAATAGGATGATTGTCCAGCCTCCAGCGGCTTGGCATACACATAAGAGCCATCCCGGTTATAGATACCGGTTAACACAATGCCATCCTGATTGTCATCTACAATAGCCAGAGAAAAACTCAGGTCGCTTCCCCTCTCGCCAAAAGCATTATAACGCTTGATACCTACATGTCCCTTCAGACCAGTCAATTTGCTGCGTAGAGATTTCATGCTTGCACGATGGGCTGCCTGCTCATCCTCAATCGAATCCATCTGCATTTTCAAATCAATCAGCAGTGTTTCCAAATTCTCGACACCACTGCCTGCCATCATGGTCTCATACTTGCGCCGCATTTTCTTCAATTTTGCACCCTGCACAATAATAATAATCAACAGTAAGAGCAAAATGAAGACGATCCCTGCAACGATTCCAGCAAGCTGTTCCATGATTAGTCCATTCAATTCAGCCATATGCTTGTTTCTACTCCTCTACCTCAAAAATCATGTACCTGTATATCTTATATTTTATACGTTTGAGAACAGCGAAACAAATAACAGAAGGCTATTAGTTTACCCATCAATACCATTCTGATTCTTACAGATTCAGACAAAGCAAAGACATATCTCACTTTCCATTTGGCACAAGGAGACATGTCCATATTGTTACAGACTACTGCAGTAGCTCCAGTAATCTTTCCAAATCCTGCTGGCTGTAATAATTTAATTCGATTTTGCCTTTATCCTTATTGTGCTTAATTTTCACAGTCGTTTTAAAACGCTCACGCAGGGACTCTTCCATATGGTCAATATAGGGGTCTCTTTTTCGCACCTTGGCTTTGGCCTTCGTCTCTCCAGGCTTGTGATCCAGCTGTTGTACAGCTTCCTCCAGTTCGCGAACACTCCACTGTTGCTCAATACATTGCAGTGCTAGCTGCTTCACTATGCTTGGATCTTTGAGTCCAACAATGGCTCTGGCATGTCCCATGGACAATGTTCCACGTGAAACATGATCTTTAACTTCCTCTGGTAATGCAAGCAAGCGAAGGAAATTGGCAATATGAGAACGTGATTTTCCAACCTTCATGGACAATTCTTCCTGCGTTAAGGAAAATTGATCCATTAACCCCTGATAAGCTACTGCCACTTCCATCGCATTCAAATTTTCACGTTGCAGGTTTTCAATCAAGGCAATTTCCATCACCTGCTGATCCGTAAAATTGCGAACGACCACAGGTATGGTTGGATTCCCACAAAATTGGGACGCCCGAAAACGTCTTTCCCCTGCTATAATTTCGTATCCTCTCAATACACTACGCGCAATAATAGGTTGGATAACACCGTGCTGACGTATGGATTCCGCTAATTCTTTAATGGATTCATCATCAAATGTTTTTCGAGGCTGGTACGGGTTCGCACGCAACTGGCTAAGCGGAATGTCAACAACCTTGTCCTCTTCATTGACTGTAAGGGAGGGAATGAGTGCATCCAGTCCTTTTCCCAACCGTTTACTCATAAGATACCACTTCCTTTGCCAACTCAATATATACCTCTGCCCCACGAGAGCGAGGATCATACGTAATAATGGACTGGCCATGCGATGGGGCTTCGCTAAGTCTTACATTGCGTGGAATAATCGTCTGATAGACTTTGCTTTGAAAATACTTTTTCACTTCTTCGATCACCTGAATACCCAAATTCGTACGGGCATCAAACATCGTCAACAATACACCTTCAATTTGCAATGAGGTGTTCAGATGCTTTTGTACTAATCTTACGGTATTTAATAGCTGGCTTAATCCTTCCAATGCGTAATATTCACACTGGATCGGAATAATGACCGAATCAGAGGCCGTCAATGAATTGAGCGTCAAAATGCCCAACGATGGAGGGCAATCAATTAACATATAGTCATAATTATGCTTCACAAGCTGGAGCGATCTCTTTAATCTCAGCTCACGAGATATGGTCGGTACCAGCTCGATTTCCGCACCGGCTAGCTGAATGGTTGCTGGAATAATATCCAGTCCCTCAATCTGTGTGTTGACAATCGCCTCACTAGGATCAACCTCATTAATGAGTACATCATAAATGCAATTTGCCACATCCGCCTTATTGATACCCACACCGCTGGTTGTATTACCTTGCGGGTCGATATCCACGAGCAATACCCTTTTGCCGAGGGAAGCAAGTCCGGCGCCCAAATTCACGGAAGTAGTTGTTTTGCCCACTCCGCCCTTTTGATTGGCTACGGCTATTATTTTCGACACTTCATTCACCTCATAATTTAATCGGAATTCTGCTACATTCCATGATGCAAAATGCTCTATGGAGACGTTACTTAATCCTTCGCTTACGGATAACGGCAATTTTATAAAATAGAATACGAGTATGCTGCGGTTTTATTGGGCGTTAGACAGAAAAAGCGGCAATTGCTGCCGCCTATACGCTGCATCCCTTACTTACGTTTGGGAATTTGAATGACAATCTCATAGTGATCCTCGTGATCGGATTCCTTGGTTTTGATATCCAGGCCTGAGCCAGACACCATATCAATGGATTGACGAATCGTATTCAGCGCAAGCCGGACATCCTTGGTAAAGGAAACCCGCTTGGATTTCTTAATCGTTGACACTTGTTTATAAAAGGCAACTCGTGCCTCTGTCTGTTTTACATTGAGTTCCTTAGAAATGACTTCATCTAAAACCTTATACTGTAGCTCTTCGGTCTCTAATGACAATAACGCACGAGCATGACGCTCGGACACCTTCCGCTCCATTAAAGCTTCTTTCACTCTCTCTGGCAGATGAAGCAGTCTTATCTTGTTGGCAATAGTGGATTGGCTTTTACCCAGTCGCTGAGCAAGGCTTTCCTGAGTAAGCTGATGGAGATCAATCAGCTTCTGATAAGCCACTGCTTCTTCAATCGCAGTCAGCCCTTCCCGTTGAAGATTCTCAATCAACGCGATGGATGCAGCTTGC
The DNA here is from genome assembly GCF_000236805.1 of Paenibacillus peoriae KCTC 3763. Classification (GTDB taxonomy): domain Bacteria; phylum Bacillota; class Bacilli; order Paenibacillales; family Paenibacillaceae; genus Paenibacillus; species Paenibacillus peoriae. The sequence goes on along the minus strand of NZ_AGFX01000018.1, from coordinate 20,427 downwards.
GAATCATTAAACTCACGAACAATGGCTGGAATTGTGTCCATTCCCAGCTTGGTAACAGCTCTCCAACGACGTTCCCCTGCTATAATTTCATATTGTCCATTACGGAAACGAACGACAATCGGTTGAATTACACCATGCGTCTTAATGGTCTGGCATAGCTCATCAATCTTCTCGTCGTCAAATATGGTGCGGGGCTGATAAGGACTGCTGACAATATCCCGGACAGGAAGTTGCTTTATTTCGTCCCCAGTGGATCGCTCCGTCAAACCAAATAGCCTGGAAAATTGTTCTTTCATTCCGTATAATACCACCTAATTTCATAATAGCACCATACTTACAGCGCTTCGTGAAAAACAGTTCCTTACGCGGATCATAGACCCCTTTTATATGAGAAAACCCGATAAGTGGATACACTTCGCGTGCTCTCCCGACCTTGTTGTCCCACTTCCCTATATGTATAGCTGGAAGAGGATTTTGCAAAATCCCCGGATAAATGAGTACAGGAAGTAGTCAACTGACATTAAAACGATTATCTCTATTCTATCACTTTTTCAGCCATAATCCTATCGCCTCTACCAGCTTTTCGGAAGGATCAGATAATAAATTGTCCTCCTATCCCGCTGCCTATTCAGTCATTTTCCTTTTCGTTACGAAGTAATTCCTCCGTATCTACAAATTTTCGATAAAGAGAGCCTACTTAGCCATAAAAAAAAGTGAATGTTTCACGTGAAACACTCACTTTCTTTCAAACATTTACACTAACGGTGATTTCAAAGGCGTACCCGGCTTACGCGGATATTTTCGTGGGGTAGCTGCCCTTTTTTCAATTATGATCATATGTCTGGCTGCATCTTCAACAGGTAGATGAAAAGCTTGAACATGCTTGATTTTCCCTTTTAGCTCTTTCAGGCTGTAGGAAGCCTCCTTGATTTCCTCCGTTGGATCACTGCCCTTCATCGCGGCAAAGTGACCTCCTTCACGGACAAAAGGCAAACAAAATTCATTCAGTACTGCAAGACGGGCAACAGCTCTGGCGGTAACCAGATCGTAGCTATCGCGGTAGCCTGTTTTACGTCCTAATTCCTCTGCTCTGCTGTGAATCAGTTCAACATTTTCCAACCCCAACTGTTCTACTACATGTGCTAAGAATTGAATACGTTTGTTCAACGAGTCTACAATAGTCAGTCGAATATGTGGAAAGCAAATTTTCAAAGGAATACCAGGAAAGCCTGCGCCTGACCCAATATCAGCCAGACTTCCCACATCCTTTAACGGAACATAGAAGGCGAGTGAAAGAGAATCGTAAAAATGCTTGGTGTACACCGCATCACGCTCTGTAATCCCCGTCAGATTCATTTTTTCATTCCACTCCACCAACACACGGTAATACGTTTCAAACTGCTCTAGCTGACTGTCATTAATCACAATGCCATGCTCGGCCAGCCGCTGCTTAAATTGCTGTTGTATGGCGTCCATTATGATCCCCTTGCTGCCGTTACGCGGTTATAGTGCTCCAGATAAACCAACAAAATGGAAACATCTGCAGGAGTCACGCCCGAGATACGGGATGCCTGACCAATGGACATCGGACGGATTTTTTCGAGCTTCTGCTTCGCTTCAATAGCCAAGCCTTGAACCTCATTGTATGCAATATCTTCTGGAAGCTTCTTTTTCTCCATCTTTTGCAGGCGTTCTACATGCATCAATTGCTTTTCAATGTAACCCGCATACTTAATTTGAATTTCGACCTGCTCCTGCTCTTCCTCAGTAAGAGCGACAGGGGAAGGTGAGATTTGCGCCACTTGTGCATAGCTGATCTCTGGTCGACGCAGTACAGTTAACAAGTTACTGCCATCTTGTATCGGTGCGGAACCGCCTTGCTCCAGCATTTCATTTACATCAACTGGACGAACCTTCGCCAAGCGAAGACGCTCAATTTCCTGCTCTACCTTTTGCTTTTTATCCAAAAAGCGCTCGTATCGCTCATCCGTAATCAGGCCAATCTCATGCCCAATTGGTGTCAACCGCAGATCTGCATTATCATGACGAAGCAACAGACGGTATTCTGCACGTGACGTCAGCAGACGGTAAGGCTCATTTGTACCTTTGGTCACCAGATCGTCGATCAGAACCCCAATGTAGCCTTGAGAGCGGTCCAATACAACAGGCTCTTTGCCCTGCACCTTGCGAGCTGCGTTAATCCCTGCCATAATTCCTTGGCCCGCAGCTTCCTCGTAACCGGAGGTGCCGTTAATTTGGCCTGCTGTGAATAAGCCGGGAATCTTTTTCGTTTCCAAAGTAGGCCACAACTGGGTAGGCACCATCGCATCATACTCAATAGCATAACCATTACGCATCATTTCTACCTTTTCCATCCCTGGGATGGTGCGCAGCATAGCTAGTTGTACATCCTCTGGCAGACTGGTTGACAAGCCTTGAACATAGTATTCAGATGTATTTTTACCCTCAGGCTCCAAAAAGATTTGGTGCTTCGGCTTATCGCTGAAACGTACTACTTTATCTTCAATAGATGGACAATAGCGTGGCCCTGTTCCTTCAATCAGACCGGAGAACATCGGCGCACGGTGCAAATTATCATTAATAAGCTGATGTGTTTCTACAGAAGTATACGTCAGCCAGCAAGGGAGCTGCTCATTATCCGAAGACTTCGTCTCATAGGAAAAAAACTTCGGTTGATCATCACCCGGCTGAATTTCCGTTTTGCTAAAATCAATCGTATCCTTATGCACCCGCGGTGGTGTGCCTGTTTTGAATCGAACGAGATCGAAGCCCAGTTCCTTCAAATGCCCAGCCAATCTCACTGAAGGCTGCTGATTGTTTGGGCCACTCTCATACATCAGCTCACCCATAATGATTTTTCCACGCAAATAGGTCCCAGTCGTCAGCACAACTGCTTTACTCCGATACTCTGTGCCCGTCTTCGTAATCACACCCACGCAATGGCCGTCTTCTATAATCAGTTCTTCTACCATACCTTGACGCAGGGTCAGATTGGGTTCCTTCTCCATCGTTTCCTTCATTGTATGCTGATAAGAGAACTTGTCAGCCTGTGCACGCAATGCGTGAACCGCAGGTCCTTTACCTGTATTCAGCATACGCATTTGGATAAAGGTCTTGTCGATGTTGCGACCCATTTCACCGCCCAAAGCATCGATTTCCCGCACCACATGACCTTTTGCAGGACCGCCAATAGACGGGTTGCAGGGCATAAACGCGACCACATCCAGGTTAATTGTAATCATCAACGTACGACAGCCCATCCGGGCTGCTGCCAAAGCAGATTCTACGCCCGCATGGCCTGCGCCTACGACAATGACGTCATAGTCGCCTCCTTGGTATCCCATACCTCTCTTACCTCCTTATACACTCCGGTATTCCGCCGAATATGCTCTTGTATATCTATAACGATAGCAGGGCTTATACCAGCCATGCTTGAATGTCCTATTTGCCCAGACAAAATTGTGAAAATATTTGATCTATTAACGCATCATGCGCAGTATCGCCCACAATCTCGCCCAAATGCTCCCACGCCAGCCTTACGTCAATCTGAATCATGTCAATCGGTACAAATTGGTCAGCCGCTTCATAGGCATCCACCAGTGATTGGCGAGCCTTCTTCAACAAAGCAATATGCCGTACATTGCTGACATATGTCATATCGGCTGATTCCAGCTTGCCGCTGAAGAATAAATTCGATATCGCCTGCTCCAGTCGGTCCGCTCCCTCATGCTCCTTGACGGACATCGGTACGATGAGTTCCTCAGGTACATAGCGCAGCAGCAAATCCCGGTCAACTTGGGCCGGTAAGTCCATTTTATTCATAATGACAATCGCTTGTCTACCGCGGATTTGTTCCAGTAATGCCATTTCATCCTCATGTAACGGTTCGTTGGCGTTAATCACGACAAGCAGCAGATCCGCTTCACTGACGGCCGTTCTCGAACGCTCTACTCCGATCCGTTCTACCACATCCATCGTTTCACGAATGCCGGCTGTATCCAGCAGCTTGAGCGGGATGTTATTCACCGTCACATACTCTTCAATCACATCACGGGTGGTGCCCGGAATATCGGTCACAATCGCCCGTTCACCATGAGCCAGTGTATTCAACAGCGAGGATTTGCCCACATTCGGCCTGCCTACAATCGCCGTGGTCAGACCCTCCCGCAAAATTTTCCCCTGCTCCGCCGTATGCAGCAGCCGGTCAATCTCCGCCATAACCTGACTGCTCTTATCCTTAATTAACTCAGACGTAAAGGATTCCACGTCATGCTCGGGATAATCAATGTTCACTTCAATATGGGCGAGCGTCTCTACCAAAACATTACGCAAGCGACGAATGTTCTGTGACAGCTGCCCATCCACCTGCTTCAGAGCTACCGAGAAAGCTTTATCCGACTTTGAGCGAATGAGGTCAATGACCCCCTCAGCCTGGCTCAGATCAATACGACCATTCAAAAAGGCGCGCTTCGTGAATTCGCCCGGCTCGGCCAAGCGTATATTTTGCAGCAGCAATAAATCCATAACCCGTTTGACGGCTACTACTCCGCCATGGGTGCTGATCTCTACTACATCTTCTGTTGTAAAAGAGCGTGGCGCCCGCATCACCGTAACTAAAACTTCCTCCACCTTTTCCTGGTTGTGAGGATCTATAATATGTCCATAGTGTACCGTATGAGTTGGAGCCTTGCTTAGAGGCGTTTTGCTGCGGAACAAAGCCTCCACTTCCGTGACAGCTTCCGGGCCGCTGACCCGTATAACTGCAATGCCGCCTTCGCCGACAGACGTTGCAATGGCAGCTATGGTATCGCTCAGCATATCGTTTCTACCTCCTATCAAGTAGAGACGGCTTTGCCGTCCTTGAACAAGGACGGCATCCGTTTCAGCTAGAAATATAAGAAAAAAAGCAATGGCTTCTGCACCATGCAGAGAGCCATTGCGTCGGATTATTTTTTGGCAATGACGACGCGCCGATTCGGCTCGTCCCCCTTGCTGTATGTTCTAACCTGCGCATGCTGTTGAAGCTTGGCATGAATCAGCTTTCGCTCCTGTGACGGCATTGGCTCCAACACGACTTCCTTGCCATAACGAATAGCCTGGTTGGCCAACCGATCTGCCAAATCCTCCAGCGTTTTTTGCCGACGTGCGCGAAATTGCTCGGCATCCAGAACAATTCGGATGAATTTGTCAGAATGACGGTTGGCAACAATATTCGTCAGATACTGCAATGCATCCAAGGTCTGTCCCCGACGACCGATCAACATCCCGAGCGACGGACCGGAGATATCCAGTATACTTTCATCCTTGCGGTGGTGGACATCAACTTCAACGTCCAATCCCATTCCTGCTGCTGTTTCGCGGATAAAACGCACCGCTTCCTCATAGGGATCAGCTTGTCCCGTAGAGGTCGGGTTGATGTGTGCTTCCCGCTTGACAGGTTCAGCTTCCGGAACAGCCTGTCCCGCACGAAAAGGCGCTTGAGCCGATACATGAGGTTCAGCCGTGTGTATGGTTTCGGGAGACGGCTCAGACAGCAGCGTAAGCTCCACCTTCGCCTTCTTGACCCCTAGCCATCCCAGGAATCCTTTTGACGGCTGTTCCAACACGTTTACGGTTACCCGCTCACGGCTTACTCCCAGTTCGGAGAGTCCTTGTTTTACAGCATCTTCAACGGTTTTTCCTGATGTCACGACCTTGGTCATCTCGACTTTTTAGCCCCCTTCGTGTTTCTGTTACTTTTTTTCTTGTTATTGGGTGAACCCGTCTTCGTAGTACTGGCTGTTTTCACATTCGCCAGGGCAGCTTCTTTATCATTATTGCGATAAAGGAAATAGTTTTGGATAATCGTGTAAATATTACTGTAGAACCAGTACAACGGCAAAGCGGATGGGAAGTTATACGACATGAACAAAATCAGCACCGGATAAACGTACAGCAAAAACTGCATCGGTCCCTGCTGCGGCGTCGGATTCAGTTTCATCATCATCCAGGTTTGGACAAATGTCGTAATTGCTGCCAGAATCGGCAGGATGAACAAGTGATCCGGTTTACCTAACTGGAGCCACAAAAAGTCATGATCCCGTAATGCCGAGTTATAGTAAATGGCATTATACAGCGCGATAAAAATCGGCATTTGTACGACCAAAGGCAGACAGCCTGCCATCGGGTTGACCTTGTTTTCCTGAAACAATTTCATCGTTTCTTGCTGGACTCTCTCAGGTGTATCCTTGTATTTCGCTTGAATTTCTTTTAATTGTGGCTGAATAGCCTGCATAGCTTTGGAACTGCGTACTTGCTTAAGTGTAAGCGGCAAAATAATCGTCCGCACGATGATCACCAGAATTAATACGGCCAGGCCATACTCTCCAGAGAACCATTGGGCAAATGTATCCAGCGCATACGAAAACCAGTAAACGACATATCTCTGCCACCACGATCCGTTGGCCAAGTCTGCCGTCGTGTAAGAATTGTGGGCCGTCGTCGGGGCACACCCGGACAGCACGGCAACAAGTGCCAATAATGCAATTAGAAGGAACCATTTCCCTCGTTGAGTCTTCAAACGCGACACTTCATAACCCCTTTCTTAACCAATCCATTCCAACGTAAATCATACCATATCCTGTAGGACAAAGATACTGACTATCGGCGTGAAGACTTGAGCAGCGAAGCTTTGCGCAGAACGTGCAGCACGCTTTTCTCCAACTCTTGATACGACATCGTAACCGCACCCTTACGGACGATAAAAATCAGATCAATCTGCTCCACCAATTCATGCTCATGATGACGCACAATTTCCTTGACGATTCTGCGCATCCGGTTACGCACAACTGCGTTGCCGATCTTCTTGCTGGCCGAAATTCCGACACGGAACTGCTCTACCTCTCTGCGGCGGAACCAGTACACCACAAACTGATGGTTGGCAAAAGATTTGCCATGGCGGTATACGCGCCCAAAGTCCGCCCGGTTTCGAAGACGCAATTTTTTTCGCACGGCGCTTCTCCTTGCTCATCTCTTTTACACACTTCGGTAAGCCAATCCATACCTCTTATATAGTAAGAAGTATGGACAACATTCCGTCATGGTAATCTCGCTTATTTTACATCCATTTTTAAAAAGCTTCATCTAATATAGAGCAGGATTCGGCACTTCACCCTCTTTTTCACTGCATTTCTACAGATTAGATGAAGCGATCCGGTCCATTAATACCTCAATTATGAAAAAAAAGACCACCGTAGTGGTCTTTATGCACGCATTACGCACTCAATACTTTTCTACCTTTTTGGCGACGAGCCGCCAAAACTTTACGGCCATTCTTTGTGCTCATTCTTTTACGGAAGCCGTGAACTTTTTTACGTTTGCTGACATTCGGTCTGAAAGTCGGTCTCATTGTGCTGCACCTCCTTACAAGGAATACGTTTTATATGGAATATACCTAACATAGCAATCTCCACAAAAAACACCTTTGTACATTTAACCACAAATAGCTGTCAAAGTCAATGTGATTATGAATCCTCTCCCTCTTTTTCGTGTTCAGGATTCGACCCTTCTCATTCATTCATTACTTCATGCTCGTTTGCCCTGATTTAACGACAATTTTTTTGTTTCTCCTTCATCTTATTGAGTAGCCCAGCTGCATTTTCTCCCAGCCAAGACCGCTCGTATCCACCTTCTATCCATTCTGCCACTTCAATTCGCTCTTTCTCGGATCGTCGTCGCCAATACATTCAAAAATAATGTCGGAAACGTTACCGGAAATTTTCAACATAAAAATAAGCCGCTGTGACCAAAAGGCAACGGCTGTTATACACAGATTCACAAAAAGAACGGTATTGTGATTTAAATGGTCATAACCTGTGCATAACATTTTAGAGCAAAAAAGAGTTATTGTCGAAAACTGAACAAATTATAAACAATATCTTGTGTTGTGAATAAAAATTGTACACAACAGATTGAATTTGTGGATAAATAACCACGAGTCATTGAAATACAAGGCTTCTTTTGCTATGATGATATTACTTTTGAATGTGAATATGTTGTTTTGCCCTCCATATTATCAACACCCTGTGGATAAAGTTGTGAACAAGTTCAATTTATCCATCTTTTTATTTTTGTGCGGATTCGGGATTCTGGGGATATATTCTACATTTTTCATTTGATTTCGACATATTGCAGTCCCGTTTTGGCCTGCGGGATAAAGAGAACGGATCGTGCCGCACATTCCCTCCTGAGAAATATCACCATTCTTCTGCCTAGCGGCAGTGGAATTTTCCATCAGTTATTTCTCAGGGTCACTTTGTGCTGCGTTCTCTCATCACACTGCCGCATGATTTAGGCGGCGGTATGTCTTTTTATGGCCTTCAACAAATATTTTTGGGATTTTAGGCGTTTTGCCGAAGCGCCGGGAGCAGCTCTCAGTTCATCGGCAAAATGTCAGGATTTAAAAGGAGTGACGTCTGTGGACAGCCATATCTCTGAACTATGGCAGCAAATTTTATCCATTATACAAACCAAGCTGAGTAAGCCGAGTTACGACACTTGGTTTAAAGCTACCAAGGCAGCGAAACTGAATGACCACTCCATTGTGATTTCTGCCCCGACAACCTTTGCCGTGGAATGGCTTGAAAGCCGTTATACCAAGCTAGTCGGAGCAACGGTTTATGAGATTTTGGGTAAGCAACTGGAGGTCAAGTTCGTCATCGAGGAGAACAAGCCCCCCGAGGTCGATCTTCAGCAGCAACCTCAGCAACAGCCGGTCGTACATGAAGAAGCCGTGTCCCATATGCTAAATCCCAAATATACATTCGATACATTCGTCATCGGATCGGGAAACCGTTTTGCTCACGCAGCATCGCTGGCCGTCGCCGAGGCGCCGGCCAAAGCGTACAATCCGCTGTTTCTTTACGGCGGCGTAGGTCTGGGCAAAACGCATCTGATGCATGCCATCGGGCACTATATTTTGGAGCACAATCCGACCAGCAAGGTCGTATATTTATCGTCGGAGAAGTTTACGAACGAATTCATTAATGCCATCCGGGACAACCGCGGGGAGAGCTTCCGCAACAAATATCGCAACATTGATATTTTGCTCATTGACGATATTCAATTCATTGCTGGCAAGGAATCGACACAGGAGGAATTTTTCCATACGTTTAACGCGCTTCATGAGGAACGCAAGCAGATTATCATTTCCAGTGACCGGCCTCCCAAAGAAATTCCGACACTGGAAGAACGGCTGCGCTCCCGCTTCGAGTGGGGACTCATTACAGACATTCAGCCGCCGGATCTGGAGACCAGAATCGCTATTCTTCGGAAAAAGGCCCGTGCGGAAAACCTGGACATTCCCAATGAGGCCATGATGTATATCGCCAACCAGATTGATACAAACATCCGTGAGCTGGAGGGGGCGCTGATTCGCGTTGTCGCCTATTCTTCCTTAACCAATCAGGATGTATCAAGTCATCTTGCTGCCGAGGCGTTGAAGGATATTATCCCGTCCAGCCGCCCCAAAATGATCACTATTCAGGATATACAGCATCAAGTCGGGGAATTTTACAATCTGCGTCTGGAAGATTTTAAAGCGCGGAAGCGGACAAAGGCTGTGGCCTTCCCACGACAAATTGCCATGTACCTGTCGCGTGAGTTAACCGACTATTCTCTGCCTAAAATTGGTGAGGCCTTCGGTGGGCGTGATCATACAACGGTCATCCATGCGCACGAAAAAATCTCCAAATCCATTCAAGTGGATCAAGATCTATTCAAAGTTATCAACAACCTAATAGAGAAAATCAAAAATCCAACCTGAACAAGTTCGGAGCCTATACACAATTTATACACATGTGGATAGGCTTGATTTTATTAGGTTTGCACCTACTTATCCACATATTCAGTGCGCCTATTACTATTACTACTATATTTTAAAGAAATTCATCACCTAAATAAGGCCCGCGTCAACGCGTGCTTGAAGGACTAAAACCCGTAGGAGGAACTTATGAAGATCAGCATTCTGAAAAACGTTTTGAACGAGGCTATACAGCATGTATCCAAAGCGATATCGAGTCGTACTACAATTCCAATTCTTAGTGGTATTAAGCTAGATGTGAATCACCAGGGGGTAACGCTGACGGCCAGTGATACAGACATCTCTATTCAATCCTTTATTCCAATGGAGGATGGAGACCAGACTGTCGTTCAGGTTGAACAACCCGGCAGTGTAGTCCTACCCGCCAAATTCTTTGTCGAAATTATCAAGAAACTGCCGTCTCAGGAGATCCATATGGAGGTAAAGGATCAGTTCCAAACCTTTATCTCGTCCGGTTCCACTGAAATTCAAATCGTTGGCTTGGACCCTGAGGAATTCCCTGTGCTCCCCAGCATTGAAGAAAATCAGGTTATCTCTGTGCCGGGTGATTTGCTCAAAAATATGATCAAACAGACGGTTTTCTCCATTTCCACCCACGAAACAACACCCATTTTAACCGGGGTATTATGGAATTTGGCTGAGGGAGAATTAAAGTTTGTAGCAACGGACCGTCACCGCCTGGCCACCCGCAGCGCTCGTTTGGAATCGTCTGAAGGCTTGCGTTTTAGCAATGTTGTCATTGCAGGCAAAACGTTGAATGAGCTAAGCAGAATTATTCCGGATCAAAATATGCTTGTGGATATCGTCGTAGCGGACAATCAGGTACTTTTCAAGGTTGACCGGGTACTGTTTTATTCCCGCATCCTGGATGGAACCTATCCTGATACTTCTAGAATTATTCCGACCTCCTACAAAACAGAACTGATTGTGGATACAAAAAGTTTGAGCGAGTCTATCGACCGTGCTTATTTGCTGTCCCGTGAGGAAAAAACGAATATTGTAAAAATGCAATCGTTGGAAAATGGCGGTCTGGAGATCTCCTCCAGTTCCTCTGAGCTTGGTAAGGTGCGTGAGGAAGTGAATGTGTCCAAATTTGAGGGAGAGCCACTTAAAATCTCATTCAACTCCAAATATATGCTCGACGTGCTGAAGGTAATTGACAGTGAGCAGCTGATGATCGCTTTCACCGGCATCATGAGCCCGATTATTCTAAAACCGGCAGATTCCAGCAATGCGCTGTACATCATCCTGCCGTATCGCACAACCAACTAATATTTAGCGTTACCCGCCTGAGAACAAGCGAAAGGATGAACAACCCTTGAAACGGATATCGATACAGACCGAGTACATCAAGCTCGATCAATTTTTAAAACTGGCTGACTGTGTATCAACAGGTGGAATGGCCAAAGCCCTCTTACAGGAGGGACAAGTCCGCGTCAACGGTGAGACGGAAGAAAGACGGGGAAGAAAGCTGTATCCTGGCGATACTGTAGAAGTAGAGGACAACGGAAGTTTCGAAGTTACGGCAGGAGCATAATCGCCTAGTCGGCAAGGACTCCTTTTAGGTACGGATTAGCGAGGGGGACCCTATGTGTTTGTGAACAACATTGCTTTGCAGCAGTACCGGAACTATGAACAGCTGGAGCTGAATGAATTTGGGCCCGTTAATTTGCTGATTGGACAAAATGCCCAGGGCAAAACGAACCTCGTAGAGGCGATTTTTGTACTGGCTTTGACCAAAAGCCACCGTACGTCGCGCGATAAGGAGTTAATCTCTTTCGGAGCTGCTTCTACTCATCTGGCTGCAGATGTGGATAAAAAATACGGGAAAATCAGGCTGGATCTATCGTTATCCACACAAGGCAAAAAGGCGAAGATCAACGGACTGGAGCAGCGAAAGCTGAGTGATTTTATCGGTTCGTTAAACGTGGTCATGTTTGCCCCCGAGGATCTGGAAATTGTCAAAGGAACACCGGGGGTCCGCCGCCGGTTTCTTGACATGGAAATTGGACAGGTAGCTCCGGGCTATCTGTATCATTTGCAGCAATATCAAAAGGTGCTGGTTCAGCGAAACAACCTGCTCAAGCAAGCTTGGGGGAAAGATATGGCCTCGGTGCAGCTGATGCTGGAGGTATGGAACGAGCAACTTGTCGAGCATGGTGTTAAAATTGTTAAAAAGCGGAAACAATTTATAACAAAGCTGCAAAAGTGGGCTCAGGCCATTCATGAAGGGATCGCGGGGGGGACTGAAGAGCTAAAATTAACCTATGTTCCCTCCTTCAGTGAGCCAGAGGAAGAAGATGAAGCTGTCTTATTGGAGCGATTTATGATAAAGTTATCCCAAATGAGGGAACAGGAAATCCGCCGTGGCATGACTTTGGCGGGACCCCATCGTGATGATTTGGCCTTTGCCATTAATGGCAGAGAAGTGCATACGTATGGCTCTCAGGGGCAGCAGCGGACGACGGCCCTGTCTTTGAAGCTGGCCGAAATTGAATTAATTCATGAGGAAATCGGTGAATATCCGGTCCTGCTACTGGATGATGTTTTGTCTGAGCTGGACCCCTATCGTCAGACTCAACTGATCGAAACTTTTCAGAGCAAGGTACAGACCTTTATCACCGCAACCGGGATTGAGAGTTTGAACGCGGAACGACTCAAGGATGCGAGTATTTATCACGTCCACGACGGGCATGTGGAACACTAAGGAGTGAGTAACCGATATGTATATTCATTTGGGGGGAGAAAAAATCATCCGCTCGTCAGAGCTTGTGGCTATTTTCGATATCTCGATTGAAAAATCCTCTAAAATCTCCAAGCAATACGTGAACCACGCCCAGCAACAAAAGCATGTCGAGATGATTGGTGAAGAGGAAGCCAAGTCCATCGTAGTGACTCAGAATACGGTGTATTATTCCCCCATCTCCTCAACAACACTCAAGAAGCGGGCAAACCAGTTTGTTGCCAATGCTTAACCATAGAAATCTATAGAAGTAGGTGAAAGGCATGTCTATGAATCAACCGTCTTATGATGCGGGCGAGATTCAGGTCCTGGAGGGCCTGGAAGCGGTTCGGAAACGTCCCGGGATGTATATTGGCTCCACAAGTGCCAAAGGTCTCCATCATTTGGTCTGGGAAGTTGTGGACAACAGCATTGACGAAGCGCTGGCGGGTTATTGTGACAGCATTCAGGTTGTCGTTCACACGGATAATAGCGTTACCGTTACAGACAACGGTCGCGGTATTCCAGTAAGTGAGCACGCCAAAATGAAAAAATCAGCGTTGGAAGTCGTTATGACTGTACTTCACGCAGGTGGTAAATTCGGAGGCGGAGGGTACAAGGTCTCCGGCGGTCTGCACGGGGTTGGTGTATCCGTAGTGAACGCTCTCTCCAGCAAAATGGTTGTTCATGTCAAACGGGATGGACATGTGTATGAACAGGAATATCATCGCGGTGTACCGCAATACGATGTGAGAGTTATCGGTGACACAGATGAGACGGGGACCCAAACGACATTTTACCCGGATGAACAAATTTTTACAGAAACAACCGTATATGACTATGATACGCTGCAAACGCGGATTCGTGAGCTGGCTTTTCTGAATAAAGGGATTGCGATCAGCCTGACTGATGAGCGGACGGGTGCCAGCGATACATTCCACTACGAGGGTGGAATCAGTGAATACGTGCAGTTTCTGAATCAACAAAGAGAAGCGCTTCATGAGCAGCCGATTTATGTCGAAGGCTCACGCGATATGATTCAAGTTGAAGTTGCGCTGCAATATAACGACAGCTACACCGAAAATATTTATTCTTTCGCCAACAATATCAACACGCATGAGGGTGGAACGCACGAATCTGGCTTCAAGAGCGCATTAACCCGGATTATTAACGATTATGCACGTAAAAACGGCATGATTAAGGATAGTAATGCCAACCTGACCGGCGATGATGTGCGTGAAGGGCTGACGGCGATTATCTCTGTCAAAATTCCGGAACCGCAATTTGAGGGTCAGACCAAAACAAAGCTTGGTAACAGCGAGGTGCGAGGGATTGTCGAGTCCCTGTTCGCTGAGAAACTTCAGGAATTTCTGGAGGAAAATCCATCTGTTTCTCGCCGCGTAGTTGATAAATCCTTACAAGCGGCGCGTGCCCGTGAAGCGGCCCGCAAAGCACGGGAGCTGACGCGTCGTAAAAGTGCGCTGGAAATCAGTTCTCTTCCCGGCAAGCTAGCGGACTGCTCCTCCAAGGATGCATCGATCAGTGAGCTGTACATCGTCGAAGGTGACTCAGCGGGTGGATCGGCCAAACAGGGTCGTGATCGTCACTTCCAAGCCATTTTGCCGATTCGCGGTAAAATCCTGAATGTAGAGAAGGCACGTCTGGATCGTATTTTGTCCAGTGATGAAATCCGCTCGATGGTAACTGCAATGGGTACAGGGATCGGAGACGATTTTGACATCTCCAAAGCACGTTACCACAAGGTCATTATCATGACGGATGCAGATGTCGACGGTGCTCACATTCGCACGCTGTTGCTGACGTTCTTCTATCGGTATATGCGTAAAATTTTAGATGCAGGCTATGTTTACATTGCTCAGCCACCGCTGTTCAAGGTAGAGCGCAACAAGGTCATACGTTATGCGAATTCGGAAGTAGAACGTGATGAGATCATCAGGGAATTTGGAGAAAATGCGAAGTACAATGTACAGCGCTATAAAGGTTTGGGTGAAATGAACGCGGCACAGCTATGGGAAACGACAATGGACCCTGAAAGCCGTACTATGCTTCAGGTAACCATTAATGACGCGATGCTGGCTGATACACTGTTCAACACCCTAATGGGGGATAATGTAGAACCTCGCCGCGACTTTATCCAGGAACATGCTAAGTATGTGAAAAATCTCGATTTTTAATGTGTGATATTCTCACCTTAGCTAATGTACTATTTGCTTGCTATGATTTGAGTTCAACACCAAGGGGCGCCCAAACGGCGTCCCTTTTCCTGTTCATTAACCAACTCGGGTGAATTTGAATAGTTAACGTCAATGCCTTAGGTCTTTCTCTTAGAGTGTGCAGGTTTGCCCGTGGACGCTGAATAACGGCCATAGCCTACAGCATACCTGAATATTTTATGATAAAGGCTTTTGTTGGGAAGGAAAGAGAAGACTTTAATGGCCGGTCTCGTATTAACCTCCAAAATCCACGGATAGATCTGCTGATCCAATCCCACATCCAATCCAATTTCCTTTAGCCGAGGGTATCTTTTTTGCAGCTGCCAGGCTACTCGCTCGCCTAATTTTGATAGTTTTTGCTCTAGGTGTACTGCTTCCTTTACATCCAGATAGGGTGCTACAAGTTCATTGAAAAAGCGTACTGTTCCACCGCTGTGGTGATTGGTGACGACTTTGTCAGGAGCAGCTATGCGTCCAATTATAAGCGTCGTTTCCCAATGGTTTCTCAGGTTCATCTGGGTTAATACCCGCAGGTCAAAGGGACGCGTTTCATGTTGAAGAAGGTCAATCCCGCGTTGGATCAGATATGGACGCTTCCGTATGCGGGTAGAAACCACCTTGTGCAGTTCTTCCAGACTGTCAAAAGTAAGGGTGTCTACTTCATAACGAAGAACGTACCATATTCTCTCCCCGATGATTCCTTCTTCTGTTGGAGGAAGCGGCTCTGTGAGCCTTTCTGCACGCATAACCCCTTTTCCATAAGTACCGTTATCCGGCTTAATATAGACAGTTCCATACACCGATAACATTTCGTTCAAGTGCTCGAATGTGTACAAACGTGTCTCCGGTATATAAGGGGCCAACGTCGGATTGGGGAGAATGACATTTGTTTTGGTCCACTTACTGGCTACTCGCTGAATAGACAAGTATTCTCATCCCTTTCTTTTCGTAATATGAGTCGCGTACATGGAATTCACAACACTTTAACAAAACAAGGGAAACTAAAGGACAAGTGCGGAAAACAATGATATAATAGAGAAATACGGCGTTTTTCGGAATCTTGCTACATTAGCCCTGACCGTATACGTATTGTATGTGGAAAAGGCCCTTAGGGTGGGGGCTAATCCCCAACTCAGGGGAATTTGTTATAATCAGGGCTTGTTAGTGGTGTAAGGGAATAGCAATCTGCTTCTACCAGAAGGGGTAGGACGAGGGATTTACGCTGTAAAGGGGACAGAGGCGTTTAATTGTGCTCTTTTTGTGAAAGTAATATAATTATACAGATGGGTTTTTAGCCAAAATCCTGCGCAGAGAGCGGAGTATATAGGCAGTGTCTTGTTAGGCTTTTCACATAGAGAGCAATGTATTGAAGGACGAGAAGGAGGACCAGCATGGCCGATCAAAATAACCCGCAGATCATTAACAGGGATATCGGAGTGGAAATGCGCGAATCCTTTATGGATTATGCCATGAGTATTATTGTTAGCCGTGCCTTGCCTGATGTGCGGGACGGACTAAAGCCGGTACACCGTCGTATCTTGTACGCGATGTCCGAGCTAGGCATGTCGCCAGACAAACCTTACAAGAAATCAGCAAGAATCGTCGGCGAAGTTATCGGTAAATATCACCCTCATGGTGATACGGCTGTATATGATACGATGGTGCGGATGGCGCAGGACTTTTCCTTGCGTTATATGCTGGTGGACGGACACGGCAACTTTGGCTCCGTGGATGGAGATATGGCGGCTGCGATGCGTTACACCGAAGCACGATTGTCGAAGATTGCAATGGAAATGCTGCGTGATTTGAACAAAGAGACTGTTGATTTTATGCCGAACTACGACGGTGAAGAGAGTGAGCCTGTCGTGTTGCCTGCACGTTATCCTAACTTGCTGGTCAATGGCGTCGGCGGAATTGCAGTCGGAATGGCTACCAATATTCCTCCCCATAACTTGGGAGAGGTTATCGATGGTGTACAAGCACTAATCGAAAACCCTGATATTACGCCAATGGAACTTATGGATTATATCCAAGGGCCGGATTTCCCGACAGCAGGCTATATTTTAGGTCGTTCTGGTATTCGTCAGGCATACCAAACGGGCCGCGGTTCAGTGACCATGCGTGCAAAGACCACCATAGAGGAGATTGGCAATAAAGCACGGATTATCGTGCATGAGCTGCCTTACCAAGTGAATAAGGCTCGTCTGGTCGAGAAGATTGCTGAATTGGTGCGTGACAAACGCATTGAGGGCATTACGGATCTGCGGGATGAATCGGACCGTACAGGTATGCGTGTCGTTATCGAGTTGCGTAGAGATGTGAACCCGAACGTCGTTCTGAATAATTTGTTTAAACATACGGCTATGCAGTCTAATTTCGGTATCAATATGCTTGCCATTGTGAACAACGAGCCGAAGATTTTGAACCTGAAAGATGTCTTGTATTATTATCTCAAACATCAGGTTGAAGTTATTCGTCGTCGGACAGAATTCGATCTGAAAAAAGCTGAAGCTAGAGCACACATTTTGGAAGGCTTGCGCATTGCTCTTGATCATCTGGACGAAGTTATTGCCTTGATCCGTTCCTCTCAAACTGCAGAAGCAGCTCGTGAAGGACTGATTGAGCGTTTCTCACTTACTCTTGAGCAGGCTCAAGCCATTCTCGATATGCGTCTGCAACGCTTAACCGGTTTGGAACGTGAGAAGATCGAGAATGAATATAACGAGTTATTACAAAAGATTGCCGAATACCGCGAAATTTTGGCTAACGAGCATTTGGTGCTTAACATTATTAGCGAAGAGCTGAATGAGCTTAAAGAACGTTTTGCTGACGAGCGTCGTACTGAAATTACAGTAGGTGAAGAGAGCATTTTGGATGAGGATCTTATTCCTCGTGAAGATGTTATTATTACTGTAACCCATACCGGATATATTAAGCGTCTTCCCGTTACTACCTATCGCAGTCAAAAACGCGGCGGTCGCGGTGTAGTGGGAATGGATACCAAGGATGAAGATTTCGTAGAGCATCTGTTTATTACGAATTCACATCATCACTTGTTATTCTTCACCGATAAGGGCAAAGTATATCGGATTAAGGCTTATGAGATTCCTGATCTCAGTCGGACAGCCCGGGGAACACCGATTATTAATCTAATTCAGATTGAGCAGGGTGAGTCGATCAATGCGGTTATTCCAATTGAGGAGTTTGTTGAGGATAGCTATCTGTTCTTTGCGACCCGACAAGGGATTATCAAGAAGACGCCGCTCGACGACTATGCTAATATTCGCAAAGGTGGTTTGATCGCCATTAACTTGCGTGAAGATGATGCCCTGATCGAAGTAAAACTGACGGACGGACAGCAGGAAATGATCATTGGTACGGCAGAAGGCATGTCTATTCGTTTCCATGAGAGCGATGTACGGTCTATGGGCCGTAGTGCTACGGGGGTTAAAGGGATCAGTCTCGATGAGAGTGATGCTGTAATAGGTATGGATATTGTTGATACCGACCTGGATATCCTGATTGTAACGGCTAAAGGCTATGGCAAACGTACCCCTGTAGCGGATTATCGTATCCAAAGCCGCGGAGGCAAGGGAATTAAGACAATTAATGTTACGGATAAAAATGGTCCGGTTGTCGGCCTCAAGGTTGTAAAAACCGAAGAGGATTTGATGATCATTACAGCCAGTGGTACCGTGATTCGGACCAGTATGGACGAAATCTCTACAATGGGCCGCAATACACAAGGGGTAAGGCTGATTAACATCCGCGAGGATGATTCGGTTGCTACTGTATGTCGTGCGAACAAGAATGAAGAGCAGGAAGAACTGCTTGAAGAGCTATTAGAGGGCGGGGAGGCCAGCGGAGATGCATCTCCATCAGGTGCTGAACCTGTTCTTGATATGGATACAGAAGGTACGGAAGGCAGCGATTCAGAGTCTTCTGAGAACGAATAAGAAGCCATCTATACTACACAAGTGGTTGCTGGATTTTTAAGTGATGAGGAAGACTCCTTGACATTTTGGTCAGGGAGTCCTTTTCTTTTTCGGACTAATGAATCCAGACGGCTAAAGCTTTAAATGGTATAAAATGAATGTACAGGATCATTTCCAAGTAATATAATGACATCATAAACTGGCAGCTGGAGCAGCTGTTGTGAGAACAGAGAGGTTGACCATGACAACTGTACCCGTATCCGAATTAAAAGCTGGGCTTAAATTGCAAAGCGATGTATTTACTGAAATGGGCAGCTTGCTGCTGCCGAAAGGGCGCATTCTACTGCCCCGTGACTTGGAAATTTTACAGGCGTTCCTGATCCAGCAAGTAGAGGTAGGGATGGAGGATGATTTAACTTCCGGCGGCGATCATGCTACTGTTCGATCCGGAGCAGCTGAATCACAAGCCCCCTCATTAGATGAGCGAGATGAGTTTACACAATTCCAGGATGAGTATGACAAAATGGTGATGCTTGTTAAGAGTGCATTCCAATCAGTACTTGTCTCTAATTTATCTATATTTGAGCTACGAAGCCAGTTGGAGTCCTTACTGGTGCACATACAGCGCTATAACGTAATGACATTTATTCCGCGATCCATGATCGAAGTTGATTATATTTTTCACAATGCTGTATTGACCTCACTTACTTCGTATTCCATTGCGCAGTGGATTGGTTTGCCTCAAAAGGACTGGATGCAGGTTGCCTTTGCCGGATTACTTCATGATATTGGCAATGCCAAAATGGACCCGGTCATCCTCTACAAGCCTTCTGCATTAACAGGGGAGGAGCAAGAGGATATTCGTCGTCATACTTCACTGGGATATCAGTTGCTCAAAAATGTGAAGGCTATTAACGAAGGCGTGCGTCTGGCTGCTCTTCAGCATCATGAAAAAGTGGATGGTACCGGATACCCATTGCGTCTCAAGGGGGAACAAATCCACATATACGCTAAAATTGTCGGAGTGGCTGATGTATTTCATGCCATGACGCTGGAGAAGACATATCGACCTGCCCAATCCCCATACCTGGTTCTGGAGCAAATCAAATCAGAATCGTTTGGTAAGCTGGACCCAAGTGTGGTACAGGTTTTCATTCACAAGCTCACCCAATTTAACAACGGAACCAAAGTACGTCTTAATGATAATCGCATAGGGGAAATTATATTTGCTGATCGTGATCATCCGACTCGTCCGTTGGTTCAAGTAAATGGGGAAATCATTAACTTGATGCTTCACAGAGAGCTTTATATTGAATGTATTGAGACTTAACTCTTCTTTTTGAAAAAAAGAGTTGCAAATTATAATAAAAGTATGGTATATTACTTTTTGTCGCTTCAAGTATTATCAAAAAAGAGCAAAAACACTTTTTCAAAAAAAGTGTTGACACAACTCTGAAGAACATGATATACTATAAAAGTTGCTGAGGGGATAAAACCTAAGGCAGACATGAAGTGTTTGATCTTTGAAAACTGAACAACGAGTGAGTACGGATTTTGCTTGCAAAATCCACAATGAGATATTTTATCTCGTCAGTTTCAAAATGAGCTAATCGCTCTTTCTATAACCAACCTCGGTTGGTCTTTATTGGAGAGTTT